>CAYMXS010000129.1:0-1557 GCA_964394465.1 uncultured Thermoplasmata archaeon | reverse complement strand
AAAAATACGGATATTATGGGCTTTTAGTCGTTTTAAGCACGCCCCTGATGATAGATTCGGTCTCACTCTACCTTTTCTCTTTACTAAACCCAAAAGAGGACGGTACAAGAGCTATGGCCAGGAACTGGTTCGTGGTGATAAATGTCGTTGCGGGTGCAATAAGGGGGGTCATAACTCTGGCCGTCTTCTACTACGTTGGGCTGAAACTGGTGTGATAAAACAGGAACTCGTCTGATGAATCAAATATCATTCCAAAAAGTATTAAGGTTGAATCTTCTAGTGATTCCCGATGGAATTATTGATATTGGCAGGTATAGCCTTCGCCATCGTTGCCGGTGCAGAGCTGGGGGATAAATCACAGCTCATGACGATATCGTTGGCGTCCAAATACCACTACTGGCCGGTCTTCTGGGGTATCTTCCTTGGCATGGCGCTTGTTACCCTGATAGGTGTCGGTGTCGGGGTGGTGATATATAACCTAATACCGATCTTTTACGTGAGGATACTAGCGGCCTCGATATTCATACTCTTCGGCGCATATTCTCTTTACTCCGAGGAGACAGAGGATGAGGAAAAGGTCGACCGAGATAAAGTATTCCACACGTCTTTTTTATTGGCACTCCTGGCAGAGTTCGGTGATAAAACACAGCTCGTTGTAATCGGCCTAACGGCCAGGTACCAGCAGCCACTGCCGGTCCTGATCGGAGCCTTGACCGGACTCGGGGTCGTTATAGCCCTTGGAGTTTTCCTGGGAAGTAAGATAGCAGATTTCGTCGAAAAGGAGAAGATAGAACTCGAGACCCTGATGTGTCCGCCTATGTTTTAACTGGCTACTCTCTTTTCACACGCGTGATAGAGATGAGCAGATGCGAGAAAGAGGAGAGCAGGACCGTAGCCGAGTCGACTTTTTTTACGCTGAAGGAGGACGATGTTCTGTTACCAGACGGTTCAAAGAAGACGTACACCCTGTTCGAGATACCGGACTTCGCCGGAGTTCTCCCCCTGGTGGATGACGAACTGCTCTTCGTGAAGAACTACAGGTATCCCATCGACGAGATGGTCCTGGAGCTTCCTGCGGGACTCATAGATAAGGACGAAGATCCACTGGAGACTGCGAAGAGGGAGCTTGAAGAGGAGACCGGCTATGTCCTGAAGGATGTGGAAAAGCTGTGCGAATATCATCCCATAGCCAGCCTCAATACACAGAAGGCATATCTTTTCTTTGGAGAAGCGGAAGAGGGGGGGGAGATCGATAGAGACAAGGCCGAAAACATGGAGACAGTCCTCATGCCAGTTGAAGATGCCTACGAGATGCTGAGAGATAAGAGATTATCACATCCCCATACCATGATAGCACTGTTTTATGCAGAAGATATCCTAAAGGGGGCCATCTTGTAAATTCACCGAAAAGGTTTATACATAAAATTATATTTCCTATTGCATTCATGGCCAAAAAGATACGCAGTGAAAGCGGTGGATTTTACTGTTCTTTCTGCGGAACCGCTGTCGAAGAGGATCAAGAGGTGGAGGAAGATACAACAGAATCAGAAGAAGGAG
>CAYMXS010000128.1:0-1612 GCA_964394465.1 uncultured Thermoplasmata archaeon | reverse complement strand
TCCAAGAAACTATCCCGTCTCTCTAGCCGATCACCTTACGGTCTCTAAGAATGTACCTCATCGTAACGCTCCAGGTCCTTCAAGATCTGCTGGAGTATCTCTTTACCGTTGGGCAATTTTTTATAGATGGATGAGACGAAGACGTCTTGACCGTCCCTCACCTCCATGATCAACCCTGAAAGGTCCTCCTTTATGCGGTTGTCCAGCGTTTTGGGATGTATATCCGTCTGATGGGCCAGCAGCGATTTGTTCGGCCTGCCGGCGGTGCTGTTCCATATTATCTTCAGATCTGTCAAGTCCAGTCTCCCAAGTAGAGCACGGTCCACGTTTATCACTCCCTGGGTCATGTCGTCTTCACCCAAAGAGCTTTTCTCCTTTCCCCGGTATATGGTCCACGCGTGTTTGGCGTAGGTGAGAAACCTCCTGATATTACCCTGAGAGCGGATGGATGCCATCTCAACCGCCTTTTCGTCGAAAGGATAACTGAATTCACCGTCTTTTACGCAGTTCTTCATCCGTTCTTCCAGCAGCATATTCAGGCTCTCCTTGTTAAGGCTCCGCGGCAAAGTTATGTACTGGGAAGATGTAAATTCCCTCAGATCCGCCGTTTCCTTTTTCCTCTGGTAGGTATCGGTGTAGAAGAGGGTAACATTCTCTTTGATGATGGTCTCGAGCTTTTTGTAGAACTTGGAGGCCTCCTCATCGGATAACTTGTCGATATCGTCTATCATCACCACATCTTTCTTTTCCAGATCACCTTCAACGGATCTTTCGAACTCATCCAACCCCTCGACGTGGGTCACTTCTTTGTCCAATCGCTTCGCGCTGCTGTAGGCATAGTTCAGCATACTGCTTTTTCCGGTCCCTATCCCTCCGATGATCGGGCAGATCTCCTTGAACTCCGTTTCCAAGATCGCCTGGATAGAATCACATTCTTCCTCCCTGTCGATGAAGAGCATGTCTATCTGAGATTCTTCTATCGGGTATAGGTAGAACGGGTCCGTGTTGAACTCCATTTCCATGCACCTTTTTCGTGTACTATCATTAATTTCGGGTATTATAAACGTTACGTTTTTTATAAAGGTTATAAACATTGTCAATGTTTTCGGATGTTACGAACGTTCGCTGCATCAAACCGTATTTCTTCGCACAGAAAGAAATACGAGTGGGCCCGTTCGTTTGTGGTGCCCAAAACCTAATTATCCGCGATCCTCACTCCTTCAAGCTCCTCCTTCCCCAGCTTTCTCCATCTTCCCTTCGAATACCTGAACATGTGCCTGAAGAGCGTTCCGTCGTCCTTCGAATAGATCTCTACCTCGGGCTCTTCTTCCTCCAGGAAGGACTTGACCTCCCCGAAGCTCAGGGAAAATTCCCTGAAGATCAGGTATTCCAGCTTGTCCCTGCCAGGGGCGTTGAAAGTCCCGAACTTTCCAGACCGTCCTTTCACTCGATAGAGAAAATTGGGTTCACGGATCAACTGTCCCATCTCGTACAGGCTGTTGTACTTGCCTTCAAAACATCTTTTTCCATCCATACTCTCACCTTTTTCTGCGATAAAAAAAGAAAAAGTGAGGTCAGTGGACCATCTGACCGTTGGGTTTTACCGCCTTCC
>CAYMXS010000127.1:0-1620 GCA_964394465.1 uncultured Thermoplasmata archaeon | reverse complement strand
ATAGAGAGACAGTGGACAGATGTCCGGACGAAGTATGCTGGGAGGGCAACGTCGGAGTCATAACGACTCTGATCCCAGGTGTAGATATCGATCTGGACAATACATATACAGTCGTTTGTGGACCCCCGATAATGTATAAGTTCGTGCTTCAGGAACTGGACGACAAGAACATCCCGGATGAAAGGATCTACCTTTCGCTGGAAAGAAGGATGAAGTGCGGTGTTGGCAAGTGCGGACACTGCCAGATAAACGGTGCGGAAGGCGAGTTCTATGTTTGTCAAGACGGCCCAGTGTTCAATTATGAAGTCGTCAAAGGCTATCAGGAGGCGTTATGATGAAGAAACCAGAAGAGAAACCTAAAGCAGCGTTCTTCGACTTCGCTGGCTGCGAAGGTGATCAGCTACAGGTAGCGAACCTGGAAGAGCAGCTTTTAGACCTTCTAGAAATCGTCGATGTGGTGAGCTTCAGGGAGGTCATGAAGGAACACAGCGACGACTACGACATAGCTTTCATCGAAGGTTCCGCTACGACTGACCATGCTGAAGAGAGGCTGAAGGAGATAAGGGATAATGCAGATGTCGTCGTGGCCATAGGGGCCTGCGCTACCATAGGCGGTATAAACTCTATAAGGAACAATCAGGACTTCAGCAAGGTTCAGGACAGGGTCTATGGAGACGACGCCGATAAGATCGATTCCTGGGAGAAGGCCAAGGCCATCGATGCCGTTATACCAGTGGACTATCAAGTGCACGGCTGTCCCATAGACAGGGACGAGTTCTTGCACGTCGTAAAATCCCTAGTGATAGGCAGAGAGCCTAACATACCGGATCATCCTGTCTGCGTCGAATGTAAGATGAATGAGAACGTTTGTGCGTTCGAAAGGGACGAGTTCTGTGTTGGTCCTGTAACGAGGGCCGGCTGCGATTCCTGCTGTGTCAACGAAGGTACCATATGCTGGGGCTGTAGAGGTATGATAGACAACCCCAACGAGAACGCGCATGAAGAGGTTCTCGAGGAGTATGGATTGACCGCTGAAGAAGTGATCAAGAAGTTTGAACTTTATTTCAACTGGCAGAAGGAGGCACGAGAAGATGAGTAAAGATATAGATATAGACGTCGAGTACCTTACCAGGGTAGAGGGCCACGGCAATATAGTGGTCAACGCCCAGGACGGGAATATAGAGAAATGTGAATGGCAGGTCATAGAGGCACCTAGATACTTCGAATCTTTAGTCGTGGATAGGAACTGGAAGGAACTTCATCACATCACTTCGCGTATCTGCGGTATATGTTCGATAGGTCATACTCTGACCTCTTTGAAGGCAACTGAAGATGCCATGGATATCGAGGTCTCAGAGCAGGACGAGAAGCTGAGGAAATTGGCACTGCATGGAGAGAACATGCAGAGTCATGTGCTTCACGTTGGTTATCTGGCTCTTCCGGACCTTATGGGCGCTGATTCCGTGGTTCCGTTAGCTTCCTCCCATACCGAAGAGGTCAAGACCGTCATAAGACTGCATAAACTGGCTAACCACATGTCGGAACTCATCGCTGGAAGGACGACCCATCCACAGAGACTCATACCCGGTGGATTATCGAAACTGCCCACCGTTGAAGAAC
>CAYMXS010000126.1:0-1732 GCA_964394465.1 uncultured Thermoplasmata archaeon | reverse complement strand
ACACTCAAGCTCGCCATCGACGCTCTGGGAAGCGAGAACGTACACGGTATAGTCATGCCGGAATCCGCCTCGCCTCCAGACGACATGGAGGACGCGAGATGGATAGCTAAAGAGTGGGATATCAGCTGGGAGGAAGTAGATATAGACCCTATCCTCGAGTCGTTTCCGGTTGATCCAGAGGAGAGGTTGGCCTATGCGAACCTGAAAGCTAGAGTGAGGGCCTGTATCGAGTACTATTTTGCAAACATCGAGAGTAAACTGGTCATCGGTACGAGCAACAAGAGTGAACTACTGTTGGGATACACTACAAAGTTCGGCGACAGCGCCGCTGACTTTCTACCGATGGGTGACGTTTATAAAACGGACGTGAGAAGACTGGCGAAACGGATAGACGTTCCTGAACGTTTTCTGGATAAGGTACCTAGAGCCGGACTCTGGGAAGGACAGACGGACGAAGACGAACTGGGACATACGTACGAGGAGATAGACAAGGTCCTGAAAGGCATAGAGAGACAGGAGTCATTGGAGAAGCTGGCCGAGAAGAATCAACTGTCTATGGATTCGGTCAAAGATATAAAAGAGATGGTCGAAAGTAGCGCACATAAGAGGAAGATCCCCACGGTTCTAAAGCTGAGGAGCAGGACCGTTGGAATAGACTGGAGAGAGGCCCTTCACTGAGGGTGAAATCATGTACGTCCTCTTGACCGGGATGCCGGGAGCTGGAAAAGAAGAGTTCCTCACCGTTGCGATGGAAAAAGACATGGATATAGTCAGGATGGGTGACGTGGTGAGGGAAACGGCTGTAGAGGAAGAGCGCTTTCCATCTGGAGACATAGGGTCCTTCGCCCATGAAGAGAGGGAAAGGCACCACTACGGCATTTGGGCCGACAGAACCGTCAGCAGGATGAGCGATGAAACATCTATAATAGACGGTGTGCGCAGTGCGGAAGAGGTGGAGGTGTTCAGAAACCAGCTGGGAGATGAGCTTGAAGTCGTTGCCATCCACGCATCCCCGAAGACCCGTTATGAAAGGCTGAAAGAGAGGAACAGAGAAGACGCACCTGAAAACTGGGACGAGTTCAAAGCCAGAGATGAAAGGGAACTGGACTGGGGCCTAGGAAAGGTCATAGCGAGGGCCGACCACATAATAATAAACGAGGGGTCTCTCTCAGATTTTAGAAAAAAAGCTGAAGAGCTGCTGGACTCTATCTGAGTTTCTCCAGCAGCTTTTTGACTATGCCTTCGAAGGCTTGAGAGGCTTCAGAACCGGCGTTCATCAGTGAGATACCTTCTTCTCCGCTCTTCATTATCTCTGGATCGAGGGGTATACTCCCGAGAAAATCGACGCCTATTTCTTCTGACATCTCCTTTCCACCGCCTTCGCCGAAGACGTTTATCTTCTCGCCGCAGCTCGGGCATGTGAGCCCGCTCATGTTTTCGATAACTCCCAGAACGGGAACGTCCACCTTTTCGGAGAAGCCGATGGACCTTCTAACCGCCTGTATCGACACCTGCTGGGGCGTGGTCACTATGATCGAGCCGTCCAGATCGGAAATCTGCTGGGCGATGCTAAGAGGTTCGTCCCCGGTTCCCGGAGGTAGGTCAACGATCAGATAATCTATGTCACCCCATTCGACCTGCTCTACGAACTGTTTTATGGCCTTCATCTTCATGGGACCTCTCCATATTACCGCTGAGTCTTCATCCGGGAGTAAGAATTCCATCGAAACGG
>CAYMXS010000125.1:0-1780 GCA_964394465.1 uncultured Thermoplasmata archaeon | reverse complement strand
ACTGCTGATAATGGACGCCGATGGACAGCATCCGGAGGAAGAGATCACCGAGATGCTGTACGATGTACTGCATGAAAAAGCTGATGTGGTTATCGGCTCGCGGTTTTTAGAGGACGAGCACAAAGAGAAAGTGCCACTGTACAGGCGTTTCGGCATCAAGGTTTTGACCTGGTTGACGCCCAGAAGGAACGGTGATAATGAAAGGGTGACGGACGGTCAGAGCGGCTTTCGAGCCTATTCAAAAGAGGCTATAGACGTGATAAACCCCAAGGAGAGCGGGATGGGCGCTTCCGCGGAGATACTGATGGAGGCCCAGGAAGCCGGTCTGGACATAGTCGAGATCCCCATATCCATCTCTCACGAAGGGGACACATCGCACGAAGGACCGGTCAGGCACGCCTTGGGCGTGATAGCCTCCATACTACGTTACATAGAGACGAAGCACGCGCTGCTTACTTTTGGCGTGCCTGGGTTGATTGCGTTTTTGTCCGGCATATTTTTTTCGCTTCGTACCTTCCAGATGTTCAACCAGTCCGGTGTTTGGCCCGTTGGACACGTGTTCTTGAGCGCTGTGCTGCTGATAGGCGGGATGGGCTCCGGTATGACCGGTCTGATACTTCATGCCGTTATAAATGCTCAGAGACGCGGATTCGAGTGATGATGGGTTTTTGTGGTATGTAGACTCCAGGAACGGGTTCATATTGTTATCCCGTCTCAGGTCAAAAAGGAAGCCCATCTAGAGGAGTCCGATGGATTCCTGGTGTTCGGTAAGGACGATATGGTACTGCTGAAGAAGATAGATAAAGAAGCATTGGAGAAGACCTTCGATGAGGTAGTCGAGCCGTTGAGGAAGAGGACAGAGGATCTCGGATTGAAAGATGCCCATGAAGGCATCGTGTTAGACCACGATAATGTATAAATAGAAGTTAGAACCTAGTATAACTTGTGGTTAGAATGTTCAGTAAAGAGAGGAAAGTAGGGCCGAAAGGTCAGGTAGTGATACCCAAAGACTTTCGTGAAGAGATGGGCATATTTCCCGGGAAAAAGGTGGAGTTCATCTACACCGAAGACGGTATACTGATAAAGAAGGAAGACGAGGATACTGAGAAAGTCTTTGAGAAGGTGGCTAAGAGCGGAAAGAAGGTCACCAGAGACATCGGTCCACACGAGGCCTACGAATCGGAACTGGAGGATAGAAATTGAGCTATATCGATTCCAACCTGTTCATCTACGCGGCAGTGTATGATGATGAAAGGGGAGAGAAAGCTAGAGATCTCATCGAGGATATACGAAAAGGGGACGAGGTCATGTACACCTCCTCTTTGACATTCGATGAAGTATTTTGGATCGTCAAAAAAGAGAAGGGAGAGGACAGTGCTTTAGAGGTGGGAAGGGCGATGCTGGAGATGAGGAACCTACAGTTCGTCGAGGTCGATACTTCTCTCCTCTGGGAATCCTACAACCTGATAAAAGAAAACGGGTTGGGTCCAAGGGATTCAATCCATCTCGCCTGTGCGCTGGAGAAGAATGCAGAGAAGATCGTTTCAGAGGATGATGATTTCGACGGGGTCGAGGGGATAGAAAGGGAGTGGGTGGTCTAGGAAGGCTACTTGAAAGAAGTAGGTGTAAGACCGGGCTGACCGTTTTACACGCCAGTAAAAGGAATGCAGGGTGAGCTTACTGGTGATTCACCGAAATACGGATCAAAAGAATGATTGGATGTTGATAAAAGATGTCAGACCAGAATGTGAAGATCCCCAACAAGGTCACCGAGGAGTTC
>CAYMXS010000124.1:0-2018 GCA_964394465.1 uncultured Thermoplasmata archaeon | reverse complement strand
AGGAAGTGCTCACATAAGTATTTTATAGGCATTGAACTTTTTTTCACCTAGATGGATAAGAAAAAGTTGACGATCCTCTCGGCCCTGGTGTTCTGTCTGCTCGTGATCAACTCTCAAAGCGTGCCTGGACAGACCGAGCTGTCGGAACCCAGAAAAGTCAGAGACCTGGTGGGCCATGAGACGTTGGACATAAGCCAGATATCACCCGGGAACGATAGAAGATTCAGTGTAGAGATGAGGAACCCATACCAGGCCGAGATGGAGAACATCACCTTTACCGTTGAGGTCTATCGTTTTTCTGACCTGGACCGCACCGTGAACATATCTGAACTTAGGGATAAGCCTGTTTTGACTAGTCAAGAAGACGAAAAGGAGAACGATAAAAACAGAGCCGTGAGGAATCTAGAGGAACTTGAACCGAACCAGACGGAGGGACTGCGATATAGCATCAAAACGTCTGAGGAAACACCCAGGGGCACCTATTCCTTGAGGTTCAAGATCGTCTTCGACTACGGAAGCGGTAACAGAACGGTCATGAAGTCTAGAGGTTATTTCTCGGATAGTGAATTCGAAGATGCCTTGGAGAAAAGCGGACCCAGTGATGAAGAATATTTCGTCGGAAATGTAAACATAACATATCTGGGGGTCGATGGTATCTTACCCGAGACGACGTTCATGGTGAGGGAGCAAACGCCGAGATGGCCCCAGTATCTATTAGGTTTCTTTACAGTCCTGTTCGGCGGATTAGCAGTCATATTCTATCTTCACGAAGAACATGGATATTTCCCGGGTCTAGAAGATCGTCTTGAGGATTGGTCCTCCAAACTTGATGAGGCTGGGAGACGTCTTTATGGCGGACCTGGCGACCCTTGACGGGTAGTCTATATCGCCCTCTTCCGCCAGGACCTTCTTGACTTTATCTTTCTTCAGGTGTGATATCAGATCGTCCAGATTCTTGTCGCTCAGCTTTAAGAATACATCTCTAGCCCACATCCCCTTGGATATCTCCTTCCCTACAGCATCCTTCCAGGAGCGGTGATACTCCATCAGTCTTTCTCTACTGGTATCGTTATCTTCTAAAGCCTTCACCGCGACCTCAGAGCAGATGTCGGCCGATCTCAGACCGGGATAGATACCTCCGCCGGATAGGGGCTTTACCTGACAGGCGGCGTCCCCGACCAGCATCAAGGAGTCAGAAACGCTTTCATCGATATCTCCTAAGGGTATAGTACCGGAAAGATAGGTGATGACCTTTTCTTCGAGCCCCTTCTTTTTCAGAAGATCATGAAGATGCTCGTAGGTTTTACCGTCGTTCGTAGCTAGACCGATCAGTGTCCCGGAAGGATAGGACAGCTGCCATGCAAAAAAGCCCGGCGCCACATGATCTCCCAGATGGATATGTATATCGTCCTGTGACGTTCCAACGACGGCCTGGACCGCGGGGAGCGTTTCTTCTGGTCCCGGCAGGCCCTCTTTTCTCCTCACCATAGACGTGGGGCCGTCGGCTCCGACGACTATCCTGGCCGTTTCCCTCTTCTTTTTGTCCTCTTCCCTGTAGATCACTTCTCTCTTTCCGTTCTTGGATTCAGTATCCACAACTCTACAGCCGAGCTTTATCTCAGCTCCAGCTTTAGCGGCCTTCTCCGCCATCTCCAAGTCGAAGGAATGCCTGTCTATAACTGCAGCTTTGGGTTCCGAGGCCTCCAGATGGAGCGGTTCTTCCGTGGGCGGATGTACCGTTGCTTCTTTTGAAGTCATGAGGACGCTTTCCGTTCCCGTCATCGATAGAACCTTCATGCTCACTAAACCGGCGCATTCCACTGGCTTTCCGATGACCTTGTGGTCTTCCAGGACCAGCGTGCTGTACCCTTTTCGGGCTGTATACTCCGCCACTCTAAGACCAGCGGGACCGGCTCCTACCACGATTATATCATACACGTTCTCACCGTTCAGTTCCGTTCGACTTCTGGGCAGTCTCTTCCTCTCGTAGAAAGACGGATTATAAAGAAGTTTTCGTT
>CAYMXS010000123.1:0-2168 GCA_964394465.1 uncultured Thermoplasmata archaeon | reverse complement strand
TCCTGCACCTCCGGTTTCTTCTTCAAGAGGTAGTACGGGAGTGCAAACAGCATGATCAAGAAAGTCCCGACCGTTATCAGCACGGTAACGATCAGTATGGACAGACCACACAGTGCGGCCATCCAGGCGAAAAGAGAAAAAAAATAAAGGATAAAGATTAGTGCCAGAAACGCAAAAAACGCGCCTCCGATCACCAGGAACTTTTTTTCAAGGCTGATCATCTGTTCTATCCTAGATTTATACTGGGTCCGCTGCTACCAGAACTACCACCGCTCGCCATATAGGGGCTCAAACTCGCAGCAAGTTCCGGCAGAGTCATGCTCTGGAGCCAGATCTTTCCTGGACCCCGGAGAGTGGTCATGAACATACCCTCTCCAGAGAAGAGGGAACTCTTGATGCCACCGGTCCTCTGGATATCGTACTGCACTCTGCTTTCGAAGGCCGCCACGTTGCCTGTAGAGACCCTCAACATCTCTCCCTGCTGAAGTTCCTTCTCGATTATGTCTCCCGTTATGTGTACGAACGCCTTACCGTTTCCAGAGAGTCTCTGAAGCACGAATCCTTCGCCTCCGAAGAATCCCGCACCGAGCTTCTTCTGGAAGTTTATATCGACATCTACACCCTTTTCAGCACAGAGGAAGGCATCCTTTTGCGCGATATAATCCCTGCCAGACGCTATATCGAGAGGCTTGATCCTCCCAGGGGAGTTACCAGCAAAGGCCACGAGACCGGTCCCGTTCTGGACCATGAACTGAGTGACGAAGAAGGACTCGCCGGACATCTTTCTTTTCAGGCCTTTCATGAACCCGCCCGAGGCCTCGGTCTGCATGATCACGTTTCCCGACATGTACTTCATAGCGCCCGCTTCACCGTACACCATATCCTGGGGACCCAGTTGAATGGTAACCATTTCCAGATTATCTCCATCTATCTTGTATTTCATGGGCGTGAATACACATTGAGATACATATATTTTATGCCAACACAATATAAACCTGTAAGGATGAAAAACCGTCAATCCCTCATCAGGAAGAGATAAAGGATCGAAGAAACAACCAATATCAGGCCGCCGACCAAAAGAGCTGATCTCAGGTCGAAGAAGTCACCGATGTAGCCGAAGACCAGCAGACTGCCGAGCCCGGTTGCGACCTCTATCAGGAAAGAATCTATACTCTTGATGGTAGCTCTGATTCTAGAGGGAACGTTGTTATGAAGATAAGCGCCCCTGATGGGCCTGTAGAAAGAGAAAAGGGTGATGATCAGGACATACAGGAGGATAACAGCATATGAAGGTTCCAGCAGAGAGAAAAGCACTATCAGACCGCCTAGTGTAACTGTCAGTAGAAGCAGTGCCGAGGGATAACTCCCTATCTTCTCCGTGAACTCCTCCGACTTTGTATTGACCAGAAAACCGAATAGAGAGGTTACCGCCGCCGCGATGCCAAGCCAGTAGAGTCGGAAACCGATCCTGGCGGTGAGATATGGCTGCCATGCGTCCTGGAGTACGGCGAAGGAGAAGAAGAAAAGCACGATAGCGGCCATCAGGACCAGGACGACCCTATTGCTGATGATAAATTTAGAGCTGACCTTGGCCGTCCTCTTCACGTAGGAGGGTAAACTTTCATCCTGGTACTCATCTTCTTCCACCCTAGCTTCCTCACCGAAGAGATAAAGCACGAAGAAGTTGAGCAAGAACAGGCCTCCATGTATAAGGAAAAAGGACTTCATCACGAGTATCGCCCTGTAACTAAGAACCTCCTGACCCCCGAAACTGAAGAGAGCCAATGCCCCGATTAGAGAAGCGGGTATCCCGACCAAACCGGTCAGACTGCCTCCCCTGGCGCTCACCCGGTGTATCCAGTCATCCAGACCTTTCTCTTTCAAGGTATCGATCATCCAGGCGCTCATCGAACCGGAAACGAAAGTGGAACCGAAGGCGAAGACGGAGAAAAGTATCAGGAGATAAATGAATCCGTTGGAGAAAGGCACGAGTAAAAAGGACGATCCACAGATACCAAAACCCAGGAGAGACGAGACCTTCCTTCCATAGTTATCCGCGACTATCCCTGTAGGTATCTCGAAGACCGCATGTACGATACCAAAAACGAGATAGATCACCCCTATCTTCAGGAAGGAGATACCGATGGAATACAGGTAGATGAACTCTA
>CAYMXS010000122.1:0-2176 GCA_964394465.1 uncultured Thermoplasmata archaeon | reverse complement strand
CTTTTGTTATCTAATAGTGGTATAAAAAGATGATTGTTTTGACGACTAAATAAGTACCATAAAGCATAATACCACCCCCTACGTTCGCAAGAACATGAGCTTGTCCACGGGATGCAGTTCTTTGGATACTCTACTCAACGGGGGTGTCGAATCGGGTTCCATAACCGAGTTCTTCGGCGAGGGAGGGAGCGGTAAAACCAACATATGTTTTCAGCTCTCGAAGAACGTGGCCCTCAAGGACAAGAAAAGCGTATATCTGGACACCGAAGGCGTCTCCATGAAGAGACTGAAGCAGATTGCCGGAGACCAAACGGATAAGGTCATGAAGAACGTGCTGTTCTTCAAGGCTCATTCATTCGAGGAGCAGGAAGATTCCCTAGAAAAGATATCCAACCTCATATTCCAAAACAATATGGACGTCGGTCTCGTAGTAGTTGACAGCTTAACTCTCTTCTATAGAACTCTGCTCAAAAAAGAAGGAGAGGACGATATCTCCTCCAGATTGGGAAGACAATTGGTAGAACTCATGAAGATCGCCAGGAAGAAAGACCTGCCGGTGGTGATCACATCTCACGTGTACGAGAGTGGAAATGGCAAGAAATCCGTCGGCGGGCACATGCTGTACCACATGGCTAAAACGATAATACTGCTGGAGATCATGGCACCCCAGGTGAGAAAAGGGACGATAATAAAACACAGGTCCCAGCCCGAGAACCAGAACATGAAGTTCAGGATAACCAGAGACGGCGTAAGAAGTCTCGAGTGAGGAAGTCAATCCTTTTCCTCTTCTTTATCCTCAAGATTCTCTATACCTTCAGTTTCACGTCGAACTCCTTTTCTCTTTTCATAGATCAAAATAACCATTAGGGTCGCTATCGTGAATCCACTAGGTATGCTGAACATACCGCATCTGATACCGAAGAGTGCTGATTCCTTGGATTCAACTGGATCATGGGGATAAGCATCGTATTTATCTGCGACTCCGTCTCCGTCACTGTCCTGAAAGATATCGGGGTCATCTGGAAAGGCATCCGAGTTGTCACCTATCCCGTCACCATCAGAGTCCTTCCATTCGTTCGGGTCTCCTGGGAAATCATCTTCCTGATAATAATGACCATCTCCGTCTAGATCGATGTATAGGTCGGCGGTTACATCCATATATACTGTCATGTCTTCAGACGTGACGTTATCTGTGAACGAGTTATCTATGACGAGATAATAACTTCCCCTTTGTCTTAACTGGACCGACTCTCTAAAGAGAGTGGAACTGTTCTCCCATATAGGATCAAAATCTTTTTTATGCCTAAAAGCCGTGTAGTTGTCCTGATCCACTATATAGAGATCGACCTCTTCTCTTTCTTGGACGGTCACGTTGAGATTTATAACGACTCTTTTAACAGTCCTTGAGCCCCACGGTATGGACATCATCAGATAGTCATCGGACCAAACCTTTCTTGTTCCCTTCAATAATGCCGTCCGCTCACCAGAATCCGGAGAGGCTTCGGTCTGAAGGGGTACATGTACTAGACTTATAGTCGTGATCATCAAGACGATAACAACGGTTGATTTCAATTCCATTTAACTCACCGGCCTGGACGCATTCTGATAGACATAGCCTTCTTGTCAAGCTTAAGCAGAGGGAGATCACTTCCTCCTACTTTCGTGTATAGAATATGCAGGATAAAATAGTTTCGGAGAGCGAACTTGCTATCAAAATAAGTCCAAAAACTCACCTGTACATGGGATTCTTCTTTCTGAATTTCTTTCTGAGTTTACTAGTTAGTTCTTTATCCAGTTCCTGCTGCTCCACCGAAGGGTTCTGGAAGGGCCTTCCTCGGTTGAAGGGGCCCAGCATGACCAGTTCCGCATCCTTCAGTGAAGATTTGGGGTATGGACTCTCGTTCATCTTCCTGCTGATCAACTTCTTGGTCTTCTCTTTGTCCTCTTCGTTCTCCGAAAGAGCGTACATGAAGTTCTCCAGTTCATCCTCGTCGAACTTTCTGAAGCCGAAGCCTGGCAGGTTTTCCTCCAGCTCTTCCTTCTCCACGTTTATCTGGGTCCCAACTCCCATGGGATTTTGAGTATAGATGGAATCTATCTTGAGGAAGTATCCCTTGTCCTCTCTCAGTATGTATATGTTGTAGAACTCACCGGAAGGATCGGTCCAGTAGCTCCA
>CAYMXS010000121.1:0-2287 GCA_964394465.1 uncultured Thermoplasmata archaeon | reverse complement strand
CTGGACGACCAGAACCGCATAGACCAGTTTTTGAGGAAGTCGCAGGAATATCATCTGCTCAAAAAATTGGATAGAGGACGATACTTTGCAGTCGATCCCTGCGTAGCTATAAACTGCTGGGCCGTCGATGATCATTATGCCGACTTGTTGGTCTTAGAGTCTTTTTTCGAACATCTTGGTGTAGAACATGCCTTTCTAGGCCTTTCCGGGTCCGAGCACGCGGATTACGTTCCCGATAGGCCCATGATCGTTACAAGAGAAGAATTGGGGTATGGTGAATTGGACCCTTTTGTTTACGATTTCTCTGATACCGAGAAGATCGACATGAAAGTGATGAAGAGAAGTTTTGAACTCCCCTTGTTGAACGAGGAGGAAACGGCGCTGTTATTTTTATCCACCTATCTATCTAGAGAAGTGAAGGCCGGGAAGGAGATCCTTGACGGGGTAGAGATCGATGACGAGGTGAAGGATAAACTGTTGGGCTTGGGCTATTCTGGTTACGGCGGTAAGAAGCCAGTTGACCTCGAGATACGATCGCCTCGATGGGTCAAAAAGAAGCAGGGAGAGATAGGTTTATCAAGGTTGAAAGAGGTAGCGACCAGATGATAGGAGAAGTGGAGCATCGGAGGGTGCTTGAAAGGCTCGCTGAAAAATTTGAGGAGCACGACCTGAATCTACTGCTGCTTGGTAGCTCTTCCGTGCTGTATAGGTACGGAAGTGTGAGGAGGACCAAGGATATAGATGTTCATCCATTTCCTATGGAACCTTACGAGAAGTTTTATGAGGATCTGGAAGAGCTTTCGGATGAGCTTAACGGTTCCTTCACGATCGAGACTGACGGTTCCACCATCACGTTCTTTGCAGAGATAGACGATAGAACGTACACTGTAGAATTGATCGATGCAGGTGCTTCACATTTTCTTACCAGAGAGGTTCTTGAAGACATGGTAGACAAGGCAGAAAATATGGACGGGCTCTACGTTCCAAGTGATGAGCATCTCATCGTTGCTAAGGCTGAAGCCTATATCGATAGGAATGAAAACGATCCAAATAAGGAGAAATTCTTCGATGACCTGATCGATATGCGGGAGAAGATGGTTGAAAAGGATTTAGCGCTGAATTATGATGAGATAGACCGTGTTATCAGGTTGAGGCCCGAAAGGAAACAGGAAGATCTGAGAAGGATAATCAATTCCCAGTTTTCAGGCGTTTTTAGATGATTTTTCTTTGAAGTTTGTCGTCTTTTTTTGAGGAAAGGTTTTGGTGTGGGACTGCCGACTCGTGGAAACGAAGTTTCCTCTATGTCCTCATTGGCATTACGGACTAACCCCGCCCTTCCTCGCTGGCCTTCGCACTCCCCGAAGGCCTGCTCGGGGAGAAAGACCAAAAAAGAATCCTTGTCTAATCATGAGATGTATAAGTGGTTGTATGTATCTAGAAGATCGATCACCATATTGAAATCGATATCTTCCCTTTCGAAAACGGTTTCTATCTCATCCAAGACATAATCTAGGACGTAGATGTAGCATCTGTCTTTACCGCTAGTTCTAAAAGATGAGCTTCGTTACCATCGGGATTGTAAAGAGCAGAGAACAACGTGTTCGTATCTATAATGATATCAGGAGGTGAGTTCTGGGTATTTTTCTTCAATGAGCTCACCGCCTTCCTCCTCTCTAAATCTCTTCATCTCTTCCGATGTGAGCCCTTTCTCTTTCAATTTGTTCTGGAGATCTTTCCGTATCATCTCTCTTATGGCGGCTCTGACCACCTCGCTCCTGCTCTTGAACATCCCCTGGTCTACCTTGGATTCGAGGTAGTCGAGAATCTCTCCCGTGACCTCTACACTTATGTTCATCAGTAGTATATTCTGTTAGCGGGCTAATAAAAATTTCGGTGTGATAAGGGTTTTGGAGGAGGGACTGCCGACTCGGGGAGGAAAGGGGTGGAGATTGGCCGGGATTGGGTGTATTCCTCGACGATGGTGATGAAGGCCTGATCGCTTTTTCCATGGGCTGGGGAAGGGGATTCCAATGTATGCTCCAGTTCTATCCGCAAATCAAGAAGGGAGGAGTGGTGATGACTAATTCGGATCCTAGAGTGCACCAGGTGAAGGGTATAATCGGAGAGGTGTTAAGAAGTATAAATCACGTGTATTGAAGGGGTGCGGTTTTGAAGGAGAAACCGTCGACTCGTAAAGGTCTTGTTTGCTGAGAGGGATTATCGTTCTCTAATGGGATACTTCTCTCTGAAGTTCGTCTATTTGTTTCTCTACTTCTCTTTTCACCTG
>CAYMXS010000120.1:0-2340 GCA_964394465.1 uncultured Thermoplasmata archaeon | reverse complement strand
ATGTTTTTCTCGAACCCTGTCAGAGGGAAAGGAGAACTTTCATAGTGGAAAAATAAAAATACCCCCTCTAAAATAAGATTGACGAGAACAGGTGAAAATGGATGGAACAGACCTGGTCAAAAAGTGATTCGGATAGTAACGAGACTGTACCTGAGCCTAATCTAGAGAATCCAGTTGTTAACCCTGGTTACCGGAGATGCCCAGACTGTGGGAGTGAGAAACTTTACGTCACGGAAGACGCTTCGGCCGTATGCGACCATTGTGGGCAGGCCTTCATGGACGTAAGGGAGGAACTGGAGGAGTTCATGTCGAATTCTAATAAAGATACACCTCCAACAGGTTCAAGAACTGATACTGAAAATAAAGAGATACCCCCTCCACCGGAGGATCACGAAGATCCAAACGGGAACGACTATGAAGAGAGTACTGGAGAAAGCGAAACTTCGGACTACAAGATATGTCCAAAGTGTGGGGAAGAAAATCTATACCTGACCTCTGACGGTTCCGGTTTCTGCGACGAATGCGGCTTTAGCACTCTAAATCCAGAAGAGGTAGAAGAGGATACAGCAGATAGTGAGAAGGAAGACAAAACTGGACCTAAAAACACGCCGCCCAACGACGACACGCCTCCACCGCCTCCAGAGCCAGATATACCCGGACCGACTCCGAACACACAGAAGGAAGAACAGGACACCAGGATGGACGCTTTTGAAACATCTCGGTATGAGAGCTGCCCCAACTGTCAGGGTGGAGAACTCTATATCGCAGAAGACGCTTCGGCCTTCTGTGATGACTGTGGATATGCCTCCATGGATATAAGAGAAGAAGTGAACTCACAGGGGATAGAACAGGATGAAGAGTATAAAGAAAATGAAAATATTCCTACCAGTAACGAACCAGCACCAATGCCTGAGAAGGGACCTGATCCAGCAGGAGAAGAGAACGAAGCTGAAACTCGAACGGTAAAGAAGGATCTAACCTTAGATGAACCCTACTATGATACGTGTCCTGAATGTGGTAAGCAGAGCTTCTATATCGCAGAAGATGCTTCGGCGTTCTGCGATAACTGTGGTCATGCCTCGATGGATATCGAAGAGCCAACGGAGATCGAGAGTGAAAAGGAGACTGAGAATATAGAAGAGCTAGAGGAGAAATCGAAACCAGATATGGAACAAGAAGATGAACCCTTACCGCCATCTGACGAGCCCTCTGAGGATATAGATCTTGACCTACCCGAGGACGATGTAGAAGAAGGATTCGAGTACGAGATAGTCCAATATGAAGAGTGTCCCGAATGTGGAGAGAAGAGTTTCCACTGCGTTACCAACGATTCAGGTTTCTGTGAAGAGTGTGATTACATCGCTACGGGATTCGATGAAGAATTCGATTTCGGTATCACTGAAACCGTGTCCCCTGACACGGACGCTCCTGACAACGAGATAAAAGTCGAAGAGCAAATCGATGAAGACATCAACCAGAGTACGGATAAGAGATCTTCCCCGAAGTCAGAGTCCCCAGTCCAGGGATCGAGTATAAAAACGGTGAAATCGCCGGGATACGAGAACTGTCCTGAATGTGAAAAGGGCAGTCTTTACGTAACCACGGACGCCTCGGCGTTCTGCGATAACTGTGGTTATACCTCTAGGGATATAGATAAAGACCTAAAAGAGAGATAAAATATAGAGCGGTAGCAAAAACCTTTTCTCTTTTTTCCAATACTATTCTTTATACATTATAATGTGACGCCTTCAGATTCTTGATAGTTACCGGATCGTTCATCGTAAAGCTTGTCGCTCTCGTTCGTGAGGGAATGAAAGACCATCTGGGCGAAAGTATCTCCTATCGATATCTCTATCTCCTGATAGGATGAGAAAGCGCTCAACGTCAGATTCCCCTCGAATCCAGCGTCAATCATGCCGAAGGAAGATATGATACCCTTTCTTGCCCAAGTCGTCCTTATCCAGAGTTCTGCCGCTATGGAAGAAGGCATCTCGATATATTCTTCAGTCGAGACCGCGAACCATGTCGACGGTGGGATAACCGCTGCGCCCTTGCTCTGAGGCCTTCTTTCCTCAGCTACAACCTCCGCTACCGTTAAGTCATAGCCGTTAGGTGTCAGATTATCCTCTTTGAAGTCCTCGATGACCAATTCGCCCTCATCGAGCAGCCGCTTGATGTCAGTATCAGAAAGTATCATCTTTATCCCTTTTGGACTTCCTATATTAGGTATCCATAGGCATTTCCTGTATTTAGAATTTAGGAAGATAAAACAGTTATCTTCGTAAATCGGTACTATCTAAAAACCTAGTGATTTAGCAGTTTTAGATTTTTATAGATATT
>CAYMXS010000119.1:0-2390 GCA_964394465.1 uncultured Thermoplasmata archaeon | reverse complement strand
ATGGTGATCCATTGAACATACTGCTCTTATCGGAGTTCTTCCCGCCCCACGTGAGCGGGGGGTCCCACGCTAGGTACAAGTTCGCAAGGATAGCGGCGGAGGAGGGCCATGATATACAAGTCTTCACGCCTCTCATCGAGGGCGCACCTAGGCACGAGAGGAGAGAAGGTATCGATATCTATCGTCCTCTTAAGTCACAGCCCTCTAGCGCTCTCGTCCCCACGGATCCGATAGCCATGATATTCCGTCTGCTTTTTGCGATCTGGCTTGCCCTCTATCTACCGATATGGATGAAGATGAACGATATCGACGCAGTACACTCCACCGAACATCTCATGCACCCAGTGGCTAAATTCTTGGGCAAACTTTACAGAAAACCGGTCGTGAACTTTCTAGGTTATACTCCCAGCCTCTATGAAGAGGAAGGCTCCTCCTTTCTAGCTTCGAGCTTAGAGAGCATCAACCTACGCTTCTTCACTGGAGACACTGTCTTCTGCCGGACAGGAGAGACAAAGGAGATCATAGAGGAAAGATCTGGTGAAAGAAACGTAGAAGTTCTACACGGAATATTGGACGAGGAGAAGATAAGAGAGACCCTGATGGAACTGGAAGAGGGGGATATAAGAGAAAAAATTGAGTTAAAGAAAGAAGAGAGGTTGCTTGTATTCGCCGCTAGACTCACCCCGGTGAAGGCACCAGAGAGAGCCGTGAAGATCCTATCAAAACTGCCGGAGGAGTATAGACTGGTTATGGTGGGGGACGGTCCCGAGATGGAGAGAGTAAAAAAGACCATAAGAGGTTTGGACTTAGACGAAAGGGTCAACTTACTTGGAAAGAAGGGGCATGAAGACACGTTAAAGTATATAGCAGCCTCGGACGCTGTGATACTCACATCCAAAGCGGAGGCGTATCCCACGGTGGTTTTCGAGGCGCTGGCTTTCAACCGAGATGTTTTTGCACCCCCTGTCGGTATCCTGAAAGAATTAGAGGAAGAGAACCTTCACATATCGAAAGTTGAAGGATTCGAGGAGGCCATCCAGGGACACGATCTCGATAATGTCCTTGAGATAGACGAGCGTATATTACAGAGGTACTCCATGGAGAACTACACGGAGACGATACTGGAGGCCATAAAGAAACAGATGGGGTGGTGGTGAACCAGCTATGAAAGATAAAGGTACCCTGACCCTGAGCATCGAGGTAGAATTAGCCTGGGGTCTGCATCACAGGGGAGAAAAAAGTCCCTTCAGCAAGGATAGAGAGACAGAAACAAGAACTCTAGAAAGGATAATCGAGCTGTCTGAAAGATACGATATTCCGATCAGTTTCGATTTTGTGGGTCACCTTCTGTTGGAGGGATGTGACGGAAAACATTATCACGGGCATCAGGACGGGTGGTTCGATAGGGACCCCGGGACCGATCATATAGAAGATCCTCTCTACTACGCTCCAGACCTTGTCGAAAAGGTTTTGAACTCGGCCATGGAACATGAGATAAGCACCCATTCGTTCTCACATATCTGGGTCGACGAGGTGGCGGACGAAGTCCTTTCATGGGAGCTGAAAAAGGTAAGGAGTCTACATGATGATTTAGATATCCAACCGCCCGTTTCCTTCGTACCTCCACAGCAGCGCGATGTAAGAGATTACGAGGTATTGAAGAAGAACGGTATAAAGGTCATAAGGAAAACGCCTGGAGAGTTCAAAACGGAATCCAAACTCAAGATGCTCTCCAACGATCTTTCTATACGGTGTCCTATAGAGGAGCCTAGAGAAAAGGAAGGGATCCTAGAGAGCTATACCTCCCACCGCTCGCCCTTGACTTCTCTGTTCCTACCGGCGGGCCAGAAAAGACCTCATCCATTGCTGAGAACACCGCTCCCCTCCAGCTACTGGGTGAAAAGACACAGAAAGAGGCTGATAAGCAGGCTGGAAGAGACGGTGGATAGAAACAGTTATCTGCACCTCTGGAGCCACCTCTGGGAACTCTCGAACCCATCTCAGCTAAAAATATTGGAGGGCTTTATGAGGGATATAGATGATAAAATCAGAGATGATAGAGTCGATGTAAAAACGATGAAACGATTACTTTAGGAGATCGGGAGTTAAAGAGGGGGGCAGGAGTTCCAGTATATCCTTCCTTAGGGTTTCATGGCGTAGGATGAAGACTGAGTATACCGCAGTGCCCAATATGAGCAAGAGCACTAGTTCAATTATACCCAACGGATACATCAGATACTTGAAAACGAAGATGACCGAGCACATGACCGCAGCCGAGCCAAAGATCCAGCTTATCTCCTTCCACGGTATGTATTCCGCTTTGATATATCTTCTAGAATACCGCATCAAAAACACGACGTCGAATATCTCTGAAGCGGTCGTTGCTATCG
>CAYMXS010000118.1:0-2561 GCA_964394465.1 uncultured Thermoplasmata archaeon | reverse complement strand
ATAGTGAATTACACCTGGACTCATGATGGAAACGAATATTACGGCATTGAAATAAGCCAATCAATCTCAGATGTGGGCAACTATCAATTCGTTTTGAACGTGACAGATGAAACGGGCAACTACGATACAGATACTGTTAACATCACAGTAGAAGACCAGACGCCTCCAGAAGCTGTTGCAGATGCCGACAAGACGAGTGTAAATATAGGAGAATCCATTCAGTTCGATGCCTCAGGATCATCCGATAACGTGAACATAACCGGCTATTCTTGGGACTTTGGAGACGAAGATACGGGCAGTGGCGAAACGGTGACTCATTCCTACGGGTCCGCTGAAAATTATACAGTTACCCTAACGGTGAGCGACGCGGCGGGCAATACGGATACAGACACGTTGGAGATAACCGTTGAGCAGGAAGAGGAACAGGATACAGAACCGCCCATTGCGGATGCAGGGAACGATCAGACAGTAAATGTAGGCGAGAACTTCGCTCTAGACGCCTCTGACTCTTCAGATAATGTAGGAATCGTGAACTATACTTGGACTGTAGAAGGTGAAGAATACTACGGAGAACAGCTAACCTACAGCTTCTCCAGCGCAGGAAACTATACTATAACTGTCCAAGTGAGCGACGCAGCCGGTAACACGGACAGCGACGTTATCACTATAACAGTAGAGGAGGATACGGACGGAGACGGTGGAACTGACGGTAAAGAAGGAGAAGAAGAAGGCAGTAGCTGGATGATGTATCTGATACCGATCGTGATAGTGATCATCATAATCATCGGCCTAGCATACTGGAAGTCACAGGGAGCAGAGTCCCATGAGGAAGAAGGATTCGAAGAGGGACCGATCGAGGAAGAGACAAACGAAGTGGATGATAGAGAGAGGATGTACAAGCAGGACGGCACCGGTCCACACGGACGTGGCGAAGGCCCCGGCGAAGGCAGAGCAGACGGTACTGGACTCGAAAAGGAAACCGAGTGAACCACAAAAACCCTTCCTATGATCTTCTTCGCTTGACCTAGAAAGGTTATCGATGCTGGGTAAGGTGAGATGCTTTATATTTTTTTTGAAAAATCTTTTATTTTGGACTATCGGAGATAGCCCTACACGTTTTTAGTGCATTTTTATCAAAAAATAATCCTTCAGTCTTCTATCAAATTTTTTTGTTTCACTCAAAAATATTGAAAATGCGGGGGAAGGGATTTGAACCCTCGGAGACCTGCGTCACAAGGTCCTAAGCCTTGCCCCTTTGGCCATACTCGGGTACCCCCGCTTTATGTGGCTGTAAGAAAGTGACTTTGGGCGGGTTAAGGTGAAAGAGAGCAGATAAATAAAATTTTGGTGGCCTATTTCAAACTCTCCTTCCTTCCGGCCTTGTCCCTCTCGTACTTTCCGAACTCGTCCATATCTTTTAGTTGCTCGCCGGAAAAGACGGGGCCGTCCTCACAGACCTGGTAGCCGTTTATAGAGCAGGAGTCACATAGACCTAGACCACATTTCATATACCTCTCCAAGGAGGCCTGGACTTCTATATCTCTATCTACGGCCATG
The DNA here is from genome assembly GCA_964394465.1 of uncultured Thermoplasmata archaeon. Lineage (GTDB taxonomy): Archaea > Thermoplasmatota > Thermoplasmata > Halarchaeoplasmatales > Halarchaeoplasmataceae > CAYMXS01. Next base: position 1,004 of record CAYMXS010000118.1, on the reverse strand, counting down.
TCCACAATCTTGGTCATCATTACCTCGGGGCCGCACGTAAGTACTGTGTCTATATCTTCGTTATCCATGGTCTCTTCAGCCAGTTCGGTCACGAAGCCGTGGTGACCCTCGGAGCCGTCGTCGGTTGCTATCTGAAGGTCTGTTATTTCCGACAATTCCTCTTTGAAGAGCAGTTCCTTTGAAGTCAAACATCCCATAGCACATCTGACGTTCTTTCCCTCCCTCACAGCCTTCGCTATGGCCGGTCTCACTGAAGCTCCTCCGATCCCTCCAATTACAGCCAATATCTCTTCCCCTTCCAGACTGTAGCCGGTCCCATAGCCTCCTCGAAGTCCGATCTTATCGCCCGGCTCCATCTCATGAAGATGTTCCGTAGCTTGTCCTCTTCTCTTCACCGTTATAGACTGGATGGGCTCGTGCCTAGAAAGCGCCATCGGGACCTCGTCTATTCCAGGTATCCAGACCATTATGAACTGGCCGGGCTTTACATCCCCGGCCCACTCGAAATACAGTGATCTGATCGACGGGGTTTCATCCTCTACCCTTTTTATCTCCACGGTATCCATCTTCGCCATAGAAGTAGAAAGACGCGATAGTTTTAGAAATTTTTGGTCTCTCGTTCAATACTCCAGGGGCGTATCGATAAGACCTATCAATCTTTTAGCCCATCTGAGCTTCTTCTTCTTTATCTCTATCTCTTCCTCGGTTTCTTTGAACCTTGGGTTCTCAAAGTCCCATCCTATCAGTACTATCTTCTCGGCACCAAAATGATCGGCTATGAAAGCGGCTCTATCACCATCGGTGAAGCCTCCGAAGTTGTACACGCCATCAAGAGGTTCACATTGACATGTACAGATGACCTCTCCACTTAACTCAGGGACCCATCTTTCCATCGCTTTTATATTGTCACCGTGGGCATGTACGACCGCTAGTAGACCCTCATTATTCTTCTTCACCTGTAGGGCGGCATCGCCGTCTAGATCCGTTACTAATAGATCTGGCTC
>CAYMXS010000117.1:0-2726 GCA_964394465.1 uncultured Thermoplasmata archaeon | reverse complement strand
ATAACCATGGCCTGGCAGGAGCCCGCCAGGTTCGAAGGGGTCACGGTGAAACAGTTCATAGATTCCTCCATGCGACCCGGTCACGAAAACGGTGTTGAAGATATCCTAGATCAATTGGGCATGGAGCCAGAGAGGTATATAAACAGGGCGGTAGATACGGCCTTGAGCGGCGGTGAGAGGAAGAAGATAGAGCTGGCTTCCATACTTGCGATGGAGCCCGAACTTGTACTACTGGACGAGCCGGACTCAGGCATAGACGTGGAATCACTTGAAAAGATATTCGAGGCCTTGAAATTCCTGAAGGAGAATGGGACGACGGTAGTACTGATAACGCACAGTGCTGAGGTATTAAGGCACTCGGAGCATGCGTTCTTGATGTGCTGCGGCCAGATACTCGACAAAGGCTCCGAGGAGAAGATCGATAAATACTTCGAGAACAAATGTATCCCGTGTGAACATAAGAACGAACCGGAGGAACAGGAGTGGATCAGATGAGCATGGACGAGCTATACGAAGCGGCGGAAGTAGAGGACGCGATAGCGGACCCAGAAACGGCACACCTCTCGATAAGTAAGGATAAGGTTGCAAGCAAGCGGTCCCTCCCTGGTCTGAATATCGAAACGGAAGGGATTGAAGACGGGATCGAGGTATTCTTGACATTAGAAGAAGGTACAAAGATAGAGAATCCAGTGCATATGTGCTTCGGAGTGGTCGAAGAAGAGGCACTACAGAAGATCGTTCTTCATATATATATAGAGCCGGAGGCCGAGATAAACATACTAGCGCACTGCATCTTTCCAAACGCTGATGACGTAAAACACCACATGGATGCGGATATACACGTGGGCAAGAACGCCAAGTACACGTACCTAGAGAAGCACATCCACAGTCCCGAAGGGGGCATCGAAGTCGTACCTAAAGCACAGATCGAACTAGAGGAAGGAGCTATATTCAAAACAGATTTTGAACTACTTGAAGGCAGGGTTGGAGAGTTAGATATAGACTATGAAACAACGTGTAAAGATAACAGCCAGCTTGAGATGATGTCCAAAGTGAACGGTAGAGGCGCCGACCATATAAAGATAAACGAGACCGGTCATCTTGTTGGTGAAGATGCGAGGGGCGTTCTAAAGTCCAGAGTGGCTGTAAGGAATGAGGCCGAAGCGGAAGTGTACAACAAGATGACGGCCAGCGCGCCCCACGCAAGGGGACACGTGGACTGCAAGGAGATAATACAGGACGACGGAAGTGCCAGCGCCATCCCTATCGTAGAGGTGAGCGATCCTAAAGCACACGTTACCCACGAGGCCGCTATAGGCAGCGTTGATAGTAAACAGCTTCAGACACTCATGTCCAGAGGTATGTCGGAAGATGAAGCTGTAGAGTTGATAATAAACGGTTTATTGAGTTGAGATGAGGGATAAGATGGACGTGGAAGAAGCTATAGAGAGAAGAAGAGCGTACAGGTCTTTAGAGGAAGTGGAGATAACGGACGAGCTGATAGAAGAACTTGCGAGGGCTGCAAGATTGAGTCCTTCGTGCTTCAACAACCAGCCGTGGCGGTTCGTCTTCGTCAAGGATGAAGAGAAGCTGAAAGAGATTGAGTCGGTCATGCCGCCAAATAACGCCTGGACTAAGAAAGTATCTCTCATTATCGCGGTCTTCAGCAAAGAGGACGACGACTGCGTTGTCGGTGAGAGAAAGTATCACCTATTCGATACCGGTATGGCTGCAGCCTTCATACAGCTGAGAGCTACCGAGCTTGGACTGGTCGCTCATCCCATAGCGGGTTTCGACGAGGAGGATACGAAGGAACTTCTGAACATCCCAGAAGATTACAGACTGATCACGCTGATAAACGTAGGAAAGCATTCCGATGAGATGAACGAACTGCTCACTGAAAAACAGGCCGAGATAGAGAAGGAAAGGCCTGAAAGGAAAGAAATCGATGAATTCGTTTTCATAGACGGGTATGAAGAAAAGGGATGATATACCAGACGATCACTGCTTCTCGGTTGCCTCTGTCAGTTTGGTCACGTTGTTCCGGGTAAAGAACCCGTCGAAGTCTCCGTAGCGGTGTATGTACTCATTGACCAGCAACGTGTTGTCGAAGGACTCAGTAAAGGTCTGATGTAAACCCTCATTCGGTCCGCCGACCAGTTCTACCAAGAAATCCATATCGTCCTCCTTCAACCCTTCAAAGGTCTCCTCTATATTCTCCGTATGGAATGCCATGTGGTGGACTCTGGTGTTGTAGTTATGTATGTATTTCTCAGTGGGCCCGGATTCCTCTAGACTCTTGAACGGCCTTATACCGGAGGTGAACACCATGGCGAAATCATCTTCTGTCAGTCTAGCCACGTTCGTTATGGAGTTGAAGGTCTTCACGTAGATAGAGAAATCGAAGTCGTAGTTGGTCAGTTCAAGGAACTCGATTATGGCGGCATCTCTGTCTCTAGCTTTTACTCTCGCTGCCGTATGATCCAGGTATTTCACGTTCTCCAGGTAATTTATGTCTGGTTTTTCGAAGCTCCAGTCTAAAAGCTCCGCTCCATCGCCCATGTAATCTCCCCTTTCTTCTTTCCACTCTATCAGGCCTATCGAATTGCCCGTGTAAGAAGAAGGTATGGTCTGGACGAAGGAAAAATTCTCGTTTTGTTCAACCTCGTCTTGAAGAAAGCTCACGCCTCTTTCTTTCTGTATAGAGTGATACTCCTCTATGTCCG
>CAYMXS010000116.1:0-2788 GCA_964394465.1 uncultured Thermoplasmata archaeon | reverse complement strand
TTTTCCAATCTCTCTCTAGCCTCTTCTAATCTATCCTTATCGTTGTGATGGATCGTGGCTAGTGTCTCACCTTCTTTAACTTCGTCACCGACCTTTCTCTCCAGCTCTATACCAACGGAAAGATCTATCTCAGATTCCTTCGTCTCACGGCCGGCTCCGAGTGACAGAGCGCTCAAACCCACTTCTAAGGCGTCTATCCTCTGAACGTAGCCTGATCTCTCGGCTTTAAAAACGTAAGTTCCTTCGGCCTGTGGAAGTAGACCGGGATCGTCTAAAACATCTGGATGCCCTCCCTGATTGGAAACGAATTCCTTGAACTTCTCTAGAGCTTTACCGTTTTCCAGAAGTTCTTTCAAGAGCTCTCTTCCTTCCTTTTCTTCTTCCACTTCACCGGACAGAACGAGCATGTGAGAACCTAGCGTAAGGCATAGTTCTGTGAGGTCCTCGGGCCCTTCTCCTTTCAACGTCTTTATAGCTTCTTTCACTTCCAAGGAGTTGCCGACTGCTCTACCCAACGGCTGATCCATGGCGGATACAACAGCTATCGTCTTCCTACCTAACCCGTTCCCTATATCCACCATGCTTTTTCCCAACTCGACCGCTTCATCATACTCCTTCATGAAGGCGCCGCTCCCCGCCTTAACGTCTAAAACTATAGCGTCGGAGCCGGCGGCTATCTTCTTGCTCATTATACTGCTGGCTATCAGTGATATATCGTCTATGGTGGCGGTCACGTCCCTGAGAGAATACAGTTTCTTATCAGCCGGAGCCAGATCGGCTGTCTGTGCCGCTACCGCTATCTTCTTCTCATTTACGCTCTGAACGAACTCCTCCATGGACAACTGGACTGAAAAACCCTCTATGGATTCCAACTTGTCCAAAGTTCCTCCGGTATGACCCAGGCCTCTTCCCGACATCTTTGCCACGGGAACGCCTGCCGAAGCTACCAGAGGTGCAAGAACCATAGTCGTAGTATCTCCGACGCCTCCGGTGCTGTGCTTGTCCACCTTCGTACCTTCTATTTTTGAAAGGTCGACTTCCTCACCGCTCTTCACCATCGATTCCGTCAGGTCTTTCGTCTCGCTCTCGTTCATCTTCTGGAAGTAGATGGACATGAGCAAAGCAGAGGCCTGATAATCCGGGATTTTTCCCTCAGTATAACCCTGAACAAAATGATCAATCTCCTCCTTGGTCAGGGCTCCACCGTTCCGTTTCTTCATGATTATATCGTACATCCTCATATTATCTTACTCATTTACGTATCTTGTCCCAGTAACTAGTCCCTATCGGTAGAGATTCTAGATCGAATATGTCTGCAACCGTTTGCCCGCTGTCCGCGAAGCTGTCCAGGGTTCCTAGGTCGACGTCCTCTTTCAATTCTTCCCCGTAGACCAGCAATGGAACGTATTCTCTAGTATGGTCCGTTCCTTCATAGGTCGGGTCACAGCCGTGGTCCGCCGTGATGATGAGCATATCGTTTTCTTCCATTGAATCTAAAATCTCTGGTAACCTTTCATCGAATCGCTCAAGTCCTTTACCGTAATCCTCTGGATTGTTCCGATGCCCCCATCTCATATCAAAGTCTACGAGGTTGATCATTATGAGGCCTTCGTTTTCTTCATTGATTGCATCTAAAAGCCTATCGACGCCGTCCCTATTGTCCGAGGTGTGCACCGCTTCCGTTATCCCCTGGCCGGTGTAGATGTCCTCTATCTTGCCCAGTGCTGTAACGGCATAGCCGTCGTTCTTCAGCCGGTCCAGAAGTGTCTCGTGAGGCGGCGATAGAGAAAAATCCTTCCTCTCTGCCGTTCTGGTATAATCACCGTCCTCCCCTATGAAGGGTCTGGCTATGACTCTTGCCACACCGTGTTCCCCCTGAAGTATCTCTCTAGCTTTTTCACACATCTCGTACAGTTCTTCCAGAGGTATCACGTCTTTATGTGCGGCTATCTGGAAGACACTGTCGGCAGAGGTGTAAACAATGGGTCTTCCGGTCTCGAAATGTTCCTCGTCCAGCTCGACGATTATCTCGGTCCCGGAGGCAACTTTATTGCCCAGAACTTTCTTACCTATGGCCTCTTCGAAGGGCTCTATGACTTCGTCTGGAAAACCGTTCGGGTATGTAGGAAAAAGACTGTCTGAGTAAACACCCATCATCTCCCAGTGACCGGTGGTCGTGCTTTTACCAACGGACTTTTCCTTCACTCTAGCATAGCAACCTTTTGGATTCGTGACTTCTTCTGGTCCTTTCATCCCCTCTATATTCCCCAGACCGAGATTTACCATATTCGGTATATCAAGGCCGTTATTATACTGCCATACGTGGTAAAGGGTGTTGGCGCCTACATCTCCATACTCGTCGGCATCGGGAAGTTCGCCCATCCCGACGCTGTCCAACACTATCCAGATGACTCTATCTACCATCTATCTTACCTTCTTAGCCTTGGACTATCTGTACCGAAGAGCTGGCTCCTATCCTGCTGGCCCCTGCCTCTATCATGGCTTCCGCATCTTCTCTCGTCTTTATGCCCCCGGCGGCCTTGACTCCCATGTCTTCGCCCACCGTTTCTCTCATCAGTTTTACATCTTCCAGCTTGGCTCCGGCGTCTGAAAAGCCAGTTGAGGTTTTGACGAAATCCGCACCGGCTTCTTTGGCCAGTTCACACGCTTTAACTTTCTCCTTCTCAGACAGCAGACAGGTCTCGATTATCACTTTCACCAGAACGTTCTCGGGAACCGCTTGGACGACCTCGTTTATATCTTCTTTAACGATCTGATCCTTCCCATC
>CAYMXS010000115.1:0-2918 GCA_964394465.1 uncultured Thermoplasmata archaeon | reverse complement strand
GGCCGAGGGGTTTTATGGACGGAAAAACACTAGCGGAACATGCCGTAGACCATGGTGAGTCCATCGGAGCTGACTATGTAGAAGCACGTTTTATCGATTCTGTGAATGAGAACTACTTTGCCAGGAACGGCAAGTTTTTGGGAATTCAGAAGACGCCCAATAGGGGTCTCGGTATCCGCGTTCTAAAGGACGGCGGCATGGGATTCGGCTCCCTTGACCGGTTGGAGAAGGAGGAAGTCGAAGACAGGGTGAAGTCAATAACTAAGATGGCGAAGATGAGCGGTAGAGAAGAAGGGATAGAACTCTCGGAAGAGGATACTGTTCAGGACAGCTGGAGCGTTCCAGTAAAAACACCCTTCGCGGATGTATCTAGGGAGGAAAAACAGGAGTACGTTAAAGAACTGGACGAGGAGATCAAGGAAAGCGGTACAGGAAGACTGCCCTTCAGGAGCAAGATAAAGAACAGGATCATATTCCTTCACATGCACACTCTAGATAAGTATATAGCGACCTCTGAAGGCTCCGAAGTTAAATCGGACCATTCCTTCATCTCCCTGTTCCTGGTGATGAACGCCAAGACCAAGGATGAGAGAGAACAGAGGATGCTGGGAAAGGGGAGCAGCTCGGGCTGGGAATGGCTCCAGGAAGAAAACATACAGGATTTTGTAGTAGGGGAGAGCGAAAAGCTCGTTCGATCGGCTCAACAGTCTGAGGATATAAACTTCAACCAACCGATAGACGTGATCGTCGGGCCTGAAGTGTCCGGTATCATGTCACACGAGAACGTTGGACATCCCAGCGAGAGCGACAGGATAATGGGTAGGGAGGCGGCCCAGGCGGGGGAGTCATTCTATGAGGATATTCTAGGTGAAGAGGGTTTAGAAAAGAAAAAGAAGATCGCTTCTGACGCCGTAACAGTAGTGGACGACCCCACCATGGAGGGAAGCCCCGCTTACTACGAATATGACGAGGAATGCGTGGAGGCTAGACCTAGGTATCTGATCAAGGACGGTTACCTGAACGACCTACTGCTGAACAGGGTGTACGCCTCCGTTTTCGATGTGAATTCAAACGGGGCGGCACGGGCGGCTTCATACAGCAGGGAGCCCATACCCAGGATGTCGAACACTTACTTCCAGTCGGGGGAGTACAGCAGGGAGGAACTCATCGAGGACATAGATAAGGGAGTACTGATGAACAGCTTCACCGAGTGGAACATCGACGACAGGCGCTATCACAGTAAATACGTTGGGTTGGAGGCCTATATGATAGAGGACGGTCAGGTTACCGATACGATGGTTAAACGACCTACTCTGGAGATCACAACCCCCAAATTGTTGAAGAGCGTTGACGCCGTCTCCGAGGATTACGAGAGAAATATGAACTTCTGTGGGAAGAGCGATCCCATGCAGCCAGTTCCAGTGTCAACCGGCGGTCCTTATCTCAGGTTGAAAAACATGAGGGTGGGATAAAATGGTGGGAGAAAGATTCGATGAGGAACTGTTGAAGATAGCTGTGGACACCTCTTTAAGTTCAGGAGCAAAAGAGGTAACGACCAAACTCGTGGAGGAAGATAGATATCAGATCAGATTTTCAAAGTCTTCCATAGACGTGACAAAGGAGTGGAAAAGTTACTATCTTGATATTTTCTTCTCCAAGGGACATCGATTCTCCCTCGGCAGGAAGATAAACGCCCTTACGATCCAGGACCCGGACGAGAAGAAGATAAAGAAACGCATACCCAAACAGGTAAAACTACTGGATGATATGCCGAAAAGCAGGCTCTACTGGGGCATGGATAAGGGCTCCCACTCAGATTATCCCTCTATAGATGGTCTATACGACAGAAGGATCGAGAGATTCAGTGATGAGGCGCCAGAACTGGTCAAGAAGACTATAGATGTCTCCGAGAAGGCCGGGGCCAAGAACGTGGCCGGCGTTCTTCACTTCGGGAGCAGTAAGGAGGGAACACTGACCGGTTATGGCAACGGCGGTACCCATAAAAAATCGTACTGCAGAACGACGATACGTTCTTATCACGATAAGACCAGCAGCGGCCAGGGCCTGGTCGCTACTAGGGACCTTTCCGATATAGAAAAGAGATTAAAACGGGCCGGAAAGAAGGCCGGGAGGATGGCTAAGAAAAGCGCAGGAGCGAAAGAAGGCCGCGCCGGGACCTACGATCTGATAATGAGTCCAGCCGTTGGTGCAAATATATTTGGCAACCTTTTGAACGGTGCGAATCCGATAATGATGATCTCCGGTATGAGCCCGCTGAAGAAGAAGGAAGGAGAACAGATCGGCCCGGACGGACTTACAGTGATAGATGATCCCCTGATGAAAAATGGCCTGAACAGCAGGCCCTTCGACTCTGAAGGTACGCCCTCGGAAAGAACCCCGCTGATACACAACGGTGAATTTTCAGGACCCATACACAACACATCCACCGCAAAATTCTGGAGGTTCATAAATACGATGAAGTTGAGGTTCTGGAAGAGGTTTAAGACCACGTCCAACTCCACTTTAGGGGCCATGGGCATGACGGGTACTGAGGAGGATCCTAGAGCTCTGATGCCCGCACCGACGAACTATCGATTCAGGAAAGGCAACTACAGTTTAGACGAGATGATCAAGACATCTTCGAAACCAACTATTTACCTCACTTCAAATTGGTACACTAGATTCACCAACATGAGGGAAGGTGAGTTCTCTACAGTTCCTAGAGACGCCGCTTTCCTGGTGAAAAACGGCGGGATAAAGAGGCCGATCAGGAACCTGAGGTTGAAGGGAAACCTTCTGGATATGTGTGAAAATATAGAGGCTATAGGAGAAGACCTGAAACAGATAAAGTGGTGGGCGGTTGAAACACCGACCCTGATACCACACATGAAGGTAAAGGACTGTGAGTTCACGAAGGC
>CAYMXS010000114.1:0-2959 GCA_964394465.1 uncultured Thermoplasmata archaeon | reverse complement strand
TGGACCCAGCGGGATTTGAACCCGCGGCCTCCACCTTGCGAAGGTGGCGATCTGCCAACTGATCTATGGGCCCGAACGAGCTTTTAGGAGTGAATGGCCCATCGATTGGAGGAATCTATTGATTCCTGCTGATCTATGGGCCCACGAATGGAAGGAGTAGGTGCATAAGATTGGAGGGATCTAGAGAACTCTAAGAACAGGGAAATTATAAGGGTTTTGGCCGTTTTTCTAGCTCTCATTACGGATTGCCCGAAAGAATTAAGAACGCCTTTTCTGTTAAGCGAAACTATGACATTCCGTGGATTCGTAGCGCTAGACGTGGAAGCGAACGCCAAGATAAGGGAGTTTATAGACGAAGTCGAGAGGACGGGTGCCCCCCTCAACATGGTGGACCCTAACGATATCCACATGACGATCAAGTTTCTAGGGGATACCGAAGAGGAGACCATAGATGAGATAACTGAGAAGGTGAAGTTCGTCTTGGATTCGTTTGACCCCTTTGAGATCGAGATAAAGGGGACTGGAGCCTTTCCACATATGGGGTTCATGAAGGTCGTCTGGGTAGGTGCAGAAGGCACCTCGGAGCTGGAGGACATGGCCCACAGAGTGGAGGAAGAACTGGTCCCAGTGGGCTTCTCCCGCGACGACAGGGAGTTCTCCCCGCACATAACAGTGGCCCGAGTAAAAGGTGGAAAGAACAAGGAACAGTTGAGGAGTGTGATCGAAGACTACGAAGACACCCACTTCACTACCAAGAGGGTCAATAAACTAACCCTTAAGAAGAGCATACTGAAAAAGAGCGGCGCCGAGTACGAGACCCTCGAAGAGATGTACCTTTAGACACCAAAACCCAATATAACCCCCTTCCTCTTTATTCTCTGTCATGTCAGCTCTGACCATCCTGGGCCTAGTCGGGTTTGCACCCGCCGCTTTCGTTCTTTACATGATACTCGGTGAGTTCGAGCACTATTTCAAGCACAATAAGGCCTTCTTCATGGTCATAGTTGGACTCGGTATAGGCATGGTCGTCGGCTTTTTTTCCCTTTATTTTCCGCTCTATGTATTCATATGGACTCTAGGTATCGTGGCTTTGATCGAGATAGTGAAATTCCTAATAATGTTGCAGAAGCCATTCAGGCTCAATCACGACACGACTTTTTACGGTCTAGGGTTGGGCGCTGGGATAGCAGCCATGATGGTCTTCATATATTCATATTCCTCCAACCTTGTACAGGTTGCGCCAAGGACCGTTCTTTTCGTCTTCCTGCTATCATACAATTACACGTTCATCCACAGTTCTACAGGTGCGTTGATAGGCTACGGCAGTTACAAAGGGGATTTCTGGAAATATCTCGGTAGGGCCTTCATACTCAGCGGAGCACATGGTTTCATGATGAGCCTGGTTTGGAGTGCCTCGGTAGATATGACAGGGAAATTCGCCATCTTGATAATAGGTGGAGTCTTTGCAACAGTTCTGATATTCTACATATATAAGGAGATATTGCCTGAGACGATACCGGATGAGATGAAGAAGGCTAGAGAAAAACAGGAAAAAGAGTGATAGCAAGACCAAATATCTATATAGATAGAAAATTATTAAATGAATCGATGAGCGGACGCAGAGACGACTACTATTCTCGGAAGAACACGGAGCAGACGGCTAGTGATTATGAGGAATACTCATCCAGAGATAACTATGGTCGTTCAAATAACAGGAAACCTCAGAAGCAACCTTCTAGGGCACCCCCAGCGGGTTCGAAGATACAGAAACAGAAGAGAAAATCCAGCCTGAAAAAAGGGATCATCGTCTTCTTCATAGTAGGTCTGTTGCTATTCGCCGTTTTCTTTACACCTTTGATCGATTATATCAGTGGACCGTGGGGTGGACCGGTCTATCCCAAGAAGGCCGAGTTCGATTTGACTAGGACCGTCAGGATATCCACCGATGAATACATGGAATACAACATGGACGTTCCAAAACCACCAGACGACATCAGCACATCAGGTGGCTATCATATCCAATCGATAGAGGACATAGACTGGGGAAGTCCGGACCCTTCGAACATGTACAAGTACGGAGAGAATTGGAAAGTCTGGGAGGGTGAACTGGAAAGTCATCAAACACTCACCTTGGAGTTCACTTATCGATCTGTAACTACAAGGACCATAGACTGGGGATATTCTGCGGAGAATTCTGGAACCACCGAAGATCTTCCCCAGGAAAGGAAAGAGCAGTACATAAAAGACCAGTGGGTTGTGGATAGAAACAACGACGGACAGCCGGACGATAGAGACGGCGATGGAAGAGGGGACGTGATGATAGAGCCTTCTCATCCCGAGATACAGAGTTACGCTGAAGAGATAACCGCCGGAAAGGATAATATCTATTCAAAGGCCCGAGCCATCTATAATTGGATAAATAGAAACATCGATTATCAATCAGGCGGAACTGGACAGCTACCTCAGCACTCGATACAGACCTTAAGGCGGGGGAGTGGAGACTGTGACGAGCAATCCTTTTTGTTCTGTTCTCTTGCTAGAGCAGTCGATATACCCGCATCGATAGAACTGGGCGTACTCTACGATAGATTTCGTGATTACTGGGGTGGTCACGGATGGGTCAGACTTTGGTTCACTACCGGGAGCAACAGTGGGGCAGGTTGGGTCAATATCGACCCCGTGAACAAACAGTTCTTCGCCCGTGGAGCTAAAAGACTTACAACGTGGGTGGATGACGGAGAGGATGGACATCTGAAGGATTATTATATCTTCTTGAATTACACCTATAGGAGGGGCCAGAGACCAGTTCTAGAGAAGTCAGACAGGTACAGCGCATCTAACATGGAAACATCCGGAGAAGTGGTACTAGACGGAGATAACTCCATACCGGGAATGGGTCTAGGTGCACTTATACCTGCCGTGACGGTCTCTTTGCTCACATACCAGATCGTAAAGAGAA
>CAYMXS010000113.1:0-3056 GCA_964394465.1 uncultured Thermoplasmata archaeon | reverse complement strand
ATCGATGCCAAGCAGGACGAAGGAGCCGAAAATAGAGATGAGTTTTTGTGAGGGATAATATGAACAACGAAGATGTTATATTGAAATATCTAGCCGGAAAAAAGGATGAGTGGTTCTGCGATGACTGCCTCTCGGGCGAGACTGACATAAGACCCCGTCAACAGGTGAACCAGATAACGAACAGGTTGAAGTCAAACGGTAGGATCAGGAGAAGGAAAAACAGTTGTTCGATCTGTGGGAAAAGAAAGAAATCCAGTTCGTTCAAAGGAGAGGTGTCTGATCGATCGAAGAGAGGATCACAGCTCGATGATCTGGCTGAGAAGGTTGAGTCCTACAATTCAAGCCGATCGAAGGGCCCAAAGGAAGGTCTACAGGGTGATCCAGAGAGAGCTTTTGACGTGGGAAAAAGACTGTATGACGCGTTCAACTCCCCTGAGGGGATTTTTGGTCATACAAATATGCCCGAAGGAGAACCACCAGAGGGCGTTGAAAGGACGTCCTACGAACACCTCATGTTCATAACTATGACCGTGAGTATAGACTATATGCGGGACGCCGATAAGCTCTGGGAAGCTGCAAGGAAGACTTACGAGGACCCTGATACAAGATGGATCTTTGACCCGAAAGAGGTCGTTAGTAGGGGAAAAGAAGAACTGAAGGAGGCCATGACCAAATACGGCCTGGCCAAAAAGCCAGATAAAGACAGCAAGAAGATATGGTATCCGATAGCCAAGTCGTTCACGAGATACGACGGAGACCCCACCAACTTGATCGAGCACTGTGACAGGGACGCTCACAAGCTTTACAAGAAGATGAAGGGGCCCTTAAGAGGTATGTTCCCTTACCTCAAAGGAGACAAGATCCTGCCCCTCTGGATAAGGATGCTTAAAGACCAGGTGGGTATCGAGCTAGAGAACATGAATAAGATCTCCATCCCCGTCGATATACACATCGCAAGGTCCACCTTTACCTCCGGGGCCCTGAAGGGGCGATACGAAGGTGATATATCCGGGGTCAAGGAAAGGATACATGAAGTTTGGAAAGATGCATGTGAAGGTACAGATTTCTATCCCCTGGAATTCGATGAAGCTCTCTGGAAGCTGAGCAAACACGGATGCTCTAGAAGGGGAGAAAACTCCTGCAGGCTAAAGGATGAGTGCCCAATAGGTGATCTTTGTGTCGACGGGAAGATATCAGTGTCACAGGAAGAAGTAGTGGTGAGGACGGGCGAAGCATCGAGTCAGGGGCCCGCTGAGAGCAGAGAAGTGGAAGATAAAGCTGAACCCCAGATAGAACCAGATATGCCTACAGACTTCAAGTACAACGTTTCTCATTCCAATAATAGAGGAATAGTTTTTCTCGGGGATGAGGGAGATCTCAAGAGGGATAGATTACCGGATAAAGACGAGTGGAGGAGACTCTACGTTGGCGGAGAAGAGTACTGGATGAAGCCCGCAAAGGTGGCATTGAACGTGGTAAGGCCCAAGAAGGGGAGCGGTAAAAATGTTCTAGACGCTCTATTGAGAGAACTCGTGGGTGAAGAAGCGATAACTCCAGGAGGAGAGACCAGTTACGTCACGATAGACCCCGTCGAAGAAGGAGATCCCGAAGAAGGGTACGTGATGAAGCCGTATGATGAGGTGTCCAGAAGCAGTACTACATCCAAGAGTCCAAGCCGTATCACAAAAAGTCCGAGTGAAGAGGTGAAAAAAGGATCGGTCTCACTGCCGGACGACTATTCCTTCGATCCCGAGGAAGTGCTGGTCCTGATCCCGTGCTGCAGCGGTAAAAAAGGAAGGAGCAGGTATTTCGAAACAGAGAGGCGCGTAGAGGACTTCATCTCGGAGGATACGGCAAATCTGTTGTACAGGGGTAGAGAAGAGTGTTCGGAAGACATCGACGGTTCTGAAGGCTTAATACAAGCTCTAGCGAGGTATGACGGCTTTCTATACAGTGCAGAGTTTGAGTCCACCGATTTCAAGCCCCTTGTGGCACAGGCTGTAAAAGAAAAGGGGATGCACCTGCTGATCGTATCGGCCAGTTACGGTCTATTGAGGCCGGAAGAAAAAATCGGTATGTACGACAAGACGATGGGTGAAAGAAGAAAATACTGGTCCGACAAAATCTACCGGATTTTAGGGGATTATGTCTCACAGAACGGTATCAAAGCGGTATATGGTTTCTTCGGAAAAAGTACGCCCTACATGGATGTCGTTAGGAAGACTGACTGGTCCTCTCTCGATGTAAAGGACGTCAAACTGTTTTATCCCGCCAACTACAGTGGTACCCCCTATAAGACCGTACCGAAGATGTCTGGAAAGGGCGTGATCGCGCTGATACAATCCGGTTTCAACACAGACAAGATGACAACCGAATTCGAGAGAGGTGATTTGGGTCATTTTTAAAGAGGTATGTAGGAGGGGAGAACATTTAGATTAGATAAACAATAGATTCAAGGGGGTTCCCAAAATTACATATGTATAGGATGAAGATAATAAAGAATAGGTGAATTATATGAGCTTAGAAAATAGGATAGAAAAAAATGAGAGTAAAGAGTTAGAGGAGTTGATTGAGGATATTAATAAAGGAGATAAGAGTCCAGAGACTTTTATAAACGAAGAAAAAGCAAATAAGATATGTGACGACTTTGATGATTTCATGAAATCCCAAAGAGAGACCATAGAAAAATTATTAGATGAGGGTGAGCCAGAAGAAGCCTATATGCGACTGAGCACCTCTTTGAACTTTATTAATATATCCATAGGCATTAAACCCAAAATAAAGAAGAAATTAGCCAATTGGGTCCAAAAATTAAAAGGGTTATTACAGAGAATTGCTGACAATCTAAACGCAGAATCCTATAATATATCGTTATCTTTAACCGGTATATCAGCAGGATTAAGCTTTAGTGTATAACCCAACTGTAAATCTTAAAAGTCCAACAGCTATCATGGGAAAAACGATGGACGACAGAACAACCTTCATCACATTCCTGGGCCGGAGCAAGTGGGCGGTCGTAAATTCGTTCCGTGCAGTGCTGTACCATGCAGATATAG
>CAYMXS010000112.1:0-3152 GCA_964394465.1 uncultured Thermoplasmata archaeon | reverse complement strand
TCTGCCTCTTCACCGTGATAACCCTGGCTAATAAACCTTCGACCTATGCTAGACTCTTGTCCGAAGCTACAGGCGAAGAGTACAGCAAAGAAGGACTATTGAAGGCGGCTGAAAGGGTCATCAACATGGAGAGGATGATCAATGTTTCTCTTGGATTCGATAGAGAGGACGACTCCCTGCCGGAAAGGTTCCTGAAAGAACCTGCACCAGACGGAAGAGGGAAAGGTCAAACGGTGGACTTGGAAAAAGCCCTAGACAGCTACTACGAGTCCATGGGTTGGGATGTTGAAACAGGAGAACCGACCGACGAGAAGCTCAAGGAGTTGGGTCTGGACTGGATAAGATAGACCAAAAAACCTTTTCTTTTTGTTTTTTTACATCCCTTGATCTAACGACAATCTGAGGCTGTTCATAAACCTTCGCAATGGAAGCCGTTCATTCCAGCTCTATACCTTCCCTCTTGATCTTATCGGCGCTTTTCAGCACGCTGTCGATCATCTCCTTCTGCTGCCTCGACCATACCTCGTTGGGGGTCCTTTTCACCCATCGAGCGTACTCTACTATGGACTTCAAGCGCTGATCCAGATTTTCTTTACGGTCGGACTCGAGATCATCCACTCCTATCACCATTCTCCGCTCAAGAACTCCTCGAACATGTCGTAGCGAAGTTTTGCTTTCCTGCCGTCAGGATGATGGAACACTATCCCCTCCACGTATCCTTTACCCGAAGCCTCGTCGTATGTCATATCGTGCCATTTGGAGTAGAAAAGGGGTATCAGGCCGTCCTTGAACCACTTTTTTATGGAATCGAAGTCTTTGGGGTACTTTCCCCAGGAGTTGAAGCACAGTTTCTCTTTACAGTACGTTTCGAAGGGAAGCCATAGATGAACGTCCATGTCGTAGGGATCCTTTGTATCTCTAGAGCCCATCTTCGGACCGACAAGTTCACCATAGTGCAGCCCGTCTTCGAGCTCGTCTAGATCGATATACCCTCTCTTGAGCGAATTGTGTATGCCTTCAACAACGCAAAGATTCCACTTGTTCTTGTGTATCGGTTCTATCCTGTTCTGCCTGTTGAACACGTCCACTATCTCGTTGTCTTCTATAACGAGACAAACGTTGGTACCGTTCAATTTTTCCGTAGCCATGACATCATCGTCTTCGAACACCCACTCATAGCCTTCCTGGATCTTTGGTGTCAGCACGTACTCTTCTTCCCCGTTTATCGTTTTATACTCCCTCACAAAGGGGGACTTGAGCTTCGGGAAATCCTGGATGGATATGTTGACGTTCACCCCTCTGATGACTTCGTTTATGGTCTCGCCGCTCTTCATGTGCTCTTTCCAGGCATCCTTCAGTTTCTCTATGACTTCTTCATCCATGGTATCGCTCTCCAACTTGAACAGTACTTTAGTATATATAGGTGGTGTGGAGGATCACAGTTCGATAACCGACAGGGGAGTATACATCTCTTCTTCGGTCGTCCCTCCGTGCTGGCCTACCATGAACGGGTCCTCTTCGTTTGGATACCTGTGCTGGAGGGTGTAGTTCTCCTTCATGATCAGAACGTAGTCTCCTATCCTTTCACCGAGTTCAGGAGCCTGTTCATAAAGCCCAAAGTAGCCCTCCTCTATCAGTTCACTGGCTTCATAGAGACGGCAGTATCCCTCAAGCTCGTCCTCCCAGCAGTTAAGGAAACTGTCTACCTTGGATGGCTTGACGTAGCAGTAGACTGTTCTGAAATCGCCGCATGGAGGCAGTCTGAAGCATTGTTCGAACTCCTCATGTTCTTCCAAATCGATAGACCTCTCTCTGGTCGTGTCTATAAGGCCGTGGTCCGAAGTTATCAACAGAAGGGTGTCAGTGTCCTTGATACGTTCAACGAACCGTTCAAGCTTCTTATCCAATCTCAAGAAGTGCTCGTGGGCCTCTTCACTCTTTATCCCATCATCGTGGGCGATAGAATCGAACTCAGGCCAGTAACCATAGACATATCTTCGTCCTTCACCAGATCTTATCATTCTCTCCAGGTAGTCGAAGAAGCCGTCCATGTCTTCGTAGCTGAGAGTAGATGCGTTCCTTTCCATCGCTCTACTCAAAGGGCTCTTCTTTATCTCTTTATCAGTGACCACGGACGAGTTCTCTATCTTGTCGTAGAGCGGTTCCGGGTCGAAGATATCCTTCACATCTATGTCCTCTTCAGAGAATGTTTGGGCCCCATACCTGGGCGTGAACTTGAGCGTGGTCGAAACCGTACCTATCTCCCTGAGATACATGAACCAGCCGGTCATGGCGTGCTGCTGAGGTGCCTCTCCAGTGAGAAAAGTCGGTATCGCGGAGGCGGTAGAGGACGGGAACACAGTGGTCATCTTCGTATGTAGATTCTCTTTAAGGAATGAACCGTTTTCCCTAGTCCTGAGGTACTCATAGCCCAGGCCGTCAAGGACCAGCAAGACTATATTTTTATGATCCTTTAGCTTTTTTGTAGCCAGGTCCTCGAGCTCAGGATATCTACTGTCGTTCCCGAATGACTTCGATATCGAACTCATCAGGTTGACTATGCTGTTTCCCTCGTAATCGGGCAGATTCATCTACTATAGATTGAAAAAAGACTAAAAGAGGTTTTGGTTTATCATGTCTAGATCTTTTACTTGTGCACAGTGATGTGGAGGGGCAATGATTATATGGGTCCCTTTCTAAATGGTATTAGACGAATAGCCACGAAAGCAGCAGAGTGATTAGAGTGCAGGATACTATCAGGCAAATAAGGGACAAGGAGTCTTCGACTGCGGGGGAAACCGGAGTTAATGAGACCGGATCCAGGATGCCACGAGAGCTCAAGGAATCATGTAGAGGTCTACTGGATAAGGTATCTAGGAGCTTTGCGCTGACCATCCCTATGCTGGACAAGAAGCTGTATGGACCGATAATGGTGAGTTATCTCCAGTATAGATTGTTGGACAACTTCGAGGACGAAGCCGAAGGCATCTCTTTTTCTACCAAAAAAGAGCTCATGGATACCGTGGTCAGAGCCTTCGATCCTGAAAACGAAGACCCACGACCAGATATAGAGAAGATCGAAGAAAAGGCCCATGTGATCAAGGATCCAGATTATAGAGAACTGACGGAGAAAGCCGGCCTTTTAAGACGAG
>CAYMXS010000111.1:0-3184 GCA_964394465.1 uncultured Thermoplasmata archaeon | reverse complement strand
GCTATAGTTCCTCAGTGCTGGGCCAACCGCCAGGCAATCGTTAAGATCGATGCCGAAGGCAGCGCAGAGGTGATAAGATGAGCGAGAAGAAGATAATAGAAACGCCTATAGATCCTGAAGAGATAAAGGAAC
The DNA here is from genome assembly GCA_964394465.1 of uncultured Thermoplasmata archaeon. Lineage (GTDB taxonomy): Archaea > Thermoplasmatota > Thermoplasmata > Halarchaeoplasmatales > Halarchaeoplasmataceae > CAYMXS01. The sequence goes on along the minus strand of CAYMXS010000111.1, from coordinate 3,052 downwards.
TCAGAGTGGGAGATACGTTCTACATAACCGGGACCATCTTCACGGCTAGGGATTCAGCACATGAACTCTTTTTGGACATGGACGATGAAGACATACCCTTTGACCCTTCCAAATACGCCATGTTCCACTGCGGCCCGGCCATTCACAAAGTGGACGGAGAATGGGAAGTCGTGTCCGCAGGACCCACTACGAGCATACGCATGGAGATATTCGAGGATGATTTCATCGAGCGCTTCGGAACGAAGATAATCATAGGTAAAGGCGGCATGGCAGATAGAACCTTGAAAGCACTGGAGAAACACGGTGGAGTCTATACTCAGTATACAGGTGGAGCGGGTGCACTCATGGCCAACGCTATACAGGAGGTCGAAGACGTTTACTTCCTAGAGGAGCTCGGCGTACCGGAGGCCTTCTGGATGTTCAGAGTTGAGGAGGCCGGTCCCTTCATGGTCACCATGGACTCCGCAGGTAACAGTCTTCATGACGACGTGGACGAAGAGGTAAGCAAGAACCTCGAGAGGCTCAAGGAAGAGCTCTAAAAATCCCTTCTTTCCCTTTTTTGATAGCTCTACCCGTAAGGAGATTTGATTAAACTTAAATATAATCCATTTTTTGTCCTTACCAGTCATCGGTGAGCAGTAAAGAAAATATAGAGTTGGAAAATATGAAAGTCTACTTCTCCGTCGTGGGAATTGGGTTGGGCCATATGGTCCGTTCTCTTTCTATCGCTGAGAAACTTGAGGAGAGAGGAGTAGACTGCGTTTTTTCATCATTCGGAAAAGCTGTTGAATTGGCGAAAAAAGAAGACAGGACCGTTTACGAGTCCGAGCCACTTATGTGGGTCCAGGACGAAGATAAACATGTTGATGTAGGGAAGACCCTTCTCAGAACACCTATCGTTCTGAAGAAGATGCTGGATCATTTCGAGGACGAGTACCGACGGATAAGAAAAGAAGAGCCGGACCTCATGGTGACCGATTCAAGATATTCTACATTTCCTGCATCTCAGGGTGCTGGCATTCCTAGGGTCTATATAACAAACCAGCCCAAGGTATGCCTTCCTATAAACGGTAAAAAGAATAGCTCGGTCCTAGAAAGAGTGGGTAACTGGTTCAATTACAGGCTGCTCTCCGCTCAAGATGCGGTCCTCCTCCCAGATTTTCCTAACCCGAACTCCATATCAAGTTGGAATATGGATCTATCCGAAGCTCCCGAAGAACTCCTCGAAAAGGCTCATTTCGTGGGACCGATAGCGCCTCATAGACCAGATGGAGTTTCGAATGAAAAGATCGAGTCAATATGTGAGAAATACGGCGTCGAGCCGAACAACTTTATATATATAGCGTTCAGCGGTCCTGGAGAGATAAGCTCTAGGCTCAAAGAGGCGATATTTCAAGCCTTCCCTGAATATGATATTCCGGCCATAATGGGAACCGGGAAACCGGGAGAGTTCGAGATCCATGAAGAGGGAAATCTAAAGCTGGTGGATGGATGGATAGAGGACAGAGAAGAACTGTTGGCAGGGGCGGAATTGGTCCTCTCTCGTGCTGGTCTGTGTACTCTGAGCGAGATCACCGCCTTCGGGAAGAAAGCCGTGGTGATCCCCCAGCACAACCAACCGGAACAGAAATCCAACGCGGAGGGCATCGAAGGGCTAGGCCTAGCTAAAGAAGTGAAACCAGAAGAAATCGACGAAGAGAGACTTCTACGTGCTGTAGAAGAGATGAGAAGATCTAGAAGTTCAACTGAGGCCGCCGATGAGTGGAAAGAGAGGTCTAAAGATTGGATCGGTGAGGAGAAGAGTACAGATATAATAATGAAGATACTTAACGAGAACGGTTGAGCAGGAAGTGCTCTCACTCAAAATGATTCCTCAAAATCCCTATACCTTCTATCTCTATCTCCACTGTGTCGCCTGGTTTTATGGGCGAAACACCGCTGGGCGTACCCGTCGAGATTATATCGCCACGTTCTAGGGTCATGTAGGTGGTTATCTCCTCTATCAACTCGGGTACGGAGAATGCGAGATTATCTATAGAGGAACTCTGCCTAAGTTCCCCATTCACCTTCGTTTCGATGGAGGCATCTTCAGGAACCCCATCAGGTGAACTCATCACCGGTCCTACAGGTGCAGCGTTGTCGAAGGCTTTACCCCTTATCCAATTCTGCTCCTCTCTTTGATCGTCCCTGTTGGAAAGGTCGTTGACACACGTGTATCCCCAGATGACGTCTTCTGCGTCTTCCTTCTTTACATTCCTACACTGCTCTTTTATGACGACCCCCAGTTCACATTCATGATCTATCCTTTCCTTGCCCTGCAGAAGCCTTATCGTGTCGCCGTGTCCGGCTAAAGTGTTGGGACCCTTCAGAAACAGTTTTGGTCTATCCGGGATCTTTTTACCCGTCTCCTCTGCATGGTCTCTATAGTTCAGTCCGATACATACCAGTTTCGTGGGTTGAACTGGAGGCAGTATATTTACCTCATCTAGACCGTAGATGCGATCCCCGAAGTTTATACCTTCATCGGTCCATCCCCCGATTCTTAACGAGCCGGATTGATCGAGAAATCTTATTCTTTTCATGATATTCAGCTGGTTATGTTTCGATACAGACCACTCACTCCCCTTCTTCCTTCCTATTCTTATTGACCCTCTTCCTTCTCTTTGAAACTCCAAACCTCTGTCCGATGTCCCTCCACACCGATATTATCTTCTCTTTCTGCTCTTTAAGTTCTTCTTCTCTTTCATCGAGTTCTTCTTCCCTGTCTTTCAGGTCTGCTCTTATCTCGTAGACCTTCTCCCTGTTCTTCTTTATCTTCTCCTCTTCCCTCTCTATATCCTCCTCCCTATCATCCAATTCATCCTCTTTACGGTTGAGTCTCGCCTTCTGAGTCTCTAGGTCGTCCTCCAGGTCTTCAAGGTCCTCTTCCTTATCATCGAGTTCTCTCTCCTTATCCCTAAGTCTTTTCTCTTTCCTATCTAGTCTCTCCTGATCAGCTTCTATATCCTCTTCTCTCTCCTCTATGTCCCTTTCTTTTCCCCTCAGGACCTTC
>CAYMXS010000110.1:0-3210 GCA_964394465.1 uncultured Thermoplasmata archaeon | reverse complement strand
GTAGAGAACGCCGTGGATAACGGGGTTAAGACACATCTCGGGACGGAAGTTGTCGATGTTGTCAAGGAAAACAAGAAAGTGAAGGGTGTAGAAACGATTGAAGGAAAAATAGAAACGGATATAATGATAAACGCAGGGGGTCTCTTCGCGGATGAGATCTCCAAGATGGCCGGTGCTGAAGACTTTGAACTCACTCCCAGGCGGGGGGAGTACTACCTTTTCAAAGAGAATGCCGAACCATGTCCAGATAAGTTGGTCCATCCCACACCTACTCCCAAGACCAAGGGGGTCTTCGTGGTCAAGACCGTAGAAGGTAACCTTATGCTGGGACCCACAGCGGAGAATCTCTCCATAAAAGAGAAGGAGAACAGAGCCACCACGGAAGAAGGGCTCGATTTTGTTTGGGAAAAAGCTGAAGAGTTAGTAAAAGACCTTCCGGGAAAAGATGAGGTCTCGAAGACCTTCGCCGGCCTGAGGCCAGAGCCTCCCTCCGGTGACTACATAATAGAAACGTATGAGGAACCGGAAGGTTTCATCAACGCCGCCGGTATCCGCTCACCTGGACTCACATCTGCGCCGGCCATCGCACATCAGGTAGAAGAACTGATCCAGGAAGAGGTGGGTATCCAGCTGGTAGAGAAAAAGGATTGGTTTCCAAAAAGGGAGGCGATCCAGCGTTTCTCTTCCCTGAGTGAGTCAAAAAAAGAGTGCCTGATTGACGAAGATCCGAGCTATGGTAAAGTTCTCTGCATGTGTAAAGAAGTAACTGAAGCGGAAGTGAAAGAGGCCGTTGAGCGCATGAAAAAGATAGGTGCGGAAGTCACCCTAGACGGAGTAAAATTCAGGACCTTGGCGATGTTCGGCTTCTGCCAGGGCTCTTTCTGCCGCTCCAGATTGGCCGGGAAGGTAGCCGATGAGTTGAGTCAGCCTCTATGGAGGGTCACCCAGAAAGGCCAGGGGACTGAATACGGCATCGGCGATATAAAGATCTTACAGAAAGAGGAGGGAAATGATGGATAAAGAGTATGATACCATCGTCGTGGGTGGAGGACCCGCCGGCCTCGCCGCAGCCGTTAGGGCACAGGAGAAAGGTCTAGATACTCTGATTCTGGAGAACAGAGAGATATTGGGTGGCATACCGATCCAGTGCACCCATCCAGGCTTCGGCAACTTCTACTATGAAGAGAACATGACGGGATGCGAGTTCTCGGAGCGTTTGGTCGATAAAGTCCGCTCTACAGACATAGACGTGCTCACGAATGCCCATCTAGAAAAGATCTCTTTGAAGGATGATCATAAAGAGTTAGATATCGTTTCAACGGAAGGATTTTTCAAATTAAAAACTTGGACCGTCATCTACGCTACTGGTGCACGAGAAAGACACCGCCATGAGACCGATATCTACGGCGATAGGATCTCCGGTATATACACGGCTGGCGAGGCTCAGACGCTGATGGATATACATGGTATCATGCCGGGCAAAGAGATCGTTATGATCGGCTCCGGTGACATAGGCCTCATAATGGCCAGGCGCTTCGCTCTTGAAGGGGCAGATGTAAAAGGAGTCATAGAGATGCTTCCCTATGCCAGCGGTATATCTCGAAACGTGGTCCAGTGCCTGCACGATTTCGATATACCGCTCTGGACTCAGAGGATAGTGAAGAGTATCGAGGGAAAAGAGAGGGTCGAAAAGGTAGTCACGAAGAAGGTGGACGAGGAACTGAATCCTATCCAGGGCACTGAAAAAGAGATAGGATGTGACACCGTAGCTTTAGCAACCGGTTTAATACCCTACACTGAAAAACTGGAAGACATCGGCGTGGAACACGACACAGTTACAAAAGGACCGATGGTCGATGAGGCCCTTGAGACCAGCGTAAACGGTATATTCACCTGTGGGAACGCCCTGCTGATAAACGACTATGTGGATTACGCCTCTGAGCAGGGGGAGAAAGCCGCGGAAGGTGCTGCTGAGATAGTCCTTGATGACCTGGAGAGAGAAGAGTCACGTATCCAGTTGAAGAAGGGGAGAAACATCAGGACCATAGTTCCACACAGGATAAGCGGGGAGAGGGACGTGACCCTATATGTCAGGGTGAAGAAGCCAGAACCGGATGTGAGTCTTAACCTTGTCGAACTGGATAAAAGGATCGACCAAACGGCTGTCACGCCGGCGGAGATGATAAAGATAGAGTTGAGAAAAGATGAACTGGGCGTTCTAGAAGAACGTTTAACTCTGGAGGTGGAGACGTGAGTGTGAAAGAAAAAGTCACCTGCGTGATGTGCCCTCTCGGCTGTGAGATGACCGTGTATTTTGAGGACGAAGAGATCAAGAAAATAGAGGGTTACGGGTGCGAGAACGGTAAAACTTATGCGGAACAGGAGGTAAGGTCATCTAAAAGGCCGGTGATGAGCGTCGTCAGATGTAGTGAAGGTTCCATGCCAACGGTGGCAGTGGTCACTGACGAGCCAGTACCAAAGGATAGGATCACAGATGTGATGAACGAGATAAAAGATATAGTGGTGGAGGCACCGGTCTCTGAGGGAGACATCCTAAAAGAAGATGTCTGTGGACTAGGTGTGAATATAAAAGCTACCAGAAGTGTCAAGAAGAAGTAGATATCAAACCTTCGGTGTGCTCCTCCAGCCAGTCTATGACGCTCTTCTGAAACTCCTCTTCGTACTCAGGGTCGTTGAATATCTCGTGATAGGCCCCTTCGAATTTTTCAACCTTTTTCTCCCCTTCAGAGATATCGACTTCCCGCGCCAATCTCAAGGAGCCCTGGATGGGAGTGACCTCATCTTCTGTTCCACACAATAGGAGGAGTGGAAAATCTATCTTATCTGAATCTTCGTGTGCTCTTTTCATATTACTAAAAAGGCTGTCCGCCAGCCTGAGAGAGATATCACTGTGTACCATATCGTCTTCTTCATATCTCTCCCTGATCTCTTCATCTCGAGAAATGTCCTCTGGTTCTATCCCGTTGTCTATGGTCGTCTTAGGTGCTATATTCGAAAGGAACTTTACAGCTGGGACGAGAAAAGACGGTATATCTGGACTGACCTTCAGGCTTGGGGAAGACGCTATAACGCCTTTCACTCTGTCCGGATGTAGTTCCCCATATCTTATTACCGTCAAACCTCCCAGACTGTGTCCAAAGAGAAAGGGCTTCTCATCTATCCTATCGGTCAGTTCATCGATTATATTCA
>CAYMXS010000109.1:0-3347 GCA_964394465.1 uncultured Thermoplasmata archaeon | reverse complement strand
ATGACCGAAAAAGGTGATAAAATATGAAACGAAATAATTCGCAGATAACACACATTTCGATAGTACTCCGTAATATCTATAAATCCTCCGCGAGATATGTAATTGTTCCTACATGGGATATTACTGCCTAAATTGTAAGAAAAAAGTCGAGGACGAAGACGCCACCCACTGCCCGGAATGTGGACACTTATTGACCCTCGTTTCCCCTAAAAATGACGATGATGATGAGATCCCAGAGGTAGAGGGAATGAAAAGTCGAACCAGTGCAGAGGATAACAATACTAGTAGAAGAAGAGAGAACAGAGGAGAAAGAGATACGGTCAAGGTCCGTGATGATAGTGGCGGTACGAGAGATCCTGACGATTTTGGACTCCCTGACGGTTACACTCCCTTCGAGGTTGAGATGCCTGAGGAAGAAGAAATGGATATCGGGGGAGATATGGATATCGAGAAGGACAAAGACCATGAAGAGGAGAACGAGGAGAGTGGGGAAAACGAAAAAAAAGAGTGTGATGAAGAAAACTTGATGGACTTTGTTCTAGATAAGATCATCAAGGTCAAGGAGAAGCTGGAGGAAGAGGACTGAGACGTATCAGATAGGAGACTCCTGCTCGCCGACCTTTCTAAACAGGTATATATTCAGCACGTAGGCCCCTATTATCAGACCGATCACGATCCCTATCAGCACGATAACATCTTCGAAGACCTCTGGCCAAAATCTACCCAGCATGATCAAAAAGAGGCCTAGAGATACAAGTACCAAGGCCAACCTGTGTACCGCCTTATCGAGCTTAAGGAATCCAAAGCTAACAAAGAAACCGAACCAGCCTACAAGAAGGACGAACAGTTCAACGTTTCCGGAGAAGATCGACAGGATCCTGAGTACCACACCGATACATGTGATAAGGATACCAAGCAGCATGAACTTGGACTCTAAAGATAGGTCTCTTAGACGACGTTCTATCTCATCAGGAATGGATTCGTTGCGCATCGGATATCATTATAAACACTTAAGATTATAAAATTTTGGGCACGGGAATATGTATGGATTTTATCGTTAAACCTTAATCGTGGAGTCAGCTATATCCATCCCACCGGCTATACCCATGCCCCAGGCCAAGGAGGTCTGCCTGAACCTGCCCAGAACCGTACTGCCGAGCACGTACAGATCATCTATCGAAGTGATCCCGGCTCGTAGGTCTATAACATCTATATCCATAGAGTTCTCTGGCAGCTCGGGCTCTCTCCCTATGGCCGTTATGATATGTTCGGTCTCTATACTTCCACGGCTGTGCTTCAAAAGGTATCCTTCACCCTGTTCGATACAATCCTCCACTTCACCATATATCTCTTCTATACCTTTCTCTTGGACTTCATCTACGAGGGAAGAGAGAGCGTCGGGCTCACTCCTCCTCAAGATGTTCGGCTCTCCACCCAGTCTTTTGACCCTCAGGGCATAATCGTAGGCCACGTCCCCGCCCCCTATGACCGTCACCTTTTCACCCGTGTAATCCCGCCACTCCGGATGGAATTTTTCCCCTTTCAACCTGAGCTCCCTAGGGGCGGTGCCGGTCGCCAGGACCAATACATCCGTCTCAAAGGTCTCGCCACCGAGATCCAATTCAAAACAAGATCCGGTCTCCTTTATCCTTTCTACCTCTTCGAACTTTACCGGTATGTCCCACTCTGAGATCATCCTTTTCAATGCAGACACGAACTCCCTACCGTCCTCATCGATGAAGCCGGGAAAATTCTCTATCCTGTTGGCCTGGTAGATGAGCCCGCCCACACGGTCTTTTTCGAACAGCGTTATATCTTTTAGGCCCTCCCTTCTGCACTGGAGCGCAGCTGCGACACCGGCGGGACCTCCGCCGACTATCGAAACCGTTCTTTCATCTCCTGGCAAGTCAACACCTCCGCTGTACCCCTACAGAGGGCGTTCAAAGTGGAAACATGCGCGTCTTCGGAAGAGGTCGCGGTCCCATCGGCTAAGAAGAAAACGCGATAGTCTCTCACGAAGGCATCTCTGGCAGTGGTGGCGCAGCACATATCGGTCATCACGCCGCCTATGACCACGTTCTCTACACCCTTCAGATGTTCCTCCAGATCCGTCCGAAAGAAGGAGGAATACCTGGGTTTCTTCACCCTCCGGCCCTCCACCTTTATCTCATCCCACAACTGAGCCTCGGGCCCCTCCCGGATTATGTCGTTCCACCATTCTTTCATAACGCCCTCGTCGCCTTTTTCTTGGACCGTTCTGGTGTATATGACCGGGCCTCCATCAGCTGAAAAACGTTCGACCAGATCGTTAATATTTTCCACCATGGCTTCCGCCGCGGGGAGGTAGGCGTGCGAATCGGGCGAGAGAAAGTAGTTCTGCATGTCTATGACCAGAAAGGCGGTGTCCTCCAGTTCAGGTTGTACGGGCCACCTCTTCCTCACATCTAGACCTTCTACCCACTCCTTCTCCTTCATACCGTCCGAGTCCAAGGAATGGTACATGTCTATCTGTCCCCCGAAGTGCCTCCGGGATCGAGGTGTGACATCAGTATCTGGCCGCAGTTGCTCCTTATCTCGTTCTCCTTCAGATCGCCGATGCTGAGGTAGAGGTCGAACGGACTGTCTTCCAACCGCTGGATCGTTTCATACCTCGAGGCGTTCTCCTCGGTGAAAACGTTGACCAGCTCGTTCTCTTCCGCGTTGGCCGTGGGGTTCAAAGGCGTGACCTTGACCGCGAATGTCTCCGGTGAAAAGATATCTTCTAGTTTATCGACATCCAGCTGATCCTCCCTTGATATGGCGAAGTTCAACGTTACCTTCCTACCGCCTACGTAGAACTCTTCCCCGTATCCTGAGATCCTCTCTAGACTCCATTTATCCGTCGGAATGAGATGATCCCTGATCTTTTTGTCAGTTGAGTGGACGGAGAACTGTAACTGAAATTCCCCATGGAATCTATCATGGTTCAGTCTTTTTAACATCTCGAACCATGCACCCCTTCCGCTCGGAGCTATGGTTGATATACAGGGCATATAGTTCTCTGGCTCGTACCTTCTATCTATCTCTTCGATGGCATCTATAACGTTCTTATTTAGCGATGGCTCGCCTATCCTCGCGAACTGCACCTTGAACTTATCGGAGTGGACCCATTCTTCTCTTCCCTTCTCCCCTATCAAAAATTCGACCTGTTCCATCATCTCTTCCGTGGAGAGCTTTCCCTCGTAGAAACTGTTAGCGTCACAGAACCTACACTGGATGGGACACCCCGAAAGGCTCGATAGGATAAGGACCCATTTTTCATCCCTTCCAGCGGAGCCGCCCAAGGACTCGACGAACTCGACGTATCT
>CAYMXS010000108.1:0-3420 GCA_964394465.1 uncultured Thermoplasmata archaeon | reverse complement strand
TAGCGGACATCGAAGAGGTGAACAGGGTCGAGACCGCCGACGGATCCAGATTGGATCTGTATGTGGACGAGGGAGAAGATATGCCAGGAGCGTCAAAAGTGATACTGAAGAATATCATAGATATGGACTACAGCGTAAAAAATTATGGAGCACTGTCTCCGAACCTCGACGAACTGTATATGCAATATGTACAGGAGGAGGGTCAAGAATGAGTTTATCTATACTGTTCAAGGACGAACTTCAGGGGTTCTACAAGTCCAAGGTGATGATGGTTCTATGGATCGGACTCCCAGTGCTGAGTATACTGTTCTTCCTTTTCTCTCCCGATACGGGGGAGGACCTGCCTTTGACCGTTACGACCTCACTGATCGTTTCGAGTATAGCGGGTACTCTAGGGGCGGTGATGCTGGCAGTTTCTATAATCAATGAAAAGGGGAACAAGGTCTACGACTTATTCCTGATCAGGCCTATAAAAAGAAGAGACATACTTGTCTCGAAGTTCTTAGCCGTTTATGTGTGTATCGCCATAGCCGTTTCCATCTCACTGATGCTCGGCTTGGGCATCGATTACTACCGGTTCGGAGGTATCCCGGAAGGTATGTTGAGCAGTATCGTAGACTCGATAATCATCAGTTTATCGATGATGGCGATCTCGGCCTCGGCCGGAGTGCTTATCGGCGTTCTCTCGCCATCCGTCCTCGTAGGTGCGGTACTCGTCATATATGGTGGAAACCAGATATCTATACTCCCAGCTTTGCCGGCATTGTTCGAGGTCTCGAACGAAAACATATTTGCTGTAGCTGTTGGAGCGGTCACGACGATCTTACTGCTGTCCATAGCTATATGGCTATTCGGTAGGAAGCAGTTCTGATCTGTTTCGATGAACGGAGAAAAGAACTACGAAAACTACATATCCCATCACTTCAATCCCCTTTCTATGGGTGAAGAGATCCCTGAAAATATAGGATCCATAGGCTTCGCTGTAGGTCTCATACTGGGTGGAGGTCTATGGACTACGATTTGGACCGTCGGAGGCGCATCTCTCGAGATAGACCTCACGTTCGTCTTTACTCAAGGCGTCGCGGTTGGAATACTCATCGGAACGATAAGCTCTCTTGTTCTGATCAAGGGATGGTTCGGTGAAAAAAATTGGCGGGTCGTCCCTTTCGCCATGGGCTGGGGAACATCGGTAGGGATATCGGTCGGTCTTTTGAGCGGTTGGAGCATGGACATCTCATATCTCGACACTTTTTCATTAGGAGCGAGCGCAGGACTGATCAGTGGGATCGTGATCGGAGCCCTCCTTTGGACATATGTTAGGAAAGAAGAATAGTTCGCATTGAACACACGGCCTTTTCCTCTTTTTGAACCACCTTATTGATAAAAGGGACACACAATCTCTGAGATCACCGTTTTTTCATCCCTCTTCAGAACATCAGTTTATTAGGGTCTAGAACCTTCTCGTTCTAGGGTAGTCAAGATGACATCAACAGATATGATAAGGTCAGAAAAGATGCACAAGTCATACGAAGGGGAAGTGAGGGTCCACGCTCTTAGGGGGGTAGACTTATCCATAAAAAAAGGCGAGATGGTCGCTATAATGGGGCCGTCGGGATGTGGGAAGACAACGCTGTTGAACTGCCTTTCTGGTCTGGATGACATCTCCGAGGGAAATGTTTGGATAGGAGGAGAGGATCTCAACTCTCTGTCTGATGATAAGAAGACCGAGATGAGGGCTTCAAGCATGGGTTTCGTGTTCCAGTTCTACAATCTTCTTCCAGTTTTATCTGCCGTTGAGAACGTCGAACTCCCGCTGCTCCTCTCTGGTAAAACTAAAGATGCGAGGAAAAAAGCCGAGAAAGCACTGGATCTGGTCGGCCTGAGCCACAGGTACGACCACAGGCCTTCGGCCTTATCCGGTGGAGAGAGACAGCGCGTGACGATAGCTAGAGCTATAGTGAACGAGCCGGATATAATCTGGGCTGATGAACCGACAGGTGATCTCGATACGGAATCGTCGGACAAGATAATGGACATCCTGTGTAAATTGAACGATAAGAACGGCCACACGATGATCATCGTTACCCACGAGGACAGAGTGGCGGAGAGGGCGGAAAGGACTATCCACATGGAGAGCGGCCTGATCAAAAAAGATCTGAATAACGGGGAGTGAAGGAGATGATCTTACCTTTACTCCTGATAATAGCCGTAATTGTGGCTATAGTGATGATAGACGCTTTACGACACAAAGTACTGTTCAAGATGGGGTTCAGGAACATCTTCCGCAGGAAGACCAACACGGTGATCGTTATCCTGGGGCTGATGATAGCCACTGCGATAATCTCCTCGTCTTTCGGCGTGGGAGATACCATGGATAACATGGTGGAAAGTGACATATACGACGAATGGCAGCAGACAGACGTCACGGTTTACAACACTACATCGGAAGGAACACTAATCCCTATAAATCATACCACTTACGTAGACCTTAAAACCGACATCCTTGATATCGATAACGTGGAAGGCGTGAGTGGAGAGGTCCACGGTTCAACATCCATTTTCAATCAGAATTCACGGTTATCACAGCCCAATGTTCGCTTAGTGGGGATGGATTTTGATGAGAGCGAGGGGTTCAATCCATTCTATAAAAATGGGAAAAGTTTCGAGCCAGAGCTCAACGAGGGTGAAATATATATAGATACTGTACTGGCAGAGGATCTAGAGGCTGAAAAAGGTGACCTACTTCTATTATACAGCTCTGGATTCCCACAGGGTAGAGATTTTGCTGTGAAAGATGTGATCGAAAATAAGGGAAGAGCGGCCTTCCGTGGAAGCGGTAAAGTGATCATGTCCCTGAGCGATGCACAGCTAGCCTTGAACCTTCCTCAGCAGATCAATTATGTGAGAGTAACGTCGATAGGCGGGGTCGAGAGCGGCACCGAATACAGCGATCAGATATACTCGGATATAGAAGATCTATTGGATGAAAACTCAGAGTATAGGGTCCTAGAGGCAGGGAACAATAAGAAAGCCGTTTTAGAGGACTTTAAACAGCAGATGTCCCAGTTCAGTGATATATTCTTTATCTTCGGTACTTTCTCCATAATCGCTGGTATAATCCTAGCGGTAAACATATTCGTCATGCTCGGAGAAGAAAGGAAGTCTGAGATGGGGATGAGTAGAGCCATAGGCATGAAGAGAAAGCATCTCAGGAGGATGTTCTCATACGAGGGCGTATTTTACGCCGCGGGAGCATCTTTGATAGGTACTCTGCTCGGCGTCGGGATAACTTACGTTATATTCTTCTTTCTCCAGGATGTATTTGCAATTTTCGATGGAGGGGTCGATATGCTCTCCTATTTCACTTTCACCTGGAACAGTTTGATATTGGCTTTCAGCGCAGGATTCCTGTTGACCATG
>CAYMXS010000107.1:0-3447 GCA_964394465.1 uncultured Thermoplasmata archaeon | reverse complement strand
CTGGAGAGCTATAGAAAACGGCTATACCACTTATCATGAAGACTGTGCAGATAAATATCGAGATGGTCTTCCTCAATATCATCCTATCCCTATATCTTTTACACCGATTTCTGTTATTTAATTCTTTTTTTTCTACCAAGTATAAAAACATCTCATTCGAAACTGTCCACTTCCAGCTGGCCGTCCAGCTTTGCCTTCAACCTCTGGATCTCCATCTGCTGCTCCAGCAGGACCGACATGAAGAAGGACTCCATCGGGTCCGGTCTCGCCTGGTATTGAGCGGCGGAAACGTGCTTTTTCGCCTTGTTGAACAACCGATCGTAAGCCTTTTTCTCATCCTTTCTCAGAGGTCTTCTGAACTCCTTCCAATCCGACTCGAGATGCTCCAACAGTTCTCTGTAGGTGGAGGTGCTCTTGCCCATTCTAACACCAGTGAGTATCATGGTCCTCTTGAAACATAAAAGGTGGAGCCGGGGAGGGAGTCGAAAGTAGATATGGTTTTTGAACCCATTTGATCAAAGCGGCACAAAGCCAAAGCTAGCCAAAGGCCAATCTTGACTCGATTCACCACGGTAAAAGGAGGTCCCTCCACCTCAGTCCTTCTTTTCCTTGAAATCGAATTCGAACTCTAGAGGTCCGATCTTACCCTTGAACCTGAACGGACGCTTCTCCTCTATCTTGTCGTTCACCATGGCTTGGACCAGTTGTATCTGCTCGTCTAAAGGCATCTTTCCCTCCTGCCACTCTTCCAACAGGGCCTGAACCGGAGCCGGTAGCTCAAACTCCTTCACGGCCTCATCTATGTTTATATCAAGCTCTTCTCCTTCCTCTTCTTCATCTTCTTCAGTCATAGTGATAATAGATAAAGAGGAGGACCTTTAAAAATGTTACACTAACTCCCCATGAACTGCTCCATCATGCCCTCCAGGCCTTTCGAACCGCCCGTCTTCTCTCCATAGTCGATAACCTCGACATCATCTACGTCCATAAGAGTCTTACATTCCTCGATAGCTTCCTTCTTCCTTCCGAGTCGATCGATGAGTCCTATCTCTTTGGCTTTTTTACCGAGGTAGGGTTTACCCTCGAATATCTCTTCAGTCTTCGATCTATCTAAATCTCTAGACTCCGCTACACTATCAGTAAATATCTCGTTTATGGTCTCCAGCTGTTCCTCCATGAACTCGTTGTTCTTATCCATACCTCCGAAGGGCATACCGCCCTCTTTGAACTCCCCGGTGGTAGAAGAATCGATGTTGATGCCGACCTTTTCTAACAGCTCGGTGAAGTCTGGCTGTACAGCGGCAACGCCGATACCTCCGACCTTGCTCAGTTCATCAGCTACTATCCTGTCGGAGGCACTAGCTATCCAGTAGGCACCGGATAAGCCGTTCTCCCTTATCTGCGCCACAGTCGGAACCTCTAGTTCTTGAATCTTCTCCGCTATCTCCTTGCTTGGAAACGGGCTCCCTCCAGGCGAATTTATCTGCAGTATGACTCCGTCCGTTTCTTCTTCAGCCTTCTCCAGCATCTTCTTGGTCCTCTTTGGAGTGAGGAGTCCCGGTGTTAAAGAAAGGAAATTGTTGCCCTCGCTCATTATCGGTCCTTTGACAGGTATAAGTGCGATCTTCGTCATCCTTTTTACTCTCCTGAGATACCTTTCCAGAAGGGGACAGCTTTTTAACTTTTGGGCCGAGGGTCTGAAAGTCGAGACAGACGCTAGAATGGGGGAGAGGCGTATGGAGCAAAAACGAAAGATTCATTTATACATCATTCAATCCTCGACCGGTCAAAATATGAAAACGTTAGTGACTGGTTCTGCAGGGTTCATCGGTTTTCACGTAGCTAAAGGCCTGTTGGAAAAGGGTGAAGAAGTCATAGGTTTGGACAGCGTCAACGATTACTACTCTCAGGAGTTGAAATGGGATAGGAATTCTATTCTGGAAGAGTACGATGATTATGACTTCTATCATGAGGACCTGTGTAATCTAGAATGTTTGGAAGATATATTCGATGAGCATGAAATAGACAGGGTATGTCATCTGGCCGCCCAGGCCGGCGTCCGTTACTCCGTGGAGAATCCACACGCTTACCAGAAGTCCAATCTTGAGGGTTTCACCAATATTCTGGAGATGGCAAGGCATAACGACGTGAACAATCTTGTTTACGCCTCCTCGTCTTCCGTTTACGGCGGGAATGAAGACATACCGTACAAGGTGGGAGACGACATACTGGAGCCTATCTCTTTCTACGCCGCTACAAAGGTGGCCAACGAGGTCATGGCCCATTCTTACAGTCATCTTTATGATCTTCCATGTACTGGTCTAAGATTCTTTACGGTCTACGGGCCCTGGGGTAGGCCCGACATGGCCCTTTTCAAGTTCACCGACAGGATCGTTAACGGTGAGGAGATAGACGTCTACAACCATGGAGACATGAAGCGGGATTTCACTTATGTAGATGATATAGTGGAGGGCGTCATAAACGCTTTAGACAACCCCTTTGAATACAAGATCTTCAACCTGGGCAACAACACACCGGTGGAACTGATGGACTTCATACATATCCTAGAGGACAAACTGGGCATGGAGGCCGATAAGAACATGATGCCCATGCAGCCCGGGGATATGAAGGTGACCTACGCCGGAATAGAAGAGTCTAAAGAATCACTAGGCTACGAGCCGGAGACCGGTATAGAAGAGGGTATAGAAAGGTTCGTGGACTGGTACATGGAATACTACGGGGTCTGAAAAATTATTTATTAGTGTTCACTTTAAACCGTCCTACGGTGAGAACATTGGTCAAGAAAGCCATAGTACCTGCAGCGGGTGAAGGCAGTCGTTTGAAGCCCATAACCGACGCCATACCGAAGGAGATGATCCGTGTTGGAAAAAAACCGGCTATAGAGCACGTTCTGAGCGTTTTGAAGGCCGGAGGAGTGGAAGATGTTCTTCTCATAGTCGGTCCTAAAAAACACGCCCTGATGGATTACCTGGGTTCCGGTGAAAGACTCGGCCTGAACATATACTACAGGGTGCAGGAAGAGCCGAAGGGTACCGCTCACGCCATAGAACTGGGAGACGATTTCATCGAAGATGAAGACTTCGTGGTGATGTACGGCGATAACTACATCACGCCCTACGAAACGATGAGGGAGATCGTGGAGTATCATGAAGAGAAAGAAGGTTCCGGTTGTCTTGTGTTGAACCCCGTTGAAGACCCCACGAGGTTCGGCGTGGTGGATATAGACGATGACATGGAGATCCACGGCATGATAGAGAAACCTACCATGGAGGAAGCTCAACCGTACAAGGTGAACGATCACTGGCTGAACATAGCCGGTCTCATGATATTAAATTCGAAGATATTCAAGTATATCAAGAGGACAGAGAGAGGCAAGAAAGGGGAACGATGGCTGACCGACTCCATCGAGCTGATGAGGGAAGATAA
>CAYMXS010000106.1:0-3848 GCA_964394465.1 uncultured Thermoplasmata archaeon | reverse complement strand
TCACTTCTGGCAAGAAGAGCAGTTATTACGTGGATATAAAGCATGCCAGTACGAAACCAAAGATACTGAAAGAGATCGCAAAAGAGATGAAAGAGCATGTCGAAGGAGAAAGGATAGCGGGGATGGAACTGGGCGCAGTCCCATTAGCCACTGCGCTCGCTCTAGAAACGGATCTACCCTTTACGATGGTGAGGAAGGAAGAGAAGGGTCACGGAACAAGCAGCCGGATAGAGGGTGATCTAGAAGAAGGTGATCTGGTAACGGTGGTGGAAGATGTAACGACCACTGGAGGGTCTGCCGTGGAAACGGTCCAAGTCCTAAGAGAGATGGGCGCAAAAGTGAACAGAGTCATCGTGGTAGTGGATAGACAGGAGGGGGGCGAAAAAGCCCTAAAAGATATCGACGTAGAACTCATACCGATACTATCTGCAGATGAACTAGTAGAATAGAAATAGTAGATATATCAGGGGAATTCCTTCCCCCTGAAAACCACGGAACCTAACAATATCAAAGTTACACTCAAACCCAACAAGATGCCGATCGAAACGCCCAAGTTGGTGGCATCATAGTCCGATATACCACCATACTGGATATATTTCGTGCCTATACTCCGGATGTAATGCTTGATCGCAACAGTTCGGATCCTTCCGGGTAACGAACCAACAAATCCTTCCCAGATGAAGGCAAAAAACAGCCCAAAATATATCGGCCTTTCCAGGATTATACTGACCATCAGGAAGAGAGAGGAATATACTGTTGAACCAATGATGACCAGACCGGACATTTTCAGATATATTGCCAAGGCTGTACTGTCGATACCCTGGGGTAAGTAAAAAGACAGGAAACCGACGGTGGTGATCAGAACCATCATGATCGAGACCGTCAGTACTAGAGAAAGGTAGTAACCTAGATATGCAGTGATCCTATCTATCGGAGAGATGAGGAGATGTGTTATACTTTTGTCGTTTATCCCGTTCCGTATAAGTGAAGAGCCATATATCATACTGACTACTGGCATGAAGAAGAAAAGGATCAAATTATCCATCAGGCCGGTTCCGCCGTCTAATCTTTCGACGTCCTGAGTGGCGGCGTATCCCATCACGGCGCCGATGAAGAGCATGACTAGAAGGGCAAAGATCGCCTTCCTGCTGAACAGTATCTTCCTGCTGGAGAATTTCATGATGGTAAACAAGCCGTGAAGTTCTCTTCCCATATTCATCCCATCACCAAGTATTTGAACACCGCTTCAAGACCCTCGTCTTGGCTGTACAACTGTTCGATATCTGAGCCTACCTCGCTCACAAGCATCGGCAGCGAGTCAAAGAACTGGTCCGGTTCAGAGACCTCCACCTTTAAACGACTTCTATCCTTTTCAAAACCAACTGAAACCGTATAATCCCTCTCGATCAGTTCCTTGGCCAGTTCTACCAACCGGGAACCCTGGATGATTATATTATGCGGGTGCTCGTCTATAAGATCCCTTATCTCCGATATATCACCTGAAGCGACGGCTCTGCCCTTGTAAATCAGTGCTATATTTCTAGTCATGCGCTCGATCTCGAACAGAACATGTGAACTCACGATCACATGATGGCCTTCCTTCTCGTTCAGTCTCTTTATCAGCTCTATGAGAGACTTTCTAGATCCAGGGTCCGCTCCGCTCAATGGTTCGTCTAGCAGTAATAGGTCAGGATCGTGAAGTATAGTACCGGCTATCTTGATCCTCTGTCTCATGCCCTTGCTGTATCCCCCTATCTTTCTCTTCACAGCGTCTTCCATACCCACGAGTGAAACGACTTCGGATATCCTCCCTCTTAAAGACGTACCTTTCATACCGTGGAGGCCGCCGATATACTCCAAGAACTCCTCCCCGGTGTAATCATCGGCCAGACTGTCATAATCAGGACAAAAACCTATCCTTGAAAGAAGCTCGTCGTTCAACCAAGGATCTTCACCCATGACCCAAAGTTTGCCCTGGCTAGGCTTTATCATGCTCATGGCTATCTTGAAGAGGGTCGATTTCCCAGCTCCATTGGGTCCGACCACGCCAGTGATACCTTTAGGTAGAGTAAGGTTGAAGGAATTCAAACCGATGACCTCTCCATACCATTTGGAGAGGTTTCGAGCCTTCAGAACGGGAGGAGCCGTTTTCCCACCTCCTTGGTATATATCCTGAAGTAAAGAACAACAAGTGGCGCGAGGATCATGGTCATAAGAACAGTCCAGAATAGGCCTTCATTGATATCAGATGGGAGGTCAAGACCGAATATGACATCGAAGGCAAAATGAAGGATGTTTATCGGGCTGATCAGCTGCCAATTGGGGTTGAAAGATGAGAATATCCCTCCGACTATCGAAAGGACGATGAAGGACATGAAAGTGGACACGCCGGCATAGGCCTTTTTTTCAGTAAAAGAGGAGACCATGACCCCGTAAGAGAGATATAACTCGGAAGCCAAGATTCCTGCCACGACGACCTTTCCAAGCACCTTGAAACTCGATATAAAATCAGAACCCGTTTGGGTCGCTATTATGGAAAGCGATACTATCACAGGGGCTAGTAAACAGAAAATGCCCATCACCAGCAAGGTTCCACCCAATTTTCCCAAAAGATAATCAAAGGGTCTGATCGGCCTAGAGAAATAAAGTATGAACGAGTTATCGCTCAGATCTTCTGAGATCGTATCGGATGAAACGACCGCTGCCAGCAGTATCGTAAAAGTTGCAAAGAACCCGCCGGTCAGATAGTTGCCAAATAGGCCCTGCCTTACCAGCATCTTCCCGGTCAGTTCTTCATGAGGCGAAAGTGAGAGGAATATGGCAGGAAATACATGGGTAAGTATCATGCCTATGATCAAGAGAGCTAGAACCCCTTTAGAACTGATCTTTTGATCGAATATCTTCTTGACTATGACACCTATCCGTTGATACCTTCCAGTCCTCTCGCCCTGCCAAGGACTATACTCTATAGGGCTAACTCCCATCTCTTCTTCCTCCCTTCCTGTCTTTATCCTTTTCCTCAAAGGCCCTAAGGAACACTTCTTCAAGTGATAATATGTCCCTCTTATATGAGCGGATCTGCACGTCAAGTTCAGACGCGCTCTCGAAGATATCTCTGCTGTTCTTCACGTTCTCTAGAACTACGGTTTCCTGTCCCGCTTCTCGGCGCGTGTGAGCGATCCTTATATCCTTCTCAGATAGCACTTTTTTGAAGGTCTCAAGATTTTCAGGCTCTCCTCTTATCTTTAACCTGTACTGGTTCTCATCTCCCTTCAGTATTTCTTCTAATGAGCCCGCTTTAAGCAGCGAACCCTCGTTGATTATCAGAACGTACTGAGCCACCTGTTCCACCTCCTTCAGCAGATGGGAAGATACAAGCAACGTTTTACCGGAGGCACCTATCTTCTTTATAAGGGACAGCATCTCCTCCCTGCCTTCAGGGTCCATCCCGTTCGTGGGCTCGTCTAAAAACAGGATGTTGGGGTCATGGACGATACACTGAGCGAGCTTGACTCTCTGTTTCATCCCGGTGGAGTATGATGAAACATCTCTGTATCTTTCCTCTCCGAGTCCTACAAAATCTAGTACCTCGTGAGATCTTCGTATGGCGTCCCTTTCTCTCATCCCTGATATCTTCCCCAAGTAAGAAACAAGGTCTACTGCGTCTAAAGACCCGGGCAAACACTCACCCTCGGGCATATAGCCTATGTTATCTCTCAAGCTGGTCAAATCTTCACTAGGTGATACACCGTCGACTATTATACGGCCTTTATCCGGCTCTAGAAGACCCAAAGCCACCTTGATGAATGTGGTCTTACCGGCCCCGTTGGGACCCAGCAAACCAACTA
>CAYMXS010000105.1:0-3880 GCA_964394465.1 uncultured Thermoplasmata archaeon | reverse complement strand
TGCTTTTAGGCAAAAAACTAGATAAGTAGTGAGTCTCTTACAAAGCATTAATTTAAAAACAGCTAACCAAACCCTAGGTATGGTAAGAACCAGTAAGGTAACCCTTTAGGTGGCGTAGCAGTGTTTATTTCTCCTTTTTCACACCAGACCTAGAGGTATAATGGGTGATATCTAATCCAATTATGTAAACCCGGTGTAATTAGGTATTTTATGTCTATTAATACCAAAAAACACCGAAAAGTTGAAGTAGGTGTTCATCTATTATTAATGGTGTAAAAAGGTGAAAAAAGTATGAAACTGGCAGATATTGCCTCGGAATTGGACGTTGAAGACATCCCTGATCTCTTGGAGATGCTGAGAGAAGAGGGAGCAGGAACTATAGATCAGATAATAGTCGAGAACTCCGCCTTTGCTGCGGAAGTCGGAGATCAGGGGCGGATAACGATCCCCAGTGCAGAGAGGCGCAAACTGGGAATCGAGAAAGGAGACTTGGTACAGGTACTGGTCAGGAAGATAAAGCCTAAGGATAAAGAATGATAACCGAGCCTTAGGGAACGGGCGGGCAGAAATACGTTCCTTCAAAACAGATTGGAGGTGGCCAATATGCTTAGGATGGAAACTCTAGATGAAGTTCCAGATTCCTGGAAGGAGTGCGTGGATAGGATACTGGAGTACCATGGTGATGCGTTTGAATATAGGAACGGAGGGCTCCTCCACGGTGCTCGACACGTGAACCACTATGCTAAACGGAAGGTGGAGAGGGACCTGAGAAAACTGGGGTTCCAGGGAATAGAAAGGGCTGTGAATAAGAGCCAGAAGGAAAGGGACGAAGCCATGGAAAGGGTCTTGGCTTTGATGATGTACAGGGAGGAGAAGATAATCGACCCCATCGAGAGGGATTACCAGTACGAGGAACTGGCCGAAGAGGGTGATGAGGAACCTCTAGAGAGGGCCAGGGAACAGATTGCCAGGTGGAGAAAGCAGGAAGAATTGAAGAGTCTGAAAAGTATGATAGATAGCAATACATTTGAAAGCGGTGACTGGGAGAAGGGTACCGAGATAAGGAGAGAAGCCCCGGATGCTCCCTCTTCCAAAGAGAGGGTCCAGTCACTCATCGGCTACTGGCTTTTCTGGAGGCCCGAGGACAGGGAGTATGACTACGGGACGATCGAGCCCGAATTCAGAGAGCAGCTGAACGGTGGTGAGATGGATGCCCGGCTCAACAAGATGTTGAAAGACCTCGGGAAGGGATTCTACAGGGGGGTTGAAATATCCAAGCTCGATGACAACAAGTGGGAACTGTCCGAGGAAGATGGCAATCCCTGCTCTTGGCGTGAAGAGCGGTACCTGATAGAAGATGAAGGCGATAGATTGAGATTTTACCGGGAGGAAAAACCGGCTAAAAGATTGACACCGAAGGAATTGATACTCGAGGTGCAAAAGGAAAAGGCCGAACAACTTGAGTTCCTGAAAGACTTTGAAGGTTCCCGGGAAAATGTACGGTGGAAAGAGGGCGATGGAAAAACGACGATATCTGTCGACTTCTTGGACAGCGAATACGATCCTGAGATGTGTGAAAACGGAGTGAAAAAGAGCCTCAGGCTATACGATTTAGGATATCTAGACGGGAGCATCAAAGATGTACGGATAAAGAAGAGGTGATACCATGGCCGATCAAGAAGCGAAAAAAGGTTGGAGTCCTCACGAAGAGAGGTCGGGGATACTGCACGGGATGTGCTGTATCGAAGACCTCCTGGAGATGGGGCGAGATTTCGATATAGAATGGTTCAAAGATCGTGAGAAGATAGATTCCGACTACAAGTTCCAGGCGGCTGAGAGGATCGCTGAAAAGGTAGAGGGCCCAGAGGAGCTTGAAGAACTGATAAACTCCTACGGTGTAAAGGAACCTCCGCTGTTCTCCCGCTTTGATGGAGGACATTACAGGGCTGAATTCCAGCTGGGAAGGGTCTACGTGAGCAGAGGTAAGCTATATCGTGAGTTCATAGATATAGAGGATGATATTTGAGGTTGAATGGTAGATTCAAAAGGATGTATTGGATATCTAGATGAAAGAGGATGTGAGAAAAATGGATGAAGAAAAACTCGAAGAAGGATGGACACCCGAGGAAGAACGAGAGATTATAACCCAACGGTTCTTAGAGGATCGGGAACAACTACTCCAAGCTGGGAAGAAATTGGACCTTGAATGGTTTGAAGACAGGGATCACTTGAACTACCGGGAAGAAGAAAAAGCGAGAGAACTATTGCTCGACGGTATGACCGGGTACGAGCAGCTCGGTAGGGCACTTACCATAATTGAAGAAGCGGATTCTTCTAAAAAGTTTCTAGGGTGCCATTATACTGTATGGACGACTGATGGAGGGAAGGTTAATATTAAGAACGCCCTGGATTCTGAAAAGCGGGATAATACCAAAGAGAAAGTTATAGAACTAGTAAAGAAGGACCAGCAGAAATATGCCTTTCTGCGGGGTATAATCCTGGGAGGTAGTCGGAGCAGGGACCGTCTTGGAGCTGAATGGAGTCAAGCAAGGGTTGCGGGAGAACGTTTCCACGACAGTGAGAAAATGTTTAACCCAACACACCTCAAGTCATTTCCAGAGAAGGTCCCTGGCATATCGATGTTAAGTACAAATAGTGGAACAAGATACTATGTGGATTTAGAGTATTCCCCTCTGATCTGGCAGGCGCTAGATCAGATCCAGAAGGAATGGGATTCCCCGGTCACAACACCCGAGGCAGAGGTCCCAGGCGATATAAGTCAGAGGATCCCGAAGTTCAAAGAGGTCTTGGATTCGGTGGAACTCACCAGCGAAGACGTAGAGGAATTCGAAGAGATACTGGAAGAGAACGACGCACTGGATTACTGGGCAGATTACGTGGCCCCTAAAGTCAAGTTCAGAGACGGGGCGAAAAAGGCCGTTCTCTGCATGTTGGCCTCGCCTGAGGACAGGCACGGTAACAAGGGCAGGACGAACGCCATAATCTACGGTCCTCCTGGAACGGGCAAGACCGCGTTCAAGAAATTTTTGACCGACAAGTTCGGCGCCTACAGTATAGACGGCTCTCGGGTGTCAAAAGCGGATCTGACCTACAACAAAAGTACCGGTGAGGACGGCCTTCTGGTGAGAGCCCATAAAGGTCTAGCCGTGATCGAAGAGGCCGACAAGATGGACTCTGATGCCATGGGTGCTTCTCTGACCGCGCTGGGTGAGAGTGGTCAGATAGAGATACGGGACAAGCGTTTTCCGGCTGAAGTCAGGGGAGTGATGCTGGGCAACTACAGGAGCAAGGAAGAGATCGTCGAGAAGCACGGTGAGGCCCTGTTCAACCGCTTCGAGTTCGTCCTGGATTTTGATAGGTTGGACGAGGACGAGCTCGATGAGACTCTAGACTGGCACTACGAATTCTACAGAAAACCGAAGCCCAAAGAAGACACCTCCAGATTGAAGAAGTACCTGAAGTGGGTCAGGGACTTCGATCCGGATATACCTGAGGAGGAGTTGCAGAAGATCAACGAGTTCAAGAAGGAGAGGCTTGACAAGATAGAGAACGTGAGGGAAGGCATCTCAGTGATGAGCGTGGCCTATACGATAGCACGTTTGAACCACGGGGACGTGACCCTGGGTGATTTCAGAGAGGCCTTTGAGCTCCTCGGCATGTAAACCTTTTAGGGGGGGACTTTTAGTGACCCCCCTGTCTTGACTTTATTAATCTAAAAAACGTCTTGTAATAGGAGGAAGGAAAGACATGGAAAATGAAGAAAATAGGAAAGAACGTGGGAAGAGATACCAGCTGGGCTACTATCTCCCGCTGGACAGCGTGGAGTATTTCGAGAGTAACAGGGAATATATGAGGGGAG
>CAYMXS010000104.1:0-3929 GCA_964394465.1 uncultured Thermoplasmata archaeon | reverse complement strand
ATGGGATTTGCAGACGAATGGTATCTCCACCCTTTGATACCGGAATTTGAAAAAGAGATGATAGCGGAAGGCATGGGGATAGAGAAAGAGGAAGCTATACAGCTGGCGGAGGAAGGAGATCTACCTCCTCATGAAGTCGTCGAATGGTGCAGTGAGGGAAGGGAGAAAAAGAAGATCGAAGAGAAGTTGGATCATGAAGATAAAAAAGTCCTGGAAGTGGGCTGTGGAAGGGGTTATTACACGCAGTTTTTGGCAAGAGAAAGCGGGTCCGTTTGTGCATTGGACAAGATGGTCGGAGGTAGAAAGAACCACATGTGGGACGAGTTCAAAGAAGTGATGAAAGGCCATGATGTATGGGATAGAGTCATACAAGTCCATGCAGATGCTAGAGATATCCCCGTCCCAGATGATTCCTTCGATATCGCCACTTGTGCTTCTCTCTTCAGGGACCTGTATCCAGACGATGTGCAGAAAGAGGTCATCGAAGAGATGAGCAGGGTGAGTGAAAGTCTGATGATAGCAGTATATGTGGATAAGGATTTGGATAGAGCACAGCAGAACTTCTATGAGCAGTTAGAACTCAGGAAGAAAGCTCAAAAGGCTTTGGATGTTAGGGAAGAACACTGGAGTCACGTTCCTTACGAGCCTTCAGAGGTCCTATCCTGGTTTGAAAATACTGTCGAAGTAGAAGAATACAAATTTTTCGACCCAGACCTAAAAGGTGAATGGGCGGGGAACGTTGAATACTATATCGATGAGATGGATGAGTCGCATCCGAAGAAAACAGAGATGGAAAAAGAGTTGGAGGAGTTGAACAGAGCTATCGATGAATATGGATGCAAACGGCCCACAATTATGCTGTTCTGGGCTTGCTAATATTTTCACTTCTCAAAGACATTCACAGCCTCTTTCATCCGTGGAATTACGTTCACCACAAAGGGACATCTCTCTTCGCATCTACGCATTCAATGCACTCGGAGGCTATGCGTCTAAACTGCTCAAGAACAACCTTATCTCCCTCCTGTCCGTACTGTCGTTCACCTCGAAACCAAGGGCCAATTTTTCCATCTTATCACCCTACATACGATATGCATTCATATCTCTTTATTTAATACACCTGAAGAATAGTTTATATCCCTAAAGTACGATGGGAATGAGCCTGGGAACGAGAACCATGGAGAAGAAGGAATACATAACCTACAGGACTGCGCACATCCTCAACGTTCATGAGCACATAGACGGGGGCTTCTTCTGGAACAAGTACTCCGCCTTCCCCTACATGGGGTGTGAGTGGGGCTGTGAGTACTGCTACTGCCGTGGTGAAAAGTACAACCCCTACACAGATGAAGATAAAGACCCGGACATCAAGAGGTTCGAGGACCCCTTCTCCCAGTATATAAAGATAAAGGAGGACGCTCCATCCCTCTTGAGAAAGGCTTTGGAGAACAATCCCGTGGACCTGATCTACATCTCTGGCTATCAGCCGATAGAAAGGAGCTACCGGTATACAAGAAAGATGCTGGAGGTCTGCTTGGAAGAGAGGTTTCCCGTCTTCATAAACGAGAAATCGGACCTGCCGCTGGAGGATTTGGATGTGCTGAAAAGGATAAGTGAGGAGACTCATCTGAACGTTGGCTGGTCCATCAGTTTTGCTGAGGACGACGAAAAAAAGAGGGCCTTCGAACCGAGAGCGCCCTCCATACAGTCCAGGTTCGAGGCCATGGAAGAACTCGCAGATGAGGACATACCCACGGGAACGGTCATGATGCCGGTCTTGCCCTTCGTCACGGATGAAGATGAGTACATAGAAAAGATAGTCAAGAAGACGAAGAGACACGGCGGAAAGTACGTTCTAGAGGGAGGACTCACTTTACAGGGAGAGACAAAGACGCATCTCTATAAGGCCCTTGAAAGGTATGAACCAGACCTGGTAGAAAGGTATGACAAGCTCTTCGCCAGCGAAGACGAGATGAGGGAGCACATGTCTAGGGTTCATGAACTGGTCCAGCGCTACTGTGAGATGTATGACCTCTTGGATCACATACCCAGACCGATAGGTCACTTTCCAAAAAAAATACGGACTAACAAGAAGGTAGCCGGTAAGCTGTTCTTGATGGCAAGGGAGAGCAGGTTCAGCGGAGAGGCGCGGCACAGGGAATGGGCTTACAGGAAGGCGGCTGCAAGTATAGACGAACTCGAAGAGGATATCAAAGATATATACGAGAAAGAAGGACTGGATGGCCTGATGGACATACAGTATGTCGGGGAGAAGATAGGTGCAAAAATAGTCGAACGGTTCTTGGAGAAATGATTTTTTATTGAATGTAAGCATGAATAGGTTGGATGATTAAGATAGTAGCCGAAAAAGGCCAGGAAGTGATAAAGGCGGTGAAAAAGGCGGGTTACGATCTGATCGATAAAGGCATGATAGACGAGGAGACCGCAGAAGAGATAAGCCGTCCTCTGGTCACACGGGAAGAATATATGGGTTGAGGGTCAATTATGAAGGAGGAGAGGCCTGACTGCGTGTTCTGCAGGATAGTCGATGGGAAGTCGCCTGTCAGTGTGGTTTACGAAGACGACAGAGTGATGGTTTTCCCAGACCTCTATCCAGTGAACGAGGGTCAGATGGTGATCATCCCGAAAAGTCATGTTCCCTATCTCAAAGACCTGGATGAAGAAACACATCTACATATCACGAAGATCGGTAGGGAAGTATCGGAAGCGATAAGAAGGTCGGATTACAGGAGTGAGGGAATAAACTGGTTTCTAGCCGATGGTGAAGCAGCGGGCCAGGAGATATTTCATTTCCACCTTCTCATAGCACCTAGATTCCATGGAGACGGGTTCGAGTTCAAGTACGATAGAAAGAAGCATTTCGTCCGCAGAGAACGTGCAGAACTAGATGGGGTTGCTGAGCACGTCAAGGGGTTTCTTTGAGTGTCGATAAAGTTAACTTCATATTACCTCAGTCTCGAGCTCATCTACATCTTCAAAATCCGGGTCACCGGTGAAAAGGACATCACATCCTGCCAGTTCAGCGGTGGCAAGGTGTATAGCGTCTGCATAGGATAGTTCTCTCGTTTTTCTCTTGTAGTACTTATCCCGTAGGTCGGCGGCACAAATTGCTACTTTTGAAGTAACTGGAAGGACCGTCAGATTATCGAAAGCGTCGATTATGTGGATCACCCTGTCAGATAGTTCGCTGTCGTACTTCTTTTTGATACGATACTTTACTTCCATTAGAACGGTCGTAGATATTACGCCTTCTTTTTCCTCTAGTTTCTCTATGATCTCCTCCGCTCTTTCACTCTCTTCTCCCTCAGAAAAGAACTCTATCCAGACCCAAGAATCGATGAAGAACATCTAACTCAACTTACTCCATTTTTCTTTAGATCGTTTGATCATCTCATCGATCTCCTCTTTATCGAATTGAATCTCATCCCTTAACCTTTTCAGTTCGTCCAATGGCTCCTCATAATCGTGATAGACCAGAGCCTCTTCACCTCTGATCTCAAAGGCCACCTTTTTACCCGCTTTCAACCCCAGCTTCTCTCTTATCGATTTAGGTATCGTCACCTGTCCCTTCTTAGACAAAGTAGCTTTCTCCACCATCTTATCGCCTTTACTTTTAGAATGATTGTAAAGATATTTAGTATTTTTCTTTACTAGATCTGATATGATTAGCGGTTTTACTTCAGCCGTTTTTACAGATAACCGTCATTCCATTGCGAAGCCTCTATCCCTTCATCCTCGAGTAACTGTAGGAAATTGGCAAACAGTTCCTCTAGACCTTTGAACATCTCCTCTGGATTTTTAAAGTTTGTAGTCTTTTCAAACAATATTTGGTAATCCTCTGGAATTTTGTTATAATCCAGGGTTTCCCTAGCCCTGTGGAAGTAATTCCGCTCAAAATATTCCTGATTCAA
>CAYMXS010000103.1:0-4000 GCA_964394465.1 uncultured Thermoplasmata archaeon | reverse complement strand
TATCTGAACAGACTGGGAGACGCGCACTATCACAAAGGCGAACTGGATCAGGCCGAGAGTTATTATCAGAAAGGCCTTGAACTCTCCGAAAAGATAAGGGACAAGAACAGCATAAGTCTCTATTATAATGACCTCGGCCGTATAAAGAGAAGAAGGGGAGAATTTGAAGACTCTTTGAAAGACCTGCAGAAGGCAAAAGATATGCTGGAGAAGATGGGCGATAGAGACGATCTAGCCGAGACATTGGGACATCTAGGGTACGTACACCAGGAGAGAGGCGAACTGGAAGAAGCCATGAAATGGTTCAGGCGGAAGGAGGATATAGAGAAGGCTATAGGGAATGATGAGGGACGTGCCAAAGCCGAGATCCGTATAGCTGATGTCTTACGGATGAAGGGACAGCCTGAAAAGGCTTTGAAGAGGTTAGAAAGGGCGAGAGACACGCTGGTCAACATAGGGGACAAGGACGATCACGCCGAATCCATCTATCAGAGAGCGATGGTCTATCGGGATCAGGGTGAACTGGACCAAGCCTTGAGCCTTCTCGAGGAAAGTTACGATATCTGTAAGAGCATAGACCAACACTGGGGTCTGATCTACATCGATCGTGAATTGGCCGAGGTCTATGCGGAGAAAGGAGATTTTAAAAAAGCGCTCAACCACGCAGACAGGGCCTTGGACAGGGCCTTAGAGAGCGGAGCCAAGAACGAAGAGTGTAAGGCACGTCTGACGAAGGGTATGATACTTACAAGAAAGGGGGACCTCGAACAAGCCGAAGAGCAGTTGAAAAAGGCTAAAACTTTGGCTGAGAAGATCGGCAGGGATATCTCTCTGGCCAGGTTCAACTTCATCTATGCAAACATTCTAAAGAAGAGAGAAGAGTTCGACATGTTCGAAAAGAAGATGACCGAGGCATTGGATCAGTTCCGATCGATGGGTATGGAATCATGGGCGGAACGCTGTAGATCCGCTTTAGGACCCGATTGAATATTCAAGGAATCAAAAGTTTTAATTATCTCATCTATCTTTATAAAGAAAAACCCAAGATGGAGGGAACAACATGAAGGTCAGATGGTTAGGAAACGCTTGTCTAGAGGTCTTTGGAGAAGAACATATCATAATCGATCCAAACATGACGGTCAGTCCGAAGAAAGAGCCAGATCTGGTTTTACTGACCCATGAGCACGACGACCATTTCGATCCAGACGACTATGAAAAGTACTGTGGTGACGCGCCGCTGTATGCACCGGAGACCACTCTTAAAAAGTTCGGTGTAGAGGGCGAAGCGGTGGAACCGGGAGATAGGATAAACGCAGTAGAAGTGCTCGAATGTGACTGCTACGGCTCCGAGGAGAGCGTGAGCTTTTTCTACAACGGCCTGTTACACTCCGGTGACTCGAACGTCTTCCCGGAGATAAAAGGCGTTGACGCTGTGTTCACTGCCTGCTTCCCCGATTATTACGATGATTACGTGGAGGCGTTCCACCGTCTGAGACCGGAGTTGGTGGTCCCCTTCCACTACGACCCTAAGGATGATCAAGACGATGCCACGGGTCTGATAGAAAGGCTCGACGAGGAAGGCATAACGAACCGGTTGCTGTTCCCTGGAGAGTCTGTAGATGTCTGATCTTCTTTCTAAAGAACGTCCATAAACAAAATTTTAAATCTGATGACCCCTTTCTTCTAAGCGGGTGAATCAGATGACGAAAGTAGAGATAATAGACGAGGAACCGGCTATAAGGATACCGGACGAGAAAAGGACCGGTCTGGACAGACCTCAGGAGTGGAATATAGTAGAATTGGGTGATACCGCTACTTACCGGAGGACGGTCACCGATGCCGATGTGAAGCACTTTTCCGCCGCTACAGGCGATACGAACCCCTACCATTTCGACGATGTTTACGCCAAAAAGGGGAGGTTCGGCGAGAGGATTGCTCACGGTATGTTGGTGACGGGTTTCATATCTACGGTTCTAGGCACCATACTGCCGGGCGCCGGGACGATATACCTGAGCCAAAATATCGATTTCAAGAATCCTGTCTATCTTGGCGATACGATCACCGCCGTAGCGGAAGTCACGAACATAAAGGAGGACAAGCCGATCGTTACACTCAGGACAGACTGCATAAATCAGGACGGGGAGAAGGTAGTGGAAGGCGAGGCCGTTGTTTTGGTGGAATACGTGGATCTTGAAGAAGAAAAGGAGTGAGCTTCACAAAGCGCAGGGTAGATGAGAGTATTGATACCCGAGGAAAAATCCTTTAATGTAACATCCGCATAGGGATACCATCATGTCTGAAACTATTCTTATTGTGGATGATGCTGAAGATATCCGCAACCTCGTTCGGAACGTCGTCTCCTATCGCTATGAGGTGGTCGGGGAAGCCAGGAACGGGAAAGAGGCCATAGAGAAGTTCAAAACTTTAGATCCAGATATAATCGTTCTAGACGTCAAGATGCCCAAGATGGACGGCTTCGAGGCCCTCTCCAAGATAAAGGATATCGATCCAGATCAGAAGATCATATTTTATACCGTTGTCGACCCCTCGGAAGCGGAGAACCAGGAGGAGATAGAGGAGAAGGCCGACGCTTACCTAGTCAAGCCGTGCAAGAAAACACACCTTTTGAACGCCATAGAGGATGTGTCCGCGGAAACGCTGGATTCCAAGCTCGGGTGAATCCATAGGAAGATTTATAAGAGCAAAACTAATTTTTGTAACGATGGCCGGGGACGAGAAGGAGGAATTGAGGGAGGAGATCGAGTCTCTAAAGAAACAGATAGATTACATGGAGGGCATGATTGAGAACCTGATGAACATGCACAAGAACGTTCTAGAGAATATAGCCTCTAACGCTCCCAGGCCGGACCAGCATTACACAAAGATGCTCTCCATCTACCAGCGTTTCGGCAAGATATCTCCTTCCATACTGCCGGAGATAAAGGACCCTATCTCCGAGGGTATCGTCGAGATCCTTTTGGACTCGTCGGCCCTGAACATAACCCAGATCACTGAACGACTGAGAGAGAAGAGGGGTAAGGCCTCCAGACATACCGTCAGAGAACGATTGAACCGTCTCGAGAGGAAGAAAGTCGTGAAAAAGGTAGATGAAGGCAAGGGCAAGACCTACGAGTTGACGGATAGGATGGTCAACAAATGGGCAGAAGTGCTCGGTATCAAGAAATAGTTTGTCCGCACATATAATACTGCGAAAAGAGGTGTAAAATATGGATATAGATGATAAGGAAGATGTGGAAGACCTGAAGGAAGTTATGGAGACTTTGAACGATACAGTACCGTCCTTGATCTCAGGGATTGTAGAAGCGGTTTACAACGCTGAGAACAGCGAACAGCTGGCGAAAAGCACGGCCAACTTCTACAAAGAGTTGGTAGATGCTGGAATGGGAGAGGATAAAGCATACCAGCTTACCAGAGACTTCATGAAGAGTAGAGACGTCAGTCATCTGGTCAGGGAGACGTTGAGCGGTTCCGCTGGCTTTGGCGGCGAGGACTTCGAAGGAGACGTTGGCGAGAAGATAAAGAACAAGCTCGATGAGAAGATGAAGACCGAGTTCGAAGAGGAGTGATCAGACATGTCGGAGGAGAAGGACAGCGGTGTGCTCATCGCGGTTAGGTTCATAGTCCTTCTTCTCCCAATGATCTTCAAACTGGGCATAATCTACCTGAGATACAAGAGGGCCATGAAGAAGAGGGAGAAGGTCTTCAGGAAAACGCTGAAGAAAGAGGGTGTTCCGAAACAGGTCAGAGAAGACCTGGTCGATGAGTTGGAGGACCTGTCTCTTTCCGAGATGCTCTCCAAGGCCGGCGTGGTGGATAAAGAAGCTATGGGTTTCTCAGTTGGCGGCACCAAGGGCACCCGTAAAATTAAAATCTGATTAGGCTTTACGGCTTACCAAGCCGCAGTAACTCAGATTGGGAGAGTGCCACGCTGAAGACGTGGATGTCGCCGGTTCAAGTCCGGCCTGCGGCACTCTTTTTA
>CAYMXS010000102.1:0-4076 GCA_964394465.1 uncultured Thermoplasmata archaeon | reverse complement strand
TCTTCACCTGTAGGGCGGCATCGCCGTCTAGATCCGTTACTAATAGATCTGGCTCTATGCCTATTCCCACGGAATTAGTCAAGGCAGAGCCCGCCGCTATTTGCCTGTCGGTGGCTGGTAATTTTTCACTCTGGAGACAGGGACCTAATATCCCTACTCTCTGGTCTCTAAGGTCTTTTAGAGGATTAAGCCCCTCGCACTTCCCTATATCTTGAAGTCTTTCAGCAGCGTCTCTGTCTTTCTCTCTAGAATAACCAAAGTCTCGGATTATCTCTTCATATAATGATTCCCATTCTTCAAAATTCAAACTAAAACCTCTTCCTCTCAATCCTCTTCTTCTTCATCATCACACCCAGTATCTTCGTCTTCCTCTTCATCTTCTTCCTCTTCCCCTCCGAAGTTCCTCTGGGTGATCCCCGCTAGTATACCCAACAAGAGTCCGAGGAGTATGTTGACCGAGACCATGGGCATCACGTTGCTAGTCTTCTGCATCCCTATCAAGACCCTCATATAATCGAGAGAACCCCAGAAGATGAAGGTCAAAGCCAGCAGGGATATCCAAACTGCCCAGAACGACCTCTTGACCTTCCCATGCGTAAGGTAGGTATCTATGACTCTTCCCAGTTCATGAAGGAATATGGCCCCTATGTACCACCATATAACGGCCTGAGAGAATGTGAGTATCGCCTTCGGGACGGACGTGATCTCTTCGGTTACTATCAGATTCCAGCCGTGGAGCGTACTCCCTATACCTAGAAGAACCCCTACAGCTGTAAAGGGTAGCCAAACAGAGCCAGTGCTGATGGCCTTCCTGATCTTTTTGTAAATCTCTAAAGATCTCCTATCTATATTATAAATCCTTATCACTAGATATAAACCTATGACGAAGGATATCACGCCGACTCCGAAGCCGGGCAGACCGGAAAGTGCCTGAGGGCCTTGGATAGCTAGATTGCTCAAGAGCGCCGCCATACCAAAGAAGCCGTAGACTAGTAAAGCCAATGATATGGGCAGTAGTAACTTCCTCTTCCTCTGCTCCTCTCTGAACGTTTTGGTGAAGAGATGGTATATATTCTCTATACTCTCACTCTGTTTAACATATACCGTCCTAACATGGGATATATCGACCTTTGAAGAAACGATAGGAGTTACGTACTCGTCTTCAGCTCCATCCGTTACCAACACTACTGTATCTGGCTTCACTTTTTCTAGAACATCGTCAAGTTCAGCACTCAATATCTGATCGGAATGATACCCCACGGAGGCTGAACCACTTACTGTCGCGACTCCGACATCTTCTCCCTCTTTCTTCAAGTCATCATAGATAGAAACCGCAGCCAAAATAGAGTTGGTATCGGAATCTTCGGGGTCTTCCAACCCTAGAGCCATGGCTGCCTTCATGTTCTGTTTTCTACCGACAACGGGTGTTTCGACCTTGCTCTTCTCACCCAGATCGTCGTCCCGGTCCACACATAGAATTAGCTTCTTCATCTATCGACGGTCTCCTTAACAGCAAGAAAGTATTTAAAACCAATTATTTAGTATTTGTTGAGTGGTATTTTTAATACTCATCTAAGAAGGTGCTTGAGATAAGATAGCAACTCATGGAGGGGCATGCCTTTCTCCCAGACCAGCTTGTAGTTATCATGGGTCGTGGTCTGAAGGAACGGTAACTTTCTCCTCATGAGTCGTTGTTTCTTCTCTATCCCGTCTATATCCATCGTATATATACGCCACTTATCACCTCTCTGGCTCTTCAACCTGTATGCATAGATGGGCAGAACTTGACTTTCCGAGCAGACTTCAGCCATCCATTCCGCCTGTTCCGTCAGCCTCTCCTCGTCACTGAAGTAGATCACGTCCTTTTTAGAAGATTTTACCTCTATAGGGAAGGCGATCTCACCTCTCAATGCGATGAGATCTATGCCTAAACTAGCGCCGGCCCTTACGACCAAAAAAGGGATATCGTAGACCGCTTCGTAGCCCTCCAACTCCTTCTCTGAGCAGGTCTTGGTCGCATCTTCTATGACCTCCTCATCACCGGATAATATGTCTCGCAATTCCCGTTCGTATTTTCCAGTGACCATCGTTTATTTTAACTCCTTCACTGTTATATAAAAGTAGGCTAAGGGGTGAAGTGAAACTACGGTTCCAGCCTATTGACATCCCTCGGGAACAGTATGGTCTCCCTTATATTGGACTGGCCAAGCATCTTCTGTACGAATCGGTCTATTCCAAGGCCTATACCTCCGTGCGGTGGGACACCATACTTGAAGGCCTCGAGATAACTCTCGAAGTCCTCAAGTTTTACGCCGGCCTCATCCATCTGCTGGGTGAGTATATCAAAACGATGTTCCCTTTGGCCGCCCGAGACCAGTTCCTGGCCCTTGTACTCCAGGTCGAAATAAGTGGTCAGAGAAGGATCGTAGTCCTTCCTCATGGCGTAGAACGTTCCCTCTTTGACTCTAGTCGGGAACTCCGTGATGAAGAAGAAATCGATGCCGTGGTCCTCTTTCATGTATTCACCTAGCATCTTCTCGGATTCCGTATCTATCTCAGGTTCTCCTTCCCATTCCTTGCCCAGATCTTCTAATATCTCGACGCATTCACGGTGAGGTATCTTCTTGAAGGGGTGCTCTGGAACCTCGATGTCCACGTCAAGGGTGTTCAAGGGCTCGGTCCCGTTCTCCGCCACGTAAGAAAGAGCATGGCTTATCATGTAACTCGTCATATCCATGACGTCGTCGGAACTATCTATGAAACTCATCTCGAAGTCCAACGAGATGAACTCAGTAGTGTGCCTTATGGTGTCGAAATCCTCCGCCCGATAGGCTGGCGCTATCTCGTATATCCTCTCGAATCCAGAGGCCATCAGCATCTGCTTGTAGAGCTGCGGGCTCTGGGCCAGGTACGCCTTCCTATCGTAGTAATCCACGTCGAAGAGCGTAGCTCCGCCCTCGGCTCCTGCGGCCACGATCTTCGGAGTATGAACTTCGGTAAAACCCTCTTCCGAGAAGAAATCTCTCAGGCCTTCTAGAAGCAGGTGCCTCAACTTGAATATAGCTTTTTTTTCTTCCTTTCTCAGATCTAAAAAACGGTTGTCGAATCTGGTGTCTTTATCGGCATCGACCTTGTCGACGACTCCCAACGGGAGGGGGGTCTCTGCCTC
Source organism: uncultured Thermoplasmata archaeon (assembly GCA_964394465.1). Taxonomy (GTDB): domain Archaea; phylum Thermoplasmatota; class Thermoplasmata; order Halarchaeoplasmatales; family Halarchaeoplasmataceae; genus CAYMXS01. Next base: position 907 of record CAYMXS010000102.1, on the reverse strand, counting down.
GCTTTCTACCTTTATAGATTTAGGTACGATCTCGAACCCTAGTTCCGTCTGATCGGTATCTTTCTTCTCCCCGTCTACCATTATTACGCTTTCTCTAGGTATGTCTACGATATCCTCAAATTCATCGCCTACATCGTCCTTAGCGACGACGACCTGAAAGACGCCCGTAGCGTCTCTAACCTTTAGGAATGCGATCCCGCCCAGGTTCTTTACGTTCTGAAGCCACCCGCCCAGTTTACATTTCTCACCGTCTTCCAGTTCAGCGGCGTCGGTAGCATGGATTCTTTTCATAGGGTGGTCATTATGACGGAGGTATAAAAGGGTTCAGGAAGTCACCATGGTAGGAGTTTCGCAATGTTGTAAAAATTATCCAAAAAATCATATACCTGGCCCGGTATGGTAGAACCGATAAGATGGGAAAGAACAGATACGATATAAAGAGGGGTCATTTCAAGAACGTCGAGGAAGGACAGCTGAAAGAGATGATGGAGGATATATTCGGATCTGTCCAGGAAGATGAAGAGAAGCTGATCATAGATAAGGTAGGAGCCATAGACCATCTGGAGGTATGGACCGAGGGAAGGACCGGTCTCTGGGTGGACCTAGAGATGGACAAAGACGTGGACGGAGACACAGCTAGGGAAACGTTGGACAAGTGGAACGACTTCTTGAAGAAGGCGACCGGTTTCAACGCTAAAAAGAGAAAGAAAAGAGCCAAGAAGAAGGCCAAAGATTCTTGAAACCTTTTTCCTTTTAGATGTTTTTTCCATCATCTGAACAATAATTTTGCTCGGCAAAGATATATATAGAGGCACTTTTTACCCATCCATGTGGTTATATGGCAGAAGAAAGTAAACTAGCAAACCCTGCCCCTCTGGGTCTCATGGGTTTCGGCATGACCACCGTT
>CAYMXS010000101.1:0-4076 GCA_964394465.1 uncultured Thermoplasmata archaeon | reverse complement strand
CCGATATACACTGTGTTTTCTTCATCCATATGTAACTCCTCCGTTTTGCTCTTATGGGGTCTACTAAAATTCAAGGGATATTTTAACGTTTTGGTCCGGGATCCCGCAGGTATCCAGAACCGTCTAAAGATCCGTTTCAGCCGTCATCTTCAAGTTTTTTCACTTAGAGATTGATAGAGAAAAATAAAGTCTTTATATCATTAAACATTCCTCGTCTACTGTTGAGCCCATATGGAAAGAAATAAGACGATCCCTTCACACCTCACTGGAAGGGCCAAGGGAGGTTCACTAATATGAACCAGCTTATCGGCCTGGTACTCTATTATGTTATCTTTCCCGTCGGCTGTGTGACCGCCTTTATATATATCCGAGGGACATCTAGAGAGATCAGGTATCTACGTACATTCAAGGAAGAGGAGAGGAGAGAGGCTGACATACAGCATATGTTGAACAAGCTCCGAAAATACGAAGCCATATTCGTAGTCTTTCTCATAGCTTTTTTACCTCTCTGGAGTCACAGTGCTTCTATCTACGCAGACTCGATGATGCACAACGAGTACAGGGGAGGTCTGACCGCCATGGGAAGGGCTTACGGTTCTTTGGACCCGGTCAAGTCTCAGCTCGGCCCATCCTATGACATAGAACATATAAAGAAAAGCATGGAGGAGAAACCCGGGTTCTGGATGCCTGAAGAGGTGGAGGAACAAATCGACCTGGATAAACTGACGAGGGTCCCGGGGAGGCTGGCACTGTACCGCCTTAAAGACAGGCGATACGTGGTGGTTTATACCTACATGGCTCCATATCCGATAATAAAATCTTACGGTTTCTATCAGACTACGGACTACGAGTTAGTTCTATTGAGCGAGAAGACGACGATCTTTCCACTTTCGCCGAACAGGGCTGGAAAGGTGTACGCTACCTGATCAAACTCACATAATAAAACAGTACCTATCTATTATTTTCTTATCTGTTATCTTCTCTGCTCTCCACGCTCACTCTTGGGTCTAGGTAACCATAGGCTATCTCTAACGCTATGTTGCCGATGACGTACACAAGCGTGAGTATGAATATTATGGCTACGACTATGGGAGGATCCTCGGGTCTTCCATAACGTCCGCCCTTACCTAATGCGTAATACAGTAACAGGCCCATCCCGGGCCATCCATATATGATCTCGAGGATGACCAATTGGGGTATAGAATCCAGGAAACTGTAAAAACCTCTAGATATGATCGCGGGAGAGGCCGTCCGTAGCGCCGGCCCGTACACGATCTTTTTCTCTGGAATCCCCTTACTTCTAGCGGCGATGACATGCTCGCTGGTGAGCTCCTGGCCGACCATCTTCCTCCCTATGACGGCTAGACTCCCCAAACTGACGAAAACTATCACGGAGACGGGAAGGATCATCCTATACATGATACCTAGATAATAATCTAAACCGACGGCTCTTGAAGGAAAAGCCCCGCTTATAGGGACCCATCCCAGGAGTACACCGAAGAACGCGATGGCCAACATACCCAGCCACCAGATGGGACTGCTTGCACCTATTGTACTGAGCATCTGGATAAAATGGTCCAGGCGTTCACTCTCTACCACGGCTGCCTTGGTACCCACGTATATCCCGAGCGGGACAGAGATGGCCATCGATGTGACGTAGAGTAGTAACGATCTCGGGAGTACAACTGCTATGATGTGGACGATGTTATCGGAGTTTTCAGAATCCCAAGAATTGATATATTCTGATCTACCCCAGTCCCCTTTCATTATCTTGAACGCCCGTTCGAAGCTCCTGACCATTAGTGGTTTTTCAATCCCCTGTTCTTTCTTGTATTCCTCCCACTTGCTGTCTATGAATTCCTGCCTCTCCTCATAGCTCATGTTCTGTACCTTGTCTTCGTTTGCTAGGATGTCCGCTGCTATCTGGTTTCTCACGTCCACTCTACGGCGGGCATAATTACCATAACTGACGATGGCAGACATCGACACCAAGACGAGCAGAAGAACGATTATGCCAAGCATCACTTTGATTCCGATGTAACGGGCTGAGGCTGCCATCAATTCATGTAAAAACTACGGAGATATAATATTTACCTTCATATAGCTAATATTCGCGGTATTTCTCAAAAAATTAGGTGTTTTGATCTCAAGACTAGCGGTAAAATGTTCAACAACAATATCGTATGCCAACATGTTTTTATACCATTTCAGCATGATTTCATACGGTGAACCAGTATCGGCGAGATAACCAAAACGATCTCGGACACGGCCTACAAGGCCTATCAGAACAAACTGCTCAAGCAGATCAAGAACTCGGACGATATACCCAGGCATGTAGCCGTTATAATGGACGGTAACCGTAGATTCGCCAAGCAGCTCGGGCTGAACGAGAACATGGGCCACATGAAAGGCAAGGATAAACTTGAGGATATGCTGGAGTGGTGTACCCAATTGGGCATAGAGATACTGACTGTTTACGCGTTCTCCACTGAGAACTTCAGAAGGGAATCAGATCAGGTGGAAGCGCTCATGGACCTCTTCGAGAGGAACTTCAAACGGGCGGCAGAGGACGAAAGGGTGCACGAGAACGAGATAAAGATAAAGGCCATAGGCGCCGTTGAAGAGTTACCGGATAGAGTGAAAGACGCTATCCATTATGCAGAAGAGAAGACGAAAGATTACGATAACTATTACTTCAACATAGCCGTTGCCTACGGCGGCCGAGAAGAGATAATCCAGGGGATCAGGAAGATCGCCCAGGAAGTGAAAGACGGGGAATTATCGGTAGAGGACATAGACGAGAAGACCTTCGCTCAGCGGCTCTACACGTCCGATTTTCCCGACCCCGATCTGATACTGAGGACCAGCGGCGAGGAGAGGATCTCAAACTTCCTTATATGGCAGCTGGCTTATTCGGAACTCTACTTCACCGATGTGTACTGGCCCGGCTTTAGGAAGATAGACTTCTTGAGGGCCATACGCTCCTACCAGGACAGGCATAGAAGATGGGGTGAGTGAAAAACCGTTCTTTTGGGTAGAAGTGTAAACCTGCAAAACCGTAAAAAAGTTTAAAAAGACCCTTTCTTTCCCGAAAATCGCAGTTCAAAAACTAAAAAGAGAGATAATATGAAAATCATCAATGAGAAGGATTTTGACGATTTCGTAGAGAACCTGATACAGACCGACGAGTGGGAAGTCGACGGTGTACGTTCAAAGGATTCAAAGTACGTCTTCGACCGTTTGAGCAAACCGGAAGAGTTGGAACTGGATTACGACGTGACCATACTGCCTCCCAAGAAGTACTTCATGCCCCAGAGAGAAACTTTAGTGCAGTACAAGACGGGAGATAGGCTTGGCCAGGAAGAGGTGAATGAGGTAACGCCCAGAGTTATAATTGGTATACATCCCTACGACCTCGTAGCTATAGCACAGATGGACAGGGTGTTCGCGGACGATCCAGAAGATACAAATTATCTGGAAAAGAGAGAGAAATCCGTGCTCATAGGAGTGAACATGCAGGACGTTTCTGAGCGATGCTTTGCGGAAAGCATGGGCACCGCCACCACGGACCATGGCTACGACCTGATGCTGACAAAGCTTGACGGAAAATACGCCGTGGAGATCGGCTCTGCAAAAGGGAGTGAACTTCTAGAGGAACATGCCGAAGGTATAAGGAGCGCGAAGCCGGATGAGATAGACCAGGTAAAGAAGTCTAAAGAAGACATAAAGGACGAGTTCGAGAACGAGCTGGACTTCTCACCGGAAAAGTTACCGTGGCTGCTGGAAAATAATTACGATAACGATGATTTCTGGGAAGAGAACGCGGAGGACTGCTACAGCTGTGGAACCTGTAACCTGGTATGTCCGACCTGTTACTGTTTTGATGTCCAAGACCTACCGGAACTTTCCTTGGAAGAAGGCAAAAGAGAGAGGGAGTGGGACGGTTGCATGCTAGAGGCCTTCGCTGAAGTCGCCGGAGGAGAGAACTTCAGGGAGGAAAGAGCCGAGAGATATAGACATAGGTACATGAGGAAGGGAAGATACCTATACGATAGGTACGGAGACATAGCCTGCGT
>CAYMXS010000100.1:0-4173 GCA_964394465.1 uncultured Thermoplasmata archaeon | reverse complement strand
CCCCCTCTTTTTGCTTTTCCTCTCTGCGTTCGTAAAAGCGCCCGATCGGGGATTCGAACCCCGGTGTAGGGCTCCGCAAGCCCTCATGCTATCCAGACTACATTAATCGGGCATCGTGTACCGTTCCTACAAGAAGAAAAGTATAATAAATTATTGCTCGAAGTTCTTTCTAACTTCTTCGTAGACCTTTTTCAGGGGCAAGTCGTTCTCCTCTGCTATCCTCTTACAGTCTTCGAACTCCGGGGAGATACGCTCTCTAGATACCTTGATCTTCACGGGACCCCATCTTGTTTCTACCTCTCTTATCTCTCTATCGGCCACGTATCTTCTCATGGTACTGGTCCTCACTCCCAGCGTAGACGTTTCACTGAAGATCGTGTCTACAACTTTTTCTATATCCTCTTGGGAGCAGAGAACAGTGACTTCCCTGCCCTGGCGTCCCTTCTTTCCTTGGCCGTTGGTCGTGTACACATCTACGGCTTTCTCTCTTATCCTTTCTAGAGCATAACTCAACGTCTCAGGGTCCTGGTCGTCTATGTAGAATCTGAGCTCTTCTATGGCCTCGTCCAGATTCGATGTTTTTCCGAGGAACAGTCTGAGAGCGTTGGGAGGACCTTCTTCAAAGGTGCTGTCGCCGAAGCCCACGCCTACTTCTTCCAGTTCCATATCCGGCGGTCGTTCTTGGATGGTCAGAGTAGAGATCAGAGCGGCTCCAGTGGGCGTCGTCATCTCACCTTCTCGATCACTTCTATTGATTTTCCAACCTTTCAGAAGGGCGGTCGTCGCGGGCACGGGCACCTGTAATTCACCATGTTGACATTCTACGGTACCGCTGCCCAGTGTCACGGTGGATGAATAGGCTTTTTCTATATCCAGGTCTTCGAAGAGTGCGATAGACCCAACTATGTCAAGGATCGAGTCTATCATGCCCACTTCGTGCAGCTCTATATCTTCGAAGGCCTCGTCATGTATCTTACTCTCTACCTTCCCCAATTTTGTGAATGCTTCTATGCTCTTCTCCTTTATCCACTCATCCAGATCAGACTCCTCTACCTTATCTAGTATATCTGCCAATCTTCGATGGGTGTGTTCTTCTTCCTTGAATACTATATCAACGTTCTTTCCAGTCAGGATATCCGTCTTTTCCTCTATCTCGACGTGAACGTTTTCTAGACCCAATTCATCTATCACTTCGTTCAGTCTTTTCGGGTCCGCTCCGAGATCGATCAAGGAGCCCAGAAGCATGTCTCCACTGATGCCGGAGCGAAGGTCAAAATATGCTATACTTCTAGCCATCTTCACTCACCCCTCAGCATGTGGTGTACAAAGGCCGCTGCCCCGTAGCCGTTGTCTATGTTTACCACGGCCAAACCGGTAGCACAGCTGTTCAGCATGGTTTCCAGGGCGGACCTCCCTTCTCTAGCCACTCCATATCCCACGCTGGTAGGCACGCCAATGACCGGAGTGCCGATCAGTCCCGCAATAGTGCCGGGAAGGGCCCCGTCCATCCCAGCCGCTACAATGACGGCATCCGCTCCTCTCAATTTTTCGATGTGGGGCAGTAATCTGTGGATGCCGGCGACTCCGACGTCGTGTATGTCTTCCACATCATACCCCATGCATTCTAACGTAATAGAAGCCTCCTCCGCCACTGGTATGTCGCTGGAGCCCGCGGTGACGACGCAGACTTTACCTTCGACGTCCATCTCAACGTCTCCCACCCTTATCATATTGCCTTTCTCGAAGTACTCGCAGTCTTCTCTGACTGAAGAAACCACTTCGAAGTCTTCCTGTGTAGCGCGGGTGAAGAAGCGGTCGCCTGTTTCAGCTATGTTCTTCAGCTGCTCCTCCGATTTTCCAGGACAATAAACGGCCTCTGGAAGCCCTTTTCTCAGCTCTCTGAAGCTGTCCACTTTGACCTCGCCGAAGTCCACGTAGGGCAGGTCCATGATGGCCGCTTTCACCGTTTCTAAATCTATATCCCCTTTTTTGTACTCCTTCAGCATCTCTTCGATGTCATCATCTTTCATCTTTATCCCCTTCCGGAGAGAGAACCCGTCCGGTACCCTTCAAGGTCCAGGAATAGGTTCTCGTAGTCCTCATCCTTCAGCCATTTATTTACTTTTTCACGGTTCTCCAATATCTTGTACATGTCTTCTGGCAGGACTTCTATCCTGGCGGTGTCACCAAGATCTCTCACCCTTAGCTGCTTTAATCCCAAGCTGAAGAGTTTTTCCTCCAGCCTTTCGACCCTGGCGAGCCCTTCTTGTGTGAGTTCCCTCCCATAGGGGAACCTCGTGGCTAAACAGGCAAAAGACGGTTTATCCCAGATGTCGTGACCTCGCCAATTTAGTATAGCTCTAACGTCCTTCTCTTTCAACCCGGTCTCAAGGAGCGGCGCTCTGGCATGTTCCTTGACAGCTTTCAAGCCGGGTCTATGACCTTCTACTTCCGAGGCGTTCGTCCCTTCAAGGATAGTGATGTCCTGGCCAAGACGATCCTTTATTTCCTGAAACAACCGCTTCTTGCAGTGATAGCATCTATCCTCTTTGTTGGAGCTGAACTCATCGTCATCCAGTCTTGAGACCTTTATAACTTCTGTTTCGGCATCCATCTCTTCAGCTTTCTGTTCTGCTTCTTTCACCTCTCTTCTCGGATAGATCTCGGCGTCGATTATAACCGCCTTGACCTCCCCTCTAGTTTGCAAGGCGGCGTCCAACACCAGAGTGCTGTCCTTACCGCCGGAGAAGGCCACCACCGCATCCGTTATCTCGTTCTGTGAGAACCAGTCCAGGAGTTCGTTCCATCCCCGCTCGATCTTTTTTGTGGAAATCATCTTATCGGCCATCGTTCCACTTCCAGTCTGTCCGCGGTGGGATACTCTTCTACACCGTAGCATTCGTAATCTTCCAGTTCATCTGCGATCTCTTCCAAGATAGGTAGAGATATATTCACCCGGTCTTTTTCCTCGTCGACCCAGATCATCTCCGAAGGGATATCGTATATATTTTTCAGTTGTTCCACCAACTTGAAGGGTTCATCGCTCAGTATTATCCCTCTCACCAGCATCCCCTCTTCGGTCACGAGGTCCCCCTCTCTAGCTACGTTCTCCGCTCTTCTTTTTACACGGTTCGTCAGCTGGACACCGTCCTTGAAGGATGCAGAGCAGTAATGGAGCGATATGTCTCTGTTAGATTCAGATTTTAACAGGTCAAGAGCTACCTCCTGGCTACCCTTCACCGCGCTGGATATATCGCTCTTCTCTTCATAGTCCCGTTCGACCAGTTCCTCCCAGTTCGTACTAGAGAACTCCAGTTCGTTGAAGTTTATGAAACTCACGAGGTCTTCCATCACTTCTATAAGTTGGTGCATCTCCTCCTCGAAACCGGGTATGCAGGGTATCTCTATTCCTACGTCTACATCTATATCTTGAAGTTCCTCTAAGATCTCGATATAATCCGTTTCTTCCATGCTGCTCCAGGAAGCGGGCGGAGGATGGAATCGTATCTCGTCTAGACCTGATCTCACTGCCTTTTCAACCATCTCTATCTCGGTACTCTGAGTATAGAGATGGATGTGGAAATCCTTTCCGAACGTATCTTTTAAGAGTTTTATGTAGTGATAGGTATCTTCATCTTCTAGAGGGTCGCCTCCCGTGATACCTGCGCCTTCAGCATCGATCATCTCAGCTTCTTTCAATATGTCCTCGTCGGAGAAGGACCTCTTCTCATTGGAGTAGAGCACGTCTTTTCCCTTCTTCTCCTCGCTCAGGGGACAGTACCAGCAGGAGCCGCTGCACTTACCCGTAACCAGTAGAACCAGTTTCGAGCCTTTTCTGCATAACTTGCAGCCCTCTGGTAATTCTTGGGTGTAGGCGGAATCTTTCTCCATCTTTTTTACCGCTTTATTCATATTCCCAATTCACAGTTACATCTAGATACTAAACCTTTACTGCTAGGGGATAACTATAAAAGCGTTATAAATCGTTGCTTCGACGATGGAAGCCATCATAGTATTAACGGTGCTGGCCTACGCCTTCGTCTGGGGCCTGAGAAAGGGAGGCACCTACTGTATGGCTCTATGCATGCCGGCTTTACTGCCCAGCCTTTCACATTCGGATTCCTGGGAGGACGGGCTCTGGACCGGTATAAAGTTCAACCTTCCCCGGGTCGT
>CAYMXS010000099.1:0-4289 GCA_964394465.1 uncultured Thermoplasmata archaeon | reverse complement strand
GGATGAAAGCGGTCGTTCTCTCGGCTGTCTCTCACCCACTAAAGGAAAGATTCCGAACCGGGATGACTGTATTCATATTCGCACTGATAATCTTCGCCATAATCGTCATGAGCATGATCGTGGGGATATTTCACACAAATATAGATGCGATGATAGAGGAACAGTCCGGAGGGTACGAGATCCTAGGGGTCACCGATCAGGACAGGCCGATCGATGATATCCAGCAGGAGATAATAAACAACGAAAATTTGAGCATAGAGGATTTCGATCATATAGATTCCGCGACCCGAGGCATGGTGCCTTCGACAACATCGTTCACCGATCCTTCAACAGGGGAGGAAACCACGGGAAGATTTTCCGTCATAGGGGTGAACCGCCACTTCGCTAGAAACAATTCCTTCGGTCTTTCTGATTACATCGACGAGTTCGATTCAAAGGAAGAAGTATGGAATGCGGTAATAGAAGATCATTCACTAGTTATCACTAATGCCCCTCCTGATATGTTTACCGCTTCTATGGGCCCCTCTTTAGAGTTGAACTCCACTATCGATCTTACAGGCGAAGATGGAGCACCTAGAGAGAAAAGAGTTGTAGGATACATGAATCAGACGATAGTGACCGGTCTTTTCATGTCTAAACAAGGTGCCGAAGAGGACTTCGGTTTGACTTCGAATTCATTGTTCTTCCTGAGCGTGAAAGACGGTGTAGATGCTGATCGGTTAGGACGTGATATGAACAGGGAATTCATCCAGTACGGGTTCCAACCCCTGGTTATAGGCACCATACTGAGAGAGGCGATGACCGCCCAGTTCATGTTCTTCGATCTCTTCTCGGGGTATATGGGCCTGGGACTTGTAGTGGGCATAGCCGGTCTAGGGATCATAAGTCTTAGAGCGGTGCATGAAAGAAGGTTAGAGATAGGTATGATGAGAGCGATAGGGTTCAAGAGAAAGATGATCAGTTATGCCTTCCTGATAGAGAACTCGTTCATAACCTTGATAGGTATCGGGTTGGGTTCTGTTTTAGGGATAGCCGTCGGATGGCTTCTATGGTACGACGGTTTCCGACCGATGGGATGGGAATTTTCTATACCCTGGGTCACTATAATCACGGTCGCGGCGATAGCGTACGGGGCGATGTTCATAACGGCGATACCCAGCGCGAACAAAGCCAGTAAGGTGTCTCCGGCGGAAGCACTGAGATTCGACTGAGAGAAAGTCTTCAGTCCTGGATTCGATCGGCTCATAGATGCGAGAGAATGGAGAAGGTCAATCTCTAATCACCACCTCTGTGTCCATCTTATCTGTCCACATATCAACCCCGGACGATCGACCTTTAGCTCTTCAAGGCTCCGCCTTTTCAATCAGGAACTCGTCTCTCCAGGTATCGAACTCTTTACCATCATAATAGATACGGTTCACGATGGAGTCGAAGTAATCCTCTTTTCTCAGATCATCTTTCAGATTATGTATCTCGTCCAGGCTCTTTGTCCAGACGTTAGCGACCAGCTTGTTGGGGACGTTGCTCCCTGCGAAGACGGCGTAAATTTTTGGATAATATTTCTTTCTTAACCTGCTCTTCACTCTCTTTCTATCATAGTCCGGCTTCGTTGTGAACTCGAAGAAGCTTATGAAATCACTAGACTGGGTAGGTCTTACTTTTATGTTGAAATCCACCGCTCCCGCTTTTTCCATCCTGTTTATCCTTCTCCGCACTGTCTTGGCTGAAACGTTCAATTCCTCGGCAACCTCAGAGAGCGCTCTTCTAGAGTCTTTATGCATCGAATGTATTATCTGGTAGTCCAGTTTCGAGTACTCGAAATCATCCAGCGGCTTGAAATCCTTCATGTTCGGCATGAATATGTCCGGGTCCTTGATCTCCGCTTCCTTCTTTATGTACTCCACGTAATCGGTCATCTCGCTCACGTCTCGAAGCAGGCCGTGAACGTAGAGGTAGTTACCGCTGGCAGATATGACCTTGAAGGTGTCTCCGTTCTCTCCCACCCTTTCTATAAGTTCTTCCACGTTGCCAGTCTCGGACTGCCCCTCCACCGATACCACGGTAACGCCCTTGAAAGCTCTCAGACTGATCTTAGCATAGAACTCCTGGATTATGTGCATATCCAACATGTTCTGGACTCTAGAATGTACAGCGTTAACAGAAAGATCGACTTCGTCAGCCAATTCCCGGTAAGGGAGGCGAGAATTCTCCATGAGCAATAAACTCAGCTCTAGGTCGGTCTCGTCCATCCCACTGGTATAAAAGTCCGTCTAAATAAAGGTTTTTTACTCTTACTATCCGGAGTATCTCGCATCAATAGAAGCGCCGATGACTAACCCTAAACCGGCTCCCGCACCTATCACCCAGACGGGCATATCTAGAAGGATGTAGAGGTTGACGCCGACGATCACTCCGAAGACAAGGCCGGTCCCTGCGAAATGGTTCTTAGTTCCCTCTTCATCTTCACTCATGTTATCCTCTAGATAGTAACATCATACGTACGGGTTATCCCAGAACAGACAGCCGCTCCCTTTCTCGCCCGTTTTCCTGTCGCTCAAAGTCATGCGGATTCGCATTATATTTTCGTCTCTTAACTCCTCTGGAAGCTCACACTGGACCAGGTAACCGATCATCGAGCGATCTTTGCCGGCCGCTTCCCTCACCTGGTTGATCTCTAGTATATTCACGTTCTGATCGTTCAACTTCAACTCTATATCGTCTTCAGAAAGGTCCGGGGAGATGTCCATGGGAGACTGTTTCTGTACCTCTTCCATGCCTCCCGCGTCCTTGACCCTTTGAAGTGACATGGGCCGGAAGTATATTATCAGCGAAGGTAAAGCCCCCTGGGGCAAGAAGGCGTTCATCGCGTAGACCTCCAGGCCGCCTATCTTCCCGTCTATAACCATATCTTCATGAGCCAAAATATTCCAGCACCAGAACTCGAGATTTTCCGTCTTGTAATCCTTGAAGGTCGCTAGGGCCATGTACCTGCCTTCTTCGACATCAAGTTCGTATCTGCCCTCTTCATCCGTTTTTACCTGGTAGACGCTCTCGAACCTGTCGTTCTTCACCTCTATGGAGGCATCCTCTATTGGATCATCATCGAAGTCATATACTCTGCCCGATATATTCACCATGCTCCGTCATTGGTTCGAGGGTATTTATTGGTTCTGTAATCTTCTTTGTCTACGTGATCCAGAACGGTCAACCCAGAGGATAAGGACCATTTTTTAAATATCTGAACCACCGTAAAGTAAGAAAACGGATCGTCATGAAATGGCATGATATAGAAGATAGAGACAAGAAAAAGCTGCTCGGCCTCGTACTGTCCTTAGTGACCGGTGTAGTACTTCTAGCTCGAGGTCTGAAGTTCACATTCTTCGGACTCTTCCTTGTCTTTGGTAGACCCCTCTCCGGCCTGTTCTTGATGATCTTGGGATTATTTGGGATATTCATAATAGCTGGAGCTCTATTGATCTGGAAAGAGAGACCGCTTCTGGGCTCCACTTTTGTCATCGTTTTTTCTCTTCTGTCCGTCCTGAAGGGGTTCTCCGTCTTCATCATCTCGGGAACGATAGGAGGTTCTCTCTGCCTTGTGGGAGAGATACGAGACCTAGAGAAAGAGAAGATGATAACACTGGCAGTTATCTTCATACTTTCTTCGACCGTATTTTTATCTGGACTGATACACTACAGACGACTATCCTCAGAGCACCGATACATCGAGATAGACGGCACTGAAAGAAAGTACCTCATAGATTTCCCATCCGGTTACGAGGAAGGAGAACCGCACCCTCTCATCGTGGCGTTGCACGGTGGCGGCGGTTCCGCCAGGTCTTTCAGGCAGAAGACGAACTTCGATGAGATAGCGGAAAGAGAAAACGTGATAGTGGTCTATCCAGATGGAACCGGAGCAAACGATCATCATCTGCATACCTGGAACACAGGTATAACAAACAATCGAGCCAATAAAACTGGGGCAGAAGATGTCAAGTTCCTGAGACAGCTTATAGAACATCTGAAGAAAAGATACAGCATCGACGAGTCGAGTATCTACATGACCGGCCATTCAAACGGAGGGAGGATGACTTACCGCTTTGCCGCCGAACATCCCGAGACCCTCGACTGTATAGCACCGGTCTCTATCTCCATCGGTGTTCGAAAGGACGGTACCAACTTTACGGTTCCAGAACCCGAGAGACCTTTATCGGTCGTACACGTCCACGGGAGAGAAGACGAGCACGTGCTGTACGAAGGTGGAGAGGGTAAGACCGTGGGAGGAAGCAGGT
>CAYMXS010000098.1:0-4308 GCA_964394465.1 uncultured Thermoplasmata archaeon | reverse complement strand
CGACAACTTCCGTCCCGAGATGTGTCTTAACCCCGTTATCCACGGCGTTCTCTACAAGTGCTATGGTAGCTTCCCACGGCTCTATCCTCCCGGCAGTGGGCGCCCAGAGAGCGCCTACAGCCTCCTCGGTTACGGTCGGTTCTAACTCTCTAAGCCTCTCTTCATCGACGATCTCCAGTCCCTCAACGCCGTTCTTCTCCCCGATCTTCAAGAACTCCTCTAGAGTATCAATATCATCTTCCTCCCTAGCTATCATAAGTTCCCCGGGCCATTCGACCGGTATGTTTAGTTCTTCGGACCATTCTCTCCATAATCGGTTTCCTTTCACGCACAGCTCTGCCCTGAGAGGAAATTCCTCGGGATCATCTTCGTGCCCTGGATGTATGATACCCGTATTGGCCTTGGTACAGCCCCACCCGACATCCGGCCTCTTCTCTATCAGGTGTATATCCAGATCTTTATACTTCGAGAGGACCCGAGCGATAGAAGCTCCAGTTATACCGGCGCCGATGATCGCCACTTTTTCTGTCATGATTATCTCCCGTTTTTATCCTCGTTGGGTTCTACCCAGTTCTTGGCCCTCTCCACCGCTCTTTTCCATCCCCTGTAAAAACGTTCTTTTTTCCGTATATCCAGTTCTGGCCTAAATTCTCTTCTCTCCGCCCATCTCTCCTGCAGTGCATCTTTATCTTTCCAACAACCGGTGTACAGACTGGCCAGATAGGCCGCACCCAGGGCGGTACTCTCATCTATCTTGGAACGTATCACGTCCTTTCGAGAGATATCCGCCTGGAACTGGAGCAGGAAATCGTTCTTTGCACAGCCTCCGTCGGCTCTTATCTGATCTATGTCTAGTCCCGAATCTCTTTCCATGCACTCGAAGATATCCTCTGAAAAGTAGACCATGGATTCCAGTGAAGCCCTGGCCAGGTGGGCTTTAGAGGTCCCTCTCGTCATGCCCACTATTGTACCTCTAGCGTACTGGTCCCAGTAAGGGGCCCCAAGACCGACGAAGGCCGGTACTAGATAGACGCCGTCGTTATCTTCTATGGAAGTAGCCAATCTCTCGGCCTCGGCCGGGTCTTCTAGTAAGTCGATAGATTCCTGCAGCCACTCCAAGCCGGCGCCCGAGATGAAGACTGAACCCTCTAGAGCGTACGTTACTTCACCGTCGAGGGTCCACGCGATGGTTGTCAGCAGGTTTTCAGATTGTATCGGTTCTTTTCCGACGTTCATCAGGACGAAGTTGCCCGTCCCGTACGTGTTCTTTACCATACCTCTCTCGAAGCAGCACTGGCCAAAGAGCGCTGCCTGCTGGTCACCAGCACAGCCAGTGATGGGTATTTTTTCCCCAATTATATCTTTGGAAGTAAGACCGTAGTGATCGCTGGACTCCCTCACCTCGGGCAGGATTTCTTTAGGAATATTAAAGATATCTAAGAGTTCGTCGTCCCACTCAAGCTCATTTATATTATAGAGCATTGTCCTGGATGCGTTGGAGTGGTCAGTGGCATGGACCTCCCCGCCGGTCAAACGATATATGAGATATGAGTCCACGGTACCGAACAATATCTCTTCTTTCTCTGTTTTCCTCTTTACCTCTTCATCGTTATCCAGTAACCACTTTATCTTCGATGCGGAGAAATAGGAATCCGGCACCAGACCGGTCTTCTCCTTTATGAGTCGCTTTTCTTCCTCGCTGAGTTCATCGATCATCTCGGAGGTGCGCCTATCCTGCCAGACTAAAGCTCTGTTGACCGGCTCACCACTCTCTTTATCCCACAATACTGTTGTTTCTCTCTGATTCGTCACCCCTATAGAGTCTATATTAGACAGGTCAACATCTCCTTTTTTCAGCGCATCTTTCACGGCCTTCTTTTGAGCCTGCCATATCTCTTCTGGGTCGTGTTCCACCCAGCCCGCTTCGGGATAGTACTGTGTGAACTTACATTTTCCCTTCGATACTATTCTAGGTTCAGAATCGAATATCAGCGCCTTGGCGCTGCTCGTCCCCTCGTCGAGTGCTAGGATGTATTGTTTGTCTTGCATCTACATCCCTTCTTCCCTCTTTATACTCTCCTTGACAGCAGCCACCAGTATGATCATCCCCAGAAATGGTAGGAATGTGAAGGAGGGTGTATCCTCTTCCTTCGGTATCGAGACCTCGAGCGTCTGCGTACTCTCGCCCTCACCGGCTTCATTCACGGCGCTGACCCTGTAATAGTAGGTCTTTCCCCTGCTCACGTTATCATCAACGTACTTGGTATCATCTATCTTTGCGAGAAGTTCCATATCTGACGGGCTTTCTCCCTTGTAGACCTTGTAACCGGTTATAGTGCCGTTGCCTAACTCGGACGGAGGGTACCAGCTGACCAAAACGTTTCCATCCTCTCTCTTCGCCCCCGGTACCGATGGAGCACCTGGCTTTTCTATTGTTATAGACTTTTCTGGTGTAGCATAGACATCCTTTGATCTCTGGCCTTCTCCCACCTCGTTCACTGCGCTCACCTGATAATGATACGTTCTCCCGTTTTTGACTGAATCATCGTGATAGGACGTCGAGTCCGTTTCCTCCTGTAAACTCTTGTTGCCCGGTCCTGTTCCCCTATAGACCCTGTAAATTCGTAAAGGAGCTCCTCCGTCTTCGGTCGGAGGCTCCCAGCTCAAATTCACGAATCCATCACCCGCTTCTATCGTGATGTTGACGGGCACGCCAGGAGGCTCTGTCTTCTTCTCTGGAGTGACGTTCACTTCATCTGACCTGTTGCCTTCTCCTACATCGTTAACCGCGCTCACCTGAAAATAATAGGTCTTCCCGTTGGTGAGATTTTTAACCTCGTAATCAGAATAATTCACCCTGTCGATGAGAATTTTTGAATCTGGGGTTTCACCCTGGTACACCTTATAGTGCAGGATCGGTGCTCCCCCATCATTAAGGGGTGTGTCCCAGTCAAGGAGCACCCTCTGGTCGTAGGGATCGGCTTCCAGATTCCGGGGGCTTGTGGGGGGACTTATCTTCATCCCTGTGAAAGCATATATCTGGCTATCCCCGGAGCCTATATAGATCGTTCCATCCATCCCTATCGCTGGACTGGAAGGTACTCTGTTCATGGTTTGATAGCTCCACATCTTCTGACCCTCTGGCTTCAAGCCATAGACCTTTCCGTCGTTACATCCAAAATATATACGACCGTTCCCGCCGACAGCGGGACTTGAATGTATCTCTCCACCGGCGGAGAAAGTCCATCGTTTCGTTCCGTCTGGGTTCACCGCGTAGAGCTTATTATCGTGAGATCCCAAATATATCGTGCCGTCGCTGGCTAGAGCCGGACTGGAAGTCACTTGCCCCGAGGTATTGAATCTCCACTCCAGGCCGCCGGTACTGTTCAGGGCGTACAGACCGCCATCCTTTGAGCCTATGTAGATCGTTCCATCCTCACTCACTGCAGGACTAGACGTGATCTCACCACCCGTGGTATAGTTCCAGACCATCTGTCCCACCCTGTTGATCGAGTAGACCACCCCGATCCCAGAGGCGAAGATCACGTCACCGCCAGGCTGGACAGAAGGTGAAGATAGGATGGAGCCCTCAACCTCGTAACTCCATCTCAAAGTGCCGTCTTGAGTGAGCGAGTAGAGTTTACCATCGGTAGAGCCTATGTAGACCGTGCCGTTCTCGTCTACGACGGGACTGGAAAATATTGAAGAACCGGTGGAGAAAGTCCATTTTTTTGATCCGTCTGGACGTACGGCATAGAGCTTCGAATCACCCGAACCGAAATAGATAGTGCCGTCGCCGGCTAAAGCAGGACTCGAGTCGATGTCTCCCTCTGTGGCATAGGTCCATCTCAAAGAGCCGTTCTGATCAAGAGAGTACAACTTATGGTCCCAGCAGCCCACATATATGTCCCCGTCAGAGGAAACGGCTGGACTGGAATAGACGAAGTTACCCGCATCGTACTTCCATTTGACTTCCCCGTCTACATGAGATGAATCTACTGAGCTTCTCCCCGTACGTCTTCTATCATGGCCGAAGCACGCCCAAGGTGCTTTTCCTTGGGTGGATTCGACGTTCTTCTCTCCTTTGATTTCTTCACCATCAGCCATACATGAGGAAAATAACGGCATACACGCTTGTATCAGCAGTAAAACAACCATGACCATCAGGAGTCTATTTTTCTGCAAACAATATCCGCTCCTTGCAACGAACAAAAAGTGGAAAAGAGATTTAGCATTTACGCTTTAAAACGGACATTGTGTTATCTGCGAATTATTTCGTTTCATATTTTATCACCTTTTTCGGTCATC
>CAYMXS010000097.1:0-4499 GCA_964394465.1 uncultured Thermoplasmata archaeon | reverse complement strand
TGCATATATGCGGATTTTCTTTTTATATAATAGGGGAGGTGCATATGTAAGAAGAGGTGAAAAAGATGAGTGTATTGGATATAGAAAAGGACGTAAAGATGGTCGACGACGTAGAAGAACACGCTGAGGAATGCGATAACTGTGGAGTTCACTTTCCCTATGGGGCGGATAAGTGCCCTAGATGCGGTTCTTCGTATGGTCTGGATGAGATGGAATCCAGAGAGGGAACTGCAGAGGAAAGGATCGATGAGTTTGCGAAGGAACTTAATTTAGGAGGACGTATTTCTAATTAAAAAGTTAGAGAAGAGGGAATCGGGAGGAAACAGATACAAAGGCAGGTCGTATAGAAAAAGCCTGCTTTTCCTATGTTTACTTTCTTTTCAATATTAGAAGAAACGGATACTTTCCACCCTATGGATTACAGTTTCTGAATGAAAAAAGATTAATAACAAGAATCAATTATAACGGAATATGAAGACTTATATTAAATTGGTATTCAACAGCGAAGGTGAGAAACCCTCTGAGATAATCGATGTTCTTTACGGCCTAGGTTTCGAGCCCATGCACGGAGACTACGATATGGTCTATAAGTGGGACGACGATGCCACGGTAAAAGACACCATCTGGTTCGCGGATAAAGTTCATGCCGCTCTGGAAGGTTCGGATATATCCTATTCTATCGAGACTATGGATTAAAAGTCCAAGCTGACTGAACTATGAGCGAGTAACACTTTTACTGAGACTAGAGATTAAGAAAATAGAAAGAAAGGATTTTAGGTTCGTCTAGAACCCGTACTCTTCGCACTTCTCGTCCACGTCGTCCTGTATCTTCTGTATATCCTTTTCAGTCAGATGTGAGAATCTTCTCTGCTTTCCTAGGTACTCTTCTACAGGTTTGCGTTCTTTCGGTTTATGAGTCACGTTGATATTGCATATATCTCCGTCTATGGCTTCCCAGAGCACGAACACTCCGGTCTCTACCGCTAACCTTGATATCTCTATCGAGTCACTGGAACCGTGTCTCCATCCAGTTGGACATGGAGCGAATACATGTAGGAAAGAGGGACCATCTGCATCTAAGGCTTTCTTCACTTTTTTCTTTAAGTCGTTCTCGTAGGCTATCGTTGCGGTAGCAGCATACGGTATGTCGTGGGCCCCACATATCCTGGCTATGGGCTTCTTGGGTCGGTCTTCGCCTATGCTTTCCTTACCCGCAGGAGAGGTTGTTGTACTGGCTCCGTAGGGCGTGGAACTGCATCTCTGTATCCCTGTGTTCATGTAGGCCTCGTTGTCCAGACAAACGTAGGTGACGTTGTGGTTCCTTTCCAGCATGCCGGACAGTGCCTGGAAACCTATATCGAAGGTGCCGCCGTCTCCGGCGAAGGCCATTATGTTCAGGTCCTCGTCGAACTCGCCCAGTTCCTTCTTTGCTACCTCTATACCTGAGGCCACGCTGGCCGCGTTCTCGAAGGCGGCGTGTATCAACGGGATCTCCCAGGCAGTCTGTGGATAGGCCGTGGAAGTCACCTCTAAACATCCGGTTGATACCGTAGCGATAGTGTTCTTACCTGCGACTTTCAGTATATTTCTGACCGCGGTGCCTTCACCGCATCCTGCGCACATCCTGTGACCGGGAGCGAATAACTCTTCCTCTTCTTCTTCTGCCATCATTATCACCTCATGATCTCTTCGTTCATATTAATCCATTCTACCGGTTCGTCGACCTTTCCTTTCTCAACGGCTTCTTTGGTTTTATGGTACATCTCCTTGAAGTTCTCCTTGAATATCTCTCTACCGCCTAGTCCTACGATGAAGTTCTTCATCATCGGTGCTTTGTCTTCGTTTATGAAGGTGCCGGCCGCTTCGGAGAACACCGCACCACCGAATCCTGGTGAGATGTTCCTATCCACAACCGCTAGGCCGTCTGCGTCTCCAGCTATCTCTTTGAGCAGGTCACCTGGGAACGGTCTGTAGACCGTCAACTTGGCCAGTCCGACCTTTTCGCCTTCTTCTCTCAACTCGTCTACGGCGGCTCTTGCCGTACCGGTCATGGAGCCCATGGTCATGAGTATTATTTCTGCATCGTCGCACTTGTAGTTGTTCAGTCTGTTGTACTCCCTGCCGAACCTCTCTTCGAATTCGTCGAAGACCTCGTCTATGACCTCGACGCTCTCTTCTAATGCAACGGTCTGATCGTGTTTTAACTCCTGGTAGTATTCAGGTGTGCCGAAAGAACCGAAAGTAGCGGGATTGTCCACATCCAACTTACCGTGAGGTGGCTCGTAATCTGGTAGGAAATCATCTACGTCTTCTTGGGCTGGGATGTCTACTCCTTCTATGGTATGGGTCAGGACGAAGGCGTCTATGCCGACCATAGCTGGAAGTAGAACTCTTTCATCCTCTGCGATCCTGAAGGCCATTATCATGAGATCAAGACCTTCTTGATTCTTTTCCGAGTAGAACTGCATCCAGCCCGAATCCCTTGATGAAACGGTATCCTGATGGTCCGCCCATATGTTTATAGGCGCTGAAAGTGCACGGTTTCCGACGGCCATCACTATGGGTAAACGCATACCAGAAGCGATGAACAGCATCTCGTGCATCAAGGCAACGCCTTGTGAAGCAGAAGCAGTGCAGACTCGTGCTCCCGATGCTGAAGCTCCTATACACGCGCTCATCGCAGAATGCTCGCTCTCTACCCTTATCATCGAAGCGTCCAGTTCCCCGTCGGCGATATACTCTGATATCCTCTCAGGGAACAGTGTAGAAGGTGTAATGGGATAAGCGGGAACCACATTCGGTCTGCACAGTTTGGCTCCCAGTGCCGTAGCCATGTTACCTTTGACCGTTCTAGATTCTTGCTCTGCCATGTTATCATTTCTCCTCTTTAACCATAACTATAGCGTCTACGGGACATTCCCTCTCGCAGATACCGCAGCCTTTGCAGTAATCCAGGTCGAACTCTATCGCGTCTTCAGTTTTGTGTATCGCTGCGTCTGGACAGTAGTTGAAGCATTTGAAGCACTGTATGCACTTCTCTATGTCAACTTCCGGTCTCATGGTCCTCCAACTGCCGGTCTTGTACTCCTTTGAACTTCCCGCATCTTTATTTATTCCACCGAGAGTTATCTTAACCTTTGACATCTTTACACCCCTTTTACATTTTCATACGCATCTTTGGCGGCCTGCTTGTTCTCGTCGTGTTTTACCGGCACGTTGTTGTCTATCGCCTCTGCGATCGAATCCATCTTCACATTGCCAGCCACTTTAGAATAAGCTCCGAGTATGGCCGTGTTCACGATGGGATTCGTCTTCGTACCTAGACCGTTGTCTACCGCGATACTGGTCGCATCGACCGTATAGACATCGGCGTCTTCGAAATCGAACTCTGAAGGGTCTTTGGCACTGTTCAGTATCACTTTACCGCCTTCTTTCAAACCTTCGGTAACGTCTACAACATCTAGAAGACTCATATCCAAAACGACTACGATATCTGGCTCGTATATCTGTGTCTTCACATCGATCGGCTCTTCGTCTATCCTGGCAAACGCAGCAACTGGAGCCCCTCTCCGTTCGACACCGAACATAGGAAAGGCCTGAACGTCCTTTCCCTCTCTAAAAGCGGCGTCGGCGAGAGTGTTAGCGGCTGTAACGGCTCCCTGTCCACCACGTCCGTGGAACCTCACTTCATACATTTTTACCTCACCATTCGTTTTCGACCACTGATAAGAAGATAATAAATCTTCCGATTATATAGTAGAATTTACGGATTGAACATACTTAAATAATAAGATATAATAACCGCAGATATGAACGAGAAAATACCTGACGAGCTCACGAACGTTATAGTCACTGGAAAGAGCGGAGCGGGAAAACAGCCCAGGATAGACGTTCTGGTCGAGGAATTCGGCCTGGAACAGCTCTCCACAGGAGATATATTCCGTTCCTACCTCGGTAAGTTCGATGATTTTGATTACGACGGAGATATATCTCAATTCTGGAAGGAAGAAGAAAGGAGATTTGTTCAGGACGACGAGATAGCAGAAGGGATAGGAACGGAAGACGAGGAGATCATCCTCGGTCTGAAGGCGAAATACTTCGTGGATAGAGGTCTTTTCGTGCCGGACAGGATAACCAACGCTCTTTTCGAGTCTTACTTCGGTAAGAAGGATTATCAGAACCAGGTCTTGGACGGGTATCCTAGAACAAAGGATCAGGCAGATCATCTATTGGACCTGATGGACGAGAAGGACAGCCAGATAGATTTCATACTCTGGGTGAAGAACAGTGACGAGAAGATCATAGAGAGGACCACGAAGAGAAGGATATGCCCTGAGTGCGGAAAGGTCTATCATCTCAAGTACGATCCTCCGGAGGAAGGTAAATGTAAGGAGTGCGGTACAGAAGTGATACAGAGGTCCGATGATACGGAAGAGAAGATACGGAAGAGGTTGAACGAGTTCAAAGAGAAGACGAAACCGATGCTGGAATATCTAGAA
>CAYMXS010000096.1:0-4877 GCA_964394465.1 uncultured Thermoplasmata archaeon | reverse complement strand
CTATCCTCCATCGCAGAAGAACTATTTACAAAGGAGGACCTGAAGAAAAGGATCAAGGATTGGAGCCTGGACGAACTGTTCTTACTCATCATAGCCAACCGGGACGGAGCCAACGGCAAGGAACTGACCGAGGACCTAGAACGTCTGTTCGATATCCATCTCAGTTCAAGCACTGTCTATCCGAGACTCCATCAGATGGAGGAAGATGGCGTACTCTGGAAGGAGGAGCATATAAGGACAAAAGAGTACCACCTCGAAGACGAAGAAGAGGCCCTTAATCTGGTTACCAAAAAGATCAAACAACTGTTCGGTATCTATGCGATATTGAAGCTGCTCTCCACCAACATAGACAAAAAATGGCACGAACCCGGTGAGTAGGCTCCTAATCGTCTTACAGTCTTTCCTGTTTTCATCTGCAAAACAACGTAATCTTAATAAACGATATGCACTCCTAAAAGAGTGGAACACATGAAGATACTTATAGTAGACGACGAAGAGATAGTCTTAAAACAGGCTAAAGCTTTTTTGGAGAAAGAAAGGGATGAGCTATCGGTCGAGTGTAAAAGTTCATCTGAAGAGGCCCTAGACCGATTGGAGGGGGAAGATTTCGATGCCATAGTCTCGGACTACAAGATGCCCGGGATGGACGGTCTTGAACTACTCCAAACCATCAGGAAAAGGGGTGACGAAACCCCCTTCATAATGTTCACGGGTAAGGGCAGAGAGGAGATAGCCATGGAAACCTTGAACAATGGAGGTGACCGTTATGTACAAAAGAGGGGGAAAGCCAGTATCCAATACAAGATCCTTTATAACGCTATAGAACAGGTCATAGCCAGGAAAAAGGCGGAGGACAGGGAAAAAGAGGCCTTGGAGGAGAAGAATAAGATAATGGAGTCTGTTCCCGACATCCTGTACTTCCTTGACCATGATCTTAAACTGATAGAGTGGAACAGAGAATTGGAAGAAAGGACAGGTTTTACCGCTGCAGAACTCGAAGGAAGATATATGTTAGACTTCTTTCCAGACGAAGATAGAGATATACTTAAAGAGATTATGGATAGGGTCTCTGAAGAGAAGATGTGCCCCGCTGAAGGTATCGAAGCAGACCTTCTAACGAAAGAGGGGAAGACCATACCCTATTCATGGTCCTGCAATATCATTAAAGACGAGCAGGGAGGATTTTCCGGGGTCGTGGGCAGTGGGAGAAATATATCTGAGAGGAAGAGGACTGAAGAGAAATATAAGGCTATAGTAGAGCAGAGCCACGATGCAATATTCATATACCGTGGGAAAAATTTCCTTTTTATAAACAACAGGCTAAGCGATGTTACGGGCTATTCTAAAGAGGAACTCCACCAGATGGACCCATGGAAACTCATCCATTCCGATGATAGAGAAAGAGTCAGAAAGTTGGTCGAGAAGAGAAGGGCGAAGGAAGATGACACCTCTATCTACGAGGCACAGATCATGAGAAAAGAGGGAGATTCCAGGGTTGGCGAATTTATTGTAAGTGACATAGAGTACGAGGGAGAGCGGGCAGCTCTTGGCGTTGTAAGGGACATAACAGAGAGAAAAGAGATGGAGAAAGAGTTGAGAAAATCTAAACAGGAAGTGGCCGACAGCAAGAGCAAACTAAAACATCTCTACACGATAACTAGAAAGATGGCCTCTGCACCTTCTAAAGAGCAGGTCTATGAACTGATCGTGGATTGTGCGGAAGACATACTCGAACTTGATATCTGTAAGATCATGATTCCCAAGGGCAATGAAATGGTTGTAGAAGCGATCTCGAAAAAGTCGAATATAGAGGACGGGGCGTCAATCCCGATCAGAGACAGTATCGCCGGGAAAAGCTATAGAAAAAATGAAGTATTCTTGATAGACGAACTAGATGAATGTAAAGAGGCCAGCCCATTCAAGGATGATTTTCATTCTGGGATGAGCATACCAATCGCAGATTCCGCCGTCTTCCAAGCCGTATCGGAAAGAAAGAAGCAATATTCCCAGGAAGACATGGAACTAGCAGAACTTCTGATATCTCACGCGGAGGAAGCAATAAAAAGGATAGAGTCTGAACAGCGAAGCGAGTTCTTATTAACCCTCCTGAGGCACGACCTGAAGAACAAGAGCCAGATAGTTAGAGGATACCTACAGTTGATGAGTGAATCAGATCCACCCTCTGAATTCAAACCCATGATAGAAAAGGCCCTCAACGCCAATATCGAGGGGAATGAGCTTCTAGAAAAGGTGGGTACATTGAGGGATATAGACCGAGAAGAAGAGATTACATCTGTCAACGTTCTCTCGCACATAAAAGAGGCCGTCAAGAATAGAAGGGAAATGGCGGAGGAAAAGGGTATAGACATCGAGTACGAAGATCTGCCCGTGATGATAAAGGGTGGAGCACTTTTGGAAGAACTGTTCTCGAACCTCTTGAATAATTCGATCCAGCATTCTGAGGGAGACGAGATAAGGATAGGTATCACGGAGAACGAGGAACAAGACGAGGTGATAGTGAGTGTGGAAGACAACGGTAAAGGGATCTCCGAAGAAGTGAAGGATGAAATATTTGACAGGGGCACAAAAGGTAGTGACTCCTCTGGTCTCGGGATAGGGCTGTTCCTCGTAAAGCGGATAGCAAAGTCCTATAACGGGCGTGTAGAGGCAACAGATTCCAGCATGGGCGGTGCTAGGTTCGACATAATCCTAAAAAAAGCAAGTTAGAAGGACCGATCAATCAGCTTTTTTTAAGTACCTTCGGCTTGTAGCTATCCTCCTCTGAGAATTCGCCCCTACGTACGGCGCGGGCAACCCGAGTACCTGCCAAATAGTCGCCCAGTCTCCTTTCACCCACTATGCACAGGAGCACTATATTCAAAAATCCTACGATGGTTACTATAACGGGGAGTCTCCAAAGTATCCTAGACACGTTCCGCAGTAAGGATGTTTTGAAGGAGATCTTAGAGCCTGAGTCATCCACGACCCTGATGCCCACTATCTTTTTGCCCGGAGTGGTGCCCCAGACACTTTGAGATTCAAGGACGGCAAAATATAGTACCAATATGGCTGTCATCATGATCTCTATGAAGAGGGAATAATGATAGGTGAATTGAAGATAAACGTCCAGATGAGTGTGTAGAAGGATCAGTTCATAGAACATGCTCATATCGATAAAACCGGTGAGAAGAGCGATAAGGGAGACGGCAAATAGACCCAATTGGATGAACGTGAAATCCAAGAAAAAGGCAAGCAGACGAGTGAAGAAGTTGGCATCGGTTATACTGACCGGCTCAGACTCCCGCCTTAGAGATTCGATCAGTTCCTTCTTTTTATCCTGATACATGGATCAGAGAAAAAATAAAGGGAGTTCGTTTAAATCTTTCCGTAAAATCCTAGGTTTGAAGGATAAGAAGATAAAAATAGTAGGCTCCCGTTATTACTAGGGTATGGAGGTGGCAGCTTGATCAGTGATTCCAAGCTTGTCAAACAACTGGATGAATGGTTATCTATAGAAGAGATAGAGGATGATTCGCTCAACGGTGTCCAGGTGGATGCTGGCGCAGAGATTGAAAAGATAAGCTTCGCGGTAGACGCCCGTATAGACACGATAAAGGAAACAGTCAAGTCCGGAAGTGATCTTTTGATAGTCCATCACGGTATGATATGGGGTGGAGGTCTAGGACGACTAGCCGGAGATACCTACAGGAAGGTCAAGATATTGATGAAGAACGACGTCGGCCTTTACGCCGCCCATTTACCGTTAGATATACATCCTCAGATAGGCAACAACGTTCAGTTGGCCGAACTGCTCGGGGCGGAGCCGAGTGGAAGGTTTCTAGAATACAAGGGAAGGGATATAGCGCTTCTAGCCGAGTTCGATCAGGGGATGGAACTGGACGAGATAGAGTTCAAGATATCCAAGAAACTGGACATAGAGCCCTTTGTACTGGACCCCAGGAACTCGAAGGAAGATATAGAAAAGATTGGCATACTGACCGGCAAAGGAGGGAAAGCACTATCCGAGGCATACGAACTGGGGGCCGATCTCTTTGTAACGGGCGAGAGGAGCTACATGACCCATAACGAAGCCATCGATATCGGTATGCCCATCATCTTCGCGGGACACTACGCTACCGAAACGCTTGGTGTCAAGAAACTCATGGATGTCATAGAAGATGAATTCGATCACGATTGTGAGTTCATAGAGACGAAGACCCCCGTGTAGAGCCTACTCCCCTTCGTGATCGGTTGTACTGTATCCACAGCTAGAGCAGTACGCGGACCCGTCGTCCATGACCTCGAATTTTTCCTCTCCACACTTTGGACATTCGCTGTAGGAGTGGAAATAATCGTCCTCGGTCATCTCGACGTCCTCCGTAACTTCGGGCCTGCCAAGCAACCAGAAGATCAACAAAAGGAAGCTGCCGAAGAAAACCATATAGAACCACTTGTCTCCATCCTTTCCTCTTTTGTTCGCGTCTCTAGCTACCCAGAAGGCGAGTCCGATACCACCGCCGAACCATATCAAGAAGCCGACGATGACCAGTAGATAGCCGAGTGCTCCAGGCATGTTATCCAGTTTTTATCTCTCAGAAGATACATAAATCTTGGGTCTATATTTCAAGATGAGTTATTGTAGAAGTGGGGGCAGGGGGATTTGAACCCCCATGAACGGGTTTCCTCCACGCAAGGAGCGACCTTACGTGTGTTATGAATTACGGGTCACCGCTCCAGTTATTCATCATACCTGTGCGGTCAGTAAACCCGTTTTGCGATCATCCCACGTAACTGGAGCCCGTTAGGATGCCTGGTTACCCTATACCCCCAAAGGGGTAAATGATGAATGAGGTCCTGTTTATTAGCTTTTTGGATTC
>CAYMXS010000095.1:0-4880 GCA_964394465.1 uncultured Thermoplasmata archaeon | reverse complement strand
TAGAAAAAGACGAGTGGCCAGAGGATCTCGAATTTATCGATGGGAACATGGAAGATGACGGGCATATATGGGTACGATACAGGGTTAAAAAACGATCCGAGAAATGATCTATTGCATCATGAATCTGCTCAGCCGATTATCTTCGCCTGATACTCCTCTGGATTCTCATCCTCTCTCAGTTCAAGTTCTTGAGAGTATTCTTCTATCGAGCTCTGAGTGAGAGTTATCTCTTTGGTCTTCATCTCCTTCCGACCCTGGTCCGTTATCACTTCGAACCTCACCTCTACTTGTTTCGACCCTGTGTGAGTGTTGGCTATACTTGCGTTCATCCTGGTTCTATTACCCAACGAAGTCCCTCTGACCTCTATTATGCTGGTCTTATCCTCGAACACTATTATCTCCGCATCGAACTTACTCGGTGTCTTGTTGGACGGAATTTCTATATCCTCAGAGTACGCTTTTTCTGAATTTTTAGGTAAGGTCACAACTTTTTTCTCTATGTAACTGCTGCCATCCTCTGTTTCCACAGTAAATTGTACGACGGCAGCCTTCTCTTCGCTGTAGGTGTTCATTATGGGCAAGCTAACAGTGGCTTTATCAGCAGTGTACTCACCATGGCCCTTTTCCCCTTTTGGTATACCTACTACGTTCTCCTCCTCGCTGGTGCAGCCGCTTAGGGATGAAACGGAGAGTAGGAGGATTATCACTGCGATTACCAGTCCGGACCTGACTGTCTTTTTCAAGCTTTATACCTCGATGTAAGCAAAGGATAGGATGTATTATTTAAATAATGGCTGTCCTCGAAAGGTCCACATCAGAAAAAACTTATCTTTGTCTTCTCTCATCGTTTGATCGCTGTTTTCTAGCCCTCTCTTCCTGCATATCCTTTTTGACTTCTTGACGTACCTCGTCCTTGAACTGCTGCCTGTATCGGTCCACTCTTCTCTGTATCTCTGGGTTCTCTTGTATATATGCCTGGGAGTAGTCCATGGCTCCCGTCTGCATATCTCTGTACAGGTGGAGCTTCCAGACAACGAGTATGAAACCTATGAGGCAGATGATGAACGAGCCGAAAATGGGTATCATGGTACCTAATATGATGCCCTGAGCCGAGTTACCCATCATGGGCCTCAGTAACCGTGGAAGGATAAACATTCCTAGAGCGATGGCTAGGACTATAAAAAAGGCAGCCACGCCCATAAATTTTCCTATGGCACGATAGTAGGACCGTTTCATCTCTTCGGGGCTTTTGTTTTGCTGTGGACCAGGTCCTTGTCCCATCTGAGGTTGTTGAGCCGGTTGTCGGGTCTGACCCTGCGGAGGTCTTTGTTTACTCTGTTGAGGAGGGGGAGGGCTTTGTTGGGGGCGTTGCGGACCTCGTTTAGGGGGCTGTTCACCTCTCGGTCTCTGTTGGGATCGCTGAGGAGTTTCTCCTAACTGCTTTCCACAGTTGTCGCAGAAGTTGGCCCCTTCCCTGATTTGGGCTCCACAATATGGGCATCTGGGTATCTTACCACCATTTATTTAATGACTAGATCGCTTTATAGATTTAACGGAAAGATATGAAGAACTACCGTACAAAAATTTTTATCTCACTTAGCTTCATTCACTAACGTTCACTGCGGGCCCTTAGGGTAGGATCAGAATCGAAGATTCTAATAACCCCTAAGTTCCTTCACTCACTTGCGTTCGTTCAGGGCCCTTAGGGTAATGTCGGAACAAAAGGTTCCAACAACCCCTAAGGCTTCCTCGCTCATTTCATTCGCTGCGGGCCCTTAGGGTAGTCTGGATATCCTTACGGCTTTCGGAGCCGTGGAGTGGGGTTCGAATCCCCAAGGGTCCGCTAAACTTGTTTTAGCGGGCGGTTAGAAATTTCTAATTTCTGACGGGCCCGCTATAAAGATCTTAAATTTTTAGGCGGTCAAAGAATATCTATTCATCGCTCATCTCTTCTTCATGGGTGTATTTTCCTTTCACTACAGCTACTGTAGCCTCGGCGTTCTTCAGCACTCTCTCCGTCGTGCTCCCCATGAAGAGTCTCGTGAAGCCGGAGAGCCCATGGCTGCTGATGTAGATGATGTCGGTATCGTCCGCTGCTCCGCAGATTTTCCTGTAGGGTTTCCCCTCCAGTACCTTCGCTTCTAGTTCGACCTCCAGGTCATCGGCGAGTTCTTTCACACCTTCTAAAGCTTTTTCACCGGCCGCCATCATGCCTGTTTTAGCGGATTCCCTTATACTTGATTGATGGAGACCTTCGTATTCCGAGGCGTTCACCACGTAGATGGCTAGAGCTTTTACGCCCAGAGTTCTAGCCATCTCCAGCCCTTCCTCCACGCCTCTCTCTGCATTGTCCGAGCCGTCTGTAGGTATAACGACTTTATCGTACATAGCGATTTCAAAAGCTGTAAAGAATATAAAAATTACCCTTACGTTTCAATGATATAAGTACGGGTAAATCTCCAAGAAACCTAGAGGGTCAACCCGGTCCTTGCGGAAAAAAGCCTCTAGGTTTCTTGGGGACCTCCCTCCCCTCAAGTTTAGTCTTAAACCCGCAACTCTAGTAATATATGTACTACTAAATAAGCCTTCTTTAAGCATAGATGTACAATAACACAAGGAGTCAGTATATTTAAAGGGCAGAGCAGACTATACTATCTAAGGGAACGGTGAAAAGATGTCTAAAGCAACGAAGAATCATCTAGAGGGAGAAAAGAGCAGGTATCTAAGGCAGCATGCTGATAACCCAGTAGACTGGTATCCCTGGAGCCAGGAGCCTTTTGAGAAGGCCGAAGAGAAAGATAGACCGCTCTTCATCTCGATAGGTTATTCCTCCTGCCATTGGTGCCATGTGATGGCCCACGAATCCTTTGAGGACGAAGCTGTGGCGGAATTGATGAACGAGACCTTCGTCTGTGTCAAGGTGGACAAAGAGGAACGACCGGATGTGAACAATTTTTTCATGAACGTAGCCAGGGCCATGAGCAACACTGGGGGCTGGCCTTTAAATGTCATAACGACTCCCGAAAAAGAGCCCATCTACGCCGCTACGTATATACCGAAGGAAAGCAGGCCCGGCATGGTAGGACTGAAAGAGCTGGCTGAAAAGGTCGATGAACTGTGGAAGAACGATAGAGAAAGGTTGATAGAGACCGGGTCTTTAGTTCTAGAGAGATTAGAGAGCGATGACCTAAAGCAGGAAGGTTCTCTAGATATATCGAATCTTGACAGCTGTTTTTCTCACCTTAAGAGAGATTACAGCGCAAAAGATGGCGGCTTCGGTACCGCACCAAAGTTTCCATCGCCCCACAAGATGATCTTTCTTCTTAGATACTGGGATAGAAAGGGCAATGAAAAAGCGCTAGAGATGGCTGAAAATACACTATTGAAGATGAGAAGAGGAGGTATCTACGACCATTTAGGCTATGGGTTTCACAGGTATTCTACCGATAGGGAGTGGAGACTGCCCCACTTTGAGAAGATGCTGTACGATCAAGGCATGATGATCTGGGCCTACTTGGAAGCGTTTCAAGCCACGGGAGATGAGAGGTTTGCAAAGACCGTAAAAGAGGTTATAGAATACCTTGTCAGAGATATGGGCTCAAAGTTAGGTACCTTCTACTCCTCTGAGGACGCCGACGTAGGTGAAGAGGAAGGAGCTTATTATACCTGGACATTGGACGAGTTGATCGATGTAGTGCACGAGTTAGATATAGGGGATAAGAAAGAGACGGAAAAACTCCTGAAGACTCTTTTCGATGTAGACGAGAAAGGAAATTACGAGGAGGAAGCCACTGGAAAGAAAACCGGGAAAAACGTTCTCTACAGAAGGAATTCCCTTGAAGAGATGGCTGATGAATCAGAGAAAGGGCTAGATGAACTGAGACCTATCTACAACGAGATAAGGGAGGCACTACTCGAGAGAAGGGAAAAAAGGGAAAGGCCCGGCAAGGATAAGAAGATACTGACCGATTGGAATGGTTTAGTCCTCTTCGCTCTTTCAAGGGCCAGCAGGGTTCTAGGAAAAGATTTGTATCTAAAAAGGGCGAAGAGATGTGCTGATTTCCTTCTCGATGAGATGGTCCACGGTGAGAGCAGAATATACCACAGCTACATCGAAAGAGGGGAAAAAACGCCTGGAAACCTAGACGATCACGCCTACCTTGTTTTGGGACTTATAGAGCTCTACCAGGCCAGCTCTGAGGTAAGATATCTGAAGAAAGGTATCGAACTTACGGAATCCATGATGGAGCATCACTGGGACGAAGAACGATACGGCTTCTATTTCGCGCCGGACGATGTAGAAGAGCTCCCTTTCAGAAACAAAGAGGTTTACGACGGCGCCTATCCCACTGGGAACTCAATCGCGTTCCTTTCACTTTCTAGATTATATGGGATTACTGGACGAGACTTATTCCAAAAAAGAGCAGACGAGATGTCGAGGGCCTTCCCGGATAAGATATCGTCTCTGGAAGGTCAGTACGGCATGTTCATGAGCGCTTTAGACCTTCACTATGGGCCGACGAGTGAGATCGTAGTAGTAGGAGATGAAGAAGTGGATCCGATAAGGATAAACAAAAGACTGGAGACCGTATACTCACCCAAAAAGACAGTGGTTTTCAAGACCAGAGATATGGATGATTATCCTGAAGGCATGAGCTATCTGAAGGGTATGAAACCAATAGATGGAGTCACCTACTATCTATGCAGGGACTTCACCTGTCAGAATCCCACTACGGACCTTTCTAAGCTCCTGAACGACCTAACCGCTGGTTAAAGAAAACTCAGAGTTCCATTTTATTTTATACATCTCATTCCAAACTCGTCCTTTGCTCTTTCACCGTAAAATATTTAAAACTTGACTGACCATTCAGTCAATATAT
>CAYMXS010000094.1:0-4944 GCA_964394465.1 uncultured Thermoplasmata archaeon | reverse complement strand
AAGCTGAAGGAGTCGCGAACAGAGTTGCAGCGAAACCCATCAAGAGGAAAACCGTAACCGTGGAAACTTTCGACTTCTCAATCATTTTTGATACCCATTGATTGATTCCATGCCGTATATATATATCTATTGTTTGTCAGTGCGGGGTAAACTTAAAATTCTTCGAGTAAATTCCGGAGAACGTGGTCGAATGTCCGGCTTAGGCATAATCGGTGGTACAGCGTTCAAGGAATGGAACGAATTCGAAGTGGAGGAGAAGGTGGAGAAAGAGACTCCTTGGGGGACACCCAGTTCGAGGTTCTACCACGGTTTTCTAGGTGAAAAGGAGATCCTTTTCCTGCTGAGACATGGTGAACAGCACGATATACCTCCCCATAGGATCAATCACAGGGCAAACTTCTACGCCTTACAGGAGGAGGTGGATGAAGTCATAGGTATATGTTCCGGAGGTGCTTTGAAGGACGACATAGAGGTTCCAACGGTCTCCATACCCGAGGATTATATCAATCTCTGGAATATCCCGTCATTCTACGAGGAGAGGATAAATCATGTGACGCCGGGGTTGTCCGAAGGTCTGAGAGAGGAGTTGATCCAGTCTGCAGATGACCTTGATCCTAGGACCGAAGACGTTTATATACAGACATCGGGGCCGAGACTGGAGACCAAGGCCGAGGTCAATTTGCTTAAAGATCATGCCGACCTGGTAGGGATGACCATGGCCTCCGAGGCAACTCTAGCCAAAGAAGCCTCTTTGGATTACGCCGCCTTGATCACGGTGGACAACTATGCCAACGGTATAATCGACGAAGAGGTCGAATACGAGGAGATCGTTGAGACGGCCCGCGAGAGCTGGAGCGACGTGGAGAACATACTTCAAGACCTGGTAAAGGATAGGTGATGTATATGAGTCTTGTTATAAAAGATGCGAAGATACTGGGAAAAGAGGGTAGATGGGATGTTATTGTCGACCAGGAGAACGGTCTGATCGGATCGATATCAGAGGATGTAGGGAAAGGAGATAAAGTTTTAGATGCTTCAAATAAGTACCTGACTCCGGGCTTCGTCAACACTCACACTCATGCTGCCATGTCCCTCTTCAGAGGTTACGCCGACGACCTACCTCTGCAGACGTGGCTCCAGGAGAAGATATGGCCTCTGGAGGAAGAACTCACGGCTGAAGATGTCTACTGGGGGACGAAACTGGCCTGTCTAGAGATGATAAAGACCGGAACGGTCGCCTTCAACGACATGTACTACTTCATGGAAAGGGCCGCCGATGCTGTGGACGAGATGGGTATGAAGGCCACCATGCCCTATGGGTTCATCGATCTGGGTGACAGTGAAAAGAGGGAAGATGAGAAAGAGAAGACGAAGGATCTGATAGATCATCTTGGGAAATTTGATAATATAAAACCGGCTGTAGGACCACATTCTGTTTACACAGTCTCCAGAGAGGGACTCGAATGGTGTGCCGAATACTCCAAGAAGAACGGTCTTCCCGTACACACCCACATAGCGGAAACGGAGAAGGAGATGAAGGATTTCAAGGAAGAACACGATGTGAGCCTGACCGGTTATCTGGACGATATAGGCCTGTTGAACCATAGACTGATAGGGGCTCACGCCGTCTGGCTGGAGGATGAAGATTTTGAGAACTTGGAAGGCTCCGGTGCAGTTATCAGTCACAACCCTTCATCCAATATGAAGCTTGGAGTCGGTAAACCCATGGACTATCCCCGTTTTGAAAGAGAGAAAGTCACTCTAGGGACCGACGGCTGTGCGTCCAACAACAATCTAGATATGCTGGAGGAGATAAAGATAGCCAGTCTTCAGCAGAAGATGAAGGGCGACCCGACGGTGCTTCCGGCCGAAGAGGCTTACAAGATGATAACCGAGTACGGCGCAGAGGCCCTAGGTACAAACGGCGGCGTTGTAAAAGAGGGGAAAGCGGCGGACCTGGTCTTGATAGACGCGAACTGTCCTCAGACTTCACCCGGATACAACCCGATGTCCGATCTGATATATTCGCTGAATGGAAGTGCCGTCACCGACGTGATCATAGACGGTAAGATAGTCATGGAAGAAAGGCACGTAGAAGGTGAAGATGAGATCGTCTCTAAAGCTACCCAAAAAGGTAAAGAACTGGTTTCGAGATTGAGTTGATAACATGCTAGAAAAATTGAAGGAGTCGTTACGAGAATGCCCGATCGTCGAGATGAACGGCTACCATTACTTCATACATCCACTTTCGGACGGTCTTCCACAGGTGGAGCCCGAACTTCTGGAAGAGGTGGTGCATGAAGTAACCAGGAAGTGCGACCTGGACTGCGATTATATTCTGACGGCTCAATCCATGGGCTTTCCTCTGGCTGCTGCCTTGTCGCTCAAGAGCGGCATACCCTACAAGTTCATAAGGAAGAGGGAGTACGGTCTGGAGGAAGAGGTCTCCATCGACCAGGTCACCGGTTACTCCAAATCTAAGATGTATCTCAATTTTGTTGAAGAAGGTGACCGCATCTTTCTTATAGACGACGTTCTGAGCACCGGCGGTACTTTGAAGGCAATAATCCAGGCCCTTCAGACCATGAACGTCGAGATCGTGGATGTCGTTGTAGTCTTCGAAAAGATCGGTGGGAAGGAAGACCTGGAGGAGGAACTCGATATAGAGATAAAATCGCTCCTCAAGATAAAGATGGACGATGGAGAGATAAAGATCGTTGACGAGCTGTAGGAAACTTAGCCGCCGCTGACCGGCGGTAGGAAGGCCACTTCGTCCCCGTCTTTCAACTCTTTTTCTCTTTCGGCCATGCTCTTGTTCACCGCTATGAGCAGTTGGTCGTCCAGGTCGGCCAGACCGGGATATTTTTCCGTCAATTCTTCGATCAGGTCCTGGATCCTTGAGACCTTGTCCGTTTCTATCTGGAGTTCCTTCTCCCCTACTGCCTCCTGATAGGAACCGAAGAATTTGACCGTAAGTCGGACGGACTTAGACATGGTTTAACTGTTGAAAATCTCTTGTTATATATGTTCTTTCGTCTTTTCCCATAATTATTATATCCCTGATGGACATAACCGAAGCGATGGGCTTCGAGATCAAGTTGACGGAACACAACCCTATAATAACTGAACATATAGATGAGATACTGGAGAAGTTTCTGTTAGATATAGGATATCTCTCCGGTAGAAGAAGCGGTGACGAGGTCTATGGATCCGTGCCCTTCAGACTCTGGAAGGACGTCTTTCTGGACAAGCCGGACAAGTTCAGGACCATCGATGAGATGGCCACGATCTTGGAGAC
This sequence comes from uncultured Thermoplasmata archaeon, assembly GCA_964394465.1. Taxonomy (GTDB): domain Archaea; phylum Thermoplasmatota; class Thermoplasmata; order Halarchaeoplasmatales; family Halarchaeoplasmataceae; genus CAYMXS01. Next base: position 1,646 of record CAYMXS010000094.1, on the reverse strand, counting down.
TTCTAAACCGACCATATACAGGCATCTCAACAAGCTGAAGGACCTCAAACTGATAGAGGAGAAAGAGATCACCATTGAGGACAACGGCGAAGTCGTCAAGAAGGCCTACAGGTTGAGACAGGGCGATCTAACCAAGGCGTGGCACATAACCGAACTGAACATGCAGTCCAACATAAAGAGGTACAGAGAGACGGTAGAAAGGATCAACGCGCTAGCGTCCGGGGAAAAGATAATAAGAAGCCAAACGTGTCCCAAGTGCGGAGAAGAGATAAAAGTGGTAGATGAATCTAGGGAGGAATAGCATGCCAAAGGATGATAGCAGACAGCTGGTGAAAGAATCGCACTACATGGTAAGGTCTTTATCGACGAGAGAGGAAACGCTGAAGACGACCGGATACTTCAAAGGTTATCTTCAACTGGGTAAAAGACAGGCCCTGAAGATGGAACTGGACGATGATCATGAAGACGAAGGTACCATCAGAGTGATACCCTGCCATATGATAACCCATATAGATATAATCGACCAGGCCGAGCCGGCAGAAGATTCTGGAAAAGAAACGAGCACCGCCTACTTCGGGTGATCTAAGATGGCTATAGAACTGGATAGCGACTCCTTGGAAGCGAAGATCGTCAAGATACTCATGGAAGGTAAACCCGTTACGATCTCCGACGTTGCGGACGAGTTGAAGGTCTCGGAAAGAAGGTTGAAGCGCGCTATAAAAGGACTGGCTTCCCGCGGGATAATACAGTTGGATGAACTTCCCGACAAGACCTATCTGAGACTGCAGAGGTCGGACATAGAGTTCAAGGGAATGAATCCTTCCCAGGAGAAGAAGATCAAGCACAAGAAGAAGAAAGAAGAGAAGGAGAAGGGCTCCAAGAGAAGCAAAGAGCTGATGTACAGATAGATTTCTCTTCTTTATCCCTGCTTTTTGAACCAGTCGTGCCGAGGCAGTAGCTCCTTCAGTTTTACGACTTCGTTTTTGTCCAGGATCACGTCCGTTTCCAGGTTTTCTTCATCTATCTGGTACATGAACTCCCTGCACCTTCCACAGGGCGCTAAGATGTATAGTTCTTCATCTTCGTTTTTCCAGACCGCGACTATCTTTTTTATCCTGTATTCTTTACTTGTTACCATTGAACCTATGGCGTTGTGCTCGGCGCAGAAGCCCATGCCCGAGATCGTGTCGATACATACACCCAGGTAGATATTATCCTTTTCCGTGACAAGAGCGGAGCCAACGCCTCCCATGGATGTGTCTTCTGTTTTCTTTTTGTTTATAACCGAGGCGGCCTTTTCGATGAGTTCTTCGTTCGTTATCATGTTATTTTGAATGGATTAGAATGTTAAAAGCCTTTCTTTCTGTGCGCATAGATAAGTAATGTTCATTATTGATAATCACGAAAATACAGCGTTTCAAAGACCGCGTTCGTCGTGAGTATGATCCCCATGATAAAGACGACCAGGAAGGGGGAAAATATGGAGAGTAAAACTCCTCCGAGCAGATATGCGAAGGGAAACGGGATGTTTAGCGTAGCGTTGGTCAGCGATAGGATCTTGCCTCTATGTTCATCCGATGCCTCGGTTTGGACCATGCTGTCGCTAGGGATGTTGAATAAAGGCTGTGTGAGATATATGAAGAATA
>CAYMXS010000093.1:0-5227 GCA_964394465.1 uncultured Thermoplasmata archaeon | reverse complement strand
TCCGAACAGCTTTTAGGAGCGATTATCTCTGTGTTTTCATCCAAGAGCTTCTTGAAAGTCTCGGGATGGCAGTGGTCGTGATGGCCATGAGTTATCAATAAAATGTCCGCCTTATCTCCTTCTTCGTAGTACTCTTTGACCTCCTCCGGCATCGTATCCGTATAGAACGGGTCGATGTAGATGCTCTTACCGTCGGTTTTTATCATCACAGAAGCGTGCCCTATCTTCTCTATATTCATGTTCATCCCGTAGAAGTGAAAAGATTCTCCGGTTAATAAACCTGCTTGTAGGTCAGGTGATCAGTTGTTCACCGGTCTCCACGTCTTTGTAAAGTTCCTTGTCCATGATATCCTTTATCGCTTCAACGGTATCCCAGACTTCCTCGAAACTATTGTAGAGCGGTGAGAAAGCCACTCTGATCGTTCCAGGCGGCCTGAAGTCCGTCACGAATCCTTTCTCATCGAGAACAGTATTTATCTCTCTAGCCCTATCGTGCATCAGCGCTATATGGCCGCTCCTTTCATCAGCTTCTCTGGGCGAGCCTATGCTGAAGTCATAGCCCTCCAGTTTCTCCTTGACCATATAGACGAAATAAGACGTCAGACTCTTGCACTTCTCCCTTATCTTATCGATGCCGGCCTCCTTGATCAGTTCTATCGAACCCAGAAGCGGAGCGGAGTTGAGTATAGCGGGAGAAGAGATCTGCCAGCCTCCAGCATCCCTTTGATGTCTGAACTCTAAATTCATCTGGAACTGCTCGTCCTTCCTGTAACCGAACCAACCTTTTAGTTTAGGTTTTTTATCGAAATGCCTTTTGTTCAGGTAAAGAAAGGCAGTACTGCCCGGCCCCCCGTTCAGGTACTTGTAACTGCACCAGACCGCGTAATCAACGCCTATCTCATCGAAGGAATGCGGTATACAGCCGACGGAATGACTGCAGTCGAATCCTATGATGATATCTCTATCGTGAGCCTCATGAGTCAGGTACTCCATATCTAAAAGTTGACCGCTGTTGTATAGTACGGAAGGAAGATGTATGAGCGCTATATCGTCGTCCATCATCTTTACTATCTTTTCCTCGTCCAGTGTCCTGCCGTCCTCGCTGGGCACGAGTTTCAATTTTTCCGAAGGATCTTTTCCTTTCAGTTCTATCTGTCCTTCCAGGGCGTAGATGTCCGTGGGAAAGTTGAGCTCGTCCGCCAGTATCTTATCCCTACCTTTTTTAGGCTCGTAAAAGGTAGAGACTAGAGAATGGATATTCACGGTCGTAGTCCCCGTAGCTATGACCTCCTCCGGTTCGGCCCCGACGATCTCCGATATCTTATCACCTAGGGTCTCGGCCATGAAGAACCAGGGAGGGTCTCCCTCGGTCCAGCCCTGGATAGCCAGTTCCTTCCACTCGTCCACGGCGTTTTGAAGCCTCTCCTCCGCTTCTTCTGAGAGAAGACCTAGAGAGTTGCCGTTCAGGTAAGTCTTATCAGGTGGAAAGTAAAACCTTTGTCTGTACTTGGATAGAGGATCTTTCCTGTCCATCCTTACTGCGAAACTTCTATCCGTATCGAATTCGTGTTCCATCGTCGATAGAGAGACAAAAGACAATATCAACTTTTTGCCATATAGAGTCATATCAGACGGTCTCAGTTAGACCCCTTCAGGCTCAAGATCAGAACGGCCAGTAATCCCTGGCCTGGCAGGTCTTGATGTCCTCCAGTTTGACAAGCTCTTTAGGATAGGGATAGAAGAAACTCTGAGACGTCATCTCTTTCTTACCGTACCTGATCAGCCAGGTGATCAGTATTGAGAGGGGTACATCCATCGAACTCTTCCCATCGATGTATCTCTCTATGGTCTCCATGAAGAAGTCCTTCTCGTCTTCGTTAATCTCTACACTCAAATCTTCCAAAACATCTTTCATCATCCTGACTTTAGATTCACAGGGCGGAGGCCTTCTGAACATATCGTAAAGAAGGTCTCCATACTCACCGTATAATCCTGCCGTGTCTTCTCCGTCAATCAGTTCAGTCATCTTCCCGTAGAGGTCCCGATCGTATGACCTAAAAAGGAGTTCGTTTTCCTCGTGAAACTCTTCGAGCGAGTTGAGGTCAGAAGACCTCTCACGGAAGTCCGCGAAGGTGAATATCTTCGTTAGGAAATGCTCTCTTATCTGGTAGTTCCTGAGTCTTCCTTCAGTTTCCACCGCTTTCTCCGGGAAATGAGCCAAAACATCTTCTCCGAATAAACCGCTCCCCCTCTCTATCGGGGCCGACTGCTCTTTTTTTGGGTATATTTTGACATCGTTTATACCGCAGGAGGGTGAGCCGCCCTTCAGTATGAAGCCGTCTATCTCTTCGTCCATGTCAAGAAAGTGAGAGATGAACTCGTTCATCTCATCGGTATGGTCGTTTCCACTCGCTGGCTGTATCAGCCTTCTCTGACCGTCTTTCTGCACTATCCTGAGAGAATCCCTGGGTATGCCCAGACCTATATCCACCTCGGGGCAGACCGTTATGAAATCTACGTGCCCTCTCAGGTCTTTCACGACTTCGGACGAGATGATCTGCCCGTTGTACCTACACCTATCGAAGCCCAGACACCTGCTGACCACAACATTAGGTTTGGAAAATCTTTTCATTGTTATCCCTCCTCTTTTTTCTTGAACCTTTTATCCTCTCTCAACCTACGGACCGCTTTTAACGCGCTCTTCTCCTTGTCCTTTATCTCCAGCATCACGTCGAAGTCGTGAGGTCTAGAACCCTCTATAAATCCTTTAAAGTCATCCATATCTATGGTCTCGACGTGCTTGCCTCTTTTTCCACCGGGTTCCTGAGAGCTGTAATCAACCATGGGTATACCGTCCTCTTTTTCCCAGGTCTTGGAGACCTTTTCTAGGGCCTCTTGGAGTGTTTCCCCGGAGTCGTTCACTCTGTGGTGAAGATGGTCGTAGAGCACCGGAACTCCGCATCCCTGGTTTATCTCGAGGCAGTTTTTCAGACTATAGGAGACGTCGTCGTTCTCGATGACCAGCCTTCTCTTCATCTTTTCCTCCAATCTTTCGTACCTGGAGACGAACCTATCCATGCTCTTTTTCTTGTCGCCGTAAACACCGCCGACGTGGAGCTGTATCTTCGCTGAATCGGGCAATCCCATGGAGTCTAAAACGTCCGCGTGATATTCCAGTTCGGACACGCTGTTCCTCCAGACCCTCTCTTTATCCGAGTTCAAGACTATGAATTGATCAGGGTGCATCGAGATACGTATGCCGTTTTCCTTTATATAGCGGCCAAGATCTAGGAACCTTTCGTCGAAATGCCCCTGCCAGTCGTAGTCGTTTATCTCATGGGAAGCGAAAGGAACAAGATCAGAGATTATGCGGAAGAAAAGTATATCCCGTTCAACGTTGAACTCCAGCATCCTCTGGAGGCAGTTTAGATTGTTCTCCACCGTCTCTATCAGCCTCTCCTCGGAATAGGAATCCAGACGGAAAGTCTTGTTCCCTCTGCACTCTACCGTTCTGTTGATACAGGGATACCCGACCCTCATGATGGAAATAGGGCTTTATAGTTATATTAACTTATCCGCGATATGCTCGGCCCAGCATATTTCTTTTGAACGATAATTATATATCCGTTCCATACCATCTTGTTTAATAGAGGGAGATAGAGATGAAAGGATACATGAACAAGATGTTAGTGATCGATCTGTCCAGAAAGGACTATGATGTAAAGAAAATACCGGAGGGCTGGTTCAAAGACTACATCGGTGGAGAGGGCATCGGTGTACGCTTACTGTACGACCACCTGAGAAGAGATCAAGATCCTCTGGACAAGGAACAGCCCCTGATCTTCGCTACAGGGCCCCTGACCGCCACCTCGGCACCCTCCAGCGGTAGATGGAACCTGGTTTATTACTCACCAGCCACGGGTACAGTAGGAGTGTCAAACTGCGGCGGTAGATTGGCACCACAGATAAAGAAGGCTGGATATGACATGGTGATGGTGCAGGGTAGGGCCGAGAGGCCGACGTACATATCGATAGTGGACGACGAAGTGATGTTTCACGACGCATCAGTTATATGGGGTAAGGGTGTGGGCGAGACGGAAGACTTTATCAAAGATGAACTAGAGGTCAAAGGGGTCAAGATAGCGTCCATAGGCCAAGCTGGAGAGAACGAGGTGATGTTCGCATCGGTCATGGACGATAAGCACAGAGCTGCAGGCAGAGGAGGAGCCGGAGCGGTCATGGGGAGCAAGAACCTGAAGGCCATGGCTGTGAAAGGTACCCATGAAATCCCCATAGCCAAAGAGGAGAGACTGAAAGAGGAATCCAAGAAGGCAAAGGAAGAGCTGTTCTCGGAGGCCTTCGTAGAGAAAGAACTGAAGCCATACGGTACACCTTCATTCTACGATTCTATCGACGACCTGGGAATGTTACCCACGAAGAACTGGCAGAACACGACCTTCCCGGACGGTAGAGATTCCTTGAACCACGAGACGTATCATGAGAAGCTGGACGTAAAACCATACGCCTGCTTCGGATGTCCAATTGCCTGTGGAAGGCATACAGAGATAAAAGAAGGAGAGTACAAAGGAGAGAGTGGAGGCGGACCGGAGTACGAGACGGTGGCGGCCTTCGGCAGCAAGTGCCTGGTGAAAGATCTGAACCATATAGCGAAGGCGAACTACATGGCGAATGACGCCGGTCTGGACGTCATCTCGACTGGACAGGTGATAGCTACGGCCATGGAGTGGTACGATGAAGGCATAATCTCTAGGGAAGAGACGGACGGGATAGACCTCAGCTGGGGGAACGGCAAAGCGGTCATAGATATGGTGGAGAAGATAGCCAAAAGGGAAGGCTTCGGTGATGTATTGGCGGAAGGGGTTATGCGCGCCGCCGAGAAGTACGGCGAGAATGCAAAAAGAGCCGCCATCCACGTTAAAGGGTTGGAGATGGCAGCCGACGGGGTGAGATCAGCCAAGAGCGAAGGCATTGTCCACGCCGTGTCTCCCCGTGGAGCCGACCATCTGAGACCGTGGGCACCGACCATCGATTCCTTCGGATATAGGGAAGACGAACTCGGTATAGAGGGTGAGATCGACAACCTGGAAGACGGAAACAAGTGGTGGATCAAGCCATTCCAGGAGCTGAGCATGGCCACCAACCTGTTAGGTGTCTGCCTCTTCACCGTGATAACCCTGGCTAATAAACCTTCGACCTATGCTAGACT
>CAYMXS010000092.1:0-5249 GCA_964394465.1 uncultured Thermoplasmata archaeon | reverse complement strand
GCGGACGCCATCAACGCCCGACTAGCCAAACCACACCTAAACCCCTTCGCCACCACTCCGAGAAGATTGGCTCTACACTCATCAAACGACCCGATCAAAGATAAGCGGGAATTGTTCGTCAAGATAACAAAACAGACAAACTTGAACTGGAAACGGGCCAGCCACATCCTTGAAAACACCGTCAACTGCTGGAAAGAGACGGGAAACCCAAAGAACATCCTAAAACATGATAGATTCAACGACGAAGCCACCAGGACCGTTCTCGATATACTCAAAGCATCGGTCAACCCCTACAGTGCAGTGGAACGATACACCATCCCGGACTCTAAAGAGGTCGCTGTCATAGCTCCTCATCAATTCACCTCTCTAGACAGGAAGATATTACCGGATCAGTACACAGAGATAACACCCTTCAAAGAGGAACAGACAGCTTTACCCAAGTTCAATATCTTCAACTCCACAACGGAGATCATAGACACGGTCCTAAGAAATGTCAGGGAACTGGATCCAAAGGACGTAGCGGTCGTGATGAAGAGGGACTCCGACTACCGCTATCTCATTGAATCCTCACTGGAATCCAGCGGTATACCGTACATGGTCTCCGAGGATATCACGGAGAACGAGGACCTGAGAAGGTTCATCTCTCTGATCAGGTCATCTTTCTTCAAGAGAGGCACGAAGGCAAAGGACGTACAGCCCTTCATAGAACAGAACATCGAGCCCTCGGTCGAAGACCACCTTCTCGAGTCCTTCTCTGAAGGACCGTTAAAAGAGATCAAAGATCTGCTTAACAGTATCCCGGAACTCACCTTCAAAGAGTTGTTAAAAAACGATATCTTCAAAGATAAACTGGAACAGCTAGAGGAACACCTCGAAACCATCGACCTGCTAAACAAAAGGATAACCCTAGAGAGGCTGAACTCCATAACCTACTATCTAGAGACCTTCGATATAACGGTCAGGAGCCCGGAACAGGGCGTCCTCCTGGCCACGCCGGGCACCTCCTCTTACATCGATAGACCCGTTGTGTTCTACCTGGGGATGGACTCCTCGTGGACACCAGAGCCTCCTTCTACGCCCTGGATAGACAAGAAGGAGTTCGACAGGAGAAAGATCGAGGATTTCAAGATACTGCTCCAGAACGGAGAAAAACAGTACTTCCTGGTGCAGGACAGGAAGATGAATCAGACCGTAACGCCTTCCTTCTATTTCAACGAGTTCACCGATGAAAGCATCGAGTCGTTCAGGGACCTGAAACACGAGCTGAACAGGACGGAAGACCAAGAGGAGAAAGAGCCGTTCACGAAAGAGGACATAGAGACACGATCAAACCCGATCGAACACATGAGCCAGTCGGCCCTGAACACCTTCGCTTACTGCCCCAAGGATCATCTCTTCTCAAAGCTGACCGAACAGCCCGAAAAGGTGTACTTCAAGCGCGGAATACTTTTCCACCACCTGGCGGAGTTCTACATGAACCATCCAGAGAGCACAGAAGATAAAGAAAAGATACTGGAAAAAGTCCAGAGTGAACTATCACCCTTTTTAGATGAGCATGAACTTCCATCGGTTAAAACCAAGTTCGACATAGGGATACAGAACCTGAAGAAGTTCCTGGATTCTCATGAACCGAGTCTAAAGGATCCAAAGGGGTATGAGAAGAGGTGGACCGACAATATCTTCTCGGACCTCTTCAACCAGTCCATCGACACGAAATACACCGAGATATCGTTCTCCAACGACCGTATAGGAGCCAAGGGAAAGATAGACCTCCTCTTGAACGAAGAACATTTACTCGATCACAAGACCGGCGGTAAAAAAACGGTCTCCAAAATAGTGAGAGACTCCGACACGGAAAACATCGAAGACAGGCCGGATTTCCAGGCGAAGATGTATATCGCCCACCACAGGGACCATCACCCCGATAGGAAGATCAGGTTCACATTCTACCATCCCTTCGATAATCTGAAGGACGTTCTATCGGGTGAAGGGAACACATACGATAACGCTGTCAATGTGGAATATCATCCCGTGGAGTTCAACGATTTGACACAGACAGAGGATATGTTCGATTTCTTAAGATCGTCCAAGAACAGAAAGAAGGTCCTTAACAAGCTGGGCTACGAGGAATACAGAGATTTCTTCGAAGACAACTCCGTCCCGGACTTGAACAAGGACGAACTGTTGGAACACGAAGTAACATCGAAGTTCATCGCCTACTGCCAGGAGAGGATAGGCTCGTACAAGTACGTGAAGAGAGCGTGCAGGAGCATCATGAAAAAGTTCGTCAAGTTCAGAGATACCAGATACTTCAAGAGCGATATAGACCGGTTCGAAGAGTTCCTCCAGGAACAGATAGAGAGATACAACGAGTACAGAAAGAGTGACTTCCCCGTGGGAGACGTTGACCCGGACAACATAGATAACAAGGACATGGTGATAATATGAACGAACCCAACCCAGAACAACAAAAGCTCATAGAGAACACGGAGGGCATCTGCATAGCGGACGCGGGGCCCGGAACAGGGAAAACGTTCACCATCTCCTTACGATACGCTCACCTACTGGAGAAAGAAAACATCACACCGGACGATATACTGCTGGTGACGTTCACAAACAACGCCGCGGAGAACATGAAGGAGAGGATAATAAACATCTCAACACACGACAAGTCGGAGCTCAGGGACGCGCCCATATCGACCTTCCACAGTTACTGCAACCAGTTGTTGAACAGGTACGGCCACGAGGCACCCAGGATCATAGGTATAGACGACAGGATAACACACTCCACGACGGTCATGGAGAACGAGGTCCTTGAGAAACGGGAGTTCAACAGGTTCATGGGTGAGTTCATGGAAAGGCACCCGGAGTACAGGGACTTCTACCGGATACTTTACGACCGGGAAAATCTTCTAGACCTCATAAAGTCCCTGGGAGCAAAGGGCGTCTTCCCCACAAAGGAAGGATGGTTCAGGAACTCGGAACGTTACCTCGACGGGAACTACGAGGAGTTCAAGGAAGAGTTCGAAGAGGCAAACGAACCGGTACCTGGTGCCAACGGACCGAAGCAGTCTAGATTAAGGGAAAAACTGAACGGCTACAAGAACAAATGTTTCCTACCAGACGCTCCACCACACTATCGAGTGAGAGACAAAAAACAGGTCCCAGAAAAATATGCAGAGATATGCTTCGAAGAGGACAGGGAGGAACTGAAGAGTTTCGTCCACGACGTTTACTTCGAATACATCGAATACGCGCTGAGCAGGAACTACCTGAACTTCAGCTTCATGATGATGCTAGCCTTCGCCCTCCTCTGTGAGGACGACGCTTTAAGGAGGAAACTCAGCTTTGAATACATGATGGTGGACGAGTTCCAGGATACGAACGAGATACAGTTCAAGCTGGCTCTGCTACTCTCGAAGAGCGGCAATATATGCGTAGTGGGGGACTGGAAGCAGAGCATATTCTCTTTCCAGTACGCCTCGGTGGAGAACATAACGGGATTCAAAGACAGGCTGGAAAGGTTCAAAGAGGACCTCAATCAGGACCGTAAGAGGATAAACTATCCTGTGGACATAGAGAGGGAGATACCGCTCAAGGAGAACTTCCGCTCCACGCAGGAGATAATAGATTTCACCGAGCAGGCACTCACCGTCGAAGCCACGAAGAAAGAACGGCTGGATAAGGAGGAGATCAGATCCAAGATAACCTCGCTAAAATCCGCTGCCAACAGGGGACCGACGGAGATCTCTGCCTTCGAAGGCGAGGATGAGAGAGAGGTGATACTCTCCAGGATCACTCATATGGTGGACAATCCTGACTACACCATACAGGAGGAAGGAGAGAGCAGGCGTATAGAATACAGCGATATAGCGGTCCTGACGAGAACACGGAAATTCGGTTTGGAACTCCTAGACAAGGCCAGAGACAAGAACGTGCCGGTAGCATATGAAGGAGGCCTCGAGATTTTCAGGAGGAAACCCTCGATACTGCTCCTCGCCTGGCTGAGGGTCGTTCAAGACCTGCATTCAAAAAGAGGATGGTCCGTCATACTGGACGAAGCGGGATACAGCCTGGACGAGATAGAGAAGATTTTCGAGGAGCGTTCCTACCCAGAGGACATGTTCGAGTTCAGGCAGACGCTGAAAAGGGAGAAGACCATCGGTTCGCTTGCTAAAAAAATCTACGACAGGTATTCCCTGCATAACGCTTTCTCCGACAAGATAGTCGAGACAATACAGAGCACCTATGATAACACCTACTTCAACCGCTCGGACATCATCAGCTTCATCGTCGACAACATAGAGGGGAAGGAAACCTACGAGGTCGACAGCACCACGGAGGACGACGTCTTCAACATACAAACGATCCACAGCGCCAAGGGATTGGAATATCCGGTCATCATACTGGCGGACCTCGATCCCACGGGCGGGGGAGGTTTTGGTGGAGCCGTCGAGTTCAGAGAGCCCATAGGGCTGAGACAGAACAAGATATTCTCCAGAGAGGACTATCCCTACAGCTATGACAACTGGAAGAAATACGTCATGTCCAAGTGTTTGAGCGGTGAATATGACGAGGAGAGAAGGTTACTGTACGTGGCGATGACGAGAGCCGAGAACTATCTGTTCCTGACGGCCGAGGAGGACGAGGAAAGTAGGTTCTTCAGCAATCTGGATATAGAGCCCATACACGTCGAACCGGATATAGAGCCTTCGCTGCCCAAGGAAGAGAAAAGGGAGATCCTTTCAGTAGATACACCGGACAGACACGCGCCGGTGAAATATTCCGCTCATTCGGTGATAGACGATTCAAATATAGAGGAGTGTGAAGACGGACTGGGACCGGAATACGGCTCCAAAGTCCATGACTTCGCCGACCGTTACGTCAAGGGAGATGACGTTGAACCGGAGAACGTGGACGAGGAGAACATCAAACGATTTTTGGACAGATTGAAGGGTGAAAATATGGCGGAAAAAACTTGCCTTCTGCCTGTTCAAAGCGGTAAAAAGAAACTGCTCTTCCAGGGGATCATCGACCTGATAAATATGCAGGAAGATTCGGTGGAAGTGATCGACTACAAGACCGATAGGAACAAATCAAATAAGAGAGAATACGCCAAGCAGCTGAGTATCTACTACCACGCAGTGAAAGGTGCATATCCAGATAAAGATGTGGAGCCCTTCCTCTTCTACACCGAGCAGGGTGAAAAGGTACCCGTGGATGTGCTGCCTTTAGAGGATCTAGTGGAA
>CAYMXS010000091.1:0-5461 GCA_964394465.1 uncultured Thermoplasmata archaeon | reverse complement strand
CAAACCCCTTACCCCTAAAAAACAAAAGAAAGAAAGAAAAGTGTCGGGGACGGGGTTTGAACCCGCGACCTCTAGATTTCTCAGGTCCTTCCTTGCGGAACGAGAGTTTTCCCTATGAGTCTAGCGCTCCGCCAGGCTGAGCTACCCCGACAAAAAGTTCTTTTTTAATCCTCGCCGTGAAGGGCCTTCGATATCTGCTTGGAGAAAGCGTCGCCGATCCCTTCTACTTCTTTCAAGTCCTCGACCGAGGCGTCCTTCAATTCCTGGAAAGTGCGGAAGCCCCCGTCGTACAGCTTCTCTGCCGTGGTGGGTCCCACGCCTTCGATCTCCTGGAACTTGGCTACGACCTCAGGTTTGGTCGGTCCTTTTTCTTCCTCTTCTTCTTCAACAGTCTCTTCAGCTTCCTCTTCGGCTTCTTCTTCCTCTTCCTCGAGCTCTTCTTCCGTTAGTATCTTCACGTCCAGTTCCTCTTCCTCAGGAACAGAAAGTACTTCGGATTTTCTGACCTCCACTTTTTTCAGTGGATAGACCTTCTTGCAGCCGTTGGCGATCTTCTTGGGTAATCCTCCGAAGATCATCTTCTGTACCAGCTGAGGCAGTGTGGACTTTTCGGAGACCTCGTCGATTATCTCCTTCTGTTTCTTCCTCAGTGAGCGTTTCTTCGAGGAGTTGATCCTTTTATCCGTTACGGAAAGGCATTTGATCCTTACTGTATAGCCCTCTTTAGTGGTGGTTTCAAATATCGAATCTATCTTCGACCGTCTTCTTCGGGTGAGTCTTCTGATGTAATCAGTGGTCATGTCGTGACCCACGAACCTAGTTACACATTCTCCCCCTCTGATACCGTGTACCTTCAACTGGACCTTGATATGGCTCCTGGAGAAATCCCTAGTCAGGTCTTGAAGGCTTATCTCAGCCACTCTGCCCAACAGTTTCTCGGGTTCAGATGCCACTGTCTCTCCTACTACTGTGCCGTCGAACATCTCCGGCGCTACTATCCTGTACCAGCTTTTGCTCTTCCATTTATCCTTTATGCGCCTGCCTGCACGCCTGGATTTTTGTCTAGCCATCGTTATTCTCCTGGTTCTTGTGAATTTATATAGGAATGATATAACTACTTTTTGGTTAACACTGATAGGTGGTATTTAATATTTACATCACATCAGTTCGATGCCTTCCGGCATCTCACCGAACTCCTTTTTGAACTGTTCAGGCCAATCCTCCGGTTCGAGTCCATTCTGTGCTAGGAAAGCTGATGCCCATCGTTCTATACCGATACCGGTACAACCGGAGAACAGTTCATGGCTCTGGGATTTGATGTTGAACGCTTCGGTGTACTTCTTAAAAACGCTCAGGTTACCGAACTCGAGCCATTCGCTCTCCTCTCTGCTCCCTCTGTAAGGCAGGTAAGCCTCGAAGTCTACGGTGCCGAGCTCAGTCTCCTTTTCCTCCTCTTTCATGCCGGCCTGCTGAAGGTAAAATGGTTCCACCTCGGCCATGCGCCATTCTATATCCAATATATTTTCGAAGACGTGCTTGTATCTTTCTAAAAGATTTTCCTTCAGTGCGACAAGTTGTTCCTCCGTGCCTATGTAAACGGGCTCTATCCTGTGGAATTCATCTACCCTCTCTATACCGTGCCTTCCTCCGGATTCGTATCTTCCGCTGGGGACCGTATCTTCGTACACTAAAACCGGTAAATTGTCGTCGGCGATAGTCTCGTTCCTCAGGGACCAGTAGATCACAGGGCACTGGGCGTAACACATGCCCGCTTTTGGCTTAGTGGTCATCTCGTCCAGCTTGTCAGTTGGAACCTCTCGGGCGATCTTTATCTCGTCCACTATCTCTTCCCATTCATCCGGGTTTCTTGTTTTAGGCTCGTTGAGATAGTACACCTCGTTCGGTATGCCCTCCATGTGTCCCGTTTGTATCCACACGTCGAAGGGCACCATCATGGACTCGATGATCTCTTCGAAACCGAGGGGCTCTAAAACGTGTTCGATGGCGATCCTCTCTATAGTTTTCAGTATCTTAGCGGCCTTCGGCCTGTAGAACCATTTGCCCTTGGTGGGGCCCTGCTTGATCCAACCCCTTTCGGCCATCTCTTCGGTCGGGTCCTTCTCCCAGGCCATCTCCTTCTCATCGGAGCGCCACAGTAGTTCCCACTGCTCTTCTTTACCCTCGTAATACTGCTGGTCTACCTTTTCTTTGATTCTCTTCACTATCCTATCCACGTAGTTCTTGGAGAGCTGTTCCTCCGTTAAACTTCCTACTGAGACCTTGCAGTCGTATCCTTCTTCCCCGAGTTTTATAAATTTTATATCATCTATGAACGGGAGGCTGAACTCCTCTTTTGGTTTCTTCTCAAGAGGTAAAAATACATCATAACGTTGAATCCTTGCATCTCTAACACCAACATGGTATTTTGGTCCCATCTCCTCCCCCAGTTTCTTTCTTAGCCTGAGTAGAGCATCGTGTGCTCTAACGTATCTATCTGATCTGATGAGAAGTTCGACCTTATCTCCGGATATATCGTATCTCTCGACGTTCGCTCCACCTTCCTCTTTTAGATTAGAAGGAACGCCTCTCTTTAGGAGGTCAGCGTTTGAATCTTCAATTATATTTTCTATGAAATCTACATACTCTTCGACCTGGTCGCTGAAGATCAGTTCCGTTTCTAGCTCGAACCTCATTTTTCCGTTGCTCATAGCAATCTGAAAGTCCATCTAATGAGCCTTTATATAAATTTTGAATCTACCATAGGAGTTAATATGGTTCGAAAGATTTAATACCTACTCGGGCTTTATTCTACTCAGGGATTAAGTATGAGTTTAGATTTAGCAGAAGTTCAAGTCCAGGACATCATGACGACGAATCCCATAATCATCAAGGGCAAGGAGACGGTTAGAAAGGCAGCCCAGCTGATGAAGGATGCTGAAGTGGGGAGCCTGATAGTCTTTGACGAGGCAGGGAAACTTCAAGGCATAGTAACTGAAGAAGATATCGTGAGGAAGTCCGTAGCCGAAGGCCTCGATACAGAAGAGGAAATGGTTAAAAATATAATGTCGTCCCCTGTCCACACCGTAAATGGGGAAAAAAGTTTGAAGGAAAGTGCTGAGTTGATGTCTAAATTAGGGATCAGACGCTTACCGGTCAAGAAGGAAGGAGAGATAGTAGGTATAGTCACTGAAAATGATATACTGGACATCTCCCCTGCCATGCTCGATATAACGAGAGAATACGAGAAGATACAGGAAGCCGACCAGATCTCCTCCTATGAAACAGATAACCAAGTGGAGGTCTCTGGCTACTGTGAGAGCTGTGGCGTGTATTCCGATCAATTGGTGGAAGTGAGCGGCCAGCTGCTCTGTCCCGAGTGTGTATAGATATTTTCGGAAAGTAGGAAAAGTTGATAAGCGAAACCTCAAAGTTAAATATATCTTGCAAATTAACAGGTTGCATAATTATGCGCTTCGTTAAGATAAGCAAAGAGGACATAAAAGAAGTTGGGTTGTTTTACCGGAGTGTGATGTCCGACGCGTATGAAGGACTCTTCTTTTGGGCCGGTAAGAAGATAGGCAAAGACATGGTCGATATGATCTCCGATGAGAACGATTTCATGGAAAGGGGAGCCAAACTTATAGAAGGCCGAGGATGGGTCGACGAGATCTGGCTGGAGAGAGATGAGGCCATAGCTAGAGGTAGTATAGAGGCCCATGAAGAGTGGGAAGAGCCCTCCTGTCACATACTTAGAGGAATAATCTGTGGTCTATATGAAGAGGGCACGGGTAAAATGATCGAGGTCGAAGAGACAAAATGTGTAGCGGTAGGAGATGAACACTGTGAGTTTAAGATCGAGACTAAAGCGTTTTAAGAGGTCAAAATATGCCGAACAGCTATGAGGAAATATTGGATCAACTGATGGGAAAAGGAGTGTACGCTGCTGCGATAATCGATAGAGAAGGAAATATAGTGGGCTCTGAGTTTCCCGGAGACATGTACGGGGAGACCTTTGCAGTGATGTGTGCGACGATAATAGGAGCTTCGAATAGTGCGAATTCGGAGATAGGCAGAAGCAGAGTCAGGAAGATAATATTAGATTCTAAAGAGGGGACCACTATCATATCTAGTGTGAATAAAGATCTGCTTCTAGCTGTGATAGTGGAATCCGGTCATAACGTGGGAACATTGTTCGACAAGATACAACAGGCTAATCAAGCGATACGGAAGCAGACCTAATCTTTTTCTTTATCTTCTAACGATCCTATTATCCAGTTAAGTGCTTCTTCTGACGTCTGCTCTTTTACCTCCCATCTGTTGCCAGCGAAATGGAATAGCTTTGTTTCAGTCTCTTTATCGTTCGCTAGCCCCATATAGACTGTACCCACGGGGTTTTCTTCCGTCCCCCCTCCCGGACCGGCGATACCAGTCGTTGCGATGCCTATATCCGTTTTAGACCTCTTTTTCACGCCTTCCACCATCTCCTCGGCTACTTGAGAACTCACTGCGCCGTGCTTTTTCAAGGTTTCTTCCTTCACACCCAATAGTTCGATCTTCGCGTCGTTGCTGTATGTGACCAGTCCTCTCATGAAGTAGGTGGAGGATCCAGGTACGTTCGTAAGCCTGTGAGCTATTAGGCCACCGGTGCAGGATTCTGCGGTGGCTATCGTTTTGTTTTTTGTTGTAAGCAGATGAGCCGCTTCCTTCTCAGTCTCAGATTTCATGCCGATCACAGGTTTCAATCTCTCTTCCATATCGATATCCTCCAGGAATTCTACTACCTCTTTTGGGACCAAGTCTTCCCATACGTCTTCTTCTCTTATCCTCTTTCTGATCTCGGTTCCAGAATACTCTTCAGGTTTTGTCTTCTCGATCTGTCTTGTCTTTACACCGACTCTAGATAGTAGATTCAAAACGGTCTCCGAATGACCGTAGACTATATCGAATCTTGGCAGTATGGATCTGATGTAATGGGGCCAGGCGGGATGACAATCCAAGTCTGGAATGGGATAGATTTCGTAGTCCTCTACGCCCTTAGACTCCAATACTTTTTTTATCATATCGATTCTTTCACCGCCGGAAAGAGGATTATCTGTTTCCCTTTCTTTTTGGGCGCTGCCTATCCCTATGATTATCTCTTCACAGTCTTTTTTCATCTCTTCTATTATGGCTAGATGACCCTTGTGGAAGGGTTGGAACCTGCCGATGAAGAGGCCTTTCATGAATGATCGAAAAATAGATTTGGGATATAATAAAGTTGTTGTAAAATGGGTGAAAATAAACATCTCAGATGATAAATATGAACCTAGAAAAATTATTGATTTACACCAGAAGGACGGGTGCCGCCCATAAATTATATATGAATCTTTTAGGTTTATATTTGTATAAGGGTTATACACGTGAGGATTATACTCGCGTCATTTATTTCTATGTTTAGGAGGATCTAAAAATGCAAAAAAAA
>CAYMXS010000090.1:0-5471 GCA_964394465.1 uncultured Thermoplasmata archaeon | reverse complement strand
ATCAAGGTCAAGGGAGAGAAGAATTTATATAATTAGATGGGGATTAAGCGAAGGAAGTCTCGACGAAAAACGTTTCCAAAGCCCGGAGTGAATAATATGAATGGAAAGGTGAGTTTCAAGCTAGCATTGTTTTCCTGTCTGGTCATAGTCTGGTTGTTGTCCGCGAGTTCCGTCGTGGTCGGAGAGCAGTCTCAGTTATGGATGAAACAGGATGACGCCGCCACGAACTACGTTAGAGATCACGGATCAGTGGGCAATCACGGTACGGTTTTGGGGGCCGAAAGGGCCGTGAACGGACAGGGCAATGGAGATCCAGCACTGAAGTTCGACGGGAAGGACGACTACGTGGATATAGGTTCTGGTGCCGAGGCCTACGATTCGGATTCGATATCAGTGGCGGTTTGGTTCAAAGTTGACGAGTTCCAGAAGAAAGGCGGACTGATAGGAGACGGAGGGAAATACACTCTAAGAGTTTCAAAAGACCGAGTGGGTTGGACCTGCAGCAACAAAGATAAAGATTCCAGCAGTTCAGTTGGTGGAGGACAGATAGAGAAAGGTGAGTGGCACCACGCAGTGGGGGTTTACGACACCTCTGCGAAGAACCAATCTCTATACGTGGACGGAGTATTGGTCGCTTACAAGAGCACAGATTTCAAGCTGGCTGAAGGGGAGCACAACCAGGTGATCGGTGCCTCCTATAAGGGCGCTCAAGATCATTTTGAAGGTAGTATAGGAGACGTGAAGTTCTACGACAGGGCCGTCAGCTCTTCGGAGGTCAACCAGCTGTACCAGCTGAAGAAAGTGACTAAAGGTTTAGCTTCCTGGTGGAAGATGGACATATCATGGTACAAGATGGACATGGGAGATACTTCGGACGGTCTTTCGGATTCCACTGTCGATACGCTTTACAGGGCCTTCCCCTTTGTTCTGATATTGGTATTGGCTGCAGTGACCTACTACGGCTACGGTAAATTCAACGGCGTGAATGACCTGGAGGTGAAGTGAGATGGCAGACCGAAGTGAATGTCCTGTCTGCGGCGCACCCATAGGTGAGAACGACGACATCTGCTTGGAGTGCGGAGCATTTCTGGATGAAGTCGAAGAGGGGGAGAGCGAAGAGAAGGTCAAGTTCTGCCCACTCTGCGGGGCTAAAGTGACTCCAGAAGACGAGGTCTGCCCGATATGTCGGGAGCCCATAGAGTTCGAGGAATTACCCGCGAAGGAAGAAGCCGAACAGGTCGAAGAGGTGACCGAAGAGGTGGAGAAGGAGGTAGAGGAGATAGAGCAAGAAGTCGAAGAAGAAGAGGCTCAACTCCCCTTCTTGGAGAGGCTCCAGATGATAGAGGGGATCGGTGCGGCCATGGCCAAGCGGATAAAGGACCAGGGCTACGATGATTTCGTCGACCTGGCCAGCGCGAAGGCCGACGACCTCATGGAGATAGACTACCTGAACGAGGAGAAGGCTAGAAAGGTCATAAACTTCGCCAGGAGCGAGTTCTCCAGAGAAGTGGAAGATAGAGCCACTGACTTCAAAGAAACGGCAGAACAGATGACTGAAGTGGCCGAAGAGGTCGAGGATGTCGAAGAGGAGAGGGAAGAGTCGGAAGAGGTCGAAGAGACCATGGAGTTCATCGAGGAAACTCAAGCTTTGGAGAGCAACATAGACACGCTGATACAGGGACTCAAGTCAGGGGAAGTGGATGAAGAGGTGGCGGAAGAACTCGAGAACGTGAAGGAAGAGATGGAGAACGTCGAAAAGATCCCTGATTTAGACGATCTGGTGGACGTTGTCGAAGAACTGATGAGCAGGATAGACACCTATTATGGAAAGCTTGATGAGAAGACCAGGATAGATATGGATACCTTCGAGGAGAGGTACAGCTACTTCATGGACCTCGTGGAAGAGGGCGAGGATAAAAAGGCCTTCGATATCACCCCTGAGTTGATAAGACAGGGCGGCGAGATCGTCGAGATACTCGTTATACTCTCCGAGGTCTCTAGAAGGGAAACCAAAGAGAGTTCCGACGAACTAGGAGAGATACTTTACAAGGTACATTCAAGGTGTGAAGACGGGAACTATAGAGAAGCCAGAGACGAGGCGGAAAGATTGCCCTCGATGATGGGCGTCTCCGAGAGAAAGGGGATAGGACTCAGAAAGGACTACGAAAAGCGGTTGAGCGAGACCCTCGAGCTGTTCATGAAGGCCCAAAGGAAGAGTACTGAGCTTGACTTGACCCCGATCGAGGAAACCGTAGGGGACAGCAAAGAACTGGCTGAGAAGGGCAGCTTTGAGATGGCCATAGAGGAATTGGAAGACACTACTGATATGCTCAGACGGGCCGTGAAGGCCGCCGTCGTCATGGACCAGGTGAGGGACGCCTTCGAAGAGATGAAGGACAAGGAGATGGAAATAACCGACCACAAGAGAAGGATAGAGAAGGCCAACGAAAAGGCCGGTGAGGGGCGTTATAAGAGAGCCCGACTGATGCTCGCCAAGACTCTGGATATCATGGAACAGGAACTGGAGAGCTGGGAGCCCGAGGAAGAGGAGAAAGAGGTTGTTGAGAAAGTTGTAGAAAAGCCTGCAGAACCAGAGGTCATCACGGAGGTACGTGAAGAGGCGGTTTTCTCCATGGACAAGATGTTAGGAGTGGCTTCCTCCATGTATTCCTTCATGTTCCCGATCTACCTCTTGATATTCGTGGTGATGGAAGCGGTCTTCGTCTTCGCGGCTTTCCCGGAACTTGTTCCCTCTAACGCGCTGCTTTATCTTTCTCCACTGCCACTGTTGGGTCTAGGACCGGTGCCTTCACTGATCGGCTCCATCGTTTTCATAGGCATTTTGGTACTCCTGAACTACAACGCCATAGACATTGTGGAAGAAAAGGTCCAGGTCGACGAGTCATCCATGCGCTATGGGTTATGGCTCTCTTTGGTGATGCTGGCCTCCGCTGGATTAGCTCCCCTGGTACTGCCGGCACTGTTTGAAACTGCCGTGCCCGTCATGGCGTTGTTTGTACTCATGGGCCTACTCTGTCTTGCGGAATACCATCTCAGCGGTAGAAAGCTGTACTAGAGGGCCCTTATCATGCTGAGGATCTTCCTGGTCATCAGTATCGTGAACAGTATGAGGAACACGTAGGTGAAGACGTTGAGCCTCTTGTAGTACGAGGGTTTTACTGAATAACGTGTGAGTGACTTGGCTGAAAGAAGACCTAGAAGGAGTAGCGAGACCATGGTCAGGGGTGAGGCTGCGCTCACGAAGAGTATGCAAAGGCCGGCCCATACAGAGAGCGAAAGTACGATCACCTTCGATATCCACATCTACATCTCCTCCAGTTTGTAAAGGATATGACCGTCTTCTATCTTGAATTCTTTGATCCTAAGCGGTTTATTCACTTCCTGGGCCGCCGCTATAAGGTAGGAAGAGCATAAAGGACAGGCCGTCCTTTCACACACGAAGTCAGATCGTTTTCTCGTCTTTTCACAGTAGTCCCCGTACGGTCCATGGGTTATGCGGAGTCTGTATCCCTGATCCGTTTCATCGAAGGAGAAGGACCTTGCTAGGTTCAAACTGTCCGTCAGTTGAGTCATGGACAGTTCTCCTGAAGCCTCCTCCTCGATCTGCTCTCTCGCCCTTTCGAACAAGGGTAGACCGGGGGGCTCGACGGCTATCCCTTCGCCTTCTATCAAGGTGGAGTCTTCGTCCAAGGGCGGTATATCCTTTTTCACCCCGGCTATCTCCACTTTTCCCGCTTGAATGAACACCCTTGGTTCGTCTAGTTCTCTGCTGGTAGGGATGTAGATGCCGTTGTTCTTCACGTTGAGGCTGGTGAGCAGGGTGTCTAGTGGAGAGAAAGAAGAAGAGAGTTCTGCCTCTGAGGTTTCTAAATCCACGAAATCGTCGTGTAATAGGGCTACGGTCAAGGCACCGATAAGTATAAGAGCGAGTGCTGGGTTGATATAGTTCGTAAAGATGAACAGGTAGAGAGAGAAGACTATCAAGGACCCTCCTATGATTTTAGATAAATTCTGTATCTCTAACAGTTCCTTTGCACCCATGATGCGGAGAAATAAAAGGCAAGATAAATAAAAGTATCGGCAGTTTGTATGCCAAGGATGTGAATTGAAGGGAAAAAATTAAAAACCTCTTTTATGTATTTGCGTCGAGGAGCAAACAGGTGACCCCACGGTCGATATCATAGGGTGACCATCGGCTTGGATCGACCTGAAAAGGGGATGAGAATAGGGTCGATGGGACAGCTTGTAGTATGTCAGGCTTTTGAAAAATGCTTAAGTACAAATGTCGTGTTGTCGAGTTGATCAGATGGAAGAGGCGATGGTTGGGATACCTGCACATAACGAGGAGAACACTATAGCCAGCGTGGTCCTGAAGGCCAAGGAGCATGTGGATAACGTTCTGGTCGTCGACGACGGCAGCGTCGATTCCACGGCGATGCTGGCGGAGGAAGCTGGAGCTAGAGTGATATCCCATTCATCTAACACGGGTTACGGCGCTGCTCTCAGAACCATATTCCAGTATGCCGAGGAGCACGATGTGAGCGGTCTGATCATACTGGATGCGGACGGCCAGCACCCGGAGGAGGATATAACGGAATTGTTATCGCGGGTGGTCGTGGGAGAAGCAGATATAGCCATCGGCTCGAGATTCTTAGATGATGAACATAGGAAGAAGGTTCCACATCATAGAAGGTTCGGCATCAGGGTTTTGACCTGGTTGACACCCAGAGGTAGGAGTAAGAAGAAAGTAACCGATGCTCAGAGCGGTTTCAGAGCGTATTCCAAAGAGGCCATCAGAAATATAAATCCAAAGGAGACCGGCATGGGGGCTTCCGCTGAGATCTTGATGGAGGCTAGGGAAGCGGACCTTGATATCGTTGAGATACCCATCGAGATAAATTACGAGGGGGATACTTCCCACGAAGGGCCGTTCAGACACGCTATAGGCGTCATAGCGAGCATAATCAGGTACATCGAGACCAAACACGCACTGTTGACCTTCGGTGTGCCCGGACTGGTGGCGTTCTTGTGTGGCATATTCTTCGGGCTACGGACCGTAGAGATGTTCAACGAAACAGGGGCTTGGCCCATAGGGCACGTATTCTTGAGTGGGCTATTACTGATAGGAGGGATGGGCTCCGGTATGACCGGTCTGATACTGCACGCGGTGATGAACGCCCAGAGAAGGGGGTTCGAGTGAGTTATCTGGAATAGCTTGGGTTCGATTTGAAATCTTTTTAATGCTTCATTAGAATTTTATCGTAAAGAAAGAGCTGAATTACATTAATCACAACATATTAATAATTCATTGCATTACCATACATACATTTAGTTGTTTGTCAGGAGCGGAGCAACTGATTGAACGGTGAGAGATTCAAGCCGTTGAAGTACCACCGGTTTGGATCGAGCCATTGTCGGCGATGAGAATAGGTCCGGTGGGAAGAGTTTAG
>CAYMXS010000089.1:0-5517 GCA_964394465.1 uncultured Thermoplasmata archaeon | reverse complement strand
ATCTTCTCAGCCTTTTCGAGTTGTTCTTCGTGCCAGTCTGAAGGATTGAGGAGTATATCAATAGTCTCTCCCTTATTGAGGGTTGATATATGTACAATCCGATCTGTTAGTTCAAGTTCATCCGTCTGTTGTACATCCCCAGTACGGTAATCAAAAGGTGTAGGTATTTTACTGTTACTCTTCTTTGGATTCGGCACTGATGGTTCTCGTTCCTTCAGCTTTCTGTGCCATCTTGTACCTTCCCTCGCTTTCTCCATCGCCCATTCCCACTTATCATGACTTCTTCTGTACTGCTTGTACATCCAAAGGACTTTATCTTCTGCCTGTTGGATGAAACCAGCAGAAAGACCGGTTTCTTCCTTCACATGATCGGAAAATTCTCTTACATCCGACCTGTATTTAGGAACTCTATCGTTTTCATTCAATATCCTACAGAAGACCTGAACTGCATATGTTAACCTTGCTGTCAAGTTGTCAAGATAAGATAGTTTTTTATCAGTTGTCTTGTGATGAACAGGTACTTTGACCGTTTTCTGAACCTTCATCGTCTTCAAATAACCCCGGACCTATTTATTACTCAGCAGGGGAGGCGTGAGTGAAAGTTGAACTAGAGCAATTCATCTACGGGCTAGAAGCCCGTAGGGTTCTTGCTCGGACCTCTCTAAAGACAAACCACACATCTATTTCCTTTCACCTCAAGATACCGAAAGCATGCAGATTTCCAAGTTCCTGAAGACGATCTCCGAGTATTTCGATGAACCGAAGCCGGATATAGATAACTGGAGTGATGCCATAGACTATCTGAAAACGAAGCTCGAGGAAGAGAAGATGGTCTTCAGTATCGACGAATTCCCATATCTAGTTCAAACGAACAGTTCCATCCTTTCCTACCTACAAGGTATGATAGATGGGATTGAATCTGATTCAACCCTCATACTCTGCGGTTCGAGCATAAGTTTCATGGAGTCGGAGGTCATGGGGCATAAAAGCCCGTTGTATGGTAGGAGGACCGGTCAGATAGACCTGCATCCCTTCGACTTCTCAACCACCCTAGATATTATCGATTACCCCCTTGATGAAGCTATCCGCTCCTTTTCAGTCACTGGTGGGACACCGATGTACCTTTTACAGTTCGATTATGACCAGAGTCTAGAAGATAACATAAAAGATAAGATACTCGACAAGACATCACTCATGTACGAAGAACCCAGCTTCTTACTCCGGACCGAGTTGAGGAATCCCAACAGGTACATGAGCATACTTGAAGCGATAGCATCCGGTCATACGGTTCCGAACAGGATCTCTAACGCTACGGGGATCGATCCAGGCCCCATGTCCAAATACCTGAAGACCCTTCGCCGCCTGCGGTTGATCAAAAGAGAGATACCAGTTACGGCCGAGCAGAAGAAATCGAAAAGATCCATCTACAGGATCAACGACAATTTTTTCCGGTTCTGGTTCCAGTTCATCGAACCCAAAAAATCGTGGATAGAAGAATCACCAGAAAAGGTTTTGGCGGAGGATATCATGTCTTCCCTTGACGAGTTCACCTCGAAAACGTTCGAGGATATCTGTATCGAATACGTTTGGAACAGATATGATTACCATAAGGTCGGGAGATGGTGGTACAAAGATGAAGAGATAGACATAGTCGGACTTAATGAAAAGGAAGATAAGATCCTTTTCGGCGAGTGTAAGTGGTCTGAAGACATCGACGCGGGAAGGTTGTACCATAAGCTGAAAGGAAAGAGCGAAGAGGTCAGATGGTCCGATGAGAGCCGAGGAGAAAAATTCGTACTTTTCGCCAGGTCGTTCAAAGAGATGTTTGAAGAAGATGACCTTGAATTGATCGACCTGAAAAGGCTTAGAAAGATGAAAACTGGGTTTTGAGAGGGATCGAATTGGAAAGGTAGAGGGGCGTGGGGCTCTACTCTATATACAGGAGCCTCACAGGTCCGGTATTCCATCCAGTTTAAGCCTGCTGATCCATTCCTCTATGGGGTCGACGTAACTGTATTTTTTAGCCCTGGTCCTTCCCTTTTCTGACAGTGCGTTTATCTCGACCAGATGTCTTATCCTTTTTCGCAGCACGTAATCGCTCTCGTTCTGACACCAGTGCCTGACATCGTCCAGATTAAACCATCCTCTTTTTCTTCTCGCCTTAGTGAGGATCCTTTTGGATATCTCATCCAGGTCGGAAGTCAGCAGATCCCTATCCTGAAAGGCCGAGATCGCTTTCCTATAGCTTTTCAAAACAGAGTCGGCGAAATGGTCGATGAGCTCTGTATAGTCCCCGCTGTAATCTGTCCTTGCCAGCAGGTCGTAGTAGTACTCCTTGTCTCCTACGATCTCTTTCTCTATCAGGCACAGCTTTGAATTCGTCAATCCCCTCTCATGCAGATAGCCGTGGAAAAGTGTTCTACCGACTCTTCCGTTACCGTCCAGAAAGGGGTGTATGCTCTCGAATTCGTGGAACAGAACGGCCCCGGACACCACCGGTGAATAGGCTGAAGATCTTTTGTTGACCCATTTGAGGAGGGACTGTAACTCCTCTTTGATATGTTCTGGAGGCGCTGGTATGAATATTTCCTGACCGGAATCGGTCTGGATAGAGGTCCTGACGGTTCTGAATTCCCCCGGTTTTGCCTCATCGAAATCGTTCATTATCAGCCCATGGACTGTCCTGATAGTATCCAGGTCCCAGTCCCCTTTGAAAAGAGTGGACATCCATGTCAATATATGGTTGACAACTTCTTGAGTGGGTTTATCGTAATCTTCATCAAGATCCGAACCCCTTTCAAAGGAATCTCTAGTAATCCTCTCTACCTCTTCCAGATCGAGCGGATTCCCTTCCAGCTCTGTTGAATAGTGAATATTTGAAGAGAATGCATCGAGGACGAGCTCCCTGTAGTCATCGAACGCCAGGATGAACCTGTCCAGTTCTGTGTCCAAACGGAATATCTCCCTGTTTTTCTTTGAGAAATCCCTCTTGATCACTATATCAGGGTCGAAAGGGACCTTTCTCTTATGTTTGACGGGGTAACCGAATTCCTTTCTATCGTTCACGATTGGCATAATGAACTTACATAATGTATGCAAAGTATTTAAGGCTTGTTCTATTATGTTAATCAATTAGCATAATATAGTGGGAAAAAGAAAGAACGAAAGGGGGAGGATTTGTGTGCGACTTTTGGAAGAATACTAGGGAACCACCTCTGGATCTGACGCTCTCAAAGTGGAGACCTCGCTGTGTTGAAGTCTCCACTTTGGTGGAGTCGAAAAGGTGAAAAAAATGTCTGAAGAAGAATTTGCGTCCAATATAGATGATATAGCACGGGCGCTGGACGGAAAGTTGAGCGAAGAAGAGATCGAAGAGGAACTCCGTAAATATGTGGATGTCTACGGGGTGCCCTTGGGAAGCGCGAAGAGAGCCATAGTCAAGAAGTTCGAGGGCGATCCTGAAGAACTTTATCCTGGACCGGATAAGAGCATAGAGGACATACAGGGCGACGAGAGGAGCCTGAACCTGAAGGTCCGTATTGTCTCTCTAGACAGGAAAGAGGTAGAGGTCGACAACGAGCCGAAGACCATACAGTACGGCATCCTGGGAGACGAGAGCGGCACGGTCCCGTTCACCTGCTGGGAACTCCTGCCGGAAGAGATCGAGGAGAGGGACACGGTCAGGATAGAGAACGCCTACGCCAACACGTGGAACGACGAGCCGCAGGTGAACATGGGATCCAGGTCCTCGCTGGAGAAGATAGAAGACGATGAGGTCGGGTCCTGCGGGGAGGAGACACAGTACTGCGAGATCGGCTCGCTCAGAGAGGGCATGAGGAAGCTCGAAGTCGTCGCCAGGGTGCTTTCCGTGGAGAGGAAGACCGTCAGCACCGATCACGACGAGGAGAAAGAGCTCTTCAGCGGCTTGATGGCGGACGAAACCGGCAAGGTGCAGTACACCGCCTGGGACGACTTCGGACTGTCTGAGGGCGACGCAGTACGCGTGAAGAGGGCCTACGTCAAGTCGTGGAAGGGAGCACCGCAGCTGACCTTCGGCGAGAGTTCACAGGTGGACATACTGGACGAAGACGAGTTGCCATCAGCCGAAGAACTCGACAGGAACAGCACCATGACGATCTCGGAGCTGGCGAAGAGAGGCGGCGCCGTGGACGTTCACGTGGACGCGGTGATGATAGACGTGAAAACCAGTAGCGGTCTGATCTTCAGGTGCCCGGAGTGCAGCCGCGTACTGCAGAAGGGAGCATGCAGGGTCCACGGAAAGGTGGACGGTGACGCTGATCTGAGGATCAAGGGCATACTGGACGACGGGACCGGTGCACTGACGGTGATCATGAACAGGGAAGTCACCGAGGGTCTTCTGGGATACGACCTGGACGATGCCATGGAGAAGGCGAGAGACAAGATGAACCAGCACGTGATCAGGGAGGAGCTCGAAGAGAAACTCATAGCGCAGCCCCTGACCGTCCTGGGAGACGTGACATCTGACGACTACGGCCTGATGATGAACGCCGACAGGGTGGACCACAAGATGGACGATACGCGGGAAAAGGCAGCGGAGATGGTCGATGAACAGGAGGGATGAACATGAGCCGAAGAGAGCCCTCCTGGAGGGTCTTCGCGGAGGAGTTCACCTCCTCCTCCCTACAGATAGAAGGGAAGGGGGACAAGACTCCCTCCTATCTCCTCACTCCCCTGGGTGCGAAGATAAACCGTCTGTTCACGGTCGGGGTGCTGACTGAGAGCAAGAACACCGGCACGCCGCAGGAGCCCATGTGGCGGGCCCGCGTGACCGACCCGACCGGCACCTTCTTCGTATGGGCGGGACAGTACCAGCCCGAGGCCACGGCGGAACTTGCCAGGTTGGAACCCCCGGTATTCACCGCCGTGATCGGGAAAACAAGCGTCTATCGACCGGACGAGGACTCGTTTCTCACGTCGATCAGGGCTGAAAGGGTTAAGGAAGTGACCGAAAAGCAGAGGAACGGATGGATCGTGGAGGCGGCTGAGAGCCTTCAGGAGCGCATGGAACTGCTGCGGGATGTCAGGGGCGAGGAAGTGACGGAAGAGGAGTTGGTCTCGGAGGGGTACAGCGAGCGTACAGCTGACGGTGTTCTACGGGCAAGGGAACATTACGGGGAAGTGGACCTCTCCAAGTACCGGCGGACGCTTGTAGATGCGCTGAGAACCGTCGTGGAGGGCGATAGGAAAGATGAAGAGCTGTTGGAACTGATCGATGAGCTTGAAGACGGTTGTGGAGTGGGCGCCGAGAAGGTCAAGAGGAAAGCGCAGGAAGCCCTCGATATCTCGGAGAACGAGTTCGAGGACATCTTCAGGGAGCTGCGGGAGCAGGGACGAGTGTACGAGCCGGTGCTGGGGAAGATCGGGACAACTGGCGTCGACTGAGTCCAAAAATCCTTTTTTTTTTGACACCCTCCACATAACGCATTTTTCTCATCCCTTGGACCGGTGAGAAAAATGCTAGAAGCGAGCGAAAGG
>CAYMXS010000088.1:0-5755 GCA_964394465.1 uncultured Thermoplasmata archaeon | reverse complement strand
TCGATCCTTCGGCGTTCGGGACGCCGGTACCCGAATTCAAATTTCGGCGGGCCCATCATCTCTTTCTTTCAAACAAGATATCTTATATCTTACAGCATACACTCTACCAGTGAGGCAATCGACGTGTTAACTGATCAAAGAAAAGACTATCAACGGTCAGAACTAATTTTCTTCCATCTCCATCCTCGATGACCAGACCCCGTCCGGCACATCGTCGTAAACGCTGTCGTCCCTGTCGTGGCCGTCGTCCTGCTGGGAATCCATCTCCGTAAATTCGTCTATCTTCTCTCTCTTGAAGAGCCAATAGTGTATACGCCATTCTCGACCGTCGTAAAGGGTGGTCTCTTCCCGCTCAGTGGTCAAAAGTCCAGCGTCCTCCAGCATGTAGAACACGTCCCTGTCTTCCTGCTCAAGGATGTTATCTATTATCCTATCGCTGTAACCGAAGAAGTTCAGCACATGCTCTGCCATCATCTGAGCTGCCTGCTTCTCCATGTTCCTTTCGTCTATGCTATTTTTTATAGCTGTCGTGAGCTCCTGCACGGTCAAGGGTGACGTAATCTGTTTTCCTTTGGCCATATTATTCATATCCCTCATTTAGCCCTAATGTTATGTTGTGTTTTTTACTATAAATATGTTTCGTTAATTAATGGCCGTCAAGCCAATATATTAATTTTATTTTAAGGTAATATTATACCTGGCCTCGTATCATCCCATGGAGCCTCTAACTTCTTCCCAGGAGTCCCTGATATCTCCTACTGGCACAGATCCATAACTGCTCAACTCCTTGAAAAGGTTGTGATCGTAGCCGCTGACCAGCAACTGCCAGTTCTCCCAGTGGCCCATGTTCTTCCACTGCCAGCCTGAATCCAGCTCTAAATGGTGGACTCTCCCGTGTTCCTTCCAGGATATCTCGATTATACCGAACTCGACCGCTAGTTCGTATATGATCCTTCCCAGCAATATGGTGTCACCTTCAAGCTGATGGAAATTATAGTCGTTCTTGACCATCTTGGGGTGCTGTACTCTCAAAGCGTTGAGGCCTTCGGCCTTGCCCAGGGAAGCGTTCGTCTTGTCCATCGTGAGGAAGTAAGCTCCCTTGCTGAGATCCATCTCCTTCAGAAGATGTCTGAACTGATCCCTAATAAGGGAATCGGCGTTCTCTATCTTGCCGGCGTCCTCTTCAGAATGTCTTATCTGCTGGGGGTTCGTCTTTCCAGCCACGACGACGCCGAGGCCTGAATTGCCCTTGCTCTTCTGCAGTTCCGTGATCTCCTTGAGCGCTCTGAATCCGACCCTTCCTATATAGGTTAGTCTTCCCTTCTTTTTGTGGTTCGCGGCGTTCTCTATCTCGTTCATGACAACCCCTGGTATCACCAGTAAAACCCAGTTCGGCATCTCGGTGTACGAATAGGGATTGACGTCCGAGATCGCACCCAAAAGGTGTTCCGAGACCACGCTGTTGTAGAGCATGTTTGTGTCAAGACCAAGCACAAGGTCCCTATGGTCTGCCAATTGTTTCGCTACATTCTCTAACCCATAGGGCTTAACCAGCCCACTCCTGCAAAGAGCGGTGGTTATATTGCCCAGGTCATTGTTATCGTCCGCCGTTATCTTGATCGTGTAATCCGATGCACTCCCTTCTATACTTACCAGGTTGTTCACCGGCCCCTCGTTCTCCTGTGGCGGTTTCGACTTCATCACTATGTTACCTATATTGTTCTTTATCTGAGATACTACCAACTGTAAAACGGGAAAATCTATCAATCTACCTTTACTTATGTACTTATTCCAACTCATCTAAAATCAACTCCTTTTAAATCTATATCTGTTCATTCTCTAACTAATCATCCTCTATCTAACTAATCAACCTTTCTCCTTTCTAATCTATATTCCTATCTATCAACTTCCGAACAACCTGTCGGTCATCCACTCCGCGTCGAACTCCTGCAGGTCTTCGTAACCTTCACCGGTTCCCACGAACAGCATGGGTTTACCTACCGCGTGTCCTATGGAAAGCGCGCCTCCACCCTTAGCGTCTGCGTCTATCTTGCTCAGTATGACACCATCGATTCCAACGCTCTCGTCGAACTTCTTGGCCTGCTCAACGGCGTCGTTGCCCGCTAGTGCATCACCAACGAATATTATCATGTCCGGATCCACTACTCTCTTTATCTTCTCCATCTCTCCCATCAGGTTCTTGTCGGTCTGCATACGACCAGCGGTATCTATCAGGATGAAATCTTTTCCTCTGGCCTCTGCATGTTCTACCGCGTCGTAGGCCACGGCTGCGGGATCGCTACCCTTGGAGTGCTTTATCACCTTCACGCCCAGTTTGTTACCATGTCTCTGTAATTGTTCCAAAGCCCCCGCTCTGAAAGTGTCTGCCGCCGCCAAGACACAGGTATAGTCCTGATCCATGAGTCTCTGGGCAACCTTTGCGATGGTCGTCGTCTTGCCGGTCCCGTTGACTCCGACGAACATGATGGAAAAGGGCTTTTCCGATCTCTCTATGACCTCGTCGAAGTCTATATCCTCGACTTTGAGGGCCGATCTGACCGCCTTCTTGAGACTGGCCTCTATGACCTGTTCCAAGTCATAATCCCGGCTTATCTTCCTGCCCAGGAGGTCGTCTTTGACGTCTTCACAGATCTCCTCGGCTACGGGATAAGCTACATCGGCCTCGAGAAGTGATCTCTTGAGCTCCCACAGGATATCGTCCAGTTTACTCTCCTTTATCTTGGAGCCCCACCCGTCAACGAAGGCCTCGTCCGGCGACTCCTTGACCTCTTTCTTACCGGAGCTTTTCAGACCCGATAGTTTTTCCTTTAATTTCTCGAACATCGAGGATTACCAACTTACCTTGATACTCTTTATTTCATCTGCTGCTGTCTCTGCTGGACCTGTTCCTGCTGGAACTGCTGATACTTCCTCTGTACTTCCTGTTCGAGCTGCTGAGCTTCCTGCGTTACCTCTTGAATCTCGTTCTCGACTTCTTCCTTGTTCTCGTTGATCTCGTCCAACCGTCTGTCTATTATATCGAGAGCGTCGTCCACGTCTCTCTCGACGGAAACATCTGAACCAAGGCCTATCAAGACCTCGTCCGGGTTCTTGACCGTAGCGTGAAGATAGGAATCGGCTCCGATGGGCACCAACATATCGGACCCCTCCTCCTTATCGCTATACTTCTTCATCGTTTTCTTTGCTTCTTGATGCTCCTCGATATAATCCTTGATCCTTTCCTTCTGCTCTTCTAGCGTCTCGATCTCGTTCTTCAATGCTTCTAGCTGGTTTACCTGATTCTGCAATTCTTGTTGAGATACCATTTCATTCATTCCTCCTTTGATAATCTATCCTGGATGACGAAATCCTCTACCTCATCCTCAGGGACCTCTTCTGTACCGAAGACCTTTATATTGGTCCTCTTCACACGATGTTTACTCCCCAATAGGGAGTATAGATTCTCCTTCGCCTCCTCTTCAGAGTCAGCGATCACTTCCTTCGAAAAAGGCTGCCAATCGGTCCTTCTTCGACCCATCCTAAACTTACCATTCACTTTGAATACCTTCATAACAAACACCTAGTGCTTCGTCTAACGTCCCTTATATAGATCCGTTTACTGACTCAATAAAGGGGAGGGGTATTAAAAATTAACCCCCTTTCAAACCCTTACCATCAGTCGTAGACCAAGAAATCGTCTAGTTTATCTCTAGCTTCTTCCCTCTTCTTCTGATGCTTTCTCAGGAAATCGTTTATCTTCTCCTTCAGCATCTGCTTGCATTCTCCACAGAGTATATCGCCCTCTCTGCACCTTTCATCTATATCCTCGATGCGGTCGTCGTCCTCCTCGAATATGAAGTAACGGTAGTTCTGTATAGCACATATATCCGGGTCTCCACCCTTCTCCCTCTGTTCGTCAGCCGAGACCCTTCCGCCGGTGAAGGCTTCATTTATCTTCTCCTCGACGTCCTCCTCCGAATCCGTGGTGAATATGGTCGTTTTAGGCTGACTGGCTGACATCTTGCCAGACCCGTCCAGAGAAGGGGCTAATTTGTTGTGAAGCAGTGCCGGCTTGTAGTAACCCAACGTCTCGGCTATGTCCCTTGTAAGCCTGAAATGAGGGTCCTGGTCAATACCGCAGGGGATGACCACCGGTACGTTCTGCTTCTCTTCGTTCAACTCGGTGGGGAGGAAACATGGAGCGGTCTGAACCGCGGTGTAGAATATACTGCCCACGTTCGTAGAATTATCGAAGCCGAAGACCGCTTTGACGTTTGAAAAGTTGATCCTCTTAGCGGCTTTCAGGGCTATGGGATATAAAGTCTTGATATAGTCGGTATCTATGAATATGTTCGTCTTCTCTGGATCGAATCCCAAGGCGATGATATCCAGTGCGTTCTCCAAGGCGTAGGAATGCGTCTCCTCCAGCTCCTGGTCGAAGTTGAATAGGAACTTTTCATCATCTGTGAGTTGGAAGTAGAGCTCCACACCAAAGGTATCCTGCATCCATTTCGCGAAGATCCAGGGCATGAGATGTCCGACATGGGTATGGCCCGAAGGGCCTCTGCCAGTGTACATGGCGAAGCCGTCTCCGTTCTCATACTGATCCAGTATCCAATCGAAATCTCTATGGGAGTAGAATATACCCCTTCTTATCATGAAATGGACTTCTCCGGCTATATCCTCCATCCTCTCTTTGAGGTCTTCGTCTATCTTGTCCGTACCGAACTTCTCCGTCAGCTTTTCATAGTCTATGTTCCCCTTCACTTCCCAGGGCGTCACCGTGAACTCTTCTCTATCCAGTTCGGGTTCTGCTTCGTTCTCTGTAGGCATGATCGTTCAGATTATGATATACTTCAGGTTTATAAACCATACCCTTTCCGCAACTTCCATTTTCAGTCGACCCTCCCACCAGTATTTATTTATCCGAACTATAATGGAAAATTGATGAACAGAAAGGCCCATGTTATAGGTGCAGTAGTCTTCGGACTGATCGGCCTCGTGGTCTTGGAATCGTTTGAACTCAAAGGCTTCCCTTCTTTGGCTTCTATCGTATACACCATACTACACATCACTCTTCTAGATCTTATCATCCTTATAGCGGCATCTATCTTCGGCGGTGTTCTGCCCGATATATTGGACCCACCGTTCAGTTCCCGGCATAGAAAATATGCTCACAGCAAGTTTTTGCTTTACTTTCTGATCTTTCTATTCATACTCCTACTGTTCATCCTAAAGACGAGAAGAGGTACAGGGTTCGAGCCGCTCTATTACTTCATCCTCGGCTATATATCCCATCTAGTCCTAGATTCTACTACACCTGCTGGACTCTACTGACTTTTTCTTTTTTCGAGACAGAGTTAGAACTCCCACTATCGAATCTTTTGAAAAAATAAAGATACGACACATACACAGACCCGTCTGATGGCCAGACCAAGATAAACCACAGTCCGAACGATTAGTAACCGTGGGCTGAATACGTCGCCGAAGCTCCGTACGTACACCCCGGCTCTATCTACCCCGTCTTCTACAGGAGTTCTTAGGTGCCTCGTTTCAGGGAGAGCTTCAGGCTTAGATGCTTTCAGCCTTTATCCCTTACAGCGTGGCTACCCAGCGATGCCCTCCCGGACAACTGGTAAACCAGTGGCTGCGAAGCCCTGTTCCTCTCGTACTGAGGGCCCCTTCCCTTCAAGCACCAAAACACTCCTACTAAAAAGAAACCAACCTGGCTCACGACGGTCTAAACCCAGCTCAC
>CAYMXS010000087.1:0-5792 GCA_964394465.1 uncultured Thermoplasmata archaeon | reverse complement strand
CACCTAATGGGCTCAGTAGAAAACCTTCATTAGAAGGGAAATAAGAGAAGGATTGAACGAATTTAGTTGGAGGAAAGGTATATTAGAGGGGTTTTAGAGCTATATTGAACCAATATTTTCTCTTAGAGAGGTTCTCTACAAAGCCACCTAATGGCAGTATAACAATGGATATGATAGCTCTGACCTGAGAGCTAACGAGTAACCAATAAGCTTAGAGGGTGTTAAAGTGATTTACTAGTTAGTAATTTAGGTGTCATTATCCATAAACATAAAGTTTATTGGTTGGAGCTTAGCTCTTATTCCATGAAGGAATATAGAGGCGTAGTATTAATAACCGCTGATGCCCTAAGAGCAGATCATCTAGGCTACCATGGGTACAAAAAAAACACTACCCCTTTTTTGGATGATTTCGCTAAAAGAAATTCTACCTTTAAAAACTGTACCTCTGCTGGACCTCGAACTCTTTCATCCTTCCCCTGCTTGCTTTCGTCTAGTTACCTCTCAACTTATCCTTTCGGAAGAGAACGATCTCAGCGACTATCCAAGGAGAGAACCCTAATCTCTGAATATTTAGTGGATGTGGAATCTGCAGCCTTTCATTCAAATCCCTTAATCTCAAAATATTACGGTTATGATAGAGGTTTCGATAGATTCGAGGATTATCTAATCACAGATTCTACAATTAATGCTGGTTTATTTGGAAGATTAAAGAGAATATTAAAACTCTTTTTGGGTGAACCTCCATTCACACCTGGTATGACTATCAATGAGGATGCCTTAAAGTGGATCCATTCTAGGGATGGGAAGTTTTTTACTTGGATTCATTACATGGAACCACATATGCCTTATCTCCCCCCTAAAGAATATCTCAAGAAGATAAAAGGAAAAAAAGTAGGACATATCAAGAAGTTACTTTTGGGGAAAAAATTGGACAACACTAACACTAGGACAGACTTAACCGGCAAAGAGGTAGAGTTACTAATCCAATTGTATGACGCTTGCATTAGATATTTAGACGATATTATCAAAAAATTGATAGATAATTTGCCGGATGACATAGCGATAATATTTACAGCTGACCATGGAGAGGGATTCCGTGAACACGGCTTCTTAGGCCATAAAGATTTCTTATACGACGAGATAATCCACGTTCCTTTGATCGTTTCAGGTGAAGAAAAAGCAATAGAAACACCCGCAAACCATGTCGACATTGTACCCACTATACTATCAATGCTAGGAGAAAATATTCCAAATTTTTATTTAGGGGAAAACCTTTTGGCTCTTCCTGAAAGAGAGGGGACCTTTACTGAATGGCAGAGAGGATATGAATGGCAAACCGCTTTTAGAGGCAAGGATTTCAAGTACATCTTGGATAAAAAAAGAGACAGAGAAGAATTTTATGACCTAAATAATGACCCACTGGAATCACATAACATAGCAGAGAAAATAGATATCTCAAGATATAGAAGAACTGTTCTAGAACATAGAGAAGAACAGGAAAAAATCCGCTCTGAAGGTGAAAAGAAGAAGATAGATCAGACTATTAAATCAATCACGATTTAACCTTCCCGTCTATCTCTGATATATCACACCTTACTCAGGTCCGGATGTTTCTCCAAGATCATACCCTCGATCTTTAGCGGCTTGAGGTGGTTAGCCAGTTTTACCGCCTCGTCCAGCTTCTTCTCGTGCTCTGAGTAGATGGTATAAAGCAGCTCACCGTTCTCGACCTTGTCGCCTTTCTTCTTGTTGAGCTCCATGCCAGCCCCTTTCTGGTTCGGTGCACCGGCCGCCCTGACTATCTCGACTATCTGATGATTGTTTATACTGTCCACATAGCCTTCAGAGCTAGAGATGATCTCTTCAGAATGTTCGCCAACCTTTACACTCTCAGAGTCAATGGACGGATCGCCTCTCTGTTTCTCTATTATCTCCTTCATCTTCTCCAGGGCCTTTCCGTTCTCTAGAAGTTCTTTCGCTTCTTTCTTACCGTCCCTTACACCGCCCTGCTCTAAGACCATACCAGAGATGCTGGTGGCCTTCTCGATCAGGCTTGAGGGTACCTTCTTACCCTCCAGGGCCCTAAGGGCCTCTCTGGCTTCTACCGCTGGGCCTATCGCTCGTCCGACCGGCTGCCCTCCGTAGCTGAGAGCGCACCTCACATCTATACCTATCTCTTCTCCCAGGGTGACGAAATCCCGGGCGTACTTTCTACCAAGTTCTAAGGTCTCCACTTTGGTATTGTTGCCCACGGGAATATCCATGACCAGATAATCAGCACCAGCGGCTTTTTTCTTCGACAGGACGGAAGCGAGAACCTGAGGATAGGGATCGATCCTGAGCGGATATTCCGCTCTTATGATCATGTCATCGCTGGGAGCCAAATTGACAGCGCCGCCCCACGCTATTGTGCCCCCTACGTCCTCAGCGATATGCTTTATCTCCTCCGTGGTCAAGGCCACATCTGCGAGGACCTCGAATATATCCGCTGTACCTCCTGCCCCGGATATAGCCCTAGAGCTGGTCTTGGGTATCATCAGTCCTGCGGCTGCCACTATAGGTACAACCAGAAGGGTTATCTTGTTGCCTGGCACCCCTCCTATACTGTGGTGGTCAAAAACTGGATACTTGTCGAATTCGATGGTCTCTCCGGTCTTTATCATGGCCAGAATCAGATCTTTTATCTCACGGATACTCATGCCCTGGGAATAAACTCCGGAAACATAAGCGGACAACTCAATATCTGATAATCTCTCATGAACGATGTCATCTATTATCTCGTTTATAGCGTGGGTTGAGAGCTCATCACCTTCCAACTTTTCCTTTATATGGTCTATCGACTCCGGCCTTTTCGTCGGCACTATATCGAGTGTTTCTCCCTCTTCAGTTTTGAGTTTCTCAAAAACGCGAGGTGAAAGACCCGCGTCTCCTTTACCTACAAGAGAATTCGATGTCTCAACTATCGCGGTACTGGATTTGCCGTTCTTGTTGACTCTAACCCTGCTCTGGCTTCTCAAACCGATCTTCTCCGCGTCCTCCTTATGGAGTACTACAACACATTCTCCTGCCTCTAAGTCTATCTTCTTTGCGTTCAGATTCATCTTTATCTCACATCCATTTATCTAGTGCTTCTCTGAGGGCTTCATGATCCTCGGCATATTCTCTCAAGTCTATACCTTCAAAGGCCGCATCCACCGCCTTTCTGAGGGCTTTAGCACCCGTCCTGACGCCTGAGGGATGTCCGGCGACCCCGCCGCCCGCCTGTATCTGTACGTCGAATCCACTCTTCTCTGTAAGCTGTGGTACAAGACCGGGGTGAAGACCGCCGCTCGAGACGGGCATGATGGGAGGAAGATCGTTCATCTCGCCCAGTAGAGCCTCTTTTGAACGTAATTCCTCAGATATATCGGCGTGCATCTTCCCAACGCCGTAGGTACCTATATGCAGTGCGTCGCCTCCGACCATTCTAGCGAGTTTAGCTATCACCGGCATGGCGATCCCGTGCTCTGGGTCCTTTGTCATAGCGGCGTGCATGGCCCGGTGCACGTGTATGGGAACATCTATGGAAGGGTCTTCAGCTATGGCTTGGACCCCGGAAAAGCCGACGGTTAGGACGTCCACCATCAGTTGTCGGGCACCGTTCTCTAAAGCTATATCGGCAGCCTCCAGTATCCTATGCGTTGTCGTACTAACATTATGGGCATGGATCATCTTGTGGCCCTCCTCTTCTAGCTGGTCCAATTTCTCACTGACGTTGCTGACCCTATCCTCCAATGGACAGAAGTCCTGATCCACCAGTGTTTCATCGTCCTTGGAATTTGTGAGGCCGCCTTTACCTGCATCGTACACATACTCTGAGAATTCCTTGGGCGGTAGACCTATCTTGGGCTTGACTATCGTACCCACGAGTGGTTTTTCAGGCCTATCTAGAATGTCTCTCAGCCCTTCTACCCCGAACTTAGGCCCCGGATATCTATCGGTTATCTCAGTCGGGAATTCAACATCGACCAGCCTTACGCCGTCCAATGAATCCAGTCCAAATAGGTTCCCTGCTATAATACTCAGTATCTGTGGGACCCCTCCTATCCTGCCGGAGAAGTCCTCTATTGGGTAGCCTATCCTTACTTTGTTTCCCTCTGCTCGCGTGACTTTCGCGCCATAGTTCTCGAATATACTGTCTGACAAGGTTGTCGGGTGAGTCCATGTTCCAGTGGATTCCTCCTCCGCGATCCTTGCCCCTGCGGTCTCTATATCCAGGTCACTCTTCACCGTGTACTCGCATATGACATATTCTTCAGAATCCAATTCTTCTCCTAAAGCTAGATAATCTATAGACATCATTCCATCTCCCTTATCATACGGTAAGCCCCTTCGGGCGATATGATCCCTTTCTCTGTAACTATACAATCGATATATTCAGGTGGTGTAGCGTCAAAAACCGGGTTGCTTATGTTCACCCCTTTGAATTCTTCTGGATCTACTATCTCTTCTGGGTTCCTCTCCTCTATCTTTACCAGGTCTCCAAAGGCCGTTTCTCTTGAAAATTTATAGGTCTCCGCGCAGACCGCTACTGGGACTCTAGCTTCGTCCGCGCAAAGAGCGACCTGAGAAGTGCCTATCTTGTTTATCACGGCCCCGTTGGAGGCGATGGTGTCGGCCCCGACATAGACCTGGTCTACCTTCTGCATCTTGAATCTCACCGCCGAATCGACTATCAATGTAACTGGTATCCCTACCTCACTCAGTTCTCTAACCGTGATATATCCCTGCCTTTTAGGCCTGGATTCGGTGGCGATCACCTCTATGTCTTTTCCCTTTTCCCAGGCATGCTTGATGCATCCTAAGGCCATGGAACTGTTACAGTGGGTCAAGATCGTATCACCGGAAGATATACGTTTTCCTCCATACTCCGCGATCAACCTTCCCGCTTTAAGTGATCTCTCTACGAACTCATTTGCCCTAGAAACGACCTTTTCTCTTCTCTCTTCCGTCCCCAGGTCTTCTTGACCATCTTTGAGAACGTATCGTATTGCATTCCTTAGTGAGACCGCCGTCGGCCTAGTGGATAGAAGCCTCTCTCTACTCTCATCTATCAAGGAGTTCAGTTCTTCATCAGTCCCCTCGAAATCCTGTATTTCATTCCTCAAAGCGATGACCGCCGCTCTTCCTATGGCGGCTGCACCCCTTATATCCATACTCTCTATATCCTCTGCGATCTGCTCGAGTGTCATCCTTTCTAGCTCTTTCAAGTCCATGGATTAACAAAAATACATTCTTCTCTGATAAAACCTTCGCTAAACTGAGCTAGAATATGTGGTCGAGGACTCTAGCAAGATCCTTTTCCTCTATCGTTACATCTGAAACCTCTTCGATCTCTTTGTCTTTAGGTCTAAAAGCTATGCCAAGCCCGGCCTTTTCAAGCATCGGTATGTCAATGTGAGTATCGCCTACGGCCACACACTTTGAGGGATGTACTTTCAGCTCTTCCAATATATTTTCAAAGACATCGCCCTTCCCATCCAACCTTACCTCCACCAAAGGGTTCCCAGTCAGGGTGTTATCAGCCGCTCCTTCAACATCGTTAGCCATGATCCTATCGAAGTACCCTTTATCGATGTGTTCCGCTAGGGGTTTTAAACCTCCGCTTATCACGGCACATTTTAAACCTCTTTTATCCAGTTGAGAAAGGCAATCGTCCAAACCACTCATGAGCGGGGCATCTCTAAGGATCTTTACCAGGTCGGTTTTCTTTACCTCTCTGTCGAGGTTCTTCCAAAGCTGTATATCCCTCC
>CAYMXS010000086.1:0-5825 GCA_964394465.1 uncultured Thermoplasmata archaeon | reverse complement strand
CAAAAGGTTTAAGTGTGTGGGTACGAATACACATATATGTCAACAAAGAACATATCATTGAGTGAAGATGCGTATGAAAAGTTGAAAAAGCTCAAGGAGGAGGGAGAAAGCTTCTCGGACGTGGTCAGGAAAATCTCTGAAAGCTATTCTAACATCACAAAATTTTCTGGTGCCTTTCCTGAGATAGCCGAAGTCAAAGATCAACTGAAAAAGGAGAGAAAGGAATTCACTACCCGGGACTTTCAGGGAAGCGATTGAAATGATATGCTTGGATACATCAGTGATAATCGATCTCTTCAGAGGAGATAAGGAGATAGAAGACCTTTTATCTGAGGGAGGGGTCTTTGCAGTTTCGTATCCTGTCGTCTGCGAGCTTTACAAGGGGGCCTACCTGTCTTCTAAACCGGAAAAGGGTGTAAATGAGGTAGAAAAATTCCTAGAGAACGTTCGTTTCCTCGAATCTGGATCTGTTGCGGCAAAAGAGTTTGGAAGACTTCATGAAAAATATCCCAAGAAAAACGATTTCGACCTGATGGTCGCGAGTGTATGTATCTCTGAAGGTGCTGAATTACTCACAAGAGATGATGATTTTGAAGGTATCGAGGAACTTGAAAAAACCATCGTTTGACGTATCTCTACTTACCGGATCTTGAGAAAGCAGCGGGAGGACTATGCCCTCAAAAGGTAGCCTCAAACCTCAACATGGTCATCAGGATGAACGACCTACCCTATGAAGATCCTTTTCTACCTAACCAGTACGAGGGTTCTTTACTCCTCGGGGTATTCAACATCGGGTCCAGAAGGTTTCGAAAGAAAACTGGGTTGGGCCCTGTTTTGGATCCGAACCGAGAGATGATGAACCGAAGAAGAAAGATACTGAAGTAGACGAGATAGTTTACGGGAAGTAGAAGGATGGGAGAAAATTATCATCCACTC
This sequence comes from uncultured Thermoplasmata archaeon, assembly GCA_964394465.1. Classification (GTDB taxonomy): domain Archaea; phylum Thermoplasmatota; class Thermoplasmata; order Halarchaeoplasmatales; family Halarchaeoplasmataceae; genus CAYMXS01. The sequence continues at coordinate 4,889 of CAYMXS010000086.1, read as the reverse complement.
TTCATCGATACAAGCGCCTGGATAGCTCTGAATGAGAAAAAAGATCCTCACGATGAGCGGGCGAAAAAGTTCGCCGAGAAAAATAAGAGAAACGTGGTTTTATTTGGAGCAACTCATACCTCTGAGATGGTCCCTCAAGAAACTTACTCCTTTCTTCTTTACAATTATAATCATGAGGCAGCAGTGTATATAGTTGATAGAATCTAGTTGATAGAATCGTTGATTCAAGCGTGATTATCCACCCCTTCAGCTCACTGAATTTTGAGGAGATATGAGGGCGAGTCAGTGAAGGAAAAAATGAGCTATCTTTTGTACACTGGAGTAATGTAATATATATGGACAGATACGATATCGAACATATATTTACTTTTGACGGGGATTTCGAGAAAGTTGGTTTAAAAATCATGCCGTAGCTCGAAGGATTGGATGTTGCCTTTTACATTAAAATTTCGCAACATTTTGTGTTACCACTAGAGATCAACTAGACATGGTGCATGCTGGATACTGAATCCATGATACGATCCTCTCCTCTCTTGGGTTATTCTCACGGCCGGATCAGAACCAATCCACTTTTCTTTAATGGTTTACCCATCTGATCTCAAGAACTCTTTTGCCGTTGATAAATCACGTAATCGCGTGTCCTTTGGACATCCGTCGAGGATATCGGTGATCAGGTCGAGTGTGACCGGCCGAAACTGGAGTAGCTCAGAACTGACGTTTACCCTTTTTTCGTTGCAGGCTACGAAGGGATAGGTATCGGTGTCATTGTTGTGTACGTGGCCATGGATCGCCCAATCGTCCCAACCGTTTGGAATATTTTCTGGATAATGTGTACAGTAGAATCGGTACTTCCCGTGTTCAAGGATGCAGGATTGGACTACAGGAAACGGAGCTTCTTCTGGATCCAACCCGACATCATGGTTGCCCTGAACTAAGAGGTGAGCTCCCAGTTTCTCGAAATACTCGATGGTCTCCTGACCGTTCTGCATGTCCATTGCTACATCTCCAAGATGGATAAGGACTGCATCGGGTTCAACCGTCTCGTAGTGTCGGTCCAATAATGTGTTATTCATCTCTTCGACGCTGTCAAAGGGCCGGTCACAGTATTTTATGATGTTCGAATGGCCGAAATGATGATCTGAGATAACGTATCGTGACATACGTTATAGAAACTCTTCATAAGTGATTAATATTTTGGGTCATTAATGATCGGTCCAGATAGCTTTGGTGTTTTCGCTATAGGGGGGAGTTACACGGCTTCAAACGGTGCAGCCCAGCTCACGAACCAGCTTTTGGGTCACCACTTTCAAAAACCTTTCAGACCTATCCAAACTGTAGCATTCATCCGCTCCAAGTACAAGAACGTGAACGAAAAGAAGTAGGCTATCGAAAAAGTAAAAACATTTCTTTACTCACTTTCTTCGGTATATCTTCCCAGGTGAGATCCTGCCGATTCCCGCAGCTCTTTCATATTCTTCTCGGGATCACCACTGAATATGGCGGAACCCGCTACTAATACATTCGCGCCGGCTCCCGAGACTCTCGGTGCGGTCTTCGGTGAGACGCCTCCGTCAACGGCAAGATCGATGTCCAAACCAAGCTCATCTATCCTATGTCTGGCTTTGGCTATCTTAGGGACGACTTCGTGCATGAACTCTTGACCGCTGAATCCCGGTTCTACGGTCATGATGAGAAGATGGTCTATCTTCGAAAGATGATGCATGACATCGCCAAAAGGAGTGTCGGGCTTCAGACTCACGCCGGCCTTCACGTCGTGGCTCCTTATACGTTCAAGGACTGATAGCATGTTCTCTTCGTTATCGAAGGACTCCGCATGTACGGTTATTATATCTGAACCGCATCCCACGAATTCCGAGATATATCTATCAGGGTCTGATATCATCAGGTGGGTATCGAAGATCTGGTCCGTCTTGTCTCGTAAAGAATCTATGACGCAGGGCCCGAAGGTCAGGTTAGGTACGAAGTGACCGTCCATCACATCTAAATGCAGCATCTCCGCCTCTTCCACCCTCTCTATAGAACTCTCTAAACAGGAAAAATCTGCCGATAGAAGCGAGGGGGAGAGCTTTATCTTAGACAAGATTACACCATCCCAAACCGTTTCTTGAACAGGAATCCCCAGTTCTTCAAACCGTCGCGCCAGGAGTGTATCTTCGCATCTCCCTTCCTGGGCCTAAGATTTATGGGTATCTCGTCGAACTGCAGCCCTTTTTGTACGGCCTCTATCTTTATCTCCTCTGAGAAGGCCATGCCGTTGGAGGTGACGTTTAGATGCCGTAAAGCGGTCTTCTGGAATGCCCACATCCCGGATTGTGAATCGTTGAGGTTCGCTCGGAAAAGTAGGTTCGTAGTGGCCTTCAGGACCCAGTTTCCAAATCTATGGGTCAGGGTCATGACATCGCTGGATATGTTTGAAAGCCTGTCCGTGCTGATGAACTCATAGCCCTCCTCTTCTATCATGACCAGCATCTCTGGTATCTTTTCTGCTGGATAGGTACAGTCCGCGTCTAGAGTGACGATTATATCCCCCTCTGCCTCTTCGAAACCGGTCTTGTATGCCCTGCCGTAGCCCCTCCTGGGCTCGTCAACGACAGTCGCTCCTTTCGAGCGGGCGATCTCCCTCGTTTTATCAGTAGACTCGGTATCGACTATCAAGACCTCAAAGTCTCTGTCGGATAAAGCCTCGTTGACCTCATCCAAAACATCCCCTATCGATTCCTCTTCGTTCATAGTCGGGATTACCACAGATACCTTCATAACAAGGATTTACAAATAGCCCTCCTTTATAACTATTTCTGAGAACACAGGGTCAGAGTATATAAGGGGCAAATATACTAAACCACTTCCGTTTAAACAATCAAAGGTCGAGTTCTATGGGAAGGAAAGAGAGACTCCTGAGCAAGTTGGACAGAGTGACAAAAAGACCGAAGGCGGTCATGCTTCCACATTTTTGTTTAGACTCCAGCATCAAATTCGATCACGGACTCAAGGAGTTAGAAAAGAATATGGAAGATATAGCCGAAAAGGGCGGAGGAAATATAAGAGTTCAACATTCCTTAAGCGAAGGGGGTAAGGCTGTGAACTGCGCCTTTGCTTTATCGAGTTTGGGTGTCTCTACTTCCCTGATAGCCCGGACTGACGTGACGGGTTTTAAACTGCTAGAAAGATTTACCGATGATCTGGATCTAGACCTATCTAGAGTCCGGACGGACGGGAGATTGGCCGTGAGCACGGTTCTCGAATTGAAAGAAGACGGTGAAAGTATCAATCTGATGCTCAGCGATCCTGGCAGTCTATCCGACTTCGGTCCTGAAAAACTAGAAAGGGAAGACGAGTCTATGATAAAAAAAGCCGATATAGTCTGTCTCTCAGATTGGGGTTTGAATGAGAAAGGTACGGAGCTTGCAAGAGAGGTGTTTTCTCTCGCCAAGGAACATGACTGTAAAACGTTCTTCGACCCGGGAGACCCATCTCCGCAAAAGGAAGGGATAGATGAGCTGAGACAGAAGGTACTCTTTTCAGATCTGATCGATATCCTAAGTGTCAATGAGGATGAGCTTCTTACATACGCTGGAAAAGACGAGCTAGAAGAGGCAAAAGGCACACTCTTAGATGGAACACAGCGAGTGGACCTCCATACCGCTGATCACTCCCGATCGTTCTATTCAAATGGGAGTACGGAAAAAGTACCCTCTTTCAAGGTAAATATCGAACGTTCAACTGGAGCAGGAGACAGCTGGAACGCCGGAGATATACTCGGAGAATTGAGTTGTATGTCCGCCGAAGATAGATTGCTTCTGTCTAACGCAGTCGCCGGATACTATATCTCTGAGCCTGAAATGAGTTACCCTTCAAAGGATACACTCAAAAGGTTCATAAAGTCCACGTCCTTGAGAGAGATCTAGTTAAAAGGGGACGGCCAAAACTATATAAAAAGGAGTTGTTATACAATTCTGAATTGTAACCAGGACCAAGAACCATAAAAATAGAAGGAGATCAAAATGGAAGAAGCTATTGAAGACCTATCGGATATAAAGGAATGCCAGGGCCTCAAGGAGATAGCGATCTTCGATAACCAGGGGAGATTGATCCAGACAACACAAAAAGGACAGTTCAAGGTCGGAGAAGAGTTGTACTCCCGACTGGGAGGCATAGTTGATATAATCTCCCAGAAGTACGATCAGAAGTGCTACGGCGTTACCATCACGCTCGAAGATTCTGAATTCTTCATCCAGATAGACCACGAGGATGATACAATGCCCACTTTGGACGAAAAAGTGATAGCCCTAGAATACGATCCAGATAACGAAATAGAGGAGAACGATGCGATCGATAGGGTCGTAGAATATCTCAAGAGAAGTGAAGCCTGAATATCCATAAAGAATCCGAGGAGATCGCAAAAAATCGTTCCACCCAAATCATTTTATAAACCTTTAATTCTCTTTACATCAAACCTATAGATGAAATAAAACCCCGAATGTTTGGAGGACCCAGATGCAAACACAGAAGAGCTCAGATGAGAGAAGCGATGGGCCCGGAACCCTCTTGATCGCCAGCTACAGGGAACGCTACACTGAAGACTCCCTGAATAAGATAAGAGAGATACTTAAAAAGGAAAAGCCAGACAAGATAGTGATACTCAAGATAATCGAGGAACAGTCGGTGCCCGAAGTTCTAGATGCCAATGTGGGCATGAAGGAAAAAGATGATTTCCTGGATACGGTGCTAGAGGAGAAGAAAAACCAAGCAGATGAGTACGCCTCTGACTTAATAGAAGTGGCGGAGGAGTCCGGTATTCCCACCGATGTACGCCTCCGGAAGGGGCAGGAGATAGCCGAGGAGATAATAGATGACAGCCAGATGGAAGA
>CAYMXS010000085.1:0-6047 GCA_964394465.1 uncultured Thermoplasmata archaeon | reverse complement strand
TCCTGCGATGTGAACGATAATTGGGATATAGATACTGTAAAAGTGAATATAACTCTACCAGATGGTACCTCTCAAAACATCAGCATGTTTCACCCTTCTGGTAGTAGATACTATTACAATTCGACCTTCAACGACTCAGGCCAATACCACTATAAAATCTGGGCTAGAGACGGTAGTGCGAATGTCAACAAATCAATTACCAACACCTTTTCTATCGAGGGCAATATAAGTGATATCCAAGCTTCGCCGTCCCCGCAGGAGATAGGGCAATCAGTTAACCTTACGTGTAACATCACTATCTCTCAAGTAATGGATGCCTGGGCTAACATAACGACCCCTTCAGGAGAATTAGAGAATAAAAGCATGTGCTCAGGGAACGGAAAAACATGGTATAATAGATCGGTCTACAATGAGTTGGGAACCTTCTCATACATGATAGAAGTGAAGAACGTCAGCGGGGATTGGACTAAAACCTCATCATATGACTTTGTGATAGAGGATACAACTATCCCGATAATCGATAATGTGTCGGCTAATCCATCATCTCAAACTTTACGTGGCCCCGTCAATATAACGGCCGATGTAAGTGATAACTATGCGTTATCTGAGGTGTCTTTGAGATTAACATATCCTAATGGAACAATGATGAACAGGACCATGGCCTCCACTTTTTCAGAAACATTCTACAGCAATCTATCCTTTGACATACCCGGCACCTACAATTACAGTATAATGGCCAATGATACGAGCGGAAATAATGCTGTCTCAGCCGAAGAGAACTTCACTGTACAGGATGTAAGGGAACCCAGGATAAGCAACGTGACATCCACACCAAGTAATCTTCAAATAGACGGATCAGTGAACATATCCTGTGATATATCAGATAATCATATGGTTTCTGACGTATGGCTGAATCTTACCTATCCTTCAGGCTACAGCATTAACATTTCAATGAATAATGTACTGGGTCAAACCTATTTTTACAATCGATCATATGATTCATCAGGCCCATATAGTTACAGTATAATATGTAAAGACCAGTCTAGCAACTGGAACAGTTCCCAAGAACGTCACTTTTACGTGAACGGTAATATAAGTCGAGTAAGTGCCGATCCAGAAAATCAAGAATCCGGTGGATATGTAAATGTGTCCTGTGATATAAGCCTGTACGAACTCGAAGAAATATGGTTGAACATAACTTATCCCGATAGTTCAGAGCACAATAAAAGCATGCTTTATGATGGCACATCTTACTTCTACAATTCCTCATACACTTTGATAGGGCAATACGATTTCAATATATCCGTTAAGAACTCTAGTGGCATCTGGACCCATTCTGCCGGCTATAACTTCACTATAATAGATGCCGCTCCTCCGAAGATCGATAACGTTTCTGCTGATCCCATGGTTCAACTGTCTGGAAAAAACGTGAATTTGAGCTGTAGCGTCACGGATGACCAGCCGGTAGAAGATGTCTTCATCAATATCACTAGGCCGGACGGTTCAAAAAGCAACTATACATGTTTGGAATCTTCCGATCATATCTGGTACCATAATAGGAGTTACAATACAGCTGGAGATTATGGGTTCATAGTTTGGGCCGTAGATCAAGCTGGAAATTGGAACCATTCTGAGACGTATACATTTCAGATTATGGATGGCTCACCACCTGTGATAAAAAACGTCAGTGCATGGCCGTCAGTACAGGAACCTGGAGGCTGTGTGAATCTGACCTCTGATGTATACGACCCAAATCTTGAGGGTGTTTATGTCAATATATCATATCCTGGGGGTGAATCTTACAATCGTACGATGGATAACAGCAGTTCCTCTTACTACTACAACTCGAGCTTTGACCAGATGGGCAACTACACCTATGCTATAACGGCAGGGGACTCATGGGGTAACTGGAACTGTTCTACCCATCACAATTTCTCCATAAAGGATATCGTCGCGCCTATCGCTGATGCAGGTGAGGATCTAGTCATAGATATGGGAGAAACCGTTCATCTCGACGCATCAAATACCTCGGATAATGTTGGAGTGGTTAACTATACATGGCTAATTGAGGAGACCAAATATTACGGTGAAGTGGTCAACCATACTTTTGAAGAAGCGGGAGATAAAACGGTCAAGTTGAACGTTTCAGATTCTACAGGAAATCACGATATCGATACTCTCAACGTTACGGTACGGGATATAGAGTCACCAGATGCAGAAGCCGGTGTTGACAGGGACATCTCTGTCAGAGAGGAGGTAGAATTTGCAGCGACTTCCTCCACAGATAACGTTGCCATAGTGAATTATACCTGGTCGATCGATTCTATGAACCTATATGGGGAAGTCTGTCAGTATAGCTTCCCGGAGATCGGCACCTACGAAGTATTCTTGAACGTTACTGATGCTTCAGGAAATTATGCTACTGATTCCCTCACAGTAACGGTGTACGATCATGAGGCTCCGATTACCGAACTGAAAAATAACGATCCAGTTGAACGCGTTTCCACGACCTCAAACATAACATTGAATTTCACCGCATCGGACAACGGTAATCTGAAAAGTATAGAGCTATGGCACCGACTCAGTGAAGACGATAGAGAGACCTGGACGGATTGGACTTTGTTCACTGAAAGAACGCTGAACGACCGTTCATGCACCGTGAAATTTGATATATCCGTTGGAAAAGATGGCACACATGAATTTTATACACTCGGAGAGGACAGGGCTTCTAATATGGAAGACGTTCCAGAGGATGCCGATGTATCTCTAATCGTAGATACGTCACATCCCTCAGTAAAATCTACTTATCCTGTGGGCGGCCAGGTTCAAGTTTCCATCTACACGAACATCTCGTTGACGTTCAGTGAATCGATGAATTTGACCTCCTTGAAAGATGCCTTCTCCATCCAACCTTTTGTTACAGGCAATTTAAGGATGGACAGTAGCACTCTGATCTTCGTTCCAAAGAAAAGATTGGATCCAGAGACGATATACCAGGTAAAATTGGGTAAGGGAGCAAAAGATATTCACGGCCTTCAGTTAGAGGACAAAAAGACTTTCAGTTTTACTACAGAAGAAGATGATCCACCCACATTAGATATAACGAACCCAGTGAAGGGAGAGACATACACTATGGGGGAACCACTAAACATCAACTGGTCAGCCACGGATGATCATGGTTTAGAAGTAGGTTCGGTAGATATCACCGTTTCACTTTCCAATCATACTCGGGTATCCATCGCCACCGATATACAAAACAACGGGAGTTATGAGTGGGTACTAGAAAATATCTCCGACCGTGCGATCATCAATATATCTATAACAGATTGTTCAGGCCAGACTGCCTTTGTCCGTTCTCCTGAATTTTCGATATCTAGACCTGTAGGTTCCTTGGTGAACTATACACTTCCGACCTCGAACTCTACCGGCATAGAAGTGGGTACAACTATCCAGATAAAATATCATAAAGCGATCGACCCAGATACAGCTGACATACTTGTGATATCCGAGGGGTCCAAAAAGGTGGAGGGCTCCTATCAGGTCGGGTCCAAGGGCAAGGTTCTGGAATTCGTCCCATCTGAAGATCTAAAACCAGAGACGGAATATACCGTTATGGTGGTTGTAGAGGATACCTCAGGCAACAGCATAGACGAGCAATGGGAATTTACTACGGGTGCAGGAAAAACTAGTGAAAAGCACTCCCTTTTGGAGAATGTCCTGAGTTACTGGTGGCTACTGCTAATGATTGTTGTCTCGGCTGTTGTTGGTCTAATTTTTGTTCTAACCTCCAGAGATGACGAAGACAAAGGAATATTGGATTTAGATCCTAAAAAGGCTAAGACCTCGGAGATGAGTGAAGGAGCCGGGACTATAAAGGGACAAAAGACTGAGGGAGTGATAACTGACCGCTGCACTATCTGCCTAGGCGAGTTCACAGAAGATACTTCTAAAGTAAACTGTCCAAACTGCGGTACGGCATTTCATAAAGAGGGTATAGAAGAACTGGAAGAATGTCCGCTATGCGGCGAGGAAATAAACGGAAAGAAGGAATACTGATTCACATACCCCAGAAATCGTTTTCCTCTCGCTTGATCTCTATCACCTCGTCCAGCACCCTTTGCTCATCGAAGGTAAGCTCTAGATCTTTCAACTTCTTAACGTCTCCCTCTGGTATATCGATATAGAGTTCGTCCTTCACCTCGATCTGCCTTCCCACTGTAACTCCTGAGATCGCGATGGCGACTTCGTCCCCCTGTTCAGCCTCGTCCAAGGATTTATCTCCAGTTCTTATGCTTTTGATGCTGCCTACCGATTTACCCTCCTTATTCAGTAATCTTTCACCCGGTCTTATGCTGCCGGCTAGGACTCTAACGCCCACGATGGCCGGTTTCGACATCCGGAATACGTGGTCTTCCAGTATCCTGACCTTGCCAGGATGAGCTATCTTCTTTCTCCTCTCTTCCTCTAATTCTCTCTTTTTCTCCTCTTTCCACTCATCGTAATCTTCCACGAGCTGATAAACGACGTCTTCAGTAAATACCTTGACGTCGCTCTCTTTCAGTTTTTCCTCTGCTTTCGGAAGGACATCCACGTTGAAGGCGAGTATTACCTTGTTCAACGGCTCCTTGATGGTCTCAGCGTCGACTATATCCTTCTGAGAAACGTCTCCTATAGAAGCCTTCAGGATCGGTATGTCACTTTCCTCGAGCTCGTAGGCTAGACCTTCTAACGAACCGATAGCGTCGGCTTTTACTACGACTCCCTCGTCTTGAGTCTCTATGCTGGCTTTGCTCTCTTTCTTTACTTCTGCGATGACATCCTCCACGTTCCTATCTCCTATGACCTTCACAGGCGCCCCTGCGAGGACACCTTCCACCTCTGGAGTGACAACTTTGATTCCAGAAGCGGCGCTGACCTCTTCCACTTCGTCAAATCTTTCCTTCGGGTCTCTGATCTCGTCCATGGGTTTTGGCTCTAGCAGGGCTTTGATCCTGGTCTTCAGAGGTTTTTCCCTCGTTCCGATGATGACTTGATCGTTTTTTCTTAATACTCCTGAATAGACGATCGTATCTAGAGTCGTACCCAAACCTAATTCTTCTTTGACTTCTAGAACGGTCCCTTCGCCCGGGCCTTCCTCCACTTCGAGTTCTCCCCCGAGGTATGTCTGGGCTAGGCCGATAAGCGTCATGAGAAGGTCTTCCATCCCTTCGCCTGTCTTGGCGCTCATAGGGACGATGGCTATATTGTTGGCAAAATCGTTCACCTTGTCGTATCTATCTGAAGAGAATCCCTTGTCGTATAGGTCTCCTATCATCTCGTAGAGGGCGTCGGTCATCCTGTCTACAGCATCGTCGGACTGATCCTGCAGGTTCTGGACGAAGGGCTTGTTTTCAGAGCGCCATCCAGGGATCTTATCCAATTTGTTAGCCCCGATTATGAAAGGTGTTTGTTCCTTCTTCAATATATCTAGAGATTCTAAGGACTGGGGCATGAACCCGTCGTTTATATCGACTATCAAAACGGCAAGGTCAGCTAAAGCTCCTCCTCTAGAACGGAGTGTGATAAAGGAGTGATGTCCTGGTGTATCTATGAACAGTAATCCAGGCAGTGAAAAATCAACGTTACAGCCCAGTTGTGAACACGCCTTCTCCAGGGCCTCCACCGGGACCTCTGTGGCTCCGATGTGCTGTGTTATAGCCCCGGCTTCCCGGTCCGCCACGGTACTACCTCTTACTCTATCCAAAAAGGTGGTTTTTCCGTGGTCGACATGACCGAGAACACTGACTATGGGCTGCCTGATACGCATGGACCAGAGTATTTTATTACTGTATATAGTTCTTTTCCACACCCTTCCTGTGTGGTTGACCTCTCCATCGATAGGATTTCGCGAGTGAGGGTAACAGTTATAAACAGATTCCTTTTTGTCTATCTCCCAGATGCCGAGGTAGCTAAGTCTGGACCAAGGCGCCGGCCTTGAGAGCCGTCAAACCCCAAGCAAGCCGGTGGCGCGTTGCGCCTCGGGAGTTCGAATCTCCCCCTCGGCGCTC
>CAYMXS010000084.1:0-6436 GCA_964394465.1 uncultured Thermoplasmata archaeon | reverse complement strand
CGAAGGATCGAAGATGATCCACGATTTTACCACCGAGAGAAGATAACACTTTCCACCACTGACTCACTCCACCTACTACATTATAAATATGTCATTGGAGTTTATTCAAGATATGTCCCTTAAATCAGCATACAAGATATCGAGTCTTTTCGTGATATTTTCTCTGATCTGTCTCAACGCCTCAGTTTTGGTTTCAGGTAACGCTGACCAGAGCAGTTCCACCCCGAGGAATATCATAGACCACTCCAGTACCGACATCTCCCAGATACCGGAATCCGCTATAGAACAGGCGAAATCGGAGCTACACATCGGCTACGGGCACACTTCTCACGGGAGTCAGTTGACAACGGGCATGGACGGGCTGGTGGACTTCATGAACGGTCTAGGACACCCAGAAGATCTCTACGCGTACAACAACGGCGGAGAAGACGGTGCTCTGGACTTACGAGACAGGTGTTTTTCGGGAGCATCGGACCTGGGAAACCCGGATAGGACTTCATGGGCGGACGCGACACGGGATTATCTCGATGACCATCCAGATCTGAACGTCGTCATCTGGTCCTGGTGCGGACAGGTGAGCACCGCAACAGAGGAAGATATCGAGACTTACCTGAACCTGATGGATGACCTTGAGACCGAAAATCCAGATGTCGGTTTCGTCTACATGACCGGCCACCTGGACGGGAGCGGCCTGGACGGTAACCTACACCAGCGGAACGAGCAGATAAGGGACTACTGCATCGAGAATGACAAGTTCCTGTACGATTTCGCCGATATCGAATCCTACGACCCTGACGGTGACTACTTCGGGGACAAGATACCCGACGACAACTGCGATTACGATTCCAACGGTGATGGGGAGAGGGACAGCAACTGGGCGATAGAATGGCAGGAGGCGCACACCGAAGGAGAGGATTGGTACAGTTGTGCCTCGGCACACTCCCAACCGCTCAATGCGAACCAGAAGGCCTATGCGGCCTGGTGGCTGTGGGCCACACTCGCCGGTTGGAACCAGGAAGATCCAGGTGAAGAAACGCCTGGCTTCGGTATTGCAGTGGTGATCGCCACTACAGTCATGGCAGGAGTGATCTGGCGGAGGAGATAGGGAGTACTCCAAACTCAGATTGCACAAAAAGAACGTTAGGCAGCAACCGATTTTCGATAGCAAAAACTCAAAAAGAAGAATTGGATCTCTATGACCCACTTATCGTTGTTGGGATTCACCGCGCCAGCTCTGTTATCTCAATTTCCTTAAACTACCTTTTCACCCTGGATGAACACACCCTCTATCCTTGACTTTATCTCAAGCGGATCTCCGTCGATAACAACTATATCAGCGTCTTTACCCTCTTCCAGGGCTCCGACCCTGTGATCTATATCGCATATCTCTGCTGCATTGATGGTGATGGCTTTCAGAGCTTCTTCTTCGTCCATACCTTCTTTGACGGAGTAGGCCGCCATCAGGTTCAAGTACTTTGTAGGTATCACGGGTGAGTCGGTCATCAGAGCGACCTTCACTCCTTTATCTGCAAGAACACCCGGAGTCTCAAAAGTTCGTGCAGCGTTCTCTCTCTTTGATTTTGAGGATAGGCAGGGACCTACGACCGCGGGAACGTCCTTTTCAGCCAGATGATCAGCTATCTCGTGTCCTTCAGTTGCATGTTCCAGTACAAGATCGAAACCGAATTCCTCCGCGATCCTTATAGCGGAGATCATATCGTCAGCTCTATGAGCGTGGATCCTAGCTTTCAAGTCGTTCTCAAGGACCGGCTTCAAGGCCTTCAACTTGAAGAAATCTTTTTCATCATCGTCCCCATCGAAACTCTCCGCTTCAGCTAGCGTCTTCCTCAGTATACCCGCGGTACCCATCCTCGTCGAGGGGGTGGTCTCCTGTTCTTTGTATACCCTTTTCGGATTCTCACCGAAAGCCATCTTCATCCCCGTAGGTTCTTTGAGGACGAGTTCATCTATAATATTGGACCCGGCGGTCTTTATAGCCACGGACTTTCCACCTATAGGATTTGCTGATCCAGGAGTTACATTGACCGTGGTTATCCCGGCTCTTACCGCTTCTTTTAAACCTATATCGTCGGGATTGGCACCGTCGAGTGCTCTCAGATGAGGGGTTATAGGATCGTATCTCTCGTTGGTATCGTCCCCTTCCCATCCCTCTCCTTCTTCATGGATGCCGGCGTGACAGTGAGCTTCGATCAGGCCCGGTATCAATGTTTTATCTCTTACATCTATCCGTTCAGCTTCGTCTGGGATCTCTATATCTTTTCCTATCCTAGCGATCTTGCCTTCTTTTATGAGGATCGAACCTTTGAAAGTTCCATCCGTTATCGTGTTTATCTCACCATCCAATAGCACTTTCATGATATCAAGTCCTCTTCGGAATCTGAGTTATCAAGAGTTGTTCATATATTCTAAATTTTGGGAGAGATTAGGGATGAAATATGAGAAAATTATCTTTCTTCTCTCTCACCCATATTCTCAAACACATTCTCTCCAATTTTAAAAGCTATATCTAAGCCATGAAGAAGTACTCTTCCCTGATCTATCAAATAAATCCAGATCGCTCATCAACTAGTATACTCTTCTGGGATCGAGACCTGATCACCGGCGTCTATATCGTTCTCTTGAAAGAAGCCCTGGTTCACCTCTAGAGCATAACGATATCTATCGCTGGGTGTGTGAGGGTCGGTCGTGTTGGGCTCCATCTGCTGTATCTCGTTTATCGTTCCGTCTTCGGATATGAAGGCTATCGAGAGAGGTATCTCCGTGTTCTTCATCCAGAAGCTGTCAAGAACGTTCTCTTGATAAACGAAGAGCATCCCACAGTCCTCACAGAGTGATTCCCTGTGCATGAGTCCTTCTCTCCGCTCCTCTTTCTCGTCCGCTACTTCTACCTCCACTTCGACCTCTTCACCGTCTGAATTCGTTATGACTACAGTACCTTCATCGATGTCCTCATCACCGCTGTTCACAAAGACCAACCAGACTACAAGGAGGACCACCACGGCTATCGTGACTATAACGAAGAGTCTCTTATCCTTCTCTATCACTGTTCTGACCTCGGATTCAAGAAAAGCATGTAATAGAACTGATATATAGCTTATGTCTTTTAGTTTGACCTACCGTTCCATACCATGTGGTTCACCGGTCTTTCCCCTTTCCCTATATCGAGCCCCTGCTCGATGGCGTCTCCAACAAAATCCTTGGCCACTTCTACCGATCTTTTCATAGACAGACCTTTGGAGATATTCGCGGTTATCGCGGAGGAAAAGGTACAACCGGTGCCGTGCTTGTTCGAATAGAACTTTTTACCAGTTAACTCTAAAAAGTCTTCCCCGTCAAACAAGATATCGATGACTTCCTCTTCGACCGCGGCCCCTTTGATGACCACGTTCTCCGCCCCCATTCCGTGGAGGTCTTCAGCCGCTCTCTTCATATCCTCCAGTTCGTCTTCTGCTATGGACATACCGGTGAGCTTCTCCGCTTCTCTCAGATTCGGTGTTAGAACTAACGCCTTAGGCACCATCTCTTCTCTGTACATCTCTACGGCGTCGTCCTGGATGAGCTGGTCCCCGCTCTTGGTGACCATCACCGGGTCCACGACGACTTTGATACCATAACGGTCCATCCTTTCGCATACAACATCGATCATCTCTCTGTTTGAGAGCATCCCTGTTTTGGCAGCATCGACTTCGATGTCCTCCAGCACGGTGTCGATCTGATCTCCCACCATCTCCGGTGGTATGTCATGTATCCCGCTAACTCTCTGGGTGTTCTGAGCCGTTACAGAGGTTATCACCGCGGCACCGTAGACCCCGAAGGCACCGAACGTCTTGAGGTCCGCCTCTATACCTGCTCCACCTCCAGAGTCCGAACCTGCTATGGTCAGGGCCACGGGGACTCTTTTCATATCTCCACCTCACTCCTTCTTGTGTAGGCGCCATCTACCTATGTAGAGGTCAATGTCTTCATCCTGGACTTCAAACCTCACGGAGTTCTTTTCGCCGTTGCCGTCCAGGTAATAGAACTCGTACCCGTCCACATCTTCACTCTCAGGTATGAGTATCAACTGCTGGCTCTCCAGCCTTTCCTTGACCGTGAGCTTGAGAAGGTTCGCTTCCTTTTCCACTTCCATCTCCTTGATACCTCTGAAGGACTCGTACGTTCCGGTCAACATATCCAGTCTTTTCTTCCTTTTGAAGTAAGTGAGTTCGTCTCCATCTTCTCCTCTAAAGGTCTTTAGGATCCACTTACCTACCTCTTCGAAAGAACCGTTTGGGATAGTGTTCGAAGCTATGACAACGCCAACATCGTCCAAAAATCCTATGAAACCGCCGCTGACGGCTATAGAACCGCCGTGGCCGACGAACTTTTCTCCTTCGAATTCCTTTATGGCCCATCCATAGCCGTAGTCGCCCACTTCTCTTGAGATATGAGGAGAGTGTGCTTCAGCCAAAGTCTCGGGCTTCACCAACTGCTCACCTTCGAACTCCCCTTGATCCATGTGCATGATCAGGTAGTTAGCGAGCTCTTTCGCCGAGCTTATCAGACCACCTCCAGGATGCCCTATCTCCCTTAAGGGGTAAGGCGTCTGTTCAGGACCGTCTTCACCCATGAAATAGGGCGTCATTATATCATCTGTTTCTTCATCATACTCAAAACGTGACCTCTTCATCCCTAGAGGTTCGAATATCTCCTTCTCTATGAATTCTGGATACGAACTACCGCTCACCTTCTCTATTATCTGACCCAGCAGTGCGTAGCCCGAGTTGAAATAGAAGAACTCCTCTCCCGGTTCAGAAGCGATCTCGTCCTTGGCACTGTTGAGGTGCAGGTAGAAATCGTCCAGGTCGCTGAGTGGAAGTCCCCTCTCGTCCATCTCTATCAGCCTGTCTATAAGGGCTTCACTGACACCTAGGGAGGGCATACCGGAGCCGTGGCACAACAGGTCGTGTATGGTGACGTCGTTCTCCCAGTCGATAGGAACGTAGTCCTCGATCCTGTCGTCCAGGTCCAGTTCTCCTCTCTCCACCAGCTTCAGTACAGCTAAAGATGTGAACGATTTGGTTATGGATGCCATACCGTAGAGAGTGTTACCTCTAGCGGGGAGATTGTTTTTCAGATCCCGGGCGCCGAAGCCCTTGGCGTAGATCAACTCTTTTCCCTTCACCAGGGCAACACTCATGCCCGGCACCTTGTTCTCGCTCATCCACCCCGCTATGAAATCCTCTATCCTTTCCTTCACTTCAGAAGATATCTCATCAGTCTCTGTCTTATCGTCCATCCAAACTCCTCCTGAGAACGCTCTTTAGAATCATATGAAGCTAAATAGTTTTTTTGTCTTGTCACATTTCGAGAGGACAGGATATATATTTCGACGTACCATCTACTGAGAAGGAAGCCTTGACCCATGTTGAAGAATGAGGTAGTTAAAAACATAGCTTCAGGATCGAGATTGGACATATGCAGAGTGACCAATGACGATGATCTAGAACATGAAAAGGAACGGTTAAAAGAGAGGAAGGATTCAAAGCTCTGGCCTCAGCCGTTTGCAGGGTCGGACATCGTAAAACTGACCGAACTCTCCGATCATCTAGAGGACCTGAAGTCGGTCATAGTGGTCGGTGTGAATTATGATGATGGGGATGAAAACGAGTATCTATCTAACTATGTCACGAAGAAGGATTACCACCACTTTCTGAAAGAGGAAATGCAGGAACTGGTGAAAAGGTTACGGTCCAGGTTGGAGAAGGATTTTGACTACAAGATATTTGTAGACACGGCCCCTTTCCTGGAAAAAGCTCTAGCCGCCAGAGCGGGCGCGGGCTTCATAGGTAAGAACTCCATGCTGATCCACCCCGAGTACGGTTCCTATATCTTTCTGGGCGAGATCTTCACCGACCTGGAGATAGAGAACGATGCTCCTTTAGACATGGACTGCGGTGACTGCACGCTGTGCCTGGAGAACTGCGAGGGGAACGCACTGAAAGAGGCGTATCTCGTAGATGGGAAAAGATGCATCAGTTATCTGACGCAGAAGAAGGGAATACTTTCAGTTGAGGAACGGAAAAAGATCGGTGGGCACATCTGGGGCTGCGATGAGTGCCAAAAGGTATGTCCCCATAACCGAAAAAGTTCTGAAAGAACCACGTACGAAGAGATGGAGACCTTCGATAAGGACCTGGAGTATTTTTTGAAACTGGACAGAGATAACGTCCCTTCAGAATTAGAAGATACAGCGATCCTATGGAAGGGCTGTAGAATACTCATACGGAACGCCATGATAGTCGCCGCAAATCTGAACGAAGTGGAGCATTTCGAGCTCATCGAAGAAAGACTGAAGGACAGCTCACCGATAATCCGCTTTTACGCCGCTTGGAGCCTGAGTCAGCTTGATCATGAAAGAGCCAAAGCCATCTTG
>CAYMXS010000083.1:0-7227 GCA_964394465.1 uncultured Thermoplasmata archaeon | reverse complement strand
TTCCATTCAACGTTTGGCCACATATAAAGACGAGATATATAAGGGTAAGGATTCTCTCTAAACGGTATATTTTATATAATTAGAGTCGATAGAGCTGGAATGGATAGCAGTAGGACGGTCAAATTCACGGCGGTCTGGCTCTGCCTTTTCGTATGTACCGCACCACTGGTCTTTCCAGCGGGAGCGGTGAAAAACGATGGCTGTAACGTCAAGATATCGGAAGTGTACTATGCAACTGGACCGGGCTGTGATTATATAGTTCTAGAGAACCGGGGAGAAGAGGTCTTTCTTAGCCAGGCCTCGATAACGGACGGAGAAGGGTCCCTACACCTGCCTAACGTGACTCTGAAAGAAGATCAGCGCCTGGTCATCGCTGAGAACGAGGAGTATGAAGATATCTGGATGGAGGACCCGGACCTCCTTTGGACGGATAAAGGTCAAGTTGAAAAAGAAGGGCAGTTCACCCTCGCCAAGACGGGAGACGAGGTCATCTTTGAAGTAGAAAACGAAGTGGTGGACGCCTTCTATTACGGAGAAGGTAGCGAAGATATCCAGGGTGAATGGTCCGGCAGGAGGGCGGAGGTCCTGACCTATGGAACCTACGCCAAGAGGAACTCTCAGGACACGAACACCGAAAGAGACTGGAACTGGTCTAGGGGATGGAACGTGGGTCATTCAGATTTTGAACCAGAGGAGTTCTCTTTTCACGGGAAGACCGAGGTCTACGCCTCTCCGGATTCCTCCTATTCTTCCGTCTGTGGATATCTGGGCTCGGTGGAAGAGGAACTCCTGATAGCGGTGTACGAGTTGAAGAACGTTCGTATAGCGCGGAAGATAGCAAACCTTTCCAAGGAAGGAATCCAAGTAAAAGTTCTCGTAGAAGGACATCCCGTCGGCGGTGTAACCGAAAGAGAAAGACACTGTCTGTTCCTGATAGAAGAGGCTGGAGGAGTAGTTGCATCCATAGGCGAGGACAGGTACTCTCCATACTCTTATGTGCACTCCAAATACATGCTGGCCGACGGAGATTCCGTTCTGATAACGTCCGAGAACCTCGGGTGTTCGGGTCACTCTCCCGAACCGAGCAACGGCAACCGGGGATGGGGTATAGCGATCTGGAACGAATTGCTTTACGACTATTACAAAAACGTGTTCGAGTGGGACTGGGAGTTCCACGAGAACATAAAGACGGAGAACTACAGTCTCGAGCCGAAAAGCGTTTCCGTGGGAGATTACAAGCCCAGATTTGAGCCCCGAATTATAGAGGACCGGTTAACCGTTAGACCGGTCCTGTCTCCGGACACATCTTACTCGAAGGGAACAATCTTAGATATGATAAACTCGGCGGAGGATTCTATCTACGTACAGCAGTTCTACATAGACAGGTGGGATCATAGGGAGAACCCCTATCTAGATGCTATAAAGGAGGCGGCCGAAGGAGGTGTAGTGGTCAAGATACTATTGGATGCGACATGGTACAATATTGAAGACAACGATTACGATAACGACGACGTTGTGAGAGAGCTGAACGAGTTAGCTAACATGACCGAGATAGACTTAGAGGCACGCCTGATCAATAAAGAACATGGATTTTTAAAGCAGCACAATAAAGGTATGATAGTCGATGAGGAAAAAGTGCTGATATCCAGCATCAACTGGAACCAGAACTCCATACTTCAGAACCGGGAAGTCGGCATCATCGTGGAGAACGAAGGGGTCGGTGATTACTTCACGGACATCTTCAAAGAAGACTGGAGGGACGACTGTACCAGGCCAATAGCGGACGCCGGGAAGGACAGGACGTTGAATATAGCAGTGGAGGACCGGATAGAACTGTCAGGTGAGTTCAGCTGGGACAACGGAGGTATCCAGACGTACCGGTGGGACCTGGATGACGACGGTATCTATGATAAGGAAGGTGAGGTCATCGATTTCTCCTCAGAAAGGAGGGGGAATCATACGGTAAGACTTTACGTAGAGGACAAATCCGGTCTCAACGATTCGGACTACGTTACGATAAGAGTTATAGATAGGCCTGGAGGGAATACCCCTGAGGAAAGAGACGGTGATCTTCTCTTCATCGTGCTGCCCCTCTTTTTGGTGGTCCCTATAGGGGTATTATGGTACAGGAAAAAGAAGTGAAACTTTCAGCATATACGCGGTACTGGATCGCTCACCGGCGGTTCCAAGATACGCCTTCCCCCGACCTCGGTTTTTAAAACGACCCCTTCGATATCTTCCTTGACCTCCCCGATTATCTCGGCCTCTCCGCCGTGTTCGCTCTTTCTCACCGCTTCCAACACGTCTTTTGCCTTCGTTCTGTTGACGGACAGGACGAACTTGCCCTCGTTGCCTATGGTCAGAGGATCGATACCCAACATCTCGCTGGCGGATGAGACCCATCCGCGTACGGGTATCTTTTCTTCCTCTACTTCTATACCGACCCGAGACTTATCGGCCCACTCGTTTAGAGCGTGGGCTAGGCCTCCTCTCGTCGGGTCTTTGGCCGATGCGACACCTCCGGCCTTGAGGGCGTTCTGCATTATATCCGTCAGAGGTGCTATGTCACTCTTCAGTTCACCTTCGAAGCCGTATCCCTTTCTTTTGGAGAGGACAGTTATGCCGTGGTCCCCCAGGGTTCCGGTCACGATTATCTTGTCTCCCGGTTCCAGGTTGTTATCCGACAGCCACCTCGTCTTTCTCCCTCCAGCCAACTCAAAGTTCCCGTCTAGGTTGGGATGTCTGGTTCCAAGACCGGACGTGGTGATCATCGGAACATCAAGCTCGTCCCTGCTGACCACCTTCGTGTCACCCGTTAAAACGGGCACGTCCACGGAGTCACACGTTTCAGAGGCGCTCTTCAGTAAACTTTCCAGGTCCTTCATGGGAAAGCCCTCGGGCACCACCATGGCCAGCGATAGGCCCACCGGTTTTCCGCCCAGCGACAGCAGATCGTTGACGGTTCCAGCTACCGCTATGGAGCCTAGATCTCCGCCGGGAAAGAAGATCGGTTTGACCGTATGGCCGTCCGTCGTTAATACCATGTCGTCTATCACCGCTGAATCGTCCAGGTCCGAGAGAGGTATCTCACCTCTATCCTTCTCGAACAGCGGAAGTATTACGTCCTTGATGAGTTCGTCCATCGTCTCTCCGCCGGCTCCATGGGCCATGGTCACGTGTTCATCTCTAGGCATATACTATCGAGTGAGCATTGATAACTGGTATAATATTGTTTTTCATCCTCGTAAGGTTTATTATCCATCAGGTAAAGTTATAGGGACGAAGAGAGTTGAAACCTATCCATAAAAAGGCGGTCATCATATCCCTCCTATTCGGTGTACTTTCTACTGCTGTGCTTATATACTTAAAACCCCAGGGTGTCTTCCTGATACTGATCCTGTGGATACTGGTGCCAGTCCTGATCAAAAAGGGGTACGATAAAGTAAGTTCCTTCGGAGGTGGACGATAAATGGAAGGAATCTTTAAATACAATAAATCCAAATCCTTTTACGCACGGATAGACGGCTCTACTGTGGATGATAAAAAGATTTATAACCGAAGAATGGACTCCAACCCTAGTTGTGTGGAGAGATAAGAGTTGAAAATATGGTAGGAAACTCCCACGGCAGTTCGACTGACCAACAGAAATCTAAAGACGCTCAGTTAGATGATACTATATCCAAAAAGTCCAAGGGTACCCCGGTCGAACAGCTGCAGGAGATCCCGTCCATAAATAAGGCTATCGCTCATTCTCTGGTCGATAACGGTTTTGAGTCTATACAGGATATAGCTAACAGCTCTATAGATTCCATCACGGATACGAACAAGCTCAGTAAAGCCGAGGCCATGAAGATAAAAGAAGAAGTGAAGGACATAATCGATGGGACACAGGATGAAGTGCCTGAAAAGGGCCAAGAGGGCGGTGCTCCCTCCAATGCGCCGGATGAGGATGATCTAGCAAACTGGTTGACAGGTGAAAGCGATCAGCAGTTGGACGATGTCTTGGGCTCTGGCGAGGCCATGGAAGAGGTCGAGGGAGAAGTCGGTCCAGGAGGAGAAAAACCTTCGGGACAGGCCACGGGTTCGATGTCCGAGGTGGAAGAGGCCGAGGACGTAGAAGCGCTGAAGTCGTGGCTCTCCGGCGAGGAGGAATCTTTCTCCGGTTGGCTCGGTGAAGAGAGCTTTGAAGAGGAGAAAGAGGAACTCAAACAGAACTTGAAAGAGAAGAGAAAGGAACTTGAGCAGAAGGAAAAAGAACTCGAGGTCGAGAGAGAGGAACTTGATAACCTCCGGAAGAAATTCGAGCAGGGTCTGGAGGATCTAGTTTTCGATGAGTTCGATCCAGAGGAACTGTTGGAGAAAAACGCTAAGCTGGAGAAAAAACTGGAGGATAAAGAGGAAGAGATCGAAAGACTGGAGGAAGAGAAGAGAGACCTAGAAGAGGACCTAGCCCAGATAAAGAAGGGCAGCGTTGCCATGGTGAAATACCTCAAATCCAAGAAAGGAGAAGCTGCAGAGGCCGCTAAGGTCGATAAAGAACAGCTAAAGAAACTGAAGAGCAAGAACAAAGAACTCAAAGAGAAGGTGGAGGAACTCAAGTCTAGGGAACCGGTAGCTGAAGGAGAGGGAGAGCCCTCCGACATGAGTGAGAAGCTCGAAAAGAAGGAGAAGGAGATAACCGAGAGGGAACAGGAGATAGAGAAGCTCAAGGACAAACTCGATGATCTTCACGACAAGGTCAAGTACAAGGAAGAACAGTTGAACGAGAGGGAAGAGGACCTGAGACAGAGAGAGGAGATGGTGAGGAAAGAGAGGAAAGAAGTGGAGAGGCTGAAGAAGGAGTACGGTGGGACCACAGAAGAGGAGAGAAAGAAGCAGCTCCAGGACCTAGAGGACGAGATAGAGAAGAAGGAACAGGAACTGAAGGCCAAGGAGAAATATATAGAACAGAAGGAGAGGGAGTTGAAGGCAAGGCAAGAAGAGATGATAGACGAGGAACTAGAGGAAAGACAGGAGGAGGTCCTGAGAGAGATAGAAGAGGAGAAGGGAAAAACAGGAACGAATCGTCTAGACGATCTGTTGCTTGGAGGTATCCCCCTGGGATCGAACGTGTCGATTTACGGCCCACCTCACGTGGGCAAAGAGGTTCTCATCAATTCATTCGTGGCTGAGGGCCTTGAGAAGGGAATACCAGCGATCTGGGTGATAACTGACAAAACCGTGGACGACGTCAGAGAAGAGATGAAGTTCGTCCTTCCCACCTATGAGGAATACGAGATGAGGAATCTGGTCTATTACGTCGATGCCTACTCCGCGAGCATGGGTGAAAAGAAGGATATGGAGGAAGACAAGGACTACATCAAGTACATAGAAGAACAGTCCGACGTGAAGGCGATAACGAAGGCCGTGGATGAGTTCGCGGAAGAGCTGAAGGAGAACCATCGGTACTACAGGATGGCCTTCGAGTCCGTCTCGACGGTCATAGCTTATCTGGATACACAAACGACGTTCCGGATACTGCAGCCCTTCGCCGGCAGAAGGAAGAAGGACAACGCCATAGCCCTTTACACCCTCGAGAAGGGCATGCACTCTGAGCAGGACATATCGATGCTGGGCCACATGATGAACGGAGAGATACAGTTCAAGGTCGAGCAGTTGAAGAACTATCTCCGAGTCGAAGGGCTCGGTGACGTGCAGACGAGAGACTGGGTCGAGTACACATCCAGTAAGAGCGGAATAAACATGGGATCATTCTCTCTGGACACCATCCGATAAGGTGGATAGATGTGGATTACCAAGCCTTTTTAGGAACCGCTTTCACGGTCGTTTTACTTCCCGTTCTATCACTTACATTGCTTATCATCTACCTACACAAATCTGACTTCCTAGAACGTTCGGGTTTTGGAAAGGCCGAGGTCGGCATAATAATCGTGGGCTCTCTCTTTAGCCTCGTAGCGGATGTACCTATAATAGTCTCTAACGACGTACTCCTGAACATCAACGTAGGGGGAGCTCTGATACCCCTGATTGTCTGCGGCAGCCTGATATACAAGAAATTGATGGACAGGATCCAACTTCTGGTCCTGACAGTTGGGGTCGTACTGGTGTCAGCCGTGGCTTTTACGATCACCAGATATGAACCGAACCTCGGTATCGTTGCGGAGTTCCCGTATCTACTATTGCCCTCTTTATGCGCCCTAGCTGTTCCGGTCGTGATGGGCTGGGTCATGGACTTTCCAGATGATGTTCAGATACCTTTTGCCTACACCGCCGCGGTTCTCGGGAACTTGATCGGTGCAGATTTGGTCAGGATACCCATGCTAGTTGATGAGGGAATACTCGGGTCTATAGGAGGGGCCGGTGCATTCGACCTTGTTTACCTTTCCGGTCTGATCGCCGCGATACCATTGGCTGCCTTTTACTACTACAGGGAGTCCTTCAGTCCTGTTTCGGACCTCATCGAGAGAAGCCAGAGGGCCCTAAGGAGCGGGGAATACGAGGAGAGTCACAGACTTTCCATAGAGGCCGTTGAGCAGGAACTGAAGAAGGCCTATAAGCTTATATTCTTGAGGGGCAACGAGCGCTTTCACCGGCCGACCATAGGCCCAGTGGATGTACTGAAGAGGCTGTACCTCCATCCCTTCGTCGTTCAGGACTACCTACGGTTCAGAGAGAAAAAGAACCCCTTAGACGCTCAAAGAGCAAACAAGGACCTTATGACCGGCAAGCTCCTGAGGGAGTCTATCAGGGGGAGGATAAACGAGATGTACAGCACTCTGATGGGCCGGATAGGCGCATACCTCATCGA
Source organism: uncultured Thermoplasmata archaeon (assembly GCA_964394465.1). Classification (GTDB taxonomy): domain Archaea; phylum Thermoplasmatota; class Thermoplasmata; order Halarchaeoplasmatales; family Halarchaeoplasmataceae; genus CAYMXS01. The sequence continues at coordinate 419 of CAYMXS010000083.1, read as the reverse complement.
TCTCTGCTTCCTTGTCATCCCTTTCATATTCTTCATCGTATACCTCTTGATGGGCCCCAGCATGGGCAACTCGGCAGAATCTGTCCTGAGAAACCCCGTCATCTTGGCCCTGTTCTCCCTGACCATATCCATACATTTCCTGTACTTCACGCTCATGGAGTGGTACTTCGGAGCCACGTTGGGTAAGATGCTTCTGAATCTGAAAGTCCTCACGGACGATTTCGAGGAGATCAGTTTCGTTCAGAGCGCCGCGAGGAATTCGGCTAGATATGCTGATATGATCTTCATTTTCTACCTCGTCAGTATCATACTGATAGTGAGGAGCACCGATAGGAAGAGGATCGGCGACTATATCGCAGGGACTAGAGTAGTCAAGATTAAATAGACCCCTCTTTAATCCGTTGCCGATAGCATGAAGG
>CAYMXS010000082.1:0-7566 GCA_964394465.1 uncultured Thermoplasmata archaeon | reverse complement strand
ACGCACCTGCATATGGTGATATCGAGGTCTGCAAGTATCACGATGCGGACATGAGCGGAACCTGGAACGGAGAGGAAGAGGGACTTGAGGACTGGACGTTCAAGCTTTGGAACACCACCGACGAACTGCCCGATGAGATAATAGGCGACGGAACGACTGGAGAAGACGGCTGTCTCCTTTGGGAAGATATCCCGGCTGGATTTTACTATGTCCAAGAAATAGTGGAGGACGGTTGGGAGTGCACCAACGGAACCGATTACCAGGGACTGACCGTTAAGGCAGTCACAGTGATGCCTGGAGAGACGAGTTATGTAGAATTCGGAAACGTCCATTTAACGGATCTGAGAGTCTACAAGTACTACGATGAAGACTATAACGGCGCGTTCAACAGCGGCGACTACGTATTGAACGGCTGGAGGTTCACGCTCGGTGAGATGTCGGGAACGACCGGTGACGACGGCGTAGGTTATGTAATCTTCGAAGACCTTTATCCAGGAACGTACACGGTGACGGAACATATAGAGGAAAAGGAGGGTTATTATTCAACCACCGGCACAGAGGAAGAGATAGTGATAGAGTCCTGCATGGATTCGACACAGGTATGGTTCGGCAACACGGAGTACGTAGAGATAACCATCGAGAAGTTCAACGATCTGAACGGTAACAGTCAACATGACTGTGGAGAGCCGTTAGTCGATGTTGGAGTTCCATTCAACGGAGCTGGAGCTGGCGGATTCTTCTTAAACGAGTTCCTAGTGACTGGAGAACATTCATGGTTGGAGCAACTACCCGGTTACTACGAGATAGAAGAGATAGTTCCGGAAGGATGGTATCCAACGACCGATACATTGCAGGATGCGACTCTGAGCCCTGGCGAACATTACACGTTCAGTTTCGGTAACACACAGTACGGTGACATAGAAGTCTACAAGTTCTGCGACCAGGATTATGACGGGATATACGACGAAGATGAACAATTGATAGACGGATTCCAGTTCCAACTGTGGTCAGCCTATGAGAACGGCACTCCGATAGAGCCGATAGGGGATCCAGTGGACACGACCGACGGGATGTACACATTCGAGGACCTTGAAGCAGGTCACTACGTCGTCCAAGAGATAATCCCTGAAGACGAATGCAATTGGTGCCCGACGACTGGTCTGTTACACTACGTCTATGTAGAGGCCGGGATGACGAACGATACATGGTTCGGGAACGTCCCAGGATGCTCTACAATAGAGGGTATGAAGTTCAAGGATATCGAGGCGGACGGACACTTCGATGTTGGACTGGATATGCCCTTGATGAACTGGGAGATCAGACTCTGGTCAGTCAATGAAACTGGTCAACCTGGAGATATCCTAGAGACCGAGTACACTGACAGATGCGGCATGTACGAGTTCGACTGTATCTGCCCGGGTGAATACTACGTCCAGGAAGTCATGCAGGACGGATGGTACGCGGTAACATCAGAGCTCGTTCACGTTGAAATCGAGCCTTGCGAGACGGAAACAGTGGACTTCGCCAACTGCGTGTACAAGGATATCTACGGTATAAAGTTCTACGATTACAACATGAACAGTGAATACGACGAAGAAGATTGGGTACTGCCCGATTGGACCATAATACTGAAGGACGAGAGCGGCGAGGAGTTAGAGAGGACCATGACCACGGAATGTGGATACTACTTCTTCGAGGGCCTGAGTGTAGGCACCTACTACGTTGAAGAGGTACTACCGGAAGGATGGAACAACACCACGCCGATGAGTGTAGAGGTCGAATTGACCTGCTGCAATCCGTGCAGGATAGTCAACTTCGGGAACTACGAGTATCCGGACATAACGGTCTACAAGTTCAACGACCTAGATAAATCCGGTACATGGAATGGTGAGGAACCATTGGTCGACGAAGAGGTCCTGTTCAATGGACAGGGCGCAGGTGGATTCTTCTACGAGGACTACGGCATCACAGGACAGTACACATTCGAGGATGTGGAAGTCGGAGACTACATGATAGAGGAGAACGTACCAGAAGGCTGGATGGCGACTACACTAACGGAGCAACACGGAACCTTAGGTCCTGGTGACCATTGGGAAGTGTACTTCGGTAACGTGCAGTACGGCAACATAACGGTCTACAAGTTCTACGATTGGAACATGAATGAAGAGCACGACGAGGGTGAAGAGATGCTGGAAGGCTGGACTATGACCCTATTCGACAGCGGTATGACCGAGATGGAGAGCGGTGTGACGGACGAGAACGGTGAGGTCACCTTCGAAGACGTTGAGCCTGGCGACTACTACGTGCAGGAGACCCTGAAGGAGTGTTGGTACAACACAAGGCCACTGACACAACCAGTTGAAGCCGTGGCCGGCGAGGAATCGTATGTGTGGTTCGGTAACGTCGAGTGCGGCATGATCAACGGTTACAAGTACTGTGATTTCGATATGGACGAGGAGTACGACGAGGACGAAGAACCCATCGAAGGCTGGGAGATATACCTCTACGAGTGTGAACAGGAGCCACAGAGCACCAATGGTGATTGGATAGCCATGACCACGACGGACGAGAACGGCTATTACGAGTTCGACTGCGTGTGCCCAGGTATGTACCGCGTTGTAGAGGAGGACCGTGAAGGCTGGTATCATTCAAGCCCGGCGGAAGTTTACGTCGAGATGGGCCCAGCTGGAGAAGAGAGAGTCGACTTCGGTAACTACATGCTCGGCGACATATGGGGTATGAAGTTCTGCGACGTCGATAGAGACGGTGAATTCCAATACGCTAGAGACGTACCACTTGCGGGCTGGAACATAACCCTATGGACAGCGAACGAAGAAGGCGAACCAACAGGAATGATCGCATGGCAACTCACGGACACCGGCGGACACTACATGTTCGAGGATCTTGAGCCAGGACACTATGTGGTCAAAGAGATCATGCCGGGATGCGGCTGGTATAACGTTACACCAAGCGAGGTATACGTGAAGCTCGGCTGTATACCGGACGAAGAGGTCAACTTCGCCAACTGGAGACACGGTATGATAACGGTCTTCAAGTACAACGACACAGACCATGACGGCGAGTACGACGAGGGTGAACAGCCCATAGAGGGCTGGGAGATAGAACTCTGGAACGCTGATCAGAGCGAGATAGTCGCAAGCGGATTCACATCACCCGAGGGCTACATACAGTTCATCCACCTTGAACCCGGTGACTATTGGGTGCATGACGTCCCGCAGTGCGGTTGGGACAGCTCTACGCCAAATTGGGTACAAGTGACCGTGAAGTGCTGCTGCGTAGAGGTCTGGTTCGGTAACTACATGGAGGACGAGGAAGAACCAGAAAATGCAGCTCCCATGCTGACAGCTGACATGTTCATCGCGGTGGACAAGCATACTATAACCTACAGGTGAAACCAAAGAGCACGAATGAACACCTAAAAACCCTTTCCTTTTTTGTATTTCCCTTCTAAAACGTCCATCTGTAGGAAATGTTTATAAGAAATGAAAAAGGATTTATTATTTGGCTTTAGAAAGGTAAAAGCCGGGTGATTACATGCATAGAGTGGTCAAAGCGAAGGTCAAGAAAGAGAAGATGGATTGCAAAACCAAGAACATAGAAACGGCCAAAACTCTCTCGGTAGCGGCTGAGATAACTCAGAACCTTGAGAAAACGAACAAGAAGCTGAACAGGTTGATGACGGAACTCACCACTGAGTGAGTTATTGATAGGGTGATTTGGTCACGAAACGAGCACTTTACCTCCTTCACACAGTTATAGCTTTTTTCTAAAAGATTTTATATACTGAATCGCTTAATCGAGAGGGATGGTCAAGAAGCGGTTGGATCTGTTCAGGAAACCGGACATACTCAACGGAAAGATAGTCCCTACCCTGTTCCTCTTGGGCTGGCCCATAATGGTAGAGTCACTACTTCAGACGGGCTACAATCTAGCTGATACCTTCTGGCTGGGGAACATGGGGAAGGAAGCCGGTAAGGACGCACTGGCCGCGACCCAGATATCCTGGCCCCTGATATGGCTCATGATGTCTGTAGGGATGGGCTTCGGCATAGCTGCAATCGCTCTGGTCTCACAGCATACCGGTGCTGGAAAAATCAAAGAGGCAGACAAGGATGCGGGCCAGTTACTCCTCTTCTTCCTGCTGTTCTCCTGCGTGGTAGGCCTGATCGGATTCCTTATCTCACCTACAATGGTGAATTACGTCATCACGGACGATCCGGCCGTAGCTAGAAAAGGGACCTTATTCATGCAGACCATCTTTTTGGGACAGCCGTTCATGTTCGTCTTCATGGGCTTCGCCTTCCTGCTCAGAGCCTGGGGCGATACAGTAACGCCGATGCTGATAACGCTGGTCTCCCTGATCACCAACATAATCCTGGACCCCGTGTTCATCTACGGGCTAGGGCCCTTCCCGGAATGGGGCATCTTCGGCGCGGCCTTTGCCACCGTTTTAACTAGGGCGGTAGCAGCCGCAATAGCGCTCTACCTGCTGTTCAACGACAAGGTAGGTCTACGATTGAAACTTAAGGACATGAAACCCGATTTTAAAAGACTGAAGAAGTTCTTCAGGATCGGGGCTCCGGCCAGTATAGGTAACAGCGGCACAGCTTTCGGGTTCGTCATCCTGACCTTCATCATCGCTAGAGTGAACAACCCCACGGCCTCTTTAGCGGCATACAACGCCGGGGACCGTATAGTGGGGTTGATGTTCATCTTCATGGGCGGTTTAGCTGTGGCTATGAGCACCATGGTCGGTCAGAACCTAGGGGCGGATAAGAAGGAGCGGGCCGAGAGAGTGGTCAAAAAGGGTATACTTTCTCTAGCCAGTATAATGACGCTCTTCACCCTGATAATATTCCTGCTGAGAAAGGAGTTCATCATCATATTCAATCAGGACCCGACGGTGGTGAGTATAGGTACGGAGTTCCTCTTGATATTCTCGTTCAGCATGCCCTTCTTCGGTATATTCCGGGCGGTCAACGCCGTTTTCGAGGGGTCCGGTCATACGAAGTATCAGATGGCGCTGAACCTGGTGAGACTCTGGGGGCTGAGGGTTCCTCTAACCTGGGTACTGGCCCTTGTGGTAGGTCTTCAGGCCACCGGCGTGTGGTTCGGCATGGCCATCAGCAATATTATCTCGGCGGCTATAGCCCTTATAGCCTTGAGTACCGGTATCTGGAAGGAAAAGGTCATCGAAGAGAAGGGGTACAGCAGGTATTGAGCCCAAGATGGACTTTATTTATTCCCCTGAGACTTGTTCAGGTACTCCTGCTTCTTGGATTTAGCCTGCTCTATCTTCTTATTCATATCACTTATCTTCTTCTTGTACTTCTCTATCTTCTTCTTGTATTTCTCCACTTTGTCCTCCTGTTTCGCTGCCTTCTTCTCGTATTTAGACTCTTTAGACAGTTCCTTAGCGGCCTCTTTCTTTCTCTTAGAAGATTCCTTCAAACTTGATTTCTCTTTGTCCGACATGATAATCACCTATCCACTATTATATAATTAACTTATTTAAACGTTTTGTCCGAGGTTTCGTGCCCGTCTTGGTCCATGAACCAGACCTCTTGCTGGGTGAACGGAACCTCGATACCGTTCTCCTCCAGAGTCTTCTTCAACTTCCAGAGGGTCTCCATCTTGACGGAGTACCAGTCCGTTGCCGGAGCCCAGATCCTGACCTTTATCTCTACAGCACTAGCGCCTAGATTTTGAACGAAAACCTGTGGTGGTGGATTCTTTAATGCAAGAGGTGTATTCTCGATAACATCTTCGATTATATCCATGGCCTCGTCCGCGTCGTCGCTGTAACGTATCCCTATATCGTACTCGAAGCGTCTGGCAACGTTCTCCAGATAATTCGTTATATTACTGGTGAAGACCTTCTCGTTCGGTATCCGTACATACACACCATCAAAGGTCCTTACCGTGGTGGAGATTATGCGGATGTCTTCGACCATACCGGTCACTTCACCGCCTGTTCCCAAAGTAACGACGTCGTCGACTCTGAAAGGCCTCTCGAAGGTAAGGAATATTCCGGATATGAGGTTGGTCACTATGCTCTGACTTGCGAATCCGATCACGATGGCCATCAGACCCCCGGCAACCAAGATACCTGAGAGGTTGACGTTCAGTATCGGCAGTATCATGAGAAATGCGATCATCAATATAGTATAATAGACCACCTTGGAGATAGTGTTGATCCTGTCCTTAGAGACCTTGTCCTTCAAAGATTTCTTTAGATTCAGGCTTATCGTTTTGCCTACTATTACAGCTATGATGAGTATCAAAAGACTCAGGATGAGATCACCTAGGCTTATCCCGGCATAAATCACCCTATCAAAAATCATATGCCGCCCTCCATGATGAACTTCTCCCCCCTCAAAGGACCTTTACTACGATATATCTCCCTAGCGGCCTCCATATTTTCATTCAATGGAGATTTTGTTATCATAGTTTCAGAGGTATCTTCTGAGACTATGCTCATCCTGCCCCTCATGAAAACCAGGGATCTAGAATAAAATATCTTCATACCGTAGGCGTTGAAGACCGTTTGATGGGCTTCTAAGGCCCTTTCGGTGTTGTTAACGAGGTATAATTGAAGCACTCCCTCTTCCAGCTTGTCGGTGTCTGGAACCTTCCGATTTACTTCGCTCTTCCAGTACTTGCATATGGGTCCTGTCTTGAGGTCTCCATAGAGCGTGTACTTATTTTTCGCCAACGTGAATATGTCCAAGGGTTCGTCAACTGATCCATGGGGTAGAAAAACGCCTATCTCCACGGGGAAGGTTAGGTAAATCTTTTCCTTGCTTTCGGGTCCGATAACCACTGGCTCGGCGAACTCTATCAGGAGCGAAGAGGTCAGTTCCTGGGGTGTGTTGAGCGGTTCCACTGGACTGATAAATATTTTGTCTTCATCGATTAGGAGTTTCTTTTCTTCCTTCTCATCCTCTAGTTCACGATGATAGGACCAGTGCTTGCCCTCCTCTTCTATCCTGATCTGAAGTCCATCCCTTGTGATATCCAATGGTAATCTCTTCTCCCCGTACATCCGATATAGGATTGCAGTAGATTTATTTGTAGGTTTTGGAATAGTTTTCTTGAGATAAAGCGCATTTTTTCGTAGAAAGATGGATTTGCAAAAATGCTATTGTATTCTCTATTCCCATTGAAAATCTTCCTGATGACCCTGTCAGAAAATCATCATTTTCTAATAGCTCGTCTATCTAAAGATAGACTCACCCGTCAGAAAGCTGCGCTTCCTAACTGCCCATTTTTCGTGGAAAAATGGACCAATCAGAAAATCACAGATTTTTTAATAGCTCGTTTATCACAGATAAACTCACCCAGTGGGACGAATCAATTTCTCAAGGAAATTGATGAGTCACAGGAACCTCGTTCCTGCTTACGACAAAATTCCACTGATTTTTTCGAGCAAGTGGAATCTGTGATTCCTCGTATTTTCAAATCCCGCGGTTCACTGAGCAGGAGCGAAGTGGACCCAGCGGGATTTGAACCCGCGGCCTCCACCTTGCGAAGGTGGCGATCTGC
>CAYMXS010000081.1:0-7766 GCA_964394465.1 uncultured Thermoplasmata archaeon | reverse complement strand
CCCTAAGAGAATACCCCTCTTTTCTTCTTATCACTAGAAAATTCGATAGTACCAGTACTAAACTCTAACGGTCAAAAGGATTAAATACGTTAAAAAGGTTCTCCTTGGCCCTAAAAGATAGAGGTCCCAGTACTACACTAATTGATTTAGGGCCGGTGGTCCATCACAAACGAAGATTCTAACTCACCCCCGGCCCTTTCAGTCGTTACCACTCCCTCATGGGCCGGTGGTCTAGGGGTCATGACGTCGCCCTTACAACTGTTAAAAACAGTATGAAAGGCGAAGATCGGCGGTTCAAATCCGCCTCGGCCCATACTTCTCCTACATATAAAGTTATATGCAAGATGATTGGGAGTAAAAGTTATAAGACAAAATCACTTTTATGTAGGCAGGATAAATACCTTATAGATAGTGCAGGATTGCCCCTATAATAGAATATGTTAGTTAATAGGAGAGAAGGATGATATCGGTTGAGAAGATCAATTGGGATAATTGGCCGCCATGGCTGAGAGGTCTTTTCTATTTCTGGCCCGTGATTATAGGTCTACATCTGGGTATATTCTTCTTGGGGATGTATTATTGGGGTGCCTCTTTCGAAGGCTCATTGTCTGATATGTCCGTACTTGAGATATACCTTCTAGTTATGATCGTGGTCCTTACCTGTGTCTGGGTGGGAAAAATTTTTGCGATAGCCGTCGGCTGGATATATCAAAAGGAAGAGGCTCCAGCTAGGAAGGTTAGAAGGGAGAAGACCAGCACAGCAACTGGAGCCGGTACAAAAACTAGACGAAAAATGAAATCCGCATCCGAAAAGACCACGAAATTAAAGAAGACTGAGAAAAGAGAGTACCTGAATGCGGATGCCGGAGAGGACATAGTAGTAGAAGAAGGTTCGGAGGTGGTTTTCGATGGTTCGAAGACCATGTCAAGTGAAGGCGTGTCAAAATTCGAATGGGATTTCGATGATGGACAAACCGGAAGGGGAGAAACTACCAGCCATCTGTACGAAGAACCAGGAGAGTATCATGCGACTTTGAAGGTCACCGATAAGACCGGGAAAACCAGTAAAGATAAAGTCAACATAATAGTCGAGGAAGAAGAAGAGGAGATCACATCGCCACCAGAGGCCGATGCTGGAGAGAATAGGACGGTCAAGGTAGGTGAAGAGGTCGAGTTCGACGCCTCGGGGTCCACGGACGAGGTTGGCATAGTCCGTTATATATGGTACTTCGGGGATTGGAAGACTGGATACGGTGAAAAGGCCACGCACACTTTCGACGAACCAGGTTCTTATTCAGTCCGTTTGATCGTTTCGAACGATGGTGGATACTCTGATCAAGATATCGTAGAGATAGAGGTGGAGGAGGAAGTTGAAGAAGAGATAGAAGGGGGTGAAGAAGTGGTAGAAGAGGCCGAGGGTCTCGCCCCCGAGGAGAAGTTCATACAGGCCGTAAAAAAGGTTCCTGAGATTGATGAAGCCAAAGCGGAGGAACTATATGGCTCGGGCTATCACGACCTTGAAGATATCATCATAGAAGATACGGATATTTTGAGTGAGGTATTGGGCATATCAGAATCCTTAGCCGATGAGATAAAAGCGATGGCTAGGCAAGAGGCCTTATCTACTGGGAGCCGGGAAGAAGAGGTTTCACCACCCACTGCCGTTGCAGGAGAGGATAGGACGGTCAAGGTGGGTGAAGAGGTGGGCTTCGAAGGTACAGAATCAAAAGATAAGATAGGTATAGAGAGGTACGAATGGGATTTCGATGACGGAGAGACCACTGAGGGGATGCTCGTGACCCATGCTTATGACGAAGTTGGCGATTACCTTCCGACCTTAAAAGTAACGAATGAATCCGGTTTGACCGATGAGGATACTGTAAAGATCAAGGTCGAGGAGAAAGAAGTAGAGGAACTCTCAGAAGAGGAGATGTTGAAATCACTCAAGAAGGTGAAGGGCATAGGTTCTTCTACCGCTGAGCAGATCTATGATAATGGATTCACCAACTATGAGAAGATAGTCGAGGCATCGATCGATGAGCTAACAGATGTTCCAAACGTGACGGAAACTAGAGCTGAAAATCTTAAAAACGTGGCTAAAAGGGAGGCCTATGAACCGCCCAGAGCTGATGCGGGTGAGAACAGGAACGGGGTGGTTGGAGAAAAGGTCGAGCTCGATGCCTTCAGGTCCCGGGATGAGTTAGGCATAGAGAGTTACGAATGGGATTTTGGAGATGGAAAAACTGATACGGGCCTTTTGGTGAGTCATGTTTACGAGGAACCTGGTACATACTCCGTGACCTTGAAGGTCATAAACGAAGTGGGTCTGAGTGATGAAACCACTTTAGAAGTCGAGATAGAAGAGAAGGAAGAAGAGGTCTCCCGGGAGGAGTTCCTTGAAGTCCTTCAAGATGTGAGGGGTATCGGCTCAGCGACTGCTGAAAAGATATATGAAAGAGGTTTCACCGGATTCGAAAAGATAAAGGAAGCTGAAAGGGATGATCTGACCAATGTCCCCAACGTGACTGAGGCAAAGGCTGAAAGATTGAGGAAACTGGCTCTTGAGCAACTCTATGAACCGCCGGAAGCAAAAATCAACGATATCGAGAACGCAGTTGTTGACGAAGAGATCGAATTTGATGGCAGTGGATCCGAACCGAAGGATGAGATCAAGAGTTACAGTTGGGACTTTGGAGACGGATCCTCAGCAGAGGGTGAATCAGTCCTGCATTCGTACCAGAGATCAGGGACTTACCAGGTAACTTTACAGGTTAAAAGCGAAGTTGGCTTGACCGATGAGGAAACTCTCGATGTAGAGATCGAGAAGAAGGAAGAGAAGAAGAAAGAGAACAAGGAAGATATAGAATATTCAAGGGAAGAGTTCATAGACAGTCTAACAGAAGTGAAGGGCATAGGTCCTTCGACTGCTGAAAGTATATACGAAGAAGGATTCACCAGGTTCCAGAAGATAATAGATGCTGAAATAGAGGATCTGGAGAAGGTACCTAATATAACGGAGAAACGGGCAAAGAAGCTGAAAAGTAAGGCAAAGATGGAGCTTGGTTTCCGCGAATAAGAAGATTTTAATAAATATTATTTATCCCGAAAAGTGCCCGGTATACTAACCACCCATATATATAAGTTATCCCTAGTTTTTATATACCACATCTAAGTTATCTTGGGCCGAGGATCAAACATGACGAAAAGGCCTCTCCTATTTTTAGTGAGTGTTGTTGTGGCGATACTGCTGATTGTCGGAGGATTTACTGCTGCGGAATGGAATTTCCAGACACAAGAACAGCCAGATCAAGACTATGTGCTCGTGAGAGCAGACCAAGAAGAGATCGAAAGTCAAGGACTTGAAGTGGTAGAAGAATACGATTCATTCGTTTTGGCGAAAGCGGATGAAAATACGTTGTCCATGATGCAGGAACCCTTGATGGCAAATGACGATCTAGACGATATCAATCTTAAAACGGGTAATCTAGAAGTGGAGCAAAAGACTTCTTTCAATAGCATATCTAGTTCCAACACAGATTACTACCTCGTCAAAACGATCGGTCCAGTAAAGCCAGAATGGAAGGATCAGATAAAGCAGTCGGCGTCCATAGTAGATTATTTACCTGAGAATACATACGTTGTAAAACTTTATGGTGATGATATCTCATCCCTAGGTAATCAAGATTTTGTCTACTGGGTCGGTCAATACAAACCGGCATACAAGGTTTCACCTGGACTGAACGATATGGATGGAAAGGTAAGCGTCAATATAGAGACCTACTGTGATAGTGATGACCTGGTTGAAGGGATGAAGAATCTAGCTGAGATAAAGGCCACGAGCGAAGACGAGATCAGTGCAGTCGTTCACTCTTCACAGATCTCGGATATAGCCGAGATGGATGGTGTAGCTTGGATAGAACCCACACCTAATATACAACTACTCAACCACGATGCCCAGTGGACCGTTCAATCTGGTAGCAGTGGAAGTAGGCCCATCTGGAATGAAGGACTAACCGGTGAAGGACAGGTCGTTGGGATCTCCGACACTGGTATCGATTACGATCATGCCGCTTTCAGAGACCCCGAAGGAGACGATATAGGAAGCAACCATAGAAAGATAGTAAGATATGTAGCACACGCGGATGATCACGACCTAGACAGCAGCGGTCATGGAACACATACCTCAGGCAGTATAGCCGGGAACGACGAGCCTTTTGGATCGAATGAAAACGATGGCATGGCTAAGAACGCTAGATTATCATTCTTCGATGTAGGTGGTGAAGGAGACAGCCTTGAACTCCCGAGTAATTATGCCGACATATTCCAGCCTGCCTATGATGATGGAGCTCGTATACACTCGAACAGCTGGGGGGGTCAAGATAGTTCTTATACATCTGGAGCCAAGGAAGTAGACGAGTTCATGTGGAACAACAAGGATATGTTGATATTCTACGCCAACGGCAATAGTGGTTCTGACCCAAGTACTATTGGTACTCCGGCTACTGCTAAGAACCTGGTCAGTGTTGGCGCCTCAGGGGATGGAAACAGAGAGATATCAATGAGCGACATGGCAGATTTCAGTTCCCGAGGACCGACCGACGATGGAAGGATGAAGCCGACTATAGTGGCACCAGGTCAAGGAGGCTCTTATTACGGCTCAGGAAGTGACATAATATCTGCTGACTCAGATGGTGACCTCACCACGAACAATAATGGGTACACGGAGATGCAGGGCACCAGTATGGCCTGTCCTGTTGCGGCCGGTTCCGCAACCCTCGCTCGACAGTACTTCGTTGATGGATATTATCCAGACGGTACGATCAGCAACCCTTCGGCCGCTTTGATAAAAACGGTCATAGTTAACGGCGCAGTCGAGATAAGCGGTGATGGAGCTTATGAAAATACGGATTCTTACCCCAATAGTGACCAAGGATGGGGCCGGATGAACCTGGATAACGTACTCGAGTTCTCCGGAGATTCCCGTGACCTCGAAGTTCATGACGTTACGGACGGTGTGAGCACTGGGGACACTAAGACGTACACGGTAAACGTGGACGATACCTCCGAGCCCTTTGAGGCGACGTTAGCTTACACGGATTACCCAGGCTCTACCAGCGCGAGCAAAGCCCTGGTCAACGATCTTAACCTGAAGATCACCGCACCAGACGGCACGGTCTACAAAGGTAACGTGTTCAGCGGTAAGAATCCAGGTCAATCGACTTCCGGTGGAAGTTACGATGATCTGAATCCTCTCGAGAACGTTTTAAGACTCGATCCTCAAAGCGGTGAATACACGGTTGAAGTCATAGCCGAGAACGTACCGAACGGTCCTCAGCCCTTCGCTCTGACCCTTACCGGTGGATTCGGCAGCGGCGGAGGAGAGAACACCGCGCCGACGGCGGACTTCAGTTACAGTCCAACGAACCCAACGGCAGGAGAGACGGTACAGTTCACCGACGACTCTTATGATAGCGATGGAAGCATAAGTTCCTATTCCTGGGACTTTGGAGACGGTGCGACTTCGACGCAGGCTGATCCCACAAATAGTTACTCCTCATCCGGTACTTACACCGTCGAGTTGACCGTTGAAGATAACGAAGGTGCGACCGACACCACAAGTCAGAGTATAACGGTAGAATCCGGTGGAGGAGAAAATACAGCGCCGACGGCGGACTTCAGCTACAGCCCAACGAATCCCACCGAAGGAGAAACCGTACAGTTCACCGACACTTCTTCAGACAGCGATGGAAGCATAGCTTCTTACTCCTGGGATCTCGGAGACGGCTCGACTTCCACGGAGGCTGAGCCAAGCCATAGTTATTCGTCCTCTGGGACATATACTGTAGAGTTGACGGTTGAAGACGATGATGGAGCGACGGACAGTACGACACAAGACATAACGGTCGAATCCGGCGGCGGTGGAGATGAATACAGTACAGTCTCCGGGGGAGATACAAGTTATGATGAATACATAACCAATGTTCAGTTCAACGGTATAAACAAGGATTCTGGAGATGATGGAGGATATGCAGACCATACATCCAGTGTTTCAAACGATGTAACTCCGGGTCAGGCTTACGAGTTGTCCGTTACACTCAACACGGGCGGTTACTCCGAGTACGTTACCGTTGCCATAGACTGGGACCAGAATTATGACCTGAGTGATGATACGGTTATAGAAGTTGGGAACGGAGAAAGTGACCCGTTGACCGTTACAAAAGACATAACAGTCCCAAGCGACGCTTCTGAAGGCCAGACAAGGATGAGAGTGATGCAGGAATATCAGAGTTATCATACCGATCCAACGACAAATCAGGAATATGGTGAAACGGAAGATTACACGGTAAGTATAGGCAGCGGCGGCGGTGGAGGAAACACCGCACCTACAGCGGACTTCAGTTACAGTCCGACCGGACCTACCGTTGGAGAGACGGTACAGTTCACCGACGCTTCCTCAGACAGCGATGGAAGCATAAGTTCATACTCCTGGTCCTTCGGAGACGGTTCGACTTCTTCACAAGCTGATCCAACCCACAGTTATTCGTCTTCTGGCACTTACACGGTCGAACTGACCGTAACGGATAACGAAGGTGCAACCGACACTACAACTCAGGCCATCACGGTAGAATCCGGCGGCGGTGGAGGAGATGAATACAGCACCGTTTCGGGTGGAGACACCAGTTATGATGAATACATCACGAACGTGCAGTTCAACGGCATAAACAAAGATTCTGGAAACGATGGAGGATACGCAGACCATACCAGCAGTGTTTCAAACGATGTTGCTCCCGGAGAGTCTTACACCTTATCGGTCACTCTGAGCACGGGCGGTTACCCAGAGTACGTTACCGTTGCCATAGATTGGGATCAGAATTATGACCTGAGTGATGATGAAGTCATACAGGTCGGTAATGGTGACAGTGATCCCTTGACCCTTAGCACGGACATAACGGTCCCAAGCGATGCCTCACAGGGTCAAACAAGGATGAGAGTGATGCAGGAATATCAGAGTTATCATACAGACCCGACCTCGAATCAGGATTACGGAGAGACAGAAGATTATACGGTCAGTATAGGCACCGATAGCAATGACGGCGGTGGAGGAGGAATGTCCACCATATACGAAGAGGACTTTGAATCAGATACATCAGAGTGGAGTACCAGCGGTCTATGGCATCTGGTAGATGATGCTGACCAGTATGGAGATGCGAACAGTGGCTCCCATTCAGTGTGGTATGGTCAGGATTCTACTGGGAATTATGATACAGGGTCTCAGACAACTGGTTCCCTGAGTACTTCCGTGGACTTAAGCGATGCTTCACAGGCGGAGCTCGTGTTCAATCATTGGTTCGAGACCGAGAGTTATGATGACGGCCAGTTCGACAAGGTCAAAGTCTTGGTCAACGGAGAACAGGTGTACTATAAAGACACGACTGACTCAAATGTTGGTTCTGAGAACAATTTCAACGAAGAGACCATAGACATCTCTGATTATGCGGGTCAGACGGTAGACATCGAGTTTGTCTTCGATTCCATTGACGGAGAATACAACGATTACCAGGGATGGTATGTAGACGACGTAGCAGTCAACGCTGACGCTTGAAGTGAGCGAGACCGAACCACAAAAACAAAATCCTTTCTATCTTTTTTCTAATTTTCTTGTCCCCTTGGCCATGTGTTTTTTCTTGGATGTAAAAGTTCTCTTGTAAGGCTGTATTGTCTGCAAAAAATTTCGTCAAGATTTAAGTAGTGATGATGATAATCCT
>CAYMXS010000080.1:1733-7890 GCA_964394465.1 uncultured Thermoplasmata archaeon | reverse complement strand
GATTCCTTTATGAACTCTTCCTTGTCCTTCTTCTCCATGGCCTTCCAATCGAAAGACATGGTCCTGTCCAATGTGTCTTTTATCTTCTCCATTTTTTTCTGTTCATTTGGGTTCAATTCAGGCTCTATGGCCTGATATATGTACTCACCTTTATCTTCATCTAGAACGACTCTAGCATAGGCATATGGTGCTCTCACGGCATAGGTCTGGTCTACTGTATAGGAGTCCTTCTGCAGCGGCGGTATCTTGGTATACTTTGATATCCACCTTCCACCCTGTTCACTTCCCTTACCTTTCCTTTCACTGACTTCATCTCTGGGCAGCTTGACCCTCTTGGTTTGGCTGGACCCAAAGAAGGAGAAACTCAGGACAAGAATCAGAGCGCTTAACGCCTTGTCTATCAACTTCGGTATCTGAGGTTTTTCAGACTGGGTCATGTGGACCACATCTCTTTTCATATTAATTAATACGACACTCTAAAAGAACTTTTCCCTATATACTCAACCCATTGTCCTTTTATTTGTAGGCTAGCAGAAAAAAGTTCGTTCGCACTATATATATGTGTTGGTGATTTCCTATCTGTGATCTTCATCATCTTGAACGTTAAAAAGGATAATCTTTTAAACACATCGTGTATTAGGCGCAGATATGAAGTCCGATGTAGAGATAGCTCAGGACGCGGAACTTGACCCCATCGAAGAAGTAGCGGAGAAAGTGGGCCTACAAGAAGAAGAGCTCGAGCTTTCTGGGGATTACAAGGCGAAACTAACTCTAGATGCCCTAAAGAAGTATAGAGACGGAGATAATGGGAACCTGGTCTTAGTGACGACCATGACCCCCACCCGTAAAGGAGAGGGTAAAACGACCACGACAATAGGTCTGACGCAGGCACTCTGGAAGAGAGATGAAAAGGCGATGCTTGGGATACGTGAACCATCCATAGGACCCACCATGGGCATAAAGGGGGGCGCAGCTGGAGGAGGGTATTCTCAAGTACTTCCCATGGAGGACATAAACCTTCATTTTACAGGGGACCTTCACGCCATAGGTATAGCCCACAACCTCATGTCGGCCATGATAAACAACCACATGCACCGGGGCAACGATCTGGATATAGACACAAGGAAGATAGTCTGGCCTCGAGTGGTGGACATGAACGATAGGGCTCTGAGGAACACCGTAGTTGGATTAGGAGGGCGTTCAGACGGCATGCCGAACGAGAATTCTTTTGGGATAACGGCCAGCTCCGAAGTCATGGCCATACTCTGCCTGGCTGATGGAATCCTCGACTTGAAGGAACGGTTGTCAAATATCATAGTGGCCTACACCCACGACGGCGAACCGATCAAGATCGAAGACCTAGGAGGCGTTGGAGCCATGGCGGCACTGATGAAACACGCCATAAAGCCCAATCTGGTGCAGACCATAGAGGGGGTTCCGGCGTTCATCCACGGCGGCCCCTTCGCTAATATAGCGCACGGTACAAGCAGTCTTATATCGACCAAAGTTGGCCTATCTCTATCGGATTACTTCATAACAGAAGCGGGCTTCGGCTCTGACCTGGGTGCAGAGAAGTTCTTCAACATAGTATGCAGAGAAGGAGATCTGGATCCGGACGCGGTGGTCATGGTAGCCACCGCCAGGGCCTTGAAGAGACAGGGAGGGGTTTCAAGGAAGAACCTGGATGAGGAGAACGTGGAAGCCATGAAGAAGGGACTTCCGAACCTGTCCAAACATCTGGAGAACGTTCAGCTCTTCGGTTTACCGGTCGTTGTAGCGATAAATAGATTCCCCTCCGATACTCAGCGGGAGATAGATTATCTGAAGGAACTGTGCGAGAGTATAGAGGTCCCGTATTCCGTCATAGATGTTTATCAGGAAGGGGGAGATGGAGCCCTGGAGCTCGCCGACGAAGTCGTTGATCTGTGTGAAGAAGGACAGGCTAACTTCAGTCCTCTCTACTCCCTGAAGGAGAGTCCCAGGGACAAGATAAAGGATATAGCGACCAAGATATACGGGGCCAACGACGTCGTCTATACTGGAAGCGCCAAGAGGGACCTGAGACGCATAAAAAGGAACGGGCTGGAGGATCTACCTATATGCATGGTCAAGACCCATTACTCTTTGTCTGACGATAGGAAGAAGAGGGGGAAGCCGAAGGACTTCGAACTGAAGATAAGAGAGGTGAGGGTCAACTCCGGCGCCGGCTTCTTGATACCGATGGCCGGTAATACGACGACGATGCCCGGTCTTCCTTCGACTCCTGCCGCTGTAGACATAGATATAGACGAAGACGGGAGGATAAGCGGTCTATTCTGAGTGATAACATGGAGGTAGAACTGGCCAACCACACACCGGAGCCGGACAGGACCGCGGCCCACGCCGCCCTGACCTGCTACAGCGAGGAGATCCCCTCTAAAGAGGAGATGGACGAATCTGAAGTAAAGGAGATACTGGAGAAGATAAAGGAGAGCGGTCACCACAGCGTTATCGAACACGCCTCTTTTACATTCGAGATAAGCGGTGTTTCTCGTTCATTAACTCATCAACTGGTGAGACACCGCTTGGCCTCGTACAGCCAACAGAGCCAGCGCTATGTAGATATAGAGGATTTCGATCCTGTTATTCCTGAGACCATCGAGGACAACGAAGAGGCGAAGAGAATTTACGACGAATTCATGGAGAACGTGGAGGAGACCTACAAGAAGTTAAAGGATGAGCAAGGTATTCCCTTGGAGGACGCCCGTTTCGTCCTGCCCAACGCGACAAAGAGCAATATAATCGTGACCATGAACGCCCGTGAACTCTGGCACTTCTTTTCTTTACGCTGCTGTAAAAGAGCGCAGTGGGAGATAAGAGAGCTGGCGAACAGGATGTTGGAACTGGTCAAAGAGGCGGCGCCTATCATATTCGATGAGGCCGGTGCGCCATGCGTAAGAGGCCCCTGCCCTGAGAGCGAGGAGTTCTTCTGTGGAGAGCCGATCCAACAAGATTCTGACTGAGTTGTTTTATAAGTCCTTCCATCTGGTCGTTTTGACGGCTAGAACGACGAATATGGCTGCGAAGACACCCAAGACAAGATAGGCTAGATAGGCTCCCGATGGGTTTTGCAGGATCATTATCTCTCTCAGTCCCTGATGGAAGTAGTATAGTGGCAGGAATTTGGCCACCGTCTTGAGATAACTGGGGAACTGTTCTATGGGTATGAACGCACCTGAGAGGAACATAATGGGGAAGGCTATGGCGTTCCCGGCACCACTGGCCGCTTCGACGTCCTTGATCAGCCCTCCCAGGACTATGCCCACAGAACAGAACGCTACTGAGCCTATGAAGATCAATCCGAGGCTGTAGGGACCAGGGTATGCTTGAGCATCGAATATTATTATTGATAGAAGTATCATCACCGCGGTGAGTACGAAAGCTAGTAGGGTCTGCTGTGCCACGTTAGCGAGTATCCAGTCTTTTTTCTCTAATGGCGTGGCTGTCAGTCTCTTCAGGGTACCGTTCCTCTTGTATTCCGAGATGTTTGAAGTTACGCCGATTATCCCATTGCTCATTATGAAGGCGGCGATGAACCCTGGAAGATAGTAATCCACGGGCTCTAGATCCTTGTTCTGTACCGATTCCTTTTCTACCGTGATTGTGGAGTTGTCTCCTATCCCTATCATGTAAGAGTCGAAGGAATCAACGACGCTTCGAACGGCACCCTCCACGATCGGAGCGCCCTGGTCTCCAGGACTGCTGAAGAAGGTTATCTTGGCGCTCTCGTTGGTTTGGAATCCCTCTTCGCTCCAGTTCTGTGTCCAGTTTCCAGAGTAGTTCTCGTCCTCCCTTTTCGCGTACTCACTGGTATTCTTTATGACCCTCATCCTGAGCTCTATACTCTTGTTTATGGCCTTCTTCTTGAAGCCCTCCTCTATGCGGAGAGCCCGGTATTCCCCAAACCCAGAACTTTCCTTTCTATGTTCCGTTATATTGTCTACCTCTTTGACGTTCAATATCTCCGTTGAATCTAGCGCTTCGGTGAAGTTCTCTGAGAGGTCTGTATTATCGTCGTCCTGTACGTAGAGTGTGTATTCTGGTGTGCCCTGCCCGCCGAAGATGGTGCTGAATATGAGCAGTAGCATCACCGGGAATAGTATGGAGAAGAAGACGCCTTCTTTACTTCTGAGCCAGTTCTTCACCAGTGATAGGAAAAGAGACAATGTTCTATTCACTCCAGTTCACCTTCCTCGTTTATCTTTCCACCGGTCAGTCTGATGAAGACCTCTTCCATGCCGGCTTCCTCTACTTCCACTTCGCAGTCCATCTGGAACAGGTCTATGAGAGTTTTTCTCCCCTTCTTTTTGTCATCGAAGATTCCCATCGATCCTTTGTCCTTTCGCATCTTGATTACTTCGTCCGCCGCTTCCTTTATCAACTTCTTACCCTCTTCACTTCCCCATACCTTGACCTTCATCCCTCCACCGTGTTCGTCTATAAGATTCTGGATCGAATCGATGACCTCTATCTTTCCGTCTATGAGTACGGCGGCTCTATCGCTCAGCTCCTCCACCTCCTCCATGTAATGTGTGGTTAAAAAGACGGTCTTCCCTTCCTTCTTAAGGTCCTTTATCAGGTTCCACGTCTCCCTTCTAGCGTGGGGGTCTAATCCCGTGGTGGGTTCGTCTAGGAACAGAAGGTCCGCTTCGGAGATGAGGGTCATGCCTATGCCAACCTTCGTCTTCATCCCTCCCGAGAGTTCCGCGAATCTTTTGTCCTTGAAGTCCGATACGCCGGTCATCTCCATCATCTTTTCGACTTTTGTAGAACCGTACATGTCGCCCATGAGCCTGATGTTCTCCTCGGCGGTCAGCCTCCCGAAGGTGCTGAAGTCCTGGGGCATAACGCCAATATTTTGTTTTATCTTATTCTCCTCCTTCCTTATATCATGACCCAAGACCTTGGCCGTTCCAGAAGTTGGAGTTATCAGGCATTCCAGCATCTCAACCGTGGTGGTTTTCCCGGCCCCGTTGGGACCTACTAAAGAAAAGATCTCTCCTTCTTTCACGTCGAAGCTTATGCCGTTGACGGCCTTGGTGCCATCGTACTCTTTCTTTAGACCTCTGACCTGGATAACGTTGTTCGTCATCTAAACCGTGAGGTGGATTTTCCTTTAATATAATTTGTTATGGATTATCACCTCTAATATACTCATCTTACCCTTAAGTTTGTATCTAAACGAAAAGATGGTAGGATAACATTTAAGTAAAACCTGTTAATAGCCTCTATTAGACATCATCGAATCGATTAAAGAACTGTATAGAGGTGAATAGAAGATGAAAATGATTAAGATACAACATAAAGAGTATATGAGCAGGATAGCAGGAGCGGTTATTTTACTACTGGCGTTAGCTACCATGACGAGCGTCTTCACGACTACGGCAAGTGCTGGTGACTTTCAAGATACCGATGGAAAGCCGACCATCTTTGAAGAGGACTTTGAAGGATCGTCGGATTGGACTACAACAGGATTGTGGCATCGTGTAACAGAAAACGACCAGTACGGTGACAGTTACAGCGGCTCTCAAGCAATGTGGTACGGTCAGGATTCTACAGGGGACTACGATACAGGAAGCCGGACCAACGGCTCTTTGGTCCTGTCTTCCATAGATCTGTCTTTCACGGCTTCTCCTGAATTGATATTCTATCACTGGTTCGAGACTGAAAACTACCAGGATGGTCATTATGATAAGGTCAAAGTACTGATCAACGGAGAGCAGGTTTACTATAAGGATACGACGGATGGAAACGTCGGCTCGGAAAACAGCTTTGTCAAAGAAAGCATCAACCTCAGCGATTACATAGGCGAAGATATAACGGTAAGATTCGTCTTCGATTCTATCGACCATCATAATAACGGGTACCGTGGATGGTACGTGGACAACGTTCAAGTGAAGGGTTACTCAACGGGATTCAATCTACCGCCCGAGGCACATTTTAACTACACTCCTGAGGTTCCAAACGTCGGTGAAGAAGTCGAGTTCATCGATCAGTCCCACGATACGAACAAGAACATAGTAAGATGGATCTGGGACCTAGGTGATGGTACTACGAGCAATGAGCAGAATCCCACGCATACTTACTCTTCAGGTGGAACTTACACGGTAGAACTCAG
>CAYMXS010000080.1:0-1633 GCA_964394465.1 uncultured Thermoplasmata archaeon | reverse complement strand
TTTGAAGATATCTTCCAGTATCCGCTCTTTATAGATCAGGAAGAAATAAGCGGGTATCTTGATCAGCTTTTCCTGGTCAACCTCGAAGGTTTCCCGGGTTATCATCAGTCCTTTATCTAGGCCCTCTTCATCCATAAAACAAAGGATGTTCTTTTCATCACTGTTTTGGATCGTTTCCTTGTATTTTACCTCCATGGGTATGATCCCATCTTGGTCCCTCAATATCCCGTCCACCTCCTTTTGTTTGCGCCTGTAGAAGAATTCGATGTCTGACTCACTTATGATGTGATTCTCCACCAGTCTGCCGATGTTCTCTCTTGAGGGGTTCAAGGAATGGACTATCGAGGGGTGCGAGAAGTATACCTTTTTCAATTTCTTTGCAGAGGTGACGAAGCTCCCAGAGTAGTTGTAAACCAGCCTCAACAGGAAAGAATTCTCGAGATAGAAAATGTATTTAGAGATCGTCTGTCTCGTCCTGGAAAGGTCTGAGGCAAGAGAGTTGAACTTCAGCAGCATGCCCGGTCTCTCAGCTATTATCCTCAGCAGTTCACCCAATATACTTGGGTTTCCTATGTCGTAATTGGAGGGTATGTCTTTATAGACGACCTGATCCACCAGGCTGGATTTTATGTATCTTCTAGACATCTCCTCATCCATCCCGATGGTCTCCGGTAGACCCTGATACCTGATGAACCTGTGAAACTCGGTGATGTATTTTTCTCTATCTAAGCGGGCCTCTTGATAGGTCTTTTTAACCTCGGAAAATTCCGGAACATTCTCATCCTTCAACGTGAGATACTCCCTAAAGCTCAAGGGATTCAGTCTTAAGATGTAGTTCCTCCCTGCGAGTGTCTCCTTGCCACTGGTCTTCAAAGTCAAACTGGAAGAGCCAGAGAGCAGAAGTTTCAAGGGTAGTCTCTTATCATACAGAATCTTTATTTGATTCTCCCAGTCATCGAGTTTCTGTATCTCGTCGAATAGGAAATAAGTCTTCTCCTGGATGGTGTCCTCCATGATGATTTCACTCTTGTACACATCCACTATCTTGTCTAATGACTCCACCTTTTTGTCAAAACTGAAGTAAAGTATCTGTTCTTTTGGAACACCCTTCTCCAGCAGGTGGTCTATCACCTGATACATCAGACTCGTTTTCCCTGTCCTTCTCAGACCGACAATCGAGACTATCTGCTTCTCTGGTAGTAGCTCGTGTATATCATCGAACAGGTCCCTATGCTTATCCTCCAAAAGGCGTTCGGGTACCCTACCCGAGGACCACCAGGGATTGAAATCTATCAATTCTGAGGCGTCCATATAGTTATAAACCGTATCCGGATTATATTAAATTTATGTTAACTGCAGTTAACGTATTTTCGGAAAATATGTTAATCTCGATTAACGTTTTTTCTATAATCACGGCCTATCCGATTTCCAAAAGATAAATAATATAGCTTTCATATTTTGGTTCAGGTCCAAGGATGGCGAAGCTGCTAGACAGGTTCAAGGAGGAATGGAACGTAGTCGGGATATTCTACTTCGTCACGCTGACAACTCACTTCGGCTTCTCTCTGACAATGATGATAGAGTTCATCTACCTGTATTCCATCGGTATCTCCTTCCTGAAGATAGGGGTGAT
>CAYMXS010000079.1:0-8007 GCA_964394465.1 uncultured Thermoplasmata archaeon | reverse complement strand
AAACCCTCGCCACAATGAGCGCCTTGAAACTAAGGCCTTCATCAACAAGAGGTATGAACGTTGCCTGCATTTGAATTACTATCCGAGGAGATACTGGAAGTCCTTTCCGAGCTTGGAATAGAGGACGAAACAAGACCTCAGGAGGCCGCCATACCACCTATCCTAGAGGGGGAAAATACCCTTGTGATAGCGCCCACGGGCATAGGCAAGACAGAGGCCGCTTTTCTTCCGCTTTTGGACAAGATACTGAATTCGGATCAGGACGGCTTCCAGCTTCTTTATATCACTCCTTTGAAAGCCCTAAATAGAGATATGGTACAGAGGATAGAGGAGTTCTCCAAAAGGTTGGATTTTACCGTCAGCGTGAGGCACGGCGATACCACCAGGAAGGAGAGGAGGAGGCAGGCCGAGAGTCCTCCCGACGTTCTCATAACGACTCCTGAAACACTCCAGATAATGTTCACCGGCTCTAAATTGAGGAAGGGTCTTGAGAACGTCCAGTACGTAGTTGTGGACGAGTTGAACGAACTGGCTACCGACGAAAGGGGAGGGCAGTTGAGCCTAGCGTTGGAACGTTTAGCGGAATTATCTCAGAACGATTTTCAGCGGGTCGGCCTTTCCGCTACAGTCGGCAGTCCAGAGAAGGTAAAACGGTTCTTGGTGGGGGAGGGACGCGATGGGACGATAATAGAGATAGAATCCCAACGTGAACTTGAAATAGATGTAGAGAAGCCCGGTTCAGTGAAAAAAGATAAAGAAATATCGGAGGTCATGCGCTGCGAGCTTGAGAAGGCTAGTGTCTTGAGAAGGTGTAAGGAACTGATAGACGGGCACAAGTCCACTCTTTTCTTCGTGAA
This sequence comes from uncultured Thermoplasmata archaeon, assembly GCA_964394465.1. Classification (GTDB taxonomy): domain Archaea; phylum Thermoplasmatota; class Thermoplasmata; order Halarchaeoplasmatales; family Halarchaeoplasmataceae; genus CAYMXS01. The sequence continues at coordinate 7,150 of CAYMXS010000079.1, read as the reverse complement.
TACTAGAGATGCTGCAGAGACGATCTCGTCCTGCTACAACCTCTGGAAGGAAGATCTTGACGTCGGTGTACACCACGGATCCCTTTCGAAGGACTCGAGGATAGAGGTGGAGAATAGATTCAAAAAAGGGGAGATAAAGGCCTTGATATGCACGTCTTCCATGGAACTAGGTATAGACTTAGGGAGGACGGACTTCGTCATACAGTACCAGTCTCCGAGGCAGGTCATACGATGGGTCCAGAGAGTTGGAAGATCCGGTCACAGGATAGGCGAGACGTCTAAAGGCGCCATCATGGTCACCGAAGAAGACGATGTAGCGGAGGCGGCGGTCATCACTCAGAAGACCTTGGAAAGGGATCTGGAAGAGACGGACATACCTCACGAACCTCTGACCGTGTTGGCCAACCAGCTGATAAGCGCGGTACACACGGAGAAGGAGTTCGAAGCGGATTATTTTTATAAAATAGCCAAGAGGGCCTACCCCTTCAGAGGTCTCAAGAGGAACGATTACGAGGACCTGCTGGAACAGCTGGCCGATATCAAGGTCATATGGAAGGAGGAGGACAGGATAGGCAAAAGGAGGGCGTCCCTTTCCTACTTCTACGACAATATATCGATGATACCGGACGAGAAGACCTTCCTGGTCAGGAACATAGCTACGGACTCCATCATAGGCACCTTCGACGAGAGTTTTGTAGCCTCTCAGGTAGCCAAGGGCGAAGTGGTCACGCTTCAGGGAAAGACCTGGAGAGTGGTCGATCTAGACGAGGACGAGGTCATGGTCAATCAGGTGGGAGATCTCGGCAGGATCCCGGACTGGACCGGTGAAGAGATCCCGGTTCCTTATGAAGTAGCCCAAGAAGTCGGTAAGCTGAGAAGGAAGGGTTGGAAAGGAATCTTCGAGGACATACCCGTTTCCGAAAAGGCTAGAGAGGATTTCGAAGACTATCTTGATGATCAGTCCGGTTATCCTATCTCTACCGATGAGACCATCGTGGTGGAGATGGAGAGGGAAACCGTGGTCATAAACGCATGCTTCGGGAGCCAGGTAAACGAGACTTTGGGAAGGCTGTTCGCCTCCCTTCTCTCCGCCAGGGTCGGCGAGAGCATAGCATTACAGACCGATCCCTACAGGATAATGATGAAGTTGCCCCGCAGGATAAAGCTGGAGTCTCTAGAGGAAGTTTTTTACGACACGGACCCAGACGTGGTATACGAGCTTCTAGAGAAGGCCATGGGCAACTCGACCTTCTTCAGGTGGAAGTTCCTCCACGTCTGCAAGAAGTTCGGAGCCGTAGAGAAAGACGTGGACTTCCAGAAGATAAACCTAGACAGGCTGAAGGACGTCTTCAAGGGTACGATGTTATATCAGGAAGCGGTCAGGAAGACCTTCAGAGACGACATGAACATACCCACAACTAAGTCTATACTGGAAAGGATACAGGAAGGCGATATAGACGTTGAGTTGTCTACAGAGGGCATATCACCCATGGGGAAATCAGGATTGGAGAAGCACAAGGAGTTCTTCAGCCCCGATAGGGTCGGACACGCCATCTTGATGTCCCTGAAAGAGAGGCTGGAGTCCGAGAAGGTCATAATGAAGTGCCTAAGATGCGGCACCAGGAGGAGGAAGAGGGTGGGAGATATAGACAAGCCGAAGTGTCCACAGTGCGGCTCCTCGATGATAGCCCCTCTGCGGCCCTACCAGGACGAAGATATAGTGGATAAGGACGAGGATAAATTGAGCGGAGAAGAGAGGAAGGAGCTGGAGAAGTACTACAAAGTGGCGGATCTAGCCAGGGTCTATAAGAAGAGGGCGCTCATGGCCTTGGCCGCTAGAGGTGTTGGCCACCAGAAGGCCGGCCGTATACTTTCGAAGGAGCACCGGGACGAGGACGAGTTCTTGAGGGATCTGTTAAAGGCGGAGATTCAGTACGCCAGGACGAAGCGATTCTGGGACTGAAGATGAGTATAGGATATAGAAAAAAAAGAGTTTTTACCTATCCTTCATTCGTCGCCTTCATTCATCGTAGGCCACTCGAACCGTATCGTCGTCTTCGGCCACGTCGGTGGGAGCGACGCCCCACATGGTACGCCAGTGCCACCCTTCGTGGTTGTCGATGTTGACGCCGTACGTTTGATACGATGCCCAGGCCAGCTCACTGCAGTAGTACTCGTCTCCCTCTCTCTGCTTGAGGACCCAAGTTTTGTCGTACGGAAGTCCTAACTTGCTTTTGGCGAACTCCACAGCCTTTCTTTTTGTTTCACTGGATGCGTTCACTCTGTATATGGCGGCCTCGTTTGAATCGTGTATCGTTTCTGCGGGATTCAGGACAACTTCGTCTTCTCCCATCAGCGGCTCTATAACGGTATCGTTCCCTATGTATATCCGGGTGTGGGTCCATTTTCCCGGTGCCAGCCAGTTGTATTTCCACGGTGATCTCGATACGATGATGTCTCCTATCTGAAGCTTGCTCAGGTCCAACTGATTTCCATCGTTCTCCTTGTCACCGCTCAGGTGTAGATCGTCTACGAACCAGCCTCGGTAGTCGTTGGAGTACTCGTCCATGGAATCGAATATGAACTTGATGTGTATCTTTTGACCGGTGTGCTCCGATATGTTGATACTCTCCTTTACGAAGTTGTCCTCGGAGCCGACGTTCTCATGGGACGAGTCTCTATAGTAGACCTCTTCATCGTTTATCTTCACCTTCACCTGGTCGAAGTCGTTGTCGTAGGATTCCGTGGTGTACCTGTGATAGAAAGACAACCTGGCCCTTGATACGTTATTGAGATCGATCTCCGGTGATTTGAGAACACCTCTAGTCCTAGATCCTGTATCGTAATCCCCCGTAGATCCCTGACCGTACCACATGCTGGAAGAACCTGTTTCTGGGTTGCTGTCGCCGTACTCCTCATCTTCAGAGGTCTGGTGCCACAGGCCGGAGGTGTTCCACCCTTCGACGTTCTCCTCGAAGCCCTCCACCAGAAGAGTTGATAATTCTTCCTTTTCTTCCTCCACGTGGACCACTTTGGTGGAGGTGAGCACGTCTCCGTCTTCGTCCTCTACATTGACCTGTATGGTATGATCTCCAGATGTTTCATACGAGTGCATGGGGGCCCTTTTCTGACTTGTGGTTCCATCGTTGAAATCCCACTGGTAAGAGGTTATGTTGTTTCCTCCATCGGGAAGAAAGCTGAACTGGATATCCTCCTCTACTGAAGGGTCTATGGGCAGATGATGTATACTTCCCTTCAACTCCTCGTCGTTTTCGTCTGATCCGGAGCCAGTGGAGAGGTACACATCGTCCACGTACCAGCCGCGGTAACCGTTCTCGTAATCATCGACTGAATCGAACCTGAATTCTATCTGTATTGTTTGACCCGTGTAAGACGAAAGGTCTATCGTTTCGTTTACGAAGTCGTCTTCCGAGCCGACGTTGGGATCTGTTGTATCTTTGTAGTATATTTGGTCTCCGTTTATCTTGACCATCAACTTATCGTAATGACCGTCCTGGTAGTTCTCCGTCTTGAACCAGTGCTTGAAGGATAACTCGGCTTCAGACATGTCATTCAGATCCACGTTGGGTGAGACCAGTGAGCCCGATGTTTGGGAGCCCGTATCGTAATCCCCTGTCGAATCCTGACCGTACCACATGGAATGTGCTCCGCTTGAACTGTCCCCGTACTGATCACTTTCAGAAACACGATGCCACAATCCGCCGGTGGTCCATTCATTTTCACCTTCGAAGTCCTCGTTGAGGCCTTCTAGAACATCAGACTTGGGATCTGAAACGTTCGTAACCGTCACGCCCGTCCCGTTCTCGTTGGATATGTTCAGCCCCAATATATGAGCACCCGAGATCATACTTAAAAGCATCAAAATCGCTGCTGTTAGACCGTATATTTTGATCTTTCTGACACTTGTATCGGTCATCTTATATTCACACCTAACTGGTTCACCTCTCTAGTTTATTTATTTTTTTTGATTATGCTCTTTGTATATCTATAGATCACTTGTCTAGTCATGCTGGTGTGGGTATATATCCCTCAAAATGACACACCCTTTTTAGCCGAAAACTTATTATTGTCTAGGCTTCGTTATAATTGATAGATAAGACGAGAGAAAGAAAGAGATACACTAGATTATTTTCGATATTAGATGTGGCAAGATACAAGATCCTTTCTTGCTAGCCAACCAAAGGTTATATATCCGCCAAATGTTAAGAGAAATCCGCTGTCAGCGCTAAGATGTCCGAAGAAAGGATATCATGAGGTGGACTAATGGAAAAAGATGAAAAATCCTCGGAAGAAAAAAAACGAAAAGAGGAGAAGATAGAGGAACTGATGCAGGTTCCATCCATAGGGGAGCTGACGGCGAGGATCCTCATAGATAACGGGATAGATTCCATCTCGGACCTCAAGGAGTTGGGTCTGGGGGATTACATCATGATCCCCAGGATAGGTGAAAAGAGATCTAAGCAGATATTTGAAGAGGTGAACGATGATAAAGAGGGTAAAGAGATCACGGAGGAGTTCGAATGTCCGATGTGTGGCAACCTGACCAGTGTAGAGAAGGATGAATGTGAGGAATGCGGTAATGAGATATCTACTGAAGGGGGTATTTTCTTACCTGGGGGCAGGTTGCTTGAGGACCCAAAATCCACATTGGCTGAATACGAGAGGAAGATAATGGATGGGGAGGATACCGCTGAAACTTGGTTCGGAAGAGGAACGATTTTGGACAATATGGACGATAAAAGGGAAGCACTCAGGTCATTCAACAAGGTTATAGAGTTGGACCCCCTCTTCAAGCAGGTCTGGAACGCCAAGGCGAGAGTTTCTCTTGAATTGGGCAAGACGAAAGATGCCGCTAGGGCCTATAAAGTATCGTTCAACAAGCATAAAGGTGGCCAGATACCCGGTATGGGCGGAGTGGGTGGAGTCGACGCCGTCCCCGGCATGGGAGGACCCCAGGCAGAGTTAGAGGAGGTGGAGGAGGAAGAAGAGGAGAAGAAAAGAGAGATCAAGGAGGTCTCTAGAGAGATCAAGGAGAGTAAAGACGTTGAGGATAAGATATCCGAAGCGCGCTCCTCGATAAGTCTTTTGAGGGGAGGAAAAATTCCATCTCAGGATCTCATACACATGCTCGATGAGGCCGTCGAGGCTAGGAACAGCGGTGAAAAAGAAGAGGCTATCGATATAGCGGAGGACGTGATAGAGAAGGCGGACGAGCTGGTGAGCCTAGCCGATATAATTGATAAAGTAGAGGATAAACTGGATGACTACCCCCTCTCCGATAAAGAGGCTAGTGATTTCCAGGACAGGTTGGAAGACGTGTATGAATTGATAGAGGAAGAGAGTTATTCTGACGCTCTGGATAAGGCTGGAGATATAGCTGATGATGTAGATAAAACCATAGAATCCATGGAAGAGGAAAAGAAGGAGGAGACCCTGCGCAAAGCTAGAGAGGAAGTCGAAAAGGGGGAAAAATTGGAGGAGATAGACCTTTCGAAAGAAGAGGCTAAAGAAAGGCTGACGAGCAGGATTCGGACTCTAAAAGATATACTCAAGGAGATCATCGCGACCGAAATCGAGACCACCCCTTTCAAAAAGGAGATGTCAGAGGTGGTAAAGAATCAGAAGATGGGTAAGTACTTCGAAGGCCTGAAGAAAGCCGCCGAACTGGTGGACATCGGTGAGACGATAATCGAGATAGATTCACATATAAGTAAGGCAAAAAATAGGATCGATGATCTGCCTGATGAGAAAGATGCCTCGGATATAAAGGATGAGATCGAGAACGTACTGTCCATATGTGAAGAGGGTGGATATGAAAGGGCTGTCGAAAAGGCGGTGAAGCTCTCACCCATGTTGAACGAACTCGAGAAACAGCTGGAGGGAGTAAAAACCGATGACGAGAGATATCAGTTCAAGAAGACCCGTGCAGATGAGAAGCTGGAACACCTCTCTAGAAAAGATGTTCAGATCTCTGCTTTAAAGGATGCGATAGATGATGCAGATGATTTGAAAGGAAAAGGAGAGTTGGATGACGCCATAGATAAGATAAATGAGGCAGTTGAAATCGCGGATAAACTGGAGGAGATATCTTCCAAAAAGGAGGATTTAAAAGAGAATATCCAGAGGGCGGAAAAAGAGGACCTAGATACCCCTGATTATAAAGATATTCTACATGATGTAGATGAAAAGACCGAGGAGGGCGAGCATGATGAAGCGTTGGGTATATTGGAAGAGGGTATGGAGGATATAGAGGACGAGATAGATGCAGCTAAAAAACCTCAGTCCCCTGAAGAGAAAGTGTCCGGGAAAAGATACGCCCCAGATTTTACTACCCAGCTGGGTAATCTCGAGGACAGTCTGTCAGATGTAGAGTCGTTTCAGACTCTAGCTGAGGAGTACGGTATCCAGATAGAGAGCGGTAAGGAACTCTTCGAGGATGCGATCAAGAAGGTCAAGGAGAAGGATTACAAGAACGCGGCGATGCTGTTACAGAAGGCAAAATCGAAGGTGGAGAACGCCAGGAAGGACAAGATAAATGAGCTCAAAGAGATCATAGAATATAATCTAGAAAGTATGGAGGATCCTGAGAGGGTCGATGAGATAAAAGAAAACGTACGGAAGGCCGAGAGGGCTAGGAGGCGGGAAAACTACAAGAAAACCCTGAAGCTCCTCTTCGAGGCTAAAGAGCTGAGCGAAACCTCGGACTGATGGTATTTTAGGTGGTTCTTTGCAGCCTTCAAAAGATATAGATGTAGATGTTTTTCCGGAGGTCTATAGGCCATCTGATGATACTCATCTGATCCTTGATTTGATCTCACTAGAGGGCGACGAAGAAATTCTGGAAATTGGGTGCGGCAGCGGATTCATCTCACTGCACTGTTCAGCGCGTGGCTGTTCTGTCACCGCTGTAGACAAGGACCCTAAAGCTGTTGAGAACACCGTTCGTAACGCGGAAAAGAACGGACTGGATCTCACGGTCCTGAGGAGCGATCTCTTTTCAGATGTTGAAGGCGTATGGGACGTCATAGTGTTCAATCCTCCATACCTTCCCAAGCACCCCGAGCTGGATAAAGACGATAGATGGGACGGAGGGGAAAAAGGTAACGAGGTCCTCATAGAATTTCTCGAG
>CAYMXS010000078.1:0-8369 GCA_964394465.1 uncultured Thermoplasmata archaeon | reverse complement strand
AAGCGTTTTAACGATGAGTCCGGCTCTACAGGGATTATGATAACAAAAGAGAAGATGGATTATGAGGGCGATATTGCCTATATTCCTGCCTGGGCTTTCCTCCTTCTAGCGTGAGAGAGGTTCGATCTGTTTTCCCCATTTTTCTCATCTTGGTGTGGTGAGAAAAAATTGATCTAGATGATATACCATGTTCTCTAAAGCGGCAGGACCAGTACATCTGCTGGAATACAGCGGAAAGGAAGGAGGGCAGTTGGTCCCTGTTTCGGCGATGGACCCGGATAACCACACCGACTTCGCAAAAGAATAAGGGCTACGGTTCGAGGACAGGGAAAGGGACTTTTTGGGCACCACAACGATCTACAGGTGTCTAACTATATTGAAAGAACAATTCAATTATCAAAATGATCTAGACTATAATTCTCTAGGATCGATATGATCTATCTCCCCTATCTTTGCCGGTACCGTGGCGATGAACTCTCTATCCCTATTTTCAAAATAAATCAGTTGTATCTCTAGGGCCGTGATCATAGAAGTTTTTGGAGCCTCTAACCTCTCGAAGTTTACAACATCCTTCAGCCAGTCATCCTCTTTCAAGCCCGAGAGTATGATATCAGTGTCCAGATACATCCTTTCTCTCCAACCTTTCCTTCACCATCTCTTTAGCACTGGCCTCTGTTAATCGGTGCAGTCTTCTCACCGCTTCCTGGTGAGTGACCAAGCGAGCCCCATAGCGTAGAGCCTCTGAGCGGGAGCTGAACTTCCCTTTTTCCACCAACCTATCCAGCTCTTCGACCAAACTCTCGAGCAAGGATACAGGTACGTTCTTTCTGTTTACAGCCATTATTTTATAAATATTTATAAATAAATAGTTTTTCCCATCTTTCCGTTTATCCACCTCCGGACCTGGTGAAAAAATGTTTGAATAATTTACATCCGATATAGATGATATATCAGGGGCGCAGGACGGAAAGTTGATCGAGGAAGAGATCGAAGAGGAGATCCGTAAATATTTGGATGTCTACAGGGTGCCTTAGAAAGCGCGAAGAGAGCCATAGTCAAGAAGGCACCAGCGGACGGAGACGAAACCACATATACGTACGATAAGACGGACAGACTGTCCAGGCCAGAGGGAAGACCTACTCCTACGACAACAACGGCAAACAGGTCGGCGGAACCTCTAGAAGGTCTCTTCTTTTCTAAAACTATCTTAAATAAACCCCTTACACTCTAGAGGGCGACGTAAAAAGGTAATTTTTGAGAAATATATATGTAAACTTGGTACCTACTTATTTCCCTGAAGGGATGTTCAACCTCTTTCTACAATTTATTTTCCGAGTTTTTGTCTTATCTGCTCAATGCCAACTATCTAAGGATAAGTGGAGAAGTCAAAATCTGATCCAAAAACCCGTCATCTGGAGTCGGTTTAACTACAGAATACCATCAAAAAATCGGTTTCAAGTTTCTAACCCATGTCTACAGACGTTCGCCATCCCAAAAATATCCACAGTTATCACAGCGTGCCTGACCGGCGTCATCAAACCACAGAGTCTCCTTCTGGCACTGAGGACATATCTTCCTATCCCCGGAATAGGATAGCTGAGCGAGCGTTCGCTGGTATCTTTTTTTACCTTCTCTCTTTTTATCCTTATGAAGCATATAAATAACAAATATGCTGACCCCCATCCCCAGTATAACAAACAAACATCCACCCCAGCAGCACATATTACTGAGTCTCTCAAAGTCTTCTTCGTTCATGATAACAGCAGAATATTTTACCTCGCTCAGTTCTTCGTCATCTTCAGAACTGATCCCGAATTTAGAACCGGCCTTTGTCGCGTCAAGAACTATGTAGACCTTCTCATCCTCTTTTGCTTCGTAAGATTTCTGACCCCCCTCTGTTTCGATGAGCGATTTGTTCTCTATGTACTCAAAGGATCGGTTGGTTGTGAATCTCTCGTATTCATCAGCGGTGAAAAAGAACATATCTATCCTTGGACCGGATTTGACATCAAACGAAAAAGTCAGTTGATCCCCCTCTTTTAGATCATAATCATAGGATGTGTAATCCCCCTCTTCTATCTCAACCGTTTTTTGGTTGTCCTTTGTTGGATTGAATTGCCCCGGTACCTCGGCTCCCTTCTCCACGGGAAAAAGCACCCCTACCGCTGAGGTTAATAACATGATAGTGAGGATCACCGGTAATAACGTTAGTTTGGTCATATTCCTTTGATCTCAAAACCACGTCTCTTTGAAGTGGGCTCCACATCCAGGACACTCATCCACACCTTTGGGGACCTCCGTACCACAGAGAGGACAGGTTATTTTTCCTTGGTTTTCCTTGGTATTTTTTCTCCTCTCTTTTACTGTCTTTTTGCTATCCGCTAGGATGTTTTTATCCTGCCCATCTTCTCCTGAACCTTTCTTTTTTGTTGATATATAGCTTTCTTCCAATCCCATATCCTCAGCGAACTGAGATACCTCGCCTTTATCACTCTTTGTCCTAGGGGGTTTTGTTCCACAATTGGGGCATTCTTCCATCCCATCTGGTATCAAAACACCACATGAAGGACATGGGCTCTCCTCATCATCCTTTTTTGCCATCTTTCTCCACCTCTCTTTTACTTATATTCTATTTCAGGTTTATAAAACTAATCAATTATAAACGGCTTCTTTTGAGTCGCTCGAAACTTATCAAAGCCCTATGTCTAACATGTTTTTTCCGTTCAAATCTATTTTCAGAGAGGGAAGTATTTCATTCTCCATTACTTCATCTCCGATGATTAGAGGGGAGATTCACTCCTCCAGCTCGATCAAAGCGCTCCTGCACCAGTTCGCCTGGAGCCTCAGGCCCATGTCCTCGAATATACCGAAGGCGTCGTTTAATATGGAACGACTCCTTTCCTTGTCTCCCTGTCTGGAGTAAAGCAGACCCAGTTCGTACAGCACGTCCGCTCTGTTCATCCTGTGTTCCCTTTCCTCCGTAATATCCTTAGCCCTGTTAAGCTCCTCCTCGGCCCTTTCCAACTCGTTGAACTCCCGGTAGGCCTTGCCTAGTATCCTATGGGCTTCTTCCTTCTCTTCACCCTGGGTCTCCTGGGCCATCTCAAGAGCTTTCTTCGCCTTGTCCAATGACCGTTCCTTCTGCTCTCCCTTCTCCGCCAGGCACTCGCTTATCCCGCCGTAGCTGTCGATCAGATAGTTATCCAGTTCCAATTCACTGCCCACTTCCGCCCCCTTTTCAAAGGAAGAGAGAGCCTCCTCCAACTCACCTTTATACAGGTAAAGCCAGCCTAGGTGGTTGTATGAAGTCGCTATGCCCTCTTCGTCTTCTATCTCCTCTCTTATCTCTAGGGACTCCTCGTACCTTTTCAACGCCTGATCGAACTGTTCTTTTCTCGAGTGGATCATACCCACGCTGGTCAATGCACTGGCTTCTCCCCTCCTGTTTCCGATCTTTCGTTCCAGCTCCAGACTCTCCTTATAGTTGTCTAGGGCCTTTTTCAGATCCCCCTTGTAGAGATAGATGTTGCCTATGTTGGTCAGGGCGTACGCCGTGCCTTGGTCGTCCCCCATCTTCTTGTCCATCCAGTAGCAGTCTTCAAAGTATCTCAGCGCCTCGTCCCATTCCGCTTTCTTGTAGTAGATTATACCTATGTTGTTCAAGGAGGTGGATACGCTCCATTTGTTGCCGATCTCCTCTGCGATCTCTCTACTCCTCTTGTGGTATTCCAGTGCTTCCTCAAGCTCCTCCCTGTCGTAGTATATCAGGCCGATGTTGTTCAGTGAATTGGCGATCCCCTGCTTATCGTCTATGTCCTCCCTTATTTCGAGGGCCTCTTCGAAATGTTCTAGCGCGTTCTGATAGTTGCTCCTGTACCATTCGACCGTGCCGATCTCGTGATGGGCGTTCGCGATCTTTTCCCTGCCACCGCTCTCCTCTGCGATGCTCAGGCTTCTGTCCTGTATATCCTTTGCTTCGTAGTATTCGCTTATCTTCATGTAGGCCCGGCCCTGGGCGCTCAGCAGCTCGGACTTTTCCTCTTTATCTCCATCGTCCAGAAGTTCAAGGCCTTCATCACATTCCTCGATGACCTTGTCGTACTTCCCCATCTTCTCGCAGATCCTTGCGAGCTTCCTTCGAAAGCTGGCTTCCCTCTTTCTATCATCAACGACGTCTATGGCTTCCTCGAAGGTAGAAACGGCCTCTTCGAACTCGCCGGTCAGCCTGTAGGCCTTTCCCAGATCGTCCAGTATATCCAGTTTCTTATCCTTTTCACCGATCTCTTCAGCTATATCTAGAGCTTCATGATACATCTCTATGGCATCTTCGTGAGCGTAGACCTTCTCGGCCTGGGACGCTCCTCTTATATAGAATTCCATCGCTTCAGAATCCTTTCCAGCCCTGCTGTAGTGATATGCCAATCTTGGGCACCTGTCTTTCAGTTCCTCGTCGCTCAATTCTTCCCTCAAGGCCTCGGCTATCTTCCCATGAAGCACTCTCTTCTTCACGTTCCTCAGGTTGTTATAGACCGCGTCCTTGATTATGTCGTGGTGGAAGTAGAACTTCTCCTCGTCGGCGCTCTCGTGCCAGAGTTGGTTGCCTCTCAGGATATCTACATGGTCTAGAAGCTCGAAGGTTTCCAGACTCGAGACTTCGCTCAAGAGTTCGAATGGGACAACATTTCCTATAACACTGCCTATATCCAGTACCTTTTTGGTCCCCTCGTTCAGGCGGTTTATCCTCCTCTCGATGACCTGCTGGATTATATCCGGAACGTCGATCTCTTCTGCCTCCGATGGATACTTGTTCATGCCAGGATCGACCATCCCTTCACTCAACATGTGTTTGACGCATTCCTTCACGAACAGCGGGTTCCCATCGGTTTTCCTATGAAGCATCTTGACGTAGCCTGAGGGCACGTCCTCTCGGCCCAAAAGAACCTTGATTATCTTCCCAGTGGATTCGATACCCAGCGAAGATAGTTCCATGGACGATACATTCTGATAGCCCGTTGACATCTTGCGGATGTTCTCTTTCAGAACGCCTTCATCGTCCAGGTCTTCCGGTCGGTAAGCGCAGATGAACAGTATGGGGCTCTCATCGATCTTATCCAGCATGTAGTGTAGGATCTCGGCACTCGCCCTGTCCAGCCACTGGACGTCGTCCAAAAACACCAACAAGGGATTCCTACTGGCTATGTCCTTCACGTACTTCGTCGTCTCGTAGAAGGTGGCCTGCCTCTCGGCGTCGAACATCTTCTTGCCCTCGACCTCTTTATCTTCGGGAACGCCCAGGAAGGCCATACCTGAAGTATCTCCAGAAACATCTTCACTCCTCTCGGTGTATCTCTGGAAGGCCTCCTTCAGCGGTAGATAGGGGTCGGCTACTTCGCTGTGGGACGTACCGGCCAAAAAATCATATCCCTCTTCTAAAGCGTAGGGCTTCAGCTCAGAGACCAACCGGGTTTTACCGACCCCGGCTTCTCCGGCTACGAACACGGCCTTGCAGCCCGTGTCCTTCACCTCGTCCAGAAGATTACGTAATCGACTCAACTCGTCGTCTCTGCCCACGAAGATGTCGCCCTTTCCCACGCCAGAGCTCAGGTCCACGAAGCCCTTGTTGTCTAGACTCGTAATAGTCTTGACCAGCGGGTCCTCTCGCTGGATGAACTCATCTATATTCTCCAGCTTTATCTCCTTTGTTTTCTCACCGGTGTTGACCTTGACGCTTTCTTCCTCTATCCTTCTGCGTATCTCTCCTTCCTCTTCCCTGCCCTGGTCCGTCAAGAAGTAGACCTTCCTCCTTCTCTTCCTGCCCCTGACGCCCCGGACGGAACTCTCGATCAGACCCTCATCGATAAGTCCTTGGAGCATCTTCGAGGTTTCCTCTCTGTCAGCGGCTATGCTTCTAGCTATACCAGAAGTCGAAACACCGTAGGGCACTTCCTCTTCGCTTTTATAATCACTGTAGCCTCTCAGGTGTAGAAGTATCAACTCTTCTCGTTGGCAGGGAAGGTTCATCGACACCATAAGGGTCTAGTTGATTATTTTAACATTTTGATTGACACATTCAAAATATACTGACCACAGTCCCACAGAAGCGTGATGAAGAACGCCTAAGGATTCACTGATAGATCGAGCCAAGGTCTCCGAAGAATATACCCACTATAAAGATGATGATCACCAGTAAGATGAGTATGTATTTTACCACTTCCTTGACCCTTTCTTTGTCCATCCAACCCGCCCCAAGGACCTTATTTTATGCACGCCGCTGGTCTATCCTGAAGCCCATCTTGTCCACCTTGATCTTCTCCCTCTTCCCCTCTAGGAACTTGTAGACCGTGGCGTGCTCGGCCCCTTCCAGTAACATCACTACGGCCCTTCTCGCGATCTTCATCTCCATTGGCTGTCCTATTATGCCGACCGTGTTCCCCTTCACCGAGACGTAGGTCTCGCTAAGCTCCTCTATGAGTTCTCTAGTCCTTCCATCTTTTCCTATAACGCGGCCTCTCATCCTTCGGACGGCGTTGGAACTCTTGCCGACCCAGTCCCTTATATCCAAGAGGTCGAAGTTCACATCGTCCCTCAGTATCTCCATCGCTTTTTCTGGATTGAAACCTCTGCCTATGGCCTTGACGACGTCCTCTATCTTCATGGACAGGATGGGGTCTTCCACTTCTCTTGTGTCTATCTCCACCAGTCCAGTTTTGGAGTTTATGTCCAGTTCCGCACCTGTTTTCTCCTCGATCTCTTTCTTGACCTCGCCGTCCTTTCCTATGAGGACTCCTATCCTGTTCTTCGGTATCTTCAGACTCGGCATATTAACACCTATTGTTCCTGATCTTCCAATCTATCCCAGATCTCATCTTCAGTTATACTCAACGTTTCGCAGACCTCGTTAAAGTATCTCGATACGTTCCTTATATCTCTTTCCAACATCTCCCGGGCGTGGGGATGGCTCAAGGGCACGGACTGAGAGACGTCTATGAGGTAAGGATAAACACCGGATAGAAGCACGTTGAACTCGCTGAGATCCCCGTGAACCATATCTATATCTTGATAAAGCGTCTCCATGTACCCCAAGATATCCTCTAGGACCAATTCCATATCTTCATCGTCGAGGTCCACGTCCTTCAGCATCGGAGCGGGCTGCCCCCTATGTTCCAGGTACTCCATGACCAGAACGTTCTTTGAAACGGCTAGGGGCTCCGGGACCTTTATACCGTTCTCGTGCATCCTCTTCAGGTTGGCGTATTCTTTCTTAGCCCAGGTGAATATCAGCCTTCTTCCCTTGGAGGAGACGTCTTTGAAGCGGAAATCGCCCTCGACGTACTTCCTGTACTGCCTGAAGACCGAAGTGTTCATCCGCATTATCTTTACAGCAACATGAGTCCCGTCCTTCTGTGTACCCTTAAAGACTTTGGCTTCTTTACCCGTCGATATGGGGAAGTCCAAAGTTTCCAAGACACCGTCGCTCATGAGCTTGTATAATACCAGTAAGGTGCTCTTATCGAAGACCTCCTCGTAGGTCTTTCTTCCCGGGATGCGGATCTTCTCCTTCAGCACCTTTTTCTTCTTCGGGCCTACCATCTTCCCATCATCACCGTTATGGAGGTAAAAAGGTTTTGTGTCAGTGGAATTCACCTCTGTAATCATCGACTGGATAACGCTCCTGGTTCTTCTCTAGCTTTTTACGGACGGCTTCGCTCATATCTATATCGGCTATGTCAGCCAGAGCCAGAAGGTAAATCTGCACATCTGCCAACTCATCCTTCAGCTCGTCCCTATCCACTTCCTCTATATCGTTCTCTCTCCACTGCATGAGTTCCGCTATCTCCCCGGTCTCTATGAGGAGTGAAAGGGCCAGGTCCTTTGGTTTGTGGTACTTCTTCCAGTCTCTTTCATCTCTAAAATCTACCACTCTTTTACGCAGTTCCTCGATATCGACCATGCCGTTCTATCTTACAGGTCATATTTCAAGTTTGCAGAGAGAAAAGCTAAATTGGGGATCTTGGGGACTTTGACGTCCCTAAAAGGTATGACCGAACTCCAGTAAAGACCAATCTACTACCTTTCCATGGTGATTTCCATGGAAGAAACGTTGGTGGTCTTGTCCTCGTCCTCTATGGGTATCTCTTCCGTATCCGTTATGATATCAACGATCTCAGAGTCGGGAACGAACCTGTTCTTGGTTATCTCGGCGACGTCTACGGCCTTGCTTATCGCTCTTCCTCTTGCCTTTATCACCACTTCGTCGGACCCGTTGTTGAACTGGGTAACGACGGCCATAACGTAGTTCATAGTTTCTTTCTTTCCGATATACACTGTGTTTTCTTCATCCATATGTAACTCCTCCGTTTTGCTCTTAT
>CAYMXS010000077.1:0-8659 GCA_964394465.1 uncultured Thermoplasmata archaeon | reverse complement strand
CACGAGTTAAATTCGAAGGAATTTAACGAGCTGTTAGAATATGAACGGAGTGAATCTCCTCCGACTTTCTAATGAGATAAAAAACCCGTTGGAAAGTATGGAAAAAACAAGGTGTAATCTTTAAATATGCGGAATGGCTTTACTCAAAACGGGGTATCATAAATGTCACCTCCTGATGGACAGCCTAGACGGAATTATGATAAGCAAAATAACTATGATAGCGGATTGAAAGACAAGATTCAGCGTTTGATCCGAAGAATAGATGAACTAGAGAAAGAGAAGAGGGAAATACTCGATGATAAAGAAGAAGCTATCGATGAAAGAGAGGAAAGGATAAAAGAGTTAGAGGAAAGATTAGAAGAAAAGGACAACATGGTTCAAAGCTCTGCAGGAGATCAAGAACTGATCGACTCTTTAAGAGAAGAAAAGGAGGACCTGCAGGATAGGAACAGAGAACTGGAGGAAGAGATAGACGACCTAAGAGAGGAGAAGAACAGGCTTTTAAGAGAACTTGACGAGGCGAAAAGGTCCGAAGCCGAAGGAAAAGGCATCAATCTTCCACCAAACACGGAACTCAGTGGAGACATACAATCTGAAAGCAAGCTTGAGATAGGTGAAAAGGTCACGATCATCGGTAACCTCAAATCAGACAAGGACATAATTCTTGGATACGGTGGAACCATAGAGAAAGATATAGTCTCAGAGGATGGCGCAGTTAAGGTCGGAAACGGCTCGGTAGTAAAGGGTAAGATCAGAGGAAGAGAAGTCCATCTAGCCCCCAGCGTTGAGGCAGGTGACATCGAAGCTAGAGAGAGCATCATCATCGAGGAGGACTGCAAGGTCAAAAACGTGACCACACCCGGTGATGTCGATCTACGTCAGGGAGTGAAGGTCGATGGTAGCCTGAAGTACGGCGGCGGGTTCAGCGCCGATAAAGGTATCACGATAACGGATTCTGTTCTTCCCAGGGCCGAGGAAGAGGTCGAAAAAGAGATGGAAGAAAGGATAGAAGAAGAAGAAAAAGAACAAGAAGAAAATACTGAGGAAGAATGTGAAACCCAAGCAGAGAACTCTAGTAGGGAAGAAAATGAGCTATCTAAGAGTGAAGTCATAGAAGAATTTCAAACGATCAAGAGCATAGGCCCATCCATGGCGGAACGACTCTATAATGGTGACTTCCGCTCCATCGAAGAGATCAAGAACGCCGATCAGGAGGAACTGATGAAAGTAGACGGCATCGGCAGAGCTTCCTCAGAGAAGATAATGAAATCCCTTGAATAGTTCTATAGGACTATACCGCAATCTTTTTACACCTTTTCTTATTTCTTTCTATTATGACTCCAAGAGAGCTTGAAGACGTTCTACCAGACAAAGAGAAAGATTCATCATTATCAGATTCACCGTTTTTGGACCCTACAGCTAGGGTGGTGGGAAAGGTGACCATGGGAAAAAGATGCGGCCTGTTCCCCGGAGTACAGGTCAGAGGGGAGGAGTCGAGTGTCAATATTGGTGACGACTCGATCATAATGAACGATGCGGTCATAGAGGGAACGGAGGAGCACGAGGCGAATATAGAAAAGGAAGCTTTCATCTCTCCAGGCGCTAGGTTAGAAGGCTGTGATATAGGCGAAGGCTCGCTGGTAAGCATAGACGCGGTGGTCATGGAGGGAGCCAAAATCGGAGAAAACGCAATAGTCGGCAGGAACGCCATCGTTCCAGAGGGCATGGAAGTGCCCGACAACTCTTTGGTTCTGGGTCAGCCCGCAGATGTGGTCAGAGACGTGGCTGAGGAGGACCTTGAAGAGATCGATGAACTAAGAAGAGAGATGACCTGGAAAAGGGAAGAGTTCCTGATCATGCAGGAGAGGGGAGAAAGGTTCGATGTTTACGATGAGCCTAAAAGGCCTGATGAGATCAGGCAGGAAAACGAGATGTTGAATGACAGCGAGATCTCAGGGGAAAGAGACCTCGAAAAGATGAAGAAAAAGTTGAAGGAAAAGCTGGACGAAGAAGCTAATTTTTGATCATTATAGAAAAAAGTGGTGGGGCCGCCGAAATTTGAATTCGGGTGTCGGACTCCCAAAGCCCGAAGGATGGACCAAGCTACCCCACGGCCCCTGTGTGATGTAGCTAGTGAAAAGGCATTTCAAATATATATTTTCTCCCTAGAGTATCTTATATCCAGTTTTTTTGGTAGGTGCCGTAGAGAGGGACTACCCCACATACAAAGAGGACAATATATCATCAACTCTCCTTCTTGCCTTCTCTAGTTTGATATCACTTTCGAATCTTTTATCATCCTCTTGAAACTCAACGATCTCGTCCTCTATATTTTGAAGATGCCTTTGTTTATGTTCTTCATCCAGTGGCTTTTCGCCCTGCAGCTTCTGGTTTCCCTCGTTGAACCCTTCTGCAAAGTACCAGTCCTTGAACCACGTGAAATCCCTTTTGAAAAGCAGGTAGCCCAACCTGGTTACAACTGCTGGATACCCTCGAGAAAGACCATATCTCGTCTCCTCGTCCTTCCCATATTCTATGAATATCCTGCCGCCTCCACGTAGGTATGAACTGAACTTATCCAGTAACATCTCTTCGATAGTAGACCCAAAATATTTTTCACATTCCCCTCCGAGACCCAAGTCATCGCTGATCTTGAACATCTCTACCCAAGGATGGTAATGTGGTCTCTTGCCAGGGTAGATGCTGAGGATGCATAGTTCCTTCTCTCTATTATTTCGGCTGACGAAGATATCTAGATATCTCTGTTTAGAGACCCTCCCATCATAGACTTCTGCGGCGTAGATTTTACAATTATCTAGTTCGAAACCCTCTTGAAATTCATCTATCAATCCTTCCAGCATATCGTTAGTTCTCTAATAAAGCTCGAATGTAATAAAGCCTTCTCACTTTTCTCTACAGATACATATCTGTTTTTTTGAACCCTCCTCAAAGGGTTGTTTTTCGAAGGAGCCGTACTTCTCTTCGATGGAAAAACCGTTGTATTTCAACAGGGCATCTAATTCCTTCGGAAAGATCATCCTGTTCTCCCATTCTCTGATTTCCTTGTAACCCTCTTTTCTATATATCCACTTGATCTTCAATATCTGGTCTTTCGATCTGTATTCCGTCTTTTCCGATAGATCTATTGTCTTTCCATCATCTGGATCTTCAAAAGTATTAACGTGGAACTCCATATCTGGATCTCTGTTCAAGATGCTCAAAGAAGGGTTGAACGTGTCGAAAACGAACCTTCCGTCCTCTGATAGATGTTCTCTAACGCTTTCAAATAATCTCTCTATGCTTGCTAATTCGGTCAGGTGATTGATAGAGTTATATGGTAAGAAGATCAGATCAAATTCTTTATCCAGTTCGAAATCTCTCATATCTCCTTCTATCCAATCTATCGACAACCCTTTCTCTTCGGCCTTTTTTCTGCCGACCTCAAGCATATCCTTCGATATATCTAGGCCCGTTATATCATAACCCTCCTCGGCTATCGGGATGGTTAAACGGCCTGTCCCACATGCTAACTCAAGTATCGGTTCTCCGTAATTCTCTGCCTGCTCCATATAGAAGGGTATATCATCCTTTAGATCGGTCTGGACGTCGTAAAACTTCCCATCGGAGTATATCGGTATTTCCTCTGTTTCCATCTTCCATAGACCTCCTTTTAAAGTCTATCTCACTCTAAGATAGTACAGCCTGTTCACCTGATCTTGCTCTTCGAATCTTATCCTTTCTTTTTCCTCTATCTCGAAATATTTCTTTAATAAATCTTCCACTTCTTCATCTGTTAGATTCCAAAGATAGAGCCCAGATTCCTCCCTGTAGAGGTTATCAGATATTTCCTCTGCGTTCCACTCCTCCATCTGTTTCGGATCGATACGATCGTTGAGTTTGAGAAGTATCTTCCCACCGCTCTCGATCGTTCTTTCGAACTCCTCCAGCATCTTTTTTCCATCATCCGGTAAAAGGTTGTCCATGATGTTGAACGCTATACCTGAGTCGAAGAAATCATCGGAAAAGTCCAAAAGGGTGTCTAATCCGCCCTGGATGAACTCCACTCTATCGCTCAATCCGTTTCTAGAAGAGTGCTCTTCAGCGACCTTGACCGCTTCACCCGATATATCGACACCGACTCCTTCTGTACCGCTTAGATGTAGTGTACGCAGTAAGACCTTCCCGTTACCGCACCCAAAATCGAGAACCTTTTCAGAATCCTTGGCCAACCAATGTAACGCATCGTCTATCTCTTCAACCGAAAGGGGTTCTTCGGCACTGAATTCCGTATCTACTTCGAAAACTCCGTTCCAGAACTCCATCGTTTCTCTATACTCTTCCATAGATAACGTAATCCGAGCAGATATACAAAATTTCCTATCATACAGGAGATAGGTTTAAATTCTATCATCGCATAATAAATAACTATGGGAGTAGGTCGATATCAAAAGTACATC
Source organism: uncultured Thermoplasmata archaeon (assembly GCA_964394465.1). Classification (GTDB taxonomy): domain Archaea; phylum Thermoplasmatota; class Thermoplasmata; order Halarchaeoplasmatales; family Halarchaeoplasmataceae; genus CAYMXS01. Next base: position 4,202 of record CAYMXS010000077.1, on the reverse strand, counting down.
TTCGTGATAGTCATCTCACTTCTCGTAGTATCCAGTGTCTCAGCCCACGTACCGCAGACGGACGAAGGCAATCATACACTCGGAACAGCCATGCACGTTGACGACCCCACGAAGTCTTGGGTCATCTACTCTGAACTGCACCACGATGAGGCCAACTACTACGAGATGGAGTTGAAAGAGGGACAAAGACTGAAGATCAGTCTGTTGGTTCCAGACGAAGACTTCGTGCCGAACCTGGTGGTGATGGGGCCCGGTATCCAATCGAACGATAGTTTACCTGGCTATATTGAGGTGCCAGAGGATGTTGGCTTCGATGTCATAGAGGGTGAATTAGGAGAGAGGGAATATGAACCTTTCACTCCAGCGAGCTATTACTATCCAGCAGAGTTCGAAAAGGAGATCGATACAGACGGGACATATTATTTTGCGGTGTTCAGCGAGGAGGGTGAAGGGAAGTACGGGGCCGCAGTAGGGTACGAGGAAAGGTACGGACTGATAGAATGGATCAGAGTACCCATAGACGTGATCAACATACATCTCTGGGAAGGGCAGCCTCTCTGGCTTGTCTTTTCTCCCATGATCTTCGTCGTAGGTTTAGGTCTTACCGGTTCCGCCTGGAGGAAGTATCAAGACGGTGAAGGGCCTGACGACGTGAAGGAATGGGGTCTTCTGACGTCTTCTTTTCTATACATAGGCAGCGGGGCCATGCTTTCCATGCAGATGGGTTTGGCCGTCAGCAAAGCCGATACAGGTCCAGGATTAATAGTCACGCTGGTCTTCGCCCTGTTACCGGTTATTTTCGGCCTTCTACTTTGGAAGAGAGCCCAAGACTTCAAAGAGCCCGAGCCGATGGAAAGAGTAAAGGTCGTATTCTATGGTATGATCGGACTGTTCGTCTGGGCCGGCCTGATAGTGGGGCCGATCATAGCTGTGATATCCGCTCTACTTCCGGACGAAATGTTCAGTTCTCGATGACCTTAACATAGATAGCACAGGGATTACCCTCTTCCCAGCCCGGATACGGGTCTATAGTTTCTATGAGAATAAAACCCATCCTTTCATAGAATCTTCTCGTATGCTCATAGGGTTCGTAGTCAACTTCTTCCGAGAGTGTTTTTACTTCCAGTATCCGAACATCTTTATTTTGAAGAGATCTTTCTGCCCGTCCCAACAATCTTTTACCCAGGCCTTTTCCTCTATCTTCCTCCCGAACCGCTAGCCAAGAGATCTCCGCACAGTTCTCGTTCTTCAGGTCCAGCGAGATGAACCCTGATATCCCGTCGTTTTCCACAACGAAAAATTCGTGTTCTTTAAGGTCTTCTTTCATCTCTTCTATTGCCCTTGCGGTGAAGTATTCGTCCAGTCCTTCAGCGACCGTGATACAACCAGATATGTCATCTTCACCGCCCTTGTTCACTTTCATATACCAAAAAAACCGCCTTCCCTTTTAGATTTATCGAAGGGTTAATTACTTCTAAGCTCACCTCCCTTCTACAATACATGAAGCTGCAGAACAAGGTCGTCGTGGTGACCGGCTCGAGTTCCGGCATAGGTCGTGAGACGGCAAAGATGTTCGCCGAAAAAGGCTGTAAGGTGGTGGTCACCTATAGGAACGGGGAGGAAAGGGGTAAAGAAACATTAGAGGAATGTAAGAAGAGTAGCGAGGCTTTGCTCACCCATTTAGACGTGACCGACAATGATTCCATACGTCAGTCTCTAGAAAAAGTCATCGAAGCCTTTGGAACCGTGGATATCCTGGTGAACAACGCGGGCGTTCTTACAAGCGGCAGACTGGTGCATCTTTCTCATGATGAGATAGAAGAACAGGTCGAAGTGAACCTGACTGGCTTGATCAATACTACGAAGATCTACCTGGAAAAGATGCTGGAAAAAAACGAGGGCGTTATAATAAACATATCAAGCGGGCTCGGGAAGAGCGGATCGGCCCGTTATTCCGTTTATTCCGCCACCAAATTCGGTGTTAGAGGTTTCACGCAGTCCTTGGCCCGTGAGTTACCTAAGGATTTCAGGACATACGTGGTGAATCCGGGTATGACGGCAACTAAGATGACCGATTACAGCGGTACCGACCCCAAGAACGTTGCGGACGTGATAGCCCGCACGGCGGAGGAAAGTCTAGACAAGAGGTCAGGCGCAGACGTTGACGTCCACGACTATATCTAACCTTCCAGTAATTTTAAGGTCTCCCTCATGAAGGCCGGGAGGTCCGGAGGCATCCTGGAAGTTACTAGGTTTCCGTCTACAACTACCTCTTCGTCTCTGTAGTGCGCTCCTGCGTTCTTCACGTCGGTAGCCACAGAGTACCAGCAGGTCATCTCCTTTCCATCTAACAGGTCTGTTTCTATCAGTAGTTGAGCGCCGTGGCAGACCGACGCTATCACTAAATCTTCATTAACGGCGTCCTGGGCAAGTTCTACCATGGAGTACTTTATCCTCATCCTGTCCGGTCCTTTTCCTCCGGGTATGACCATGACCTCATAATCTTCAACATCTACGTCCACGGCAGCCTTATCCGGCTTCTGTTTATAGCCGTGCTTGCTCTCGTACACTTCGTCTTTCCCATCAGCCACTAGATCGACATCGTATCCAGCCTCCTGCAGCCTGTAGTAGGGGTATATAAGCTCGGAGTCTTCGAACCCGTTCTCCAATAACACTATAGCTTTTTCCATCATCTCACCTCTATCCGAAGATATAACGGGGTTCTATTAAACCTAACGTTTTTGACTAGGCTAACAGATATTATGCTCGAGAAGGAGTTATACAAAACCTTATTAAAAAGAGAACCCTTAGTAAACTAAGAGGTTGGTGAACATGAAAGAAGATCATCCAATTCCCTCTGGAGAGGGTAAAGTGAAGTGGGTTTCGACAGAATGGCTGAAAGAGCATCTAGAAGACGAAAAATTGATGATACTGGACACGCAGCCGGATATACACGACTATATCACGGAGCATATTCCAGGTGCTGTTTATTTGAACCAAAAACTGCTCAGAGTTCCAAAGGAAGGGAGACCGGGAGTGTATGTGGACGAAAAGGTCATCGAGAGCATATTCAGGCGTGTAGGCCTTAAGCCTGATATGCCGGTAGTGGTATACACGGGAACCGGCGATTTCAGAGGATGGGGCGACGGCCTGGAACAGACAATGGTGGCATACACACTGGCCCGTTTCGGTCATGACAACGTTTACGTCCTTGACGGCGGCCTAGACAAGTGGAAAGAAGAAGATAAACAACTGACCAAGCAGTTCCCCAAGATAGATGAGTCAGAGTTCGAAGTCGATGTGAGAGACCACTACTATGTTGATATGGGAGAAGTGAAGGAGATGAAGGACGAAGATGAGGTGATGTTACTAGATGCGAGACCACCTGATATGTACAGTGGGCAGTCCGCTTGGATCAAAGCCGGTCACATACCTGGTGCCGTGAACCTTCCGTGGAAAGACCTGATGAGCGAGGACAATTCTAGGTTGCTGAAACCCATAGAGGAGATAGAAAAGATTTTAGAGGACAAAGAGATAAATGAGGACAAGACGATCATCTGCTCATGCGGTACGGGGAGGGAAGCCACGAACGAGTTCATACTGTTCAAATGGTTGCTACAATACCCAGACGTGAAGATATACGAAGGTTCGTTCACGGAGTGGTCGTCCTATCCAAACAACCCAGTTACAACGGGTTCCAAGCCCCAATAAAAAGGATAAACGTGATAAAAGATGCTCTTCGAAAAGATAGAGTCTGAAGGATTAGCTCACTATTCGTACATTATCGGAGACAAGAACGAGGCCCTTGTGATCGACCCAAGACGTGATGTCCAGGTCTATCTAGACCTGGCTTCAAAGAACGGCATGACCATCAAAACGGTTCTAGAGACACACCGAAACGAAGATTACGTTATAGGTTCGTACGAGATAAAAGAAAAGACCGGCGCGGATATATACCACGCCGATGGCGACCTAGATTATGAGTACGGAAATCCAACACATGAAGGTGACACCTGGAGCGTCGGCAGGTTGAAAGTAGAAGCCATCCATACACCTGGCCACACCCTGGGAAGCATGAGTTATGTTCTATACGATCCGGATGGTGAGCCGTGGAGGGTCTTCACTGGCGATGCACTCTTTGCGGGAGACGTGGGTAGAGTCGACTTCTACGGGGAAGAAAAACTTGAAGAAACCGCGTTCAA
>CAYMXS010000076.1:0-9102 GCA_964394465.1 uncultured Thermoplasmata archaeon | reverse complement strand
CCTCTCCATATTACCGCTGAGTCTTCATCCGGGAGTAAGAATTCCATCGAAACGGCCTTCAGGTTCGGTTTTACATCCACCGGTTCTATCCGGTCTTTTTCCTGAGCACCCAGGACTTCTTCTTTAACACCGAGCATCTTCGGTATGGAAGGCCCGTGAAAATCACTGTCGAATATGCCGACCTTGTTTTTCTCGGCTGAAAGCTTATAAGCTAGGTTGGCAGCGACGGTGCTCTTGCCGACGCCCCCCTTACCGCTCATAACCACCAGCTTTTTAACGTCTTTCTCGGTCATAGTTTTTGAAATCTTAACGTGTATTTACTATTTGTGTATCCGATTTTAAAGTTCGATCATATCCACTTTTCTTACGAAAGCTTTTTAACTTAAGCCCCTAAATTACCCCCTTAATGGCCAAAAGGAGAAAGAAGGAAGAGGAAGAAGAGGAGGAAGCATTCGAGCTTCCCGAGTTCGACAGAGAGGAGTACATGCGTAAGGAGATAACTAAAGGTAAATCGATCCTTATAAGCGTGGCAGTAGCTCCTCTTTTCTCAATCCTCGCTCTACAGGTCTTTAAATTGGTTGGCGATTGGACAGTGGGCTTCATGGTCGGTCTCGTCGGTATAGCCCTTCTCAGCAATATAATGAAGATCTTTGATATAGATAAAGACAAGCTGGAGATAAAGGAATGGGCCATGAACGCCGGCATGTTCATTTTCACCTTCGTGGCCATATGGATAGTCCTCATGAATCCGCCTTTCAACGACTTCAGTGACCCCCATCTGAACGAGTTAGATTGGCAGGCCTATGATGACGGTGAAAAGATAGATAAAGCCAATATAACGAACGGCGAACGGTACAATATAACTATAAAGGCCAAGGTCACGGACAACGTAGAAGTTAAAAGTGTCCAGATCAAGTTCCGGGGTAGCCAGTGGGAGAACATGACTAAAAACAACAGCCATATCTATACGAGCAGCTATCAAGACATCAGAGCCAACGACAGCCCTTACACCGTTAGCGTAAAGATGGAAGATACGAACGGGCATGTAAAAACGATCACCAGGGACATAACGATTTCAAAGAAGAAAGAGGGATAATTTTTTCCAGAAGTTTTTAGGTGGGCCGAAAAATTTAAAGGCCTTGAGAACTTGATTGGTGTAGATGCCGATGGAAAAGGAGAGCAAAGAGGAGTATCTCGAGGCTCTATACAAGCTGACTCTAAAGAACGAAGGGGAGAATATAAAAACTGGAGAGATCGCTGAAAAATTGGGCGTCTCCCCACCCACGGTCACCGAGGTACTCCCAAAGCTGGAGGACGAAGGCCTCATCAGATACTATCCGTATCACGGCGTGGAGATAACTGAAGAAGGGAAGGATATAGGAAAGGATATAGTCAGGGCCCACAGAGTCCTAGAGGTCTTCCTGAAACAGTTTTTCTCTTTGGACGATGAAAGACTGCACGAGAAGGCCTGCGAGATGGAGCACATCTTCGACATGGAGATGATAGACGAGATGTGCGAGAGGTTGGGCGCCCCCAAAAGGTGCCCGCACGGTAAGACGATACCCTCATGCGGAAAGGAAATATGTCCATTGGAAGGTGATGGCGATTAGGTACGCTAGAGAGGCATTGGATATAGAAAAGGACGACAAAGTCACGGCCCTGGTGGGCAATCCCAACGTCGGGAAGTCGGTGGTATTCTCGGCACTTACAGGAAAGTACCGTGACGTGTCCAATTATCCCGGTACGACGGTAGAGGTCAGCCTGGGCAACGCCAGGATAGGGGGTGAAAAGGAGACCATAATCGATACCCCTGGGGCGGACTCTTTAACTCCGATCTCCGAGGACGAAAAGGTAACGAGGGATATACTTCTGGGAACGGAACCGAACACTGTGGTTCAGGTAGCAGACGCAAAGAATCTCAAGAGGGCCATGATGCTCTTCTTACAGCTTTCCGAGTTCGATATTCCAGTCGTAATGGACCTGAACATGATGGACGAAGCCAAGTCCAGGCTTATCAGTATCGATTCTGAAGGACTATCCGAAGAATTGGGCGTTCCTGTTTTTGAGACCGTGGCCCCAGAAAGGAGGGGGACAGGTAAACTCAAGAGCGGTATAAAGAAGGCGAAGAAACCGAAGGTCAGGCCGGATTATCCCGACGAGATAGAGAACGCCTTGGATAAATTGACCTCTATATTTGGCAGTCGTGGGATAGCGCTGCTTTATCTAGCCGCCCCGAAGGAGATGAAGACCTTCATCGAAGAGAGACTGGGTGAGGAAGAGGAGAAACGAGCTGAAGAGCTTTTAGCAGGACTCCACTCAAAGTTCAGTCGGGACCTGAGTTATATCATCACTATATCGTTGAGGAAGAAGGCCGAAGAGATCGCCTCCAAATACATGGAGAAAGAGGAGGTGGAGAGAACGAGTCTCAAGGACAAGATAAGCGACATAACCATGAGGCCTATAACTGGGATACCCATCTTCTTCGGCGTGATCTTTTTGCTCTACGAGTTCGTGGGCTTCATCGGGGCACAGGTGATGGTTGACTTCCTAGAGGGGCTTGTTTTCGGAGAGTATATCAACCCCTTCGTCAAAGACCTGGTCTACAACAATATAGGTAAAGGCGCCATAGCCGAGATACTAGTGGGTAAGTATGGAGTGATAACGGTCGGTATCAGCTGGGCTATTGCTCTTATACTTCCGCTTATAACGACTTTCTTCCTGGCGTTTTCACTGCTGGAGGACGTGGGTTATATACCCCGGTTGGGGGCCATGGCCGATAAAGGCTTCCGAAAGATAGGATTGAACGGTAAAGCTGTTTTACCCATGGTCCTGGGCTTTGGTTGCGATACCATGGCCACTCTAACGACCCGTATCTTGGACACGAAGAAGGAGAGGATAATAGCCACCACCATGCTCGCACTTGGGATCCCATGCTCGGCTCAGCTGGGAGTGATCTTCGCCATAATGACCCTGCTGCCTCTCTCCTATTTCTTGTTGTGGGGATTGGTGATTGCATCTCAGTTGATCCTCGTGGCGTGGCTTGCATCGAAGATCCTGCCGGGCAGAAGGGGGGACTTCATCATGGAGCTCCCACCCTTAAGGGTGCCGAAATGGGATAACGTTCTCAGAAAAACGTACTACAGGGTGTTGATGTTCTTCAAAGAGGTAGTACCCTTATTCATACTAGGTACTTTCCTGATCAGCGTGGCAAACGTGACCGGAGCACTCGACGTAGCGGTCAACGGTCTCGAGCCCATCGTGGTCAACTGGTTGGGACTGCCGGAGGACGCTTCAGTGGCGTTCCTCCTGGGTTTCCTCAGAAGGGACTTCGGGGCGGCCGGCATCCTAGCCATGTCGGAAAGACTCGTGGCTAGGCAGCTTCTGGTAGCTACGGTCGCCATAACCCTATTCGTGCCCTGTGTGGCCAACCTTCTGATGATAATCAAAGAAAGGGGCGTCAAAACCGCCCTGGGAGTCGTGGGATTCATCATACCCTTCGCCTTCTTCGTGGCCGGCGTGTTAAACCAGATACTTATACTGCTAGGTGTGTGAAATGAGCGAGAAGAAAGGGCAAGAGGAGAAAGGATATGACCATAAATGCCCGTTATGCGGCAACGAATTCGACGAGGGTGAAGAGTCAATGTGCAAGGCGTGTCCTCTGGGCCCAAGCTGTGAGCTGATCAGGTGTCCTAACTGCGGATACGAGTTCTTACCTGGAGTGGATGAAAGATGAATGTTGGAAGACCGAAACGAAAAAAGGATAGCGAAGTCAGCCAGATAGACATAGACGAGGCCTTGGAGATCATGTGGACCCTAGAAGAAGAGGGTCATAGAGACAAGGAGAGCTTCAGAAGAAGGTTCGCAAAGGACATGGAGGCCATGGAAGAGTCCAACCACAGGCAGAGGTTCAGGAAGGAATACAAGGAAAAATTGAGCGATGCGGTACTCCAGGAGATGGTCGACAGAGAACTGGTCAAGATGAAAGGCGACCAGTTGAAACTCACGGAGGAAGGGCATTCGAAGGCCAGAGACATCGTGAGAAGGCACAGGCTGGCAGAAAGGCTCTTCGCCGACCTGTTGGACATGGGCAAGGGAGATATAGAGAAACCGGCCTGCGAGTTCGAACATCTTCTATCAGAAGAGGTGACCGACCGTATATGCACTCTTTTGGGTCATCCGAGAGAATGTCCCCACGGCCTTCCCATACCCAGAGGAAAATGCTGTGAAGCTGAAAGAGAGACCATAGAGCCGGCTGTAAAACCCCTCTCCAAGGCGGAAGTGGGTGAGGAACTTGTCGTTGCTTACATAAACACGAAAAGTCATCCACGTCTTCACAAGCTCCTCTCGTACGATATAGGACCCGGGTCCAAGATAGAGCTGCATCAAAAGAAACCGGTTTACGTAGTGAAGACCGGTGAAACTGATATAGCGCTAGAGGAGGAAATAGTAAAGGACATATTCGTAAAATCCTACTGACCTGATCTGTTTGAGGCCTAGAAACCCCTTCTCTCCATCTCCTCTTCTACACCCTTTATAAAATCCTCCGCCCCCTCCGGAGCCTCTGTGATCAGACCTATCCCCACGAAAAGCAGGAGCGTGACCGAAAAACCGATTATGGATGGCCACCATTTTATCCCGCCGTAGATCTGGAAAGCCAAGATGTACAGTACAACGGTCGTCACCCCTCCGATAAACATGCTGAAAAGGGCCCCTTTATCGGTCCCCCTCTCCCAGAAGAAGGCACCGACCATGGACGGCGCTAAGACCAGCAGACCTCCCGAGGCCATGGCCGAAAGTATCGCTATCAGAGAGAATTGGAACCAAGCGAATACGACGCTGACTGCCATCAAGGAAACGATCAGGAGCTTTCCGGCAAACAGTTCAACTTCCTTCGACACGTCCGGTCTTACAGCCTTCAAAATATCCCTGGTGGATGTAGAACTTAAACTCAGCATGATGGAACCTAGAGTCGAGGAGGCGGCTGCGAATATCCCTAGAAATATGATTACAGCCAAGGCCTGAGGTATTTTGGTGAGCAATTGCGGCATGGCCTGATCCGCCTGATTAAGACCTGGAACGATATCCGCGGCGGCGAGACCTAGAAGGGTCGTTATGATCGTGTATATCAGCCCGAATATGGAGAAAAATATGATCATCCTCTTGAGGCTCTTTATATCCTTTGAGACGAAGAGACGCTGTGAGACCTGGGGGTTGGTCAGCGCGAAGAAGGCCCAGGGGAGGGATAGGCCTATGAAGAATTTTGAGTCCCAGTTCACCTTCAGAAGACCAGGATGCTCAGCCTGTATGGTCGTGAAGAAACCTACTGGGCCTCCGAAGAAGTTATAGAAAACGAAGAACAGGAGTATGAAAGCCGACACCAACATCGTTAAGGCTTGCAGAGCGTCTGTCCAGGAGACGGATTTCATCCCGGCCCATAACGCTATGAAGCTACTGAAAGCGGCCATGAATAGAACACCAACCATGAAGGGGACCTGCCCGTCAGTCAAGCCGCTGAAGAGATAACCTGCACCCATCAACTGTACCGAGGTATAGGGGATGAGCATGACTAAGGAGATAACGGAGGCCATCACACCGACCCATCTGTTTTCGTATCTATCAGCCAGCATCTCCGGCGGCGTTATGTAACCGTGTTTCCGACCGGCCGACCAGAACCTTGGAGCGAATATTGATAGTAGTAAGACGGTGAATATAAGGTAGGTCATCTCGAAGCCGAAGGCCGCCACGCCGGAGGAGTAAACGAACCCGACCAGTCCAATCATCATGAACGCACTGTAAGTTGTAGCGGAATAGGTCATGGCGGAGATGAAGCCTCCCAAGGCCCTGTTCGCAAGGAAGAAATCCTCGAGTGTTATCCCTATCTTGGTCCTAGCGTAGTGAGCGATGATAACGGCCAGCAGTATCCAGATGGCCAAAGCGAGGAAAAGATAGACCGGGTTCAAGAATTCTCACCCCATCTTCTCACTCGATCCAAGCCCAAATAGATAGCAAAGCATGTAAGGAAAAGCCAGAAGGCGTAGTTTATCCATGTACCGGGTAGACCACGGAAGAAAAAGAATGGAATCACTATATCCAGCAGCGCTATGAGGGATGCGATGAGCGCCCATCTTCTCGGACTATCTAGGCCCATGAACTCACAAAAGAAAATATCTGAAGCAGTATTTAAATCTGAAGAATGATTAAACAGTTTTTACTCGGCTTTCTTGTCTTCGTTTTTTTCTGAGCTGTTCATCATCACCTTGATCTGCAGATTAGATTTACCGGAAAGGTCCTCCTCCCCCTCGTCGGTTCTTTTTCTCTTTACATATGAAAGAGTTATAGTCTGTTTTAGGAGGTTAGGGCCCTTCTTCAATCGATGGGTCTTAACGGAGACGGGAACCCACCCTATCCCTAGGAACTTGCTCACCTCTAGGACGGGGGTCTCCGGGCTTCCGCTCTCCTTTTCCGTCATGTTATCGAGTGTAAATTGTAGTTTTAAAGATTTAAAGGGGACTCAAATTTATCAATTTTGATAACGATTTATCAATCTCTAGTAAAATACTACAAAAATTATTTTATTGTAGATTTGTATCATTCTTTTGTTATTTTTACTTATGGACGGGGCCTTTTTCACAGGAATATAAATTCATCTCTTTAAAGATATATAAATGGAGAGGGTGATCTAAAGAACAGGTTTATACCGATAAATTTTTACGTAAAAATCTTAAAAATATCTCTCGAGAGGGGCGCAAGAAAGATTTATTTACGTAGTTATGATGTCTATTTTGGATAGACTTGAAAGAAAAGGCGGCGGAACTAGCGGATAGACTTCGTTCCCACGAAAGCATAAAGATAATCTCTCATATAGACGCTGACGGTATAACCTCGGGAAGCATAGCTTACGAGGCCTTAAAAAGGTTGGATAAAGACGTGAAGATCGAGTTCATAAAGCAGCTCGAGGAGACCGAGGTAAAAGGGATAAAAGGGGAGGACCCAGAACTGGTATGGTTCACCGACCTAGGCAGCGGCCAGGTGCCCTCTCTAGGAGGCTTGAACGCGGTCATAACCGACCATCACGAGCCCCAGGGTGAAGGGGCTATAGGGAAACCTTCAAGGGAAGAACGTGGCGACCTACTGAACTATACCCATTCCAATATCCTAGAGCTCAATCCTCATCGGTACGATATAGACGGAGCTACGGAGCTGTGTGGTGCTGGAACGACTTACCTAGTGGCTAGAGAACTGGAAGAGGAAGAAGGTGATAATCTAGACCTGGTCAAACTGGCAGTGATAGGCGCCGTGGGTGATTTTCAGGCCAACAAGAAGGGGAAACTGATAGGCAAGAACAGAGAGATCCTGAAGGAAGGGGTCTCTCACGGGATCGTAGAAAAAGAAACGGATACCCAGATGTATGGCGTAGAGACGAGACCTCTCGCTCAGCTCTTGGAGTACACCACCGATCCTATACTGCCCGGTCTGAGCGGAGAGAACGAGGCCTGCGTCAACTTCCTGGTGGATAAAGACATACCGCTAAAAAAGGAACACGGAGACAGCTGGAGGACATGGCTCGATCTCTCCAAAGGGGAGAAGAGAAGGATAATTTCCGGTCTAGCTAACAGGATGTTGGACAGAGGTTTTCCACCCGATTTCGTCGAAAGTCTGGTAGGAGAGGTCTATACGTTTCCAGATGAGGATGAAAAAACTATACTCCACGAGGCGAAGGAGTTCTCCACCCTTTTGAACTCATGCGGTAGATACGGCAAGGGGCACATAGGGATGAAGGTGTGCCTAGGGGACAGAGATGAACATCTGGACAAGGCAAAGGAGCTCTTGAAAGGGCATCAGCGCGTTCTAGTGGACTGCATGAAGTATGTGGAATCTCAAGGGGTCGTAGAGAAGGATTATCTGCAGTACTTCCACGGCGAGGAGAGGATACCCGATACTGTAGTAGGAACTGTAGCGGGCATGGTCTTGGGCTCCGGGGACGTGTCTAGAGATATACCCATCGTGGCCTTTGCGGAGTCCAGTGAAAGGGACGGTCTTAAGGTATCTTCCAGAGGGACCGACAAGCTGGTAAGAGAAGGTCTAGACCTGTCCATCGTCATGGAGGAGAGTTCCAAGGAACTGGGAGGCGAAGGCGGGGGACACGACGTGGCTGCAGGGGCCTTCATACCGGAGGGAGCCGAAGAAGATTTTCTGGAACTGGCTGAAGACATGATAAAGGACCAGATAGAGTAAGGTGCGGAGTATAAAGAAGATGAGAACGCTGCTGATATCAGACGTTCATGCCAATTACGAGGCTCTGAAGAAGGTCTTATCATCAGAACGATTTGACCGGATTTACTGCATGGGAGATCTTGTCGATTACGGACCCTCCCCGAACGAGTGCATCGCTCTTTTAAGAGAGAAGGATAGCACCGTGGTAAGAGGGAACCATGATAACGCAGTGGCCTTCGGTGTCGACTGCGGCTGTGGGTACGAGATAAAGGCTCTATCCCAAGAGGTCAGAAAGTACACCAATTCTGTGATCACAAAGGAAAACAAGGAGTACCTGAAGGATCTGCCCATCTATCGGTCAGTGGGGGATGATTTTCTCACCCACGCTTCTCCTGAAGACATGTTCAGATATCTAAGAGACGAGACCCCTGAGGAGGAGTTCGATGTGTTCTTCGATAAGACGGACTCGGATCGAATCTTTCTGGGCCACACCCATGAAACCATGGACAGGACCATCCAAGGGAAGCGGTTCATCAACCCCGGCAGTCTCGGGCAGCCAAGGGATGGGGATCCAAGAGCGTCGTATTTCGTGCTGGAGGACGGGGAGTTAGAAAAGAAAAGAGTGGAATATAACATGGAAAAGGTCATCAAAAGGATGGACGAAGTCGGCCTCCCTGATAGAGCAAAAAGGATACTAAAAGCTGGAAAAGTCGTAGATTGAATAAGAGAAAGGAAAAGTGTTTTTTTAGACTCTTACTGCTTCCATGGTAGCTGGACTGGCCTCGAGTGAGGTATAAGTGCTCTGTGCTGTGGTCGAATCGCTACTTGTATCTCCACTGGTGACCGTCACTTCTAAAGTAGCGGTCAGATGTGCCGTTACGTCCACGC
>CAYMXS010000075.1:0-9277 GCA_964394465.1 uncultured Thermoplasmata archaeon | reverse complement strand
CTCATGTCCGCATCGTGATACTTGCAGACCTCGATATCACCATATGCAGGTGCGTTACCGAACTCGACCTCTGATCCGCAGCACTCTAGCCAGAAAGAGTATTCTACATATCCCTCCTCGGTAAATTCGTAATCCTCTTCGGGCTCCGTGCATACATATTCAGGGCCGGGATGTTCTCTCACCATGTAATGTTGTCCATAGCAGTAGTTCTCGAAGACTAGTTCACCGTTCTCATCGGTGTATCCTTCATCTACCTTGGTCCAAGGCCAAGAATTGACGCCGACTTCTGGTGCGTCCTTCTCAAACAATTCGAAGTACCAGTCTTCTATTCCTTCTTCCTCTTCTTGCCATCTTCCATCTCTGTTCAAATCGTTGTATTTGTAAACTGTTATGTCGAAACAACAACAGTTTGTGTCTTCATCACCAACTTTGGATACGTTAGTGATCACTGATACACCTATCCCTACGCTGCCGATCACGAGCAGACTCGCGATTAACAGCACTAGTATGTTTTGTTTCAAGGTTTTCACCCGATACAGCATATATGTATAGAACTATATAACCTTTATGTAAAGTATATATCTATACTATAGGTATATATTTTTTACATTTTTTCTTCTTTTGGCCCTTCATGATATTTTCCAAACAATAAAGTCTCAAATCCTGTTTATTTTTACGATCGCTGGATTGGATCATCTAGAGTAACCAATCTATATATTTAGATACCGAGTTATATATCATGCGGTTTAGTATGGTAGGATGTTGTAAAATCAAAGATACTAAAAAGAAATTATAAAAATATAGAAATGGGTTTATGAGTCCCCTGTCCTGGTGATCGATAACTACTTCTTGACAAGTATTGGGTATCTCCTTACCTTCTTCTTCACCTTCAACATCCGTTTCTTGGGTGAGTGCTTTCTTGGAACTTTCTTCGGATTCTTATATTTCAGGTATGATCTATAGGTGCTTGAAACCACGGGTCCGATGATCCATGCAAGACCGAGAATGACCAGGTTCACCGACCAAAGTCCGATGAAATAGGCTAAGAAGTAGTTCTGGTACTCTATATTTGTCAGTATCTCGTTCAATTCAGCTGGATTCACCAAAGGGTTCGGTGTATTGGTCAGGAACAGATAGGCCGGTCCCAACGAAGGCCAAAAGAGGAAAAGGCCCTTCAGCCATAGCGGCCAGTTCTTCCATTTCAGTTTCTTAGGTAACAATAAGAGTGTGTAATTCATGTCATCCCTCCTCAAATCATATAACGTTATCGAACTATATAAAGCTATTTATTTTTAATAGAGATCCCTATTAAAAATTAAGGGTCCAGGAAATGGTTTCGTCGGCGGAGTTGAAGACCCAGTAACCCATACCGTTCTCCAAGATGACCTGGTCTAATTCTTCCGTATACTCGATGTGGTTTTGTCTGCTTCCGTTGTAGATCCCTATCTTGGTGACCTCTCCGGGCAGAGTACTGCTCGCACCCCTCGAATCGTTAGACGGGAAGCCGACCATGTTCCAGCCCGGGTTGAGTTTTATCTGGGACGACAGGACCTTTTCTCCCTCCACCGTAAGCGTGGTATCGTTCAACAGGTGTATCCAGTACCCGTTTCTTCTATCTAACCGATTTAGAGAGTTGAAATGGGAAGGCCTATCTGCTTCATACGTCAGCCATTCATCCTGTTTGGAGTCATAGGTCATCACCTTGTCGTAGTCACCTTCTATACCGTACTGTGCGTCGTTCAGAACCGATTCGATATCGTCATCAGTGGGCTCAAGATAGGTGGATACGAACTGCCATCCTTCGTTCTCTGGAGTGACATCCAACTGGATCTCATGTAGGCTCGGAGAAGGCTCTGTGTAGTTCCCGGTGGATCCCACCTCGAACTGCCTCTTCTCGAATTCACCCCAGTTACCGGAGGTGTCCTTAGCTTTCACATAAACGAAATGGTCGCCCTCGGAAAGGTTCTGGACGTCTATCTCGGACTTGAAGTCCTCGATCACATCCCCATAGGAACCGTCGGTTGGAACGACCTCGTTGAGGTCTTCATCCGGTACGTCTAGAGAGAAAACGATCTCCTCTATCTCTGAGCCCGAACTCACTGAATCGTCGGCTTCGCCGGTTATCTCTACCGTCTGGTTCCAGGTGCAGTTATCTGGGCTGATCTTTATAGGTCCAACAGAAGGACCTTTATCGTCTATCCCCTGTGGGTTCAACCAGTTGACTATCTCGTTCATCAAACTTTGCTTTACTGATTGGTCCTCGGTCCCCTCAAACAGTTTGAAGGCGAAATAGACGACTCTATAATTGCTGTTATCGGCCTTTATCCCGGCGCTCTTGCCGCTGCCGTAGTTGAAGACCGTAGAGGCGTAGGAATCTATGGGCCCTACCTCGCTGGGGTACTCACCGCCTATGGACAGGTCGTTGAAGCCGTCAGAGATCGGGTCGTTAGCTATACCGTCAACTGTAAAGCTGTCGCTCGTATCGTTCAGATAATCAGCATGGAGGTAGTTCCTGTAGAACGATCTATCGCCTATGTCGAAGCCGATATCCTCTCCATTTATGTACAAACGCCCTCCTTGGTCGAGGTAATCGGCCAGAAGGTTCCTTTCCTCGACCACCAGCGTATCTGAGAAGCCACCAACGGTCCAGATCACTATGTCGTACAAATCTAACTCGTGTGAAGGCAAAACATCGTCGGCTTTTGTTTCGAAGGAATAGTCTAATCCTAGACCGTCCAAGCTGTTCTTATAACCAGTTGCGTTCCCGTCATCCTCTACCAGAAGTATACTGGGCTGTATATCCTGGCTCGGCGTTGTAAACATGAACAACTCGCCTCCATTGTTATCTTCAACCGTATTACCCGCCTTGTCCATCGATGAAACCTTGAAGTAGTATCGTTTATCCTTCACCAGATTCGTTATGGTAATTTGATGTTGTGTTGTCATAGAATCTTCAGAGACCACTGTGTTCATATCCTCGGTTCCGCCGTATACCACCTTTGAAGAGGCCGCTTCATCCGTTGTCCAGTTGATAGTGCACGTTAGGTCTTTCTTCGGGTTCCAGCTGACGTCACTTATCGCTGGATAAACCGCGTCGATGATCGCTTCGTCCTTTTTCTCTATCCCTTGGTCTAGATAACTCACTGTTATAGTGTCAAGATCACTCACTCCAAGGATACCGTCCTCAGTACCGTCCACGTTGGACAATCTGACGTGCCCTTTGAACCGCGAGCTGTTGGCCCGTGTTTCTTCAAGATTAACGGACTCAGAGTCCGTAGGTGAGTTCACATCGACGGTGAAGCTCTCCCTTGTAGACTGATCACCATTAAGATCATCGTCCCTGAGATAGATATGGGCATGACCTTCTCCCGGATAATCGTCTCTATCGAACTCGATGGTCCCAGAGGTCTCTTCGGTCGTTCTGATCTCCAGGCGTGGTGACTTCATCAGTAACGGCTTCTCCACGCTGTGACCGGAGTACCAGCTGACCATATCTAGATGATCCACCTCTACGGGCACTCTCATCCTTATGACGATCTTACCGTTCTGCATGTTGCTCTCCAGCTGGTCCAGTTTATCTTCCGGGAACATAACGCTCTGTCCTCTGAAGCCGCTCGCCATATCTGAACCCAAAACTGAATCGACGGTGAAGTCTATATCCGCGTTCTTTAGAGCTACGTGGCTAGGCGCTGGGAAATCCCCTTCTATCTGATCCGTGAGCACTTCGAACTGCCAGCTCTCGTCGCAGATAGACGGGTGATAGCTCTGCTGAGGGAAGAGACGCAGTTCAGCGCTGGCGATATCTGAACTCTTCATATCCGAGGTATCGAACATTATGGCGCCGTTGAAGTGCCCCTCTCTAGGACCGAAGAACCCCATGGAATAGTAATAACCGTTGGCTATGTAACCTCTATCGAAGATGCTCTTCTCGTCCGTAGATACCGAATATGTATAGCCGGAATACCCCTCGCCCATAGGTACCGGCCAGTCCGGCGTCTTGAAGCAGTGTAGAGCACCGTCGTTGTCATGTACCGCAACGTTCGGAGATTTAGCTCTGTCCACGGAGATTATCTTGAAGCAATAGGTGGTGTTGGGCTCTAGGCCATCAAGGACCACCGAATGGTCCAGGGCGTTATAACTGGACTCCTCTGTGTTACCCAGTTGTATGGTCTTCCCGTACTCGATCCTGCTGTAGGTCTTCTCATCCGTCGACCAGCCTATCCTAGCGGTGGTGGGCATGAGGGTGTCCTCCTCCGCCGAAGGATACTCTATCTTTGATATCACAGGAGCTTCTGTATCGATGATCGATGAGTCCTGTACGTTCATACCGGAGCTCTCATCATTGTATTCTACTGTCAGTGTATCGCCTTTTTCCACCTGCAGTTTACCGTCCGTAGAGACCTCGTCCTTGTCCATATCTATAGTGCCCTTGAAGATACCGGAGTCCTGGGCACTCTCTAGAAGCGTTACTTCTTCACCAGAACTCTCCAGGTCCGAGGCCACGTTGACGGTGGCGCTCTCTACAGTATAGGAGTCGGTGTTAAGATCGCTGTCTCTCAGTTCTATACCCACTTTTTTGTTGACCGGCGGTATGTTGTAACGTTCTTCTTTGAAAGATACTGTAGCAGTAGATGACGATATGTCCCCTGAAGCGATCAGCGAGTACATCTGGGGTCCGTGTGAAATCGTCTTTCCGATGACTTCTACGGTGTACTTCCCCTCTTGAACGTTCTCACTTTCAAGCAGCACCTGTTCGGAAACGTTGTTATCGTCGGCCTGACCTCCGCTTATCGAATGACCGTTGGAGAACACGTTTCCTATATATTCCGTCCCGTCCGGTGCCGTCACCTTCAGGTTGAGATCGTTCTGAAGAGAACTTCCGGGATAGTCGGTCCAGGTCAGCGTCACTTTGAGGGCCTCGTCGTCACCCACGTAAAGATCGTGTTCGTGTGACTCGCCGGAAGAGGAAAATGAACTAGAGTTTCCGTCGTTTAGTATCTTCAATCTCTTGGAATCCCCTTTGAAGTAGAGTGTGTCGTCCAGCTTGATCTTTCCCCAGCCCTGTCCGTTCGATGGTATAGAACCCTCTGTATAATGACCGTTCATGCTCCACGCGGAGTTGATTAGCGTTGCTTTAAGAAGCGAACCAGAGGGGACGAACCCTGCCTCTGTATCCTTCACGCCCCTCTCGTGCCATCCTTCCTGATAGTACTGTCTTGCCAGGGCGGTCACTCCCGCCATGGTGGGCGTCGCCATGGACGTCCCACTGAGATGCATGAAC
Organism: uncultured Thermoplasmata archaeon; assembly: GCA_964394465.1. Lineage (GTDB taxonomy): Archaea > Thermoplasmatota > Thermoplasmata > Halarchaeoplasmatales > Halarchaeoplasmataceae > CAYMXS01. Next base: position 3,996 of record CAYMXS010000075.1, on the reverse strand, counting down.
TTATCGTTCATTGTTGACGGGTCCCCGTCGGAGTCCGCCGAGATTATGCTGGTACCTGGAGCCACTACGGTCGGTTTGAGTCTTCCCTGGTCCGTCGGCCCGTGGCTCGAAGAGGCGGCCATGTCCTGAGAGATACCGTTTATACTGTTGCCCACGGATACCAGGCTCTTTGCGGAGGCCGGGGACGCAACGGTGTTCGGATCTGGACCGGAATTTCCAGAGGCGAACAACAGGATAGCGTCGTTGTGGTTCCACATGAACTCGTCGCAGGAATAAGAGTCCTCCGTATAATCGCTGGAGCTCGAGCCCCAAGAATTCGAGAAGATTCTAGAACCGTTCTCGTACTGCTCCTGGAATACCGTACCTATGTCGTCCGGTAGAACGAGTTTATCTCCCGATTCACCCACGTCGTAGAAAGCGATCTTAGCCGCGGGTGCCATGCCGTCGTGATCGTTCGGTACGCCGTAGTCCTTCCAGTCGCCGGCTGCACTACCGGAAACATGTGTCCCGTGCCCCGAGAAATCGGTGTCGGTGCCGTTGGCGTACTCCTTGTACATGACCACCTTTCTATGGTCCGGTCTGGGGGTCCCCGCGCTGTTCTTGGTGTCCCTGAACATCACATGGTCGTAATCTAAGCCGGTATCGGCTATCCCTATTATCTGGTTCTGGCCCAGGATCCCGTGTTCCCAAAGGACCTCTTTCTTGTAACCTTCATCGTAGGACTGGGTAACCCAAGAAGACCTGTCGTTCAGTAGTTTATAGTCCTGTTCTTCCTTTATGGCTACGACGTTAGGCATCTCCGCTAAATTTTTTATCCTATCAAGACGGACACTGAGGGAGGCACGATCGTAGTTCAACGAGCCGTTAGAGAAACTGAGTAAAGACGCGCCTCTTACTGCGTCTAACCGCTGTAATTCTTCTAAAGATGCATCCTTGGAAAGTTTGAGCTCTATATCGATCCTTTTTCTTCGTTCAAGGTCGTGCTTTTCTTTCAACTCTCCGTCTATCTTATATTTCGCTCCGTAAGGTGCCACTCGTTCGATGAAATGATCGTCCCTGACCTTTTCTATATTTCTAGGTTCCATGCTGGCTAGGTAAACAGTAGTACCGAGTCTTTCGTATAGTGATACACCCTGTTCTTCAAGGATCTCTCTCCATCCACTCTTGGGGGGACCGATGAACCGTAGAAGTGATAACTGGGGACCTTCTCCGTTCATAAAATGGGATCCTTCTCGCCGCAGTTGGAAACGGCCCGCAGGCGTTTCAAATCCCTTTTCGATCCTTTGAGCCGCTCTGCTTTCCTTGTCCAACCTTTCCGCTGTATCTCTGTTGACCCTGACGAGTACGAACTGACCGTATCCCTCGATCGACCTTTCATCTATATCCTGGAGAAGGTCGCTCTGTCTGAGATCCTCTTTTTCCATCAAGAACGAGACCTTTTTGGGGTCATCTTGGATCGACAGGTTTTTATCTTCTACCATCTCTATCTCACTATGGGATGCCTCTCCTTGGGCCTTTGGCAGCGTGGTACCTATCTGGAATACCAGGAGGATCGCCACAAAACAGACCATCAATCGTGGGATTAGTTTATTCATTTTCAAAACAACTCTTTTGGGCTTTGTACACCCAATCTCCCGATTTTTAGTATTTAAAAATTACGGGTAAAAATCAAATCAGCTTTTTATATACAACCTTATCTAAGAAGTCCTGTATAATTAGTTTAAACTGCTCGATAACAGCCTGTGAATAGGATCATCCCTTGATAAAATAAAAAAAGAGAGTTGGTAGCCTCTGCCTCAGGTCTTCAGTTCCTCGAACTCATCAGGTATTCCCTCGTCCCCATGGGCCTTGAGATGTTCCAGCGCCTCTCTCAATTTTTGATCGAAGGTCTCTCTCTCCATGAAGGCAGGCTCGATCCTTGATTCGTTTATTATGCAGAGCGGCGTAGAACATATCGATCTGAGCTTGTCCTCTTCATAGGGGATCACTATCTTGATCGGTAGGTTCGGAGAGACATGCTGGATCTCTCTCATGGTTTTGTCCATCTGGTATACGCATAGAGGACATGACGAATTACAGAAAAGCAGGGCCTTATTGAGATCTTTATCCTCCACTCTGTAACATTCCCCCCTTGGTTCATATACATAGTCATCCTCGAAGGGATAATACCAGAGGTCCGCTTCAATATCTGGTACCTGTTTGAAGCCGTTCTCTTCGTAGAATTTCAGGTTCGGATAGTTCTTGGAATTGGAGAAATTATAGGTTACTAGGGCCTTCACTTTATCACCGTCTAAGAATGATTTTGGCCCTTTAAATTCCTTTACCGTTTCATCCAACAGTTTTTCTCCCACATCTTCCTTGGATTCGACCTTTTCTGGTACGAAAATACATTTGACCTCGACCACCTTTTCCATTGGTTTCGGTATGTACTGAATGAGCCCGATGGGTTCTGAGTCATGGAAAGCGATTTTGCCCACAGACCCATACTTCTCGTTGTTCTCCTTCACCCATCTTCTCCTCAAAACACCCCCTTCGATAAAATGAGGATCATTCTTCTCCTGTCGGGAAAGGCAGAGGTTACACAGACTCTCCACTTTATCGATGTTCTTAATACTAACATTCTCCACTTCTATCTCCTCTCTATGCATGGATAGCACCCTCTAAACTACATATCTACATCCTACTTAAAATAGTTACCTATATAGGCCCTTCTGAAAATATATATGGGCACCCCTCAAGCGGGGCATAAGAGAAGCTACTGCCCTTGGACACCTCGGTTGGAAACCAAAGGATTCAGATCACCAGGGCTGGCCACTTGAAGGGAAGATTGTCCCCTTGCATAGACCTAGACCAACTCGGAGGCTAGCTCGCTGGCTTTATCGTAGAGCTCTGTACCCCTTTCCGACTCGATCAAGAAGAGCATCAGTTCCATGATGTGGATCGTGTAGATATCTACGTCATCCTCTTCGCTCTCTTCTATTATTTTAGCGACCCTTTCGTCGAAGTCAGAGAAGAAATCTAATAGGGTAGAGTGTGGACAATCCTGCCCGTCATCTATCATTCCTGCCTCGTTAAGCAGTCTCAGACTCTTCTCTATGCTTTTTTCCTTCACCTTGTTCTGGAGAGAAAAATCCGCCGTTTCAGAGGAGTTGGGAGAGAGGATGAATATATCCGCATTCCTTCTGTATATCTTCGTGGGTTTGTGATGATGTTCTATCTCAGCACAGACCTCTAGAAAGCCCGCTTCTTCCAGTTTCTTCACGTGTCGGTATACCGTAGAGTGGTCCTTTCCCAGCTCTTCCGCCATCTCCGGTATGGACATCTCCTTCCCCATCAAGAGGGAGAGGATACGGTTCCTGGTATCCTCGATGCAGACCTTTATCTCTTTTGGCTCTCTAATGACCTTTACTGACTCTTTCATAATAGGTATAACGTTAGATAAAAATATAGGTTTTTTGATTTCTATTACCGATCATTGAGACATATTGTCAAATCTTATGTCTTCCTTGAGATCTCTTCAGTTATATGAAACGATCCTTCTAGCCCTTCATCGCTCTCCTCTCTATCCTTACGAAGCCTCTTCAGGTTTTCTAAGGCTGCGGTGTACTCCACATCCTCATCGGCCCACTCCTCTAGGCCTTTACAGGGAAACTCCTCGCATCTGCTGCAGTTCTCTAACCCTTTGCTGTCGATACAGCAATTTTTGATCCAGCAGTCCGGCGACCAGTGCTTTTCTCTAGGACCGTGACAGCCCAAACAGTAGGGCCCTCTATCCATGAACTCTTCAAGGCTGATATCCTTCTCTACCCAACCCATCTCCACGAACCAATCCTTCACCTTCTCGGCACACTCTTCATCCTCTGAAGCCTTATAGATAGAACAGTCACTGCAGATCAACCCGCAGGCAGCTATCTCCTTGTCTTCCATATGATCACCCTTTAATACCCTACTATTTATTCTTCCATCCTGTATTTAGAACTTTCTGATGTCGCAACA
>CAYMXS010000074.1:0-9492 GCA_964394465.1 uncultured Thermoplasmata archaeon | reverse complement strand
GATATCATATCCTTTACATCTCGTTCTCTATCTCGATCATCTTCTCCTCTTCCTTGAGCGTGTCTTCGTCCTTATCCTTCAGCCAGCCCTTCTTCTTCTTGTAGTACCAGGCTATCGAGTACACGGCAGCCAAAGGCAGGAAGAGATAGAGTACGAAGTAGAATATAGGGTTCATCTCGAAGACGGGCTCTAGACTGAACATGTTTAGATTCCAGAGGAGCACCACCACAGAAGTATAATTGGTGAAAACGTTCGGTAAGGTCTCGCTGGAGTGGAACATCGCCAGGCCCTCGCTACGTTTACTAGTAAGGGGATAAAAAAGATTGGAACCCAGAACGCCCAACTGGTCCACTACGATGTGCGCCGAGAAGGCCGCGATTATTATCATACTTGCGGTGAACCCGTAGGCGTTCCAACCGAACAACAAAAGACCTATAGGGCCCAGGAGTAGCGCAAGGGTGAAGGAATGGGCCCACTGCCTGTGCCAGGGTATGAAATCAGCCCTGACCCTGTCCTCTTCTGGCACGAAGGCGAAATCGGGTCCAGAAAAGATATCAACGTTTGTCTCCTCCTCGTAGGTGTGCAGTAGATCCGCGTTATATTGACCGGTGTAGCTCTTATCGTCTCCCGTAGGCGCGGTATCTGGATAAGGGACCTGAGAGGTCGAAACTATGGGACCTATCTCCGTAGTTATGGTCTTCTCGTCCGTGTCGAAGATAACGGAGTACTGCCTCCAGGAATCGCTTCCCACCTTCAGTGAGTGGAGCTTGACCTTGATGGTCTCTTTCTCCCTGTAAGCACGTTCTATCGCCTGAATCAACGTATCGGTTATCTTTTTGGGGTCCAGTTCACCTTCCTCTGGACGTATCTCGTAGTCGTGTTCTTCCAGGTACCTGGCGAACCTGAAGTCTAGAGTATCCGGTAGGATACCGAAGATACCGCCCAGGACCAGGAACCAGGCGCTCTCGACCAGCGTTGCTTCTACTGCCAAAGGGAAGAAAGAGGCCACTGCAACACCGACCAGGAAATGGGTCAGACCCTTCATGTCATACCACCTTAACGATCAGTTCAAGAATTTCATCCATCATAATATCACTCAAGCCAGACCTAATAAGGCCGCCAGACCTGCACCGACACCTCCTAGTTCCAGCATCAGTGGTAAAAGAAGAACACCCATGCAGTTCAGACGTCTAGAATGGAACATAACCGGTATGAGACCGATCGCGGCGCCTATCCACATGACCATCAATCCCTGCCAAGATGTGACGAATAAGACGATGGCGTGTATAACGACGAGCACCCCGATATTTATTTTATCCAAGGGGACCTTCTCCACGATCTTTATAGCGAATTTAGACATCTGGATGAGCAGGAAAAAGGCGATGAAACCGCATATGGCGATGACCCCCGCGACCAGAAAGAACTCGGAACTCGTTTGAGGAGTGTAGAATAGGTTCACCATTATCGCCATGGTGCCTCTCGTCAACCGTAAACCGGGTATGAACAGTAGAAAAGCGGCCCCAACGTAATAGACGACTTTGGATGCGCCTTGAGAGAGTATGAAAGTCCTCTCGTCTCCCTGCTGCGCCGTTGCATGCCCTGCCAGAAGGCCACCGGTTCCTCCAGTGACCGCCGGAAAGAAAGCCGCCAAGATACCGCCCAGACAGCCGGCTATACCGCCTCTAGCCGCGGCCATGCCGTCTATATCGACTGAATCGGGCACATGTTGCTCAGGGATCTCCATCTTGGAGACCAGATTAGTCAGGATCCAGGGCACTGCGAAGAGGCCGACGAAGGCCGGAAGCAAAGTCTGGAAGCCCCTGTGGGCAGGGATTATCTGTGAGCGCATCAGTATGAAGCCGAAGAGGCCGGCGATGAAGAAGGTGAATAATCCAGGTATAAGAGTGGACCAACCGTTAGCCAGCCTCTCCAGTTTGCTCTGTCCCCTAGAGAAGTCTTTAGGCCATTCAGACATCAGTATATAGGCCGAGACAAGTGCCAGGATCCAGAATAGGTGAGGCGCCAATAACTCACGTATCGTACCTAATACCCCCATGGTCACGGGTACTAGAACTGCAAGGAAAAACACGCCGATGAGGCCACCTACCGCGGAAAGAAGCACGGCTTCATGGGCCCTCCCCTGTGTCAGATATTTCTGGGCCGGGAGGACGATGAAAACAGTAGAATCGTCCGGTGTGCTGAAATAAACCGAGGTCAAAGTGTTCATCATGGCGTAGCCCACCAGAAGTCCGAACATCAGCATAATTATGAACAGGGGCCTGAGAACATTACTCAATGGAAGGTAGACAAGGACTAGAAGGCCCACCACGTTGTAGACATGTAAAGCTGGAACCATTGAAAGCGGGGCCGAAAGGAGCACGCCAGCTATCGCTATCAACAGGCACATAAGGACCAAAGTTACGCTCATTTAGATGACCTCCTTTGTTATCTTATCTCGAGAATTATCCCTAATGATCACTTCCCAGTGAGTTTCCCCATTATAGGTGTAAGACTTGAAGAGGCCCCGGATATTCAAAGTGTCGTTCTTCTGGACGCCTGTAAGTCTGCCTTCCCAGTAATCGATATAGATGTTCAACTCCTCAACAGAACTTCCAGACGCTTTAACGTAGAAGTTCATCGTGTAGTAATTCCCTTCGCTGTCGTTGTTCCAGTTGATCGAACTTACAACCGCATTATCCAGCTTGACGTACTCGTAGTCATGAGACTGTGGATCACTAAGAAGTTCAGATATCGTCCTTTCCTGGTATTCTCTCTGCCCTTCGACCGTGATACTGCTGGCACCGTCGGGTATCAGCTCCCACTCGCCTCCTTGCCCATAACTGTACCAGTGTATAGTCCCTTTTATCTGGACTATATCGCCCTTTGTGAGGTTCTGGCTTTTATCCTTTAACGCTTTTGTGTACCAGGGTATGTACGTCTTGACCGATGAAGCCCCGTCATGTATATCCATCAGTTCTCCGGCGGATATGTTGGAAGATGACTCGAAACTGCCGGTTATCTTGACCTTTGAACCATCAGTAAAACTGTCCTGGTAGGCTGAACTCAATTCCTCTATACCTACTTCGGAATAGCTCAATTCCGTATCTAGAACCTGTATGTTCTCCATACCATCCGCCATCATCTCCCATTCTCCCCCTTCGTCCTGCCAGTAGGGTTGATACCAACGTAAACCTCCTTTGACCGTAACCATTTCTCCGTAAAGCTCGTTATCCCATCCACCGCTGAGTTCCAAGCTGTAGTGAGGTACTAAAACTGGGAGATAATCCTTTCCCTGATAGAGGTAAAACAGACCTTGCCCAGATGATAGTTCTCTGTAATCACCGACATAGCCACGGAGACTGACCTTATCGTTCTCATCCCATCCCTGCACATCCTTTCCGGCTTTGCTTATTTTGTCTAAACCAAAGGACTCGTAATCTCCTCTTTTGAGCTTGAAAAGAGCCGCATCGGAAACGCTGAGGGAGCCGTCGGCCTTCATCACCTTTTCGCCGTTATATGTGGTCGGCTCTACTCCGGAACCCGTGAAGCTCCCCTGGACATCGACCATATCTCCTACGTAGGGCAGTTTTTCCCGCTCGACCAGGTCCTTCAAAGCCTCCTCGCCTATGTAGACACTGCACAAACCGGTACCGTCGAATATGGTGAACTGGAGTCTACCATATTTAGAGTACTTGACCTCCTGGTATTCAAGGCTGACGACTTCGCCTTTCAGTCTCAGATGCTGAAAACTCTGTTCCTCCGTTATGTTCTCTATCTTCATCACCGATTCTTCATGGACGGCTCCCAAACTGAGGAAGATCGTACCTATAAGGAGCATCGCAACACCCACGGCTAGGATACCCTGGACGGTCCACCTTTTTTTCTGATCGCTGGTGCAGTGTTCACACTCGTTTAGTTCCTTGCTGGTCTCTCTGCCGCAGGCGGGGCAGGTCCTGGTTTCCCCTCCTACTTTTCCCTTCTTGAAGCCTTTCCATCGGGTCTTTTCGTATAGGTCACTGTCCTTCTTCTCCACTTCTGCCTTCTCTTCGTCATCCTTCACCTTTGATGGCGCATTATCGATGGTATGATCATCCTCAGTTTTTTCGTCTTCACTCATGGGTTACCGGCCTCCTGCTCCACCTGTATATCAGAAGCATCTGCGGGAATCACTTCCCAGCCGTTGTACCACTTCAGTGCTCCCGTGACAGTGATACGGTCTCCCGTCTCCAGAGTACCGAGGGATTCGCCGTTTGCCATCTCACCGCCGGCGAGCTTTATCGTGCTCTTGTATATAAGTATAGGAACGGTCTCGTTTCCCTGAGCTATCTCGAAGACGTAACTGAATCCAAGGTCATCCACGTTCCTGGTTAGAATACCGCTGACCGTGACTCGTGAGCCCTGCTCTATATCTTTTTTACCCATCTGATTGAGATCGGGGATCGTGTAGCTCTCTCCTTCGCCCCTCTTGATCTCCAAAGAGTCAGCCGATGCTAGAATAACCTTCATATCGCTTCCTCTATAGTTTATCGTACCCACGAAGGTGATCTCATCACCATAAGAAGGTATCTTATCCTGCTCGATCAGTTTTTTAGTGACGGAACTGTAAGCAACCACACTTGCCTGGCCCGTTCCGTCATCGATGGTGAAATAGATGGTGCCTCCACCCGTGGTTTTAGAAGGATAGTAACTTGCGCCCTGGACCACTTTACCCTCCATCTCAACATTGGAGTAGTTCATGGTCTCGTGGACATCGCCGAGCTTCGGTGAAGGGTAACCCGCGTAAACGGAGTACTGCCAGAGTAAGATAACACCGATTATAGCGAAGACCACGCTACCGTACTTCATTGCCTTGAGTTCTGTCCTCTTCGGGATGTCCTTCTTACAGTAAGGGCAGGTCTCGACCGGTCCTACATAACGCCCGCAGTGGGGACATACGTTGCTTGCAGTTTCATCTATGTCCTTTTTCTTCTCAGTTTCTGGACCCTGTTCATCATCGTTCATCTTCTTCGAACACCTCATCTAAGGCTTCTTCGGTATCTTCCTGTTGTTCTCCACTCCCTTCTTCCTCAAGCTCGTCCCAGTCTATGTTGTTCATCCCCATCTCCTCTTCGCCGGGTTCTTCTTCGGCGGGTATATCTTCCATCTCATCGAACTGAGCAGACTTTTCCTCTACCGGTTCTTTAGGCTCCTCCTTCTTTCGCAAGAAGTAGACCCCGACCACGGCTACTATCACACCCACCACTACTATAGGGATCATAATCATCAGGGGGAATCCACCTTCATCTTTTTCCTCTGGATGGGAAAATTCGTCCTGCGGGTCCGTGTCCTTATTGTACTCTTCAAGATTCGTATAATCGTCGTCATCGGCGTCCATCTCCGCATCTGCCGGGTCGAATGGATCCAGATCATTTTCGCGCTCCCAGCCGTTGGGCATGCCGTCGCCATCCTTATCTCCCTCAGGAGGTAATTGCGCCACGTTTATGTTTATCTGCGCTGTGTCTTCGTTCCCTGCCCTGTCTCTCACCGTGAGTGAAACGGTTATATTGCCAGGCTCGTAAAATGTATACTCCACCTTATCTCCATCCAGGGTGTCATCCTCTATAGACCAGGTATAGGTATCGATACCCACGTTGTCAGATGAGCCCGTTCCGTCGAAGTTGACGGTATCTCCAGCTGTAATATCGGTTTTATCAGCGGATATCGAAGCGGTAGGTGGTTGAGTGTCTTCCTCCGAGGCCACGGTGATGATCACCTCATCAGTACCAGAATTACCGGCCGCATCGTAAGCCGTCTGGCTGACCGTGTACTCGCCAGTAGCAGAAAAAGTGTGCGAAACCGTTGAGCCATACGCCGTCGAGCCGTCGTCGAAGTCCCAACTGTAGTTCTCTATACCAACGTTATCAGTAGAGTCCGTTCCGTCGAAGGTCATCTCCTTGTTCACCTGTACCTGTGTACTGTCCACTACTATATCGGCCGTTGGACCGGTCCTATCCTCCACTGTTATGGTAACAGTAGCCGTATCGTAATTGCCCGCTGCGTCTGTAACGTTCAGAGTGACCTCATGATCACCCAATGAGGAGAAAGAGTGATCCAAAGTACTGCCCTTGTAAGTCCCACTCTCCACCGTCCACGTGTAGTTCGTTATCCCTGTATCGTCCACTGAATCGGTGCCGTCAAAGGTGACCATGTCTTCAAGCCCGACCGTAGTGCTACCGACGACGATCACCGCCTTCGGCGGACTCGTGTCGCCTTCTTTTTGAGTGGTGAAGGACCAAGTGGGCGAAGTGACGGTTTCCACACCGTCGTCCACTTGGACATACCAGCTGTAGGACGTGTTGAGGGCAAGACCTGACCATATGGCTGAGACGGTACCGTTATCCATGTCCGGTTTGTTCTTTATCTGGCCGTCATCCGATGCATTGAAGAACGTCACGTTCATCAAGTCCCCATCTGGATCGGAGATGTTGACACTAAGTTCTATATCAGTGCTCAGACCAGTAGCTCCATCTGCTGGAGAAGGATTCGAAGGCTCGTCTGGAGGATTGTTCATCGTCTCTATAGTGGTGAAGGACCAGGTCGAAGACTGTGTGGTATTCACGCCGTCATCCACCACGACATACCACTGGTAAGTATGGGCGAGTGCAAGACCAGTCCATTCAAACTCGGCGGTATTCCCATCCGGTACACCGCTGACGGAACCTATAGTGCTGTTGTCAGATGCGTTGTAGAACGTGACGTCCATGGAGTCCCCGTCCGGGTCTGAAACGGTCACAGATAAGGTCGGACTGGTACTTATTCCAGTTGCTCCATCCGATGGTGAAGGGTTCGAAGGTTGAGCCGGAGCATCGTTGGGTATCGAATTAGGCGCTCCTGGAGTTGGCGTCGAAGTCGTGGTCCAATCACCGGAGCCGTCGGGCATCCTGATATAGCTCTCTCCCGCGGATGAAGATGAATAAGAAACGTTGTCTGCAACGGTCTGATTCTCATACAGTAGTCTTACATCATCTTCTCCGTTGTTTAAACCAACATTGGTTTCAGTTTTGTAGAATTCCAAGAAGCCCCCCGCCGGTATCGACGTACCCGAAGGTATCTGATACGGCCCAGTGCCCCCATTGGCTATATCGTCCAGATACCAGCCGGATATGTTAGCTTCTACATCCTCGTTGTTGTAGAGCTCTATGAACTCGTCTCCGGAGTCTGCAACTCCATCGTTGTTCCAATCGGTATTAGGATCGGGAAGGTACTCATTTATAGTTATATTATAGGTCCTATTGATCTCTTCCTTTGCAGTGGTGAATGACCAAGTAGCGGATACGTTCTCCGCCTGACTATCGTTCGCCACGGCGTACCACTGATAAGTCTGATTGTTAGCCAAACCAGACCAGCTCACTGAGGCGGTACTCCCATCAGCTACGCCCGTGGCCGTGTCGATCACACTATCATCCGAGGCGTTGTAGAACGTGACGTCCATCGAGTCTCCATCTGGGTCCGAGATGTTGACACTAAGTTCTATATCAGTGCTCAGACCAGTAGCTCCATCTGCTGGAGAAGGATTCGAAGGCTCGTCTGGAGGATTGTTCATCGTCTCTATAGTGGTGAAGGACCAGGTCGAAGACTGTGTGGTATTCACGCCGTCATCCACCACCACATACCACTGGTAAGTATGGGCAAGTGAAAGACCAGTCCATTCAAAGTCGGCGGTATTCCCATCTGGTACACCACTCTCGGAACCTATAGTGCTGTTGTCAGATGCGTTGTAGAACGTGACGTCCATCGAGTCTCCGTCCGGGTCTGAAACGGTCACAGATAACATCGGACTCGTACTTATCCCAGTGGCTCCATCCGAGGGTGAAGGATTGGAAGGTTGAGTGGGCGCATCATTGGGTATAGAATTGGCGGCTCCTGGAGTCGGCGTCGAAGTCGTGGTCCAATCACCGGAGCCGTCGGGCATCCTGATATAGCTCTCTCCCGCGGATGAAGATGAATAAGAAACGTTGTCTGCAACGGTCTGATTCTCATACAGTAGTCTTACATCATCTTCTCCGTTGTTTAAACCAACATTGGTTTCAGTTTTGTAGAATTCCAAGAAGCCCCCCGCCGGTATCGACGTACCCGAAGGTATCTGATACGGCCCAGTGCCCCCATTGGCTATATCGTCCAGATACCAGCCGGATATGTTAGCTTCTACATCCTCGTTGTTGTAGAGCTCTATGAACTCGTCTCCGGAGTCTGCAACTCCATCGTTGTTCCAATCGGTATTAGGATCGGGAAGGTACTCATTTATAGTTATATTATAGGTCCTATTGATCTCTTCCTTTGCAGTGGTGAATGACCAAGTAGCGGATACGTTCTCCGCCTGACTATCGTTCGCCACGGCGTACCAGTGATAGGTGTGGTTGTGGGCCAAACCTGTCCAGTTTACTAAGACCGTACTGGCGTTGTCTACACCTGTAGCCGTGCCTATAACACTGGGACCGGAAGCATTGTAGAACGTCACGTCCATCGAATCTCCGTTGGGGTCTGAAACATCCACCGACAGGGTCACATCGGTGTTTATACCAGTAGAGCCGTTGGAAGGACTCGGGTTGGTAGGCTCGTTAGGTGGTTTATTGGGCGCAGGCGGATAGGTATTGTTCGCCGTAGTTTTTGGATCTGGAGTGGTCACATGCCAATCATCCACTGTATCGGTATCGGTGAATCTATCTTTTCTCTCTATGACCTCTCCTTCTGAAGCAGATAATCCGCTCCAATCCCCTCTGTTATAAGCAACGTAATCCACCTCAGAGCCGTCGGAGGCATAGAGGGTGACGGAATCATCGCCGTTGTTTAGACCGAAGGGTAGACCGGATTCATCCGGTTCCATACTATAATTATCGTGGAAGGTCGTATTGTCGTTGGCTATACAGAAATAGGTGTAGCCAGGCAATACGGTTGAGGGAGATATGGTGAAGTTATAGGTTGTGTCATCGCCCACAATCCATTCACTTATATTGACTTCATATGAGTTCGGATTGAACAGCTCGATATATTCTCCATATTCATCTGGATCTGTAGGAGGATCGTAGAAAACCTCGGTTATGTGTATCTTTTCGCTCACGGCTTCACCGGTAGTGAACGACCAGGTAGACGATGTATTCTCCGCTTGACTGTCGTTAGCCACCGCGTACCACTGATACGTATGATTGCTAGCTAGACCGGACCAGGTGACTGAAGCCGAGCTTCCGCTGGAGACTCCAGAATCCGTTCCTATAGAACTGTTATCAGATGCGTTGTAGAATGTGACGTCTAGAAGGTCTCCATCTGGATCTGAAACGTCCACCGATAGCGTCGCGCTGGTACTCACGTTTGAAGTTCCGTCTACTGGGCTCGGATTTGTAGGAGCATCCGGAGGCGTATTAGCTCCTGAATTTGGAGCACCTGGAGAGGGTGAACTGGTCGTATTCCATTCACCATAACCGTCCGGTATCCTCACATAACTCACATCGGGAGACG
>CAYMXS010000073.1:0-9730 GCA_964394465.1 uncultured Thermoplasmata archaeon | reverse complement strand
TCATCTTTCTTACCTTCCCTGCCTAGAACTCTATTTTTCTCGCTTTCTCAGATGACGTTCGATAGCTTCCATCGTCTCTTCCGGGTTCCTGGTCGAAAAAGCGAACTCCCTGACCAATCCTTTTTTTAACGATACAACGACCCTAGGAGTACCGATCACGTTGTAAACACTTCTCCACTTTCCGTTTACCCTTGTAAAGCGATCTCCCCATCCACCGTATCTCAAGGCGGAGGTTTCATCGATGTGACAATCTTCGACCCTTTCCCAGGATATGTTTTTCCTGACAATACCATATCCTACCTTTAAACCTTCAGAGTTGATCTTGATCTTCAACTTCAAAAAATTGATGGTGATCGCCAGCATGAATAAGGACATCCCAAGCCAGAACCAGTTCGGTAGAGGTTCGCTCCAGTTCCATCCGATGAAGATATCATATATGCCCATCAAAAAGAATATCGTCGTTATGGAGCCGAGCATCGTGCTCATCCACTTCGAAAAGATGGTCTCTTCGTAAGTCCCCGTGTCTATATTATCACTCAAGTTTCCCTTATCCGACATGTGTCTTTTTCGATATAATTTTGTGTTTATGTTTTTTGATCTCATCTTTCTCACCTTTTCCCAGGGCCCGGGACCCTCCCTCCCCGGAACAAGGCTAGAGATGATCAGAAGGATATAAAGCTATGTTCAACAAGCGGTTGAAAAAAGATAAGGCCTGCCATAATAGATGTCTCTTTTATCATCTCTAGGATTCAAAAACTACTCCTTCGCTTTTTCTCTCAGGACTTCATCTCTCCACGTATCGAAGTACTCTATATCATAGAACATCCTGCTCTTGAGATTTGTAAAGTATTCCATCGAGCGTAATTCACTTTTGATATTTTGGATCTGGTCTAGGGTGTTCGCCCATGTCTCGATCAGAACTTTATCGGGGTGATTGCTGGCTTTCTTCACGTCGAAGACGTTCGGGAAGTACTTTTTCTTTATATCCGAGAGTTTTTGATCTCTATCCCCTTTTCCCACTTTCCCGTGGATCAGTCCGATGAAGTCGTCGGAGTAGAGAGGATACCATCTGATCGTGTAGTCTACAGCTCCTGCATCCTCCATCTTATCGATCCTCCTCCGGACCGTTCTGGTCGACACGTCCAGTTCATCGGCTATCTCGGAAAGTGACTTTCTCGAATCTTCGCGGAGCGAGTTCATTATCTTGTAATCCGTCGGTTTCAATTCCATCTCTTCCTGAAAGTTCCTTCTAGGGTAGGAGGGAAGAAATATATTTGGATCTTCGATACCACTGACTTCTGGTATGTATTCCACGTAATCGCTCATCTTCGATATGTCAGGCAAGATGCCGTATATGTAGAGATAATCGTCGCTGGTGGAGAACATCTTGAAGGTGTTATCGTCTTCCGACAGCCCTTCTTTCAATCCATCTAGTTCCTCGAATCGGGACTCGCCGTGGATCAGTATCTTGACGCTATCTTTTAAAGCTCCCTTACCCAGCTTGGTCTGAAAACCACCTATGATACCACTTTCTTCCAGTTTTCCCACTCTGCTGTGAACCGCGTTGACCGAGAGTTCGACTTCGTCGGCCAGTTTTCGATAAGGGAGCCGAGAATTTTCCCGCAGTAGCAGGCACAACCTGAGATCTACTTCGTCCATCGGCCTTAAAATAGGTCAAAAAGTTAAAGGTCTTTTGATTGGATTTTAGAATCTCTTCATATTTTTATTCTACCGATCATCGGATCACTTCTGGAACAGCTCTTCCAATGCTTCATACTCCTTTTCGACTTCGCTCTCGGACACTTCCTTCTCACAGATGATCGAGTTATCCTTTTCACACCGTAGTGCATATCCTGAACTATTAAGCTTCTCCAACAATCCCACTTCAGTTTTCAATTTCTCGAGTTTGAGATCACCGTCTTCCTGGCAGAGAGAAATCACGACCTCTAGGAAAAACATCATCTCTTTCGGTTCCTCTTTTCTAGCTCCGGCTCCTATCTTGTAATGCTCACCTCTCCACACAGTTTCATAAGCCTCGCCCAATTCGGTGCTGTTGACCTTTCTTTTCAGTTTCGGAGTGTCTATCTTCACGTCGGATTCTTTCATCGCTGTTACCCTGTTATAGGAAGGAGTTACTATCTATTTTAAGTGATGTTCTGCTCGCTGGTCAAAAAAGGTCGTTGTAAATGGAATGAGGGAACTTTTTTTAGAGATAGCATTCAAGGATCGGACAGTTTGAGGGTATGAAATCGAGGGCCAGAAAAAAGGAAATTTACAAGCTATACGAAGAGATCGATAAGAGAAGGGAATTTAGTGTATTATCTTATCGGTACTAATACAAATATCTTGTTTTCAGGTCCGTGAGTCACGGTTTGTGAGGCTTGACTTCGTCCTGTATAGTTTAAAGCCCAGTATCACCAGATAGGTATGGGGTTTTTATCACAAAACATGTCCGATCTTTGAACCGTTAAATTGGTGAATCGGACTGATTATTTCTATAAATCACCCGTTTTTAGATTATATTTGGAACATGATATTATATATCTAAACTCCGTATCCTTCTCCGTGGTAATATCATGCAAATAAACAGTGAAAAAAAGATGAATCTGCCTATCAAAGATGAAGCGATAGCCGGTATCTTCTTGTTCCTGGTCGGCGGTATAGCACTGATGGGTTTCATAACCGCTGAGGTGTTGTATCCCGGTTATACCACTGAGCAGGAGATCAGCGACTTGGGTGCTTCTCGCCCTCCTGACAGCGTGATACACGAACCTTCAGCCACGATATTCAACACGACGATGATGATCTGTGGAGCGCTCATGCTCATTTCAACGTTTTTTGTTTACAGGATATACGAAGATAAGGTCTTTACAGGATTCCTAGGTCTGTTCGGACTGGGGATATTTGGAGTGGGTGTGTTTCCAGGAAACATAACTCCCTGGCACGGCTTGTTCGCTATGGTGACTTTCGTCAGCGGAGGTATAGTGCTCTTGTTGTCCGGAAGAGTCGTCAGAAAGCCGTTCAAATATCTAGGTCTGCTCTATGGAACTATCTCGCTGGGTTTTCTGCTGAGTGTGATATTTCTTGGTGACTCTAACCCATTAGGTTTCCTAGAACTCGGCGGTATCGAGAGATGGGTCGTTTATCCGATCATACTATGGATGACCGGATTCGGAGGCTATCTGTTAGGTGATCTGGAAGAGCTAAAAGATGAGTGATCAAATCTATAGACCTCAAAAAACGATTCTTTTTTTAAAAATCAAATCTTCCGTTATGTTCTCTTCGATGATCCCTTTTAGGATAGAGATTTTTTGAAGGAGTGTAATAAAAACCATCCATGACACAACATCCAGTGAAACATTGAAAGAGCAAGATATCCGTTCTCTTAACCTTCTTCATAACTAATCGGATATATCTTCGCTGTAAAACGTCCGTTCCCTCAATTTTATTCAGAACATTATATTATATACCTCGCTCTCATACATGATATTTGAAGGTAATAGAATGAGCAAGGCGAGAACGGATATAGATGGATTGGAAAAGGAAGCTAGGAGCAGTGAACATGATGAATCCTACCAGACAGTAGAGAGGAACGAGCATTTCAGGATAGGTACGGGCGTGAGAACCTCGAAGGAGGAAGCGACTTTCTTCATGGAAGTGGTCATCCAGCTCTGCTGTGAAACCCGTAAGGTCGATACGGAAAACCTGAGCAGGAAGGTAGAGAGCCTGAAGAAATTGAAGGGCTCTGGATACAGGTTGAAATGCGAGGAAGACAGCACCATAAGCTGTGAGAAAGAGATAAACAAAGATGGGTTGGAAGAAGAACTAGAGCTTGTCGAGAACGAATTGGATCCCATACTGAACCGGGGAGGGATGTAGATGAAAGGGAACGGGCACATGATCCACATAGATGGATTGACGAAACGCTATGGAGACGTTCTAGCCGTGAACGACCTGAACCTGAAGATCAGGAAGGGAGAGGTCTTCGGATTTCTGGGTCCCAACGGCGCCGGAAAAACGACGACCATCAAATCGATACTAGGCATGATACTGCCAAACGAGGGCGAGATCAGTATAATGGGGAGATCCGTCCAGAAAAAGAGACGGGAGGCCATAACCCGAGTAGGATACCTGCCAGAACATCTGCAGCTCTACAAGAACCTGACCGGTAGAGAAACCTTGGAATTCTTTGCGGAGCTCCGAGGAGTAGAAAAGAAAAAGGTCGATAAGCTGTTAAACGAAGTGGGACTGAAGGAAGCCGGTTCGAGAAAAGTGGGCGGGTATTCAAAGGGCATGGCCCAAAGGCTGGCGCTTGCTCAGTGCCTAATAGGAGATCCTCCACTCTTGATACTGGACGAACCCACCTCCGGTCTGGATCCGGAGGCGACCACCATGGTCAAGAAGGTGGTCAGGAACTACGCCGATAGCGGCGGAACGGTATTCTTCTCCTCGCATATACTGCCGAACGTTCAGGAGGTCGCGGATAGGGTCGCGATAATCACCAACGGGAAGTTAAGAGTGATCGATTCCATAGACAACCTGAGAGATAAACTGGAACTGCCCTCAAGACTCGAGCTTCAACTATCTGTAGACCATAGGAACATCTCAAAGTATCTCAAGGACTACAGCAAAGTCAAGTCATTCAGGGGTAAAGGTAGAAATGTGGTCATCTCCTGCAGGAGTCAAGATAAAACGGCGATAATCAGGAAGATAGAGGATCTAGGAGTTAAAGTGGTGGACTTCAACTACCAGGAAGGAGATCTCGAGGATATATTCCTTCGCTACGCTAGAGGTGATAACTGATGTCCAGCAAGAGAAGCGAAGCACTGATCTCCGTCTCAAAGAAGGAGTTCATGGACAACTTCAGGAGCAGGTGGGTTCTGGTACTATCGTTCATCTTTGCAGGTCTGATCCTGCTGATAGCTGCCTACGAAGGCATGAGACCCGGAGGTACCGGAGATTTCCAGTCCGTTGTGGCGTTCTCTTCTTCTCTAGTAGTGATGCTGGTCTCTATCGTCGCGATAGTCATGGGCTATAAATCAGTGGTCTCAGAGGTCGAATCTAAATCTATAGCTCTGCTTTTGACCTCTAAGCTGAGCAGGAGAGACATAATCATAGCCAAATTTATCGGCCTAACGTCGGTCATAGCCGTGTCCGTTGTTACCGGCTTGGGTATAGGCGGACTCATAATCGGTTTGACCTCCGGTTTCGAAGGTCTTGGTCTCTACGGTATCTTCATCCTGGTCTCTATAATGTTTGGAGCCGCCTACCTGTCCATATCCATGCTGATGTCCTCCTTCGTCTCCAAGAAAAGTAGGGCACTAGCTGGCGGTGTGTTCATATGGATATTCTTCAACTTCATATGGGACCTCCTGCTGTTCGGGATTTTAGTGGGCAGCGGATGGAAATTACCGGACTCCGCCACGGAAGCTATGACGTACCCGGACTGGTACAACGTCTCCAAACTGTTCAACCCGAACTACTCGTTCACCGTTCTGGTGAATAAGGTTATAGATCCAGCAACACAGGTATCGGCCGTACAGATCGGTAGCGCATCCTACAGTTTACCGGAGATACTGACCGTACCGATACTGGTCCTAGCCCTTACGGCATGGATATTGATACCGCTGTTGCTAGGTGCGATCTACTTCAACAAGAAGGATCTCTAAAACCCCTTCTCTTTTATTTATAAAATCTAAAATTTGATATATGTGCCCGTTGTTTAAAGGATATGGAATTGACCAACACGGAAGATGTTCCAGGTAAAAAAATAAAGCAAAATCTTGGTCTGGTAAGAGGCAATACCGTTAGAGCTAGAAACGTGGGTAGAGATATAACTCAGGCGATAAGAAACCTCTTCGGCGGTGAGTTGAAAGCCTATTCCGAGCTGATGAGCGAAGCTAGAGAAGAAGCACTCCATAGGATGGTAAAAGAAGCAGAAAGTTTAGGTGCCGATGCAGTGGTCAACGTTAGATTCACGACATCCCAGATAACGGGCGGTGGAGCAGAGATTCTAGCATATGGTACAGCAGTTAAGTTCGATTGAATTTGTTGATGAGTTTTCTGATCAGATATAATGATAATCTTCTTCTCTCTTTTCGTATTCTTCCTCGTCTATGTTATTCAGGACATGGTATGTCAGAAAAACAGCCACGGCGTTGATCAATGGGATCATGACCAAAGCGGGGCCAGCGTTCACTCCTACGAGGCTCATGCTGATTGTCATTGAATATACCGAGGATATTCAACCGATGATCCGGTCCAAGAAATCATCCACCTTTTCTTCGTATCCCTCTTCTAGAGGTCCTTTCATACCCTTCACCTTGATCTTCAGACCGTTCCCCACCTCCTGGATATCTTTTTTAGCCAGTCTCTTCCTCATCTTTTCCACGGCCTTTGATTCCTTGTCTAAACAGGTGGAGATGAAGGCAACTTTAGCTCCCGGTGGGAACTCCATCTTTCTGAGATATCTTTTCATCCTGAATGGAATACTCCCTATGTGGGTCGGCGCGCTGAATATGTAAAGATCGGCTTCAGGAATCTCTTTTGGTTCCGTCTCCTTTATCAGAAAAGTGGTCGGCTCATGACCCAGTCCTTCCAACTTTTTCTCTATATATTTACAGAGCTTCTCCCCGTTACCGTATTTAGAATCATATATCATATCAATCTTCATTTTTCTCCCCTACAGATGATCGCTTCAGAGAGATATAACTGTTTCTATGGTTCAAAGAAAATAGGGAAATATTTGTTTGAAGAAGGATCTATCGATCCAACGAGCTATTTCTCACTCTGGCCTTCCTCGTATCCCCGCCGGAACGCCTCGATATTCTTCTCTTCGGTACCCTCTGGAACCTGCTCCGATACCGATTCCTCCACGGATTCCTTGGAGACGAGGCCGGTCTTGGCTGTGAAGTACCCCATCATGACTATGTTGGCTACCTTCTTTATGCCCAGCTCTTCCTGAGCTATCTTCGTCGCCGGTAGACCCAAAGTGTTCGGCCTTTCGGTCTCCACAAGGCCTGTGTCGATCATCAGAGTGCTCTTGTCTTCTATACCCGGTCCATACGTATCTAGGGCGGATTGTGACATGGACACCAGAACATCTGGCACTTTTACTTGTGGATAATGCACCCGTTCATCGCTGATGATTATATCCGTGCTGCACGCACCACCCCTGGCTTCCGGACCGTAGCTCTTGGTCAACGTCACGTCCTTACCGTCCAAAACGGCCGCTTTACCTAAAATGTGGCCCATTAGTATCACACCTTGACCTCCGAAGCCCGAGAACCGTATCTCTTTCCTCATCATTCCACCCCCAGTCTTTCTCTAGCGTCCTCGAACACCTTTCCTCTTGTATCCTGGTAGGTCGGAGAGTCCCTGTTGATGAAGTTGCCGATTATTATATCGCTCTCCGGGTCGTTCGGATCAAGAGCAACGTCGGAGGGATCGGCCTCCGGTTCCAGTTTGCTGTTCTCCTTGAAATGCTTCATGGTTTCCTTACCTGTGCCGAGTCCTACTTTTCTACCGTAACCCGTTGGACATGGAGAGAGCACCTCTATGAAGCAGAAGCCGTCCTTGTCCAGCGCTTCTTCCATGGACGCGATCATCTTCTCCGCATGGTAGGACGTCCATCTGGCAACATAGACCGCTCCAGCGCCGGCCGCCACCGCCGGAAGGTTGAAGGGATGCTCGAAACCACCCCATGGAGTGGAGGAAGTCTTTGCGCCCTTAGGAGTTGTAGGTCCGGCCTGACCTCCGGTCATACCGTAGTTGAAGTTGTTCACGCAGATGACGTTCAGGTCCGCGTTACGTCTGGCCGCGTGTATAAAATGGTTGCCGCCTATGGCGAAGAGGTCGCCGTCTCCGCTGAACACAGTAGTTACTAGATCACGGTTGCCTATCTTCAATCCTGTTGCGAAGGGTAAGGCCCTTCCGTGGGTAACGTGGAAGGAGTCTACGTTAACGTAACCGGCGGCCCTTCCAGTACATCCAATACCGGAGACCATGGCCGTCTCTTCCGGAGGGATCTCCGAGTTCTTCAACGCTCTCAGATACGAACTGAGTATAACTCCGAGACCACAGCCGGGACACCATATATGTGGGATCCTGTCCTTCCTCAGATAGTCGTCCAATGGATGCAGTCCGTGACCCACGCCCTTCTCTCTTTCCTGCGCCTGATAATCCGGTGAGAACCAATCCCTGCTCCTTCTTATGCTCATTTTTCTTCCTCCTTGAAGTGCTTGACTTCGCCACGTTCTATCGCCTTTATCCTATCCACGATCTCCTCTGGCGTGTGTATATTTCCACCCATCCTCGGTATGAGATGAGTGTATGCGGCTCCTCCCGTCGTTCTCTCCACTTCGTAGACCATCTGGCCGAAGTTTATTTCCGGCACGATAAAGTCGTCGATGCCCTCTCTAGCAAGATCGTATATCCTCTCCTCCGGGAAGGGCCAGATCGTCTTCGGCCTGAGAAGGCCTACCTTGTAACCCTGCTCTCTGGCCATATCGACCGCTTCCACTGCGGTCCTATAAACGCTCCCATAGGCTACAACAACTTTATCGGCGTCCTCTATCCTGTATTCCTCGTACTCCAGTATATCGTCCACGTTCTTCCTTATCTTGTCGATCAGTCTGGGTACCAATCTGTTCTGGGTCTCTTCATTCACGGAGGGATGACCATTCTCGTCGTGCGTGAGCCCCGTTACATGGATGGAGTAACCGTCTCCTGCGTTCGCCATCGGAGGAACAAGATCATCCTCATCCGGCCTGAACGGCATGTAATCTTCCGGCGGCTCCTCCGGTTTCTTCCTGTCCACCAGTTCTATCTCGTCTTCCGGGGGCACCTCGACTTTTTCCGTCATGTGAGATACCATCTCGTCGGAAAGAACGACGACTGGAAGCCTGTATTTTTCGGCTGTGTTGAACGCCTTTATCGTGAAGTCGAACAGCTCCTGGGGAGATGAAGGTGCATAGACCACGACGCCTACATCTCCGTGAGTACCCCACCTGGTCTGATTAACGTCGCCCTGTGCCGCCATGGTCGGTAGACCGGTCGAGGGACCACCCCGCATCACGTTCACTATGACGCACGGGGTCTCGGTCATCAGTCCCAGGCCGTAGTTCTCCATCATCAACGAGAAGCCGGGTCCCGATGTTGCTGTCATGGCCTTCCTTCCGGCCCAGGCCGCCCCTAGAACCGAGGCTATACTTCCCAGTTCGTCCTCCATCTGTAGGTAGCTTCCGTGCATCTCTGGAAATCTCTCCGCTATCCTCTCTAGGATCTCCGAAGCCGGAGTTATGGGATAGCCTGCAAAGAATGTACAGCCAGCGGCTATAGCTCCCTCGGCGCAGGCAGTATTTCCTTCCATGAAGTAGGTTCCGGGTTCCATCATATCCATTCACCTCTCTCTTCTTCGTCCTCTTCCTCTTTTTCTTCCCCTTCTTCCGTTTCTTCGTCCAGATATATAGCGAACTCTGGACATACCTTCTCGCACTTGCCGCAGAGTACACAGCCCTCGGTCATCTCCGGTGGGGTGTAGCCCTTCTCAGTTGTCTCGTCCGAGTACTCTAAAGCGTTCACTGGGCAGAACTCTATGCAGAATCCACAGCCCTTGCACCTCTCCGTTATTACGCAGACGTCCCCTTCCTTCTTGTTTGTTTCCACGTGATAGCACTTCTGATCCGCCTTTTCTTCATCTTCTTCGCTCATGATTATACCCTTTCTCTTA
>CAYMXS010000072.1:0-10114 GCA_964394465.1 uncultured Thermoplasmata archaeon | reverse complement strand
TCAACTTATCGTAGTTACCGTCGTCGTAATTTTCCGTCTTATACCAGTGATGGAAGGACAACTGTGCCTGTGAAGCTCCTGACAGGTCTATCGAAGGTGAAACGAGCTCGCCAGTTGTATGTGAACCGGTATCGTAATCACCGGTGGAATCCTGCCCGTACCACATGGCTTGAGAGCCACTGTTTGCGTCACCGTACTGCTCACTTTCAGAGGTCTCATGCCACAATCCGCTGGTCGACCAGTCCGAGGTGCCCTGCACGTCTTCGAAGTCCTCGCTGTAAACGTTGACGTTCTGGTTGGACCCGCTAGAATCCACTTTTACATCGTCGACGTACCATCCGCGGTACCCGTTGTTGTAGTCGTCCACAGAATCGAAGGTGAACTTGATCTCCACCGTTTGACCGGTGTAATCAGATATATCTATGGTCTCCTTCACGAAGTTGTCTTCAGAGCCGACGTTATCGTTCGATGTGTCTTTATAGTAAACTCGGTTTCCATTTACAGTGACTTTAACCTGTTCGTATTCTCCGTCGTAGCTTTCGGTTTCGAACCAGTGATAGAAAGTTAACTCGGCCTGAGAAGCGTCGCTCAGGTCGATTGACCTGCTCAAAGAACCAGATGTCTGCGAACCGGTATCGTAATCTCCAGTTGAATCCTGACCATACCACATGGAGTGTGAGGGACTGTTGCTGTCTCCGTACTGGTCGGAATCATCGACCAGGTGCCACAATCCGCTGGTGGACCAGTCTGATACATCTCCCTCGAAGTCCTCGTCCAATTGTGTTGTGGCATCACCACCGCCGTCATCGGATTGTACCGTTATGGTTTGTGTAGCTGAATCTGTAGCACCATCGTCATCCGTGACGGTCAACTCTATCGTGTAGGTTCCTGATGAAGAGTAAGTGTGTGACGGACTAGCTTGTGTTGAAGTCGAACCATCTCCGAAGGACCATGAATAAGAACTTATGCTTCCGTCGCTGTCTGAAGAAGCGTCGGTGAACTGCACGGTTTCACCGGCCTTTGGTTCGGTTGGACTGTGACTGAAGTCCGCCGTCGGGGCCGTATTTTGTTCCTCATCGTCTTCACCGATCGTAACGGTGTAGTCCTCCGTTTCCCCGTACTCCTGGTTCGAAGTCGGATCGGTATGATAACCATCGTATTCCTGCATCACTCTCATCCTTGTCTCTCCGTTTGAAGCGTCGCTTGGGACCGTTATGTCCTTCGTAATGGTCAACGGTTCACTCTCTCCGTTTCCAACCTTTATGACTTCATCATCACTCAGATCATAATTCTGGCCCCAGTCTATCACAACTGTAACGTACTCTGAATAACCGCCGGTGCTCAAAGTTACAGATAACTCGTATGATTGGCCGGGTGCACATGCATCGGAAACACTTCCTGTATGATCTGCGTATCCTCCATCGTCGCCTGAGTCCTTGTTTATACCGTTGAACTGCACGTTTGTCATGTACTCATCGTAACTGGTGTCGCCGCCTTCAACGGTGCTGTACTCCTTGGTGTCGGACTGTACCGTTATATCCTGAGTCTTGGAGTCCGTTGCTCCATCATCATCTTCGACCGTCAACTCTACCGTGTAAGTTCCAGATGAGGAATAAGTGTGTGATGGACTGGCTTCTGTAGAGGTCGTTCCATCTCCGAAGTTCCATGAATAGGAGCTTATGGTGCCGTCTGGATCCTCCGAGGTATCGGTGAACTGTACAGTTTCTCCGGCTTTCGGTTCTGCAGGATCATAGTTGAAGTCAGCCGTTGGAACCGTGTTCTCCTCCCCGCTCTGGACCGTTATGTCCTTTGTAGTAGTGTCCGTCGCTCCTTCGTTGTCCGTTACGGTCAACTCTACCGTGTAAGTGCCTGAAGAGGAGTAACTATTTGTCGGATCAGCTTGCGTTGAAGTCGAACCGTCTCCGAAGGACCAAGAATAAGAATCGATGGTTCCGTCGCTGTCGGAAGAAGTGTCGGTGAACTGTACAGTTTCTCCCGTCTTTGGGTCACTTGGACTGTAACTGAAGTCCGCCGTCGGTGCGGTGTTTTCTCCACCGCCACTGCCGGTCGAGAAGTCGAAGACGTAATTCGATTGAAGATGGTTACCGACGTCGTCCATCACGCCGTCTGAGACCGTTACAGTATAGGTCGTATCCTCTGCTAGTTCATTTTCATATATGACTCTAGAGCCTGAATCGTAAGGGAGTGAATTCCACTGTGAGTTCTCGGTATCCCACTGGTAGGTGCTTCCACCAGCGTACTTGTTCGGACCGGTCCCGAAGTCGTAGCCGTTATCTCCATCTCCGCCACTGCTGGTACAGACCACGGCATATTTCGAGTCCTCTGAAAGGCTGACCGACGAATCTAGCTCGAAACTAACCCAGCTGAATTCACCCTGAGGTACATCCGAGGCTGGGACCGTAGCGCTTCCGAGAGTAGTGCCGTCCGGGTTACCCTCGGAGTTCAACTCACGTATCTCTACACTTGGACCGTTTGAAGGTGAACCCACCTTTTGGATGAAGACCTCTACATGGTCTATTGTACCGTCCTGAGTGGCAGTAAAGGTCTGAGCCGTTTCGGTGTCGCCGTAGAAACTGGCGGGTAAAGTACCCTCGTAGGGTGCACCGTCTGCGAATTTTAAAGAAGTAGAAGTTGAAGAGGGACCGACAACGAAGGGTACTGAAGGATCTATATCGAGGTTTGAAGCTCCGAGTGACCCCACGTTCATCTTCTCGGAGAGTTCTATGTTAACCTTCTTGAGCGTGGTTGGCTGTTCCGTGGCTCCGTCATTCGGTGAAGTCGAGACGACCTCTGGCGGAGTTGAATCGATCTCGAAGTTTCCGGTCGTCCTCTCCATGGAGTTACCGCCTGGATCGCTGGCTTCACATCTTAGTTTTACGTCAGTGCTGTCTATCTCCGGTATCGTCCATCCATAATGTCCGGGACTATCAGTTGGCGTGATCGTGGTCACGTCGTTCCAGCTTGAACCGTCGTAGTAATCTAGGTCCAACTCGACTTCAGAGAGCGAGTAATCTTCCGCCACTATCCTGTAACCAACGTTTATCGTGTTACCACCTTTGAAAGCTTCTCCTTCAAAATCTCTTGACGTATCGTGGTTGTAAAGTGCCAGGGTCAATGGACCTCTATCGAAGGATACGGAAGCCGTTCCGCTCGTAGGTGTATCTGAGGATTCATCAGACACCTGTGAAGGCACGCTCGGGATATAATCGCCTCCCTCGTAGGATTCCATCTTGAACGATTCTATCGTGCCTCCGTCGCTCATCTCTAAATTGAACGTGCCGGAGCCTGCCCAATCGTCCTGTAGTGTGCTGGCGTCTAATGCCATGAAGTTGTCCGGCAGTACTTCCGAGAAGTCCTTTCCGTTGGCCTTCCATTCTGCCTGGTTTTCCTGACTTGATGACTCGAGACTGACTATAGGCTCGTTGGGTGATCCTACCCATCCTGTAGAGCCGGTCGAACCGTCCACGGTGAATGTGCTAAGAAGTGAGGGTTCGTAATCTGGCTTGTCCATGATTCTGTAAGCGTTGAAACTCATCATCTCGCTCAGAGCGTCTTCAGAGACCCAGTAGTAACCGTTGCCGTCCCATTCTGAGCCCCATTTTTCACCCCAGGAGTTGGCTACCTTGAAGGCCATACCTGAGAAGGAGCCGTCTTCGGTCTGATGGTTCTCGTCGTAACCGACTATCGACTGGGCGTGGTTCGGTGAAGTGCTCGGATACTCGCTCGCAGTTATAGTATCGTCACCAGGTCCCATACACTCAGAATATTTATCGCCGTTGTTGGCGAAGAAGACCACATGTCCGTCGTCGACCCAGCTCTTTATAACATCCACATCAGTAGTGGATTCATAATCGTCTATCCTGTATCTGGGTGCGGTCCTCCATGCGTCTTCTCCACCCCACCCGTATATATCGTCAGCGTTGTATGGATGAGATGCGAGCGTCGCGGTACCTGTTGACTTCATCAGGTTCAAAGGTTGGGTATACTGAGAACCACTGTCCTCTCCTCCGTTGATCTTATTATAGATCCATGAAGGACTCATCAGATGATGGGGATTTCCTTCCGAGGCGTCTTCCCACCCGTTGTCCTTCGCCTGTGCATAACCGTTCGCATAATAGCCAGAGGCCCAGGCGGCGCATGAACCTTGTGCTCCCTGATTGCCTATGGCGGGGAAGTAATCGCTATCGGAGAGGTCAACCGATGAGGACATCGGCTCGTTGGAGTCTACGTCTTCTACGACCTTCACGGAATTTTTCATCTCTTTGTAGTCCTCCGCTGTCGGAGGTGCTAGACCGGTCCCGTGACCGTTCACTATAACGTTGTAGTTTTTATCTGGGTCGTAGGTTCCCAATTCTTTCTTCATCTGCTCGATCTCATCCTCTGTCATGAGGTGGGTCTTAACCTTTTCTTCTGACTGTGTACCCATGGAGACACCTGTATCGTTGCCCTGCTGAGGCGTCATCCATTGTATACCGGATACTGCTCCGGTGATCAATAGTATTGCTATAACCAAACTAAAAACACTCAATTTTCGGCGGTCAGCCATTTTTTAACACACTCTCCCCATGTTAAAAATTCGCAATATATAAAGCTCCGGGATAAGCATTATATAGAAGATCATGAGTAGGAGGGTCTTACCGATTTTATTATAATTTATAATGAATTTTTAGTCTGTCTGACTACGTCTCCTCTTCTATGCCCTCTGGGGCCTTGGCTAAAGTTCTTAAAGACTCTATCTCCATGAAGTGCAGGTCGGAGAAAACCACCATGCACTGTAAGCCTTCTCCAAAATTGTACTCTTTTAATTCTTCAGGATGGTCGGCCTTTATTTCGGGGTCATCTGAACCTACTCTAGCTAGACCGGCTATCAGCGTATCTTGGGTTATCACACCACCGCCTATTCTATCCTCCAGACTCAGGAGCGCTTCTACACCCTGGTTTACGGACATGTATTCCCTATCTTTGGAGTTTATATCTAGAAGTACCAGGGAGTGGAGACCGTTCTCCACGTTCATCTTGATCCCTTCGTAGGGACTTTTAGGATATTTTTTATCTTCATCTTTAAAGGGTAGAGTTATGGTCTTCCCGAACTTGTAATGCTGGACACCCAGGAGTGAAGGGGCCGCTGAGAATATGGATGAGGAGTTGACTATTTTGGTTTTAATGCATTCCTTCTCTGCTCTAAGTCTCAGGTCCACGTGTGTTGTAGCCGCCATGGGGTCACCAGCCGTGAGGAACGCCACCTTTCCCTCTTTCGCTTTCTTTATGGGCAGGGCCTCCTTCTCCACCTCTTCCCTGTTCAAAACGTCTATAGACGTGTTAAGCTCTCTTTCCACGTCTTCGATCGAGCAGCCAGATAGAGAACTGGTGTAGAATTCGGAGTAGACTCTATCGGCTCTTTCAACCGCTTCTTTGCCCTTCACACTTATATCCTTCTCGTCGTAGAGGCCTAGACCGATGAATATTAATTCTCCCATCTGATATACCTCGCTGTCTATGCATTGCGTTAAAGTACCTAAAAGTGAAGGAGAGAAGGTAAGAAATAAGCTTTTGGAAAAGGACCTGCTGGAGAAAAATGCCAAGATAGACTCCCGAGGCGATTATATATACTTACCTATAAAGAGGGATGACGATACCTTGGATCATCCTATAGTCGAAAGGGAGGTCGAATTTAGAGAGAAAGAGAGGGTGGATTATAGAGAGATAGTAGACGTACCCGAAGGTCTGAAAGATGAACTCCCTTCGAGCTACGAGATAATAGGCGACATAGCCGTCCTCAAGGTCCCGGATGTTCTAGTTCAGTACGAGAGAGAGATAGGCCGCTCCCTTCTAGAAGCGCACAAGAACGTGGGGACCGTCCTGAAGGACAAGGGTGTTTTTGGAGACCTTCGGATCAGAGACGTAGAAGTTATAGCCGGTGAAGATAAGACCGTCACTACCTACAGGGAGTACGGCACGGACTTCAAAATAGACCTTTCTTCGGTCTACTTCTCGCCCCGACTTTCAACCGAACGATGGAGGGTCGTCCAGAAGGTAAAAGACAGCGGTAAAAATGAAAAAGTCCTGGATATGTTCGCCGGGCTCGGGCCCTATTCAGTACTGTTGGCGAAGAACACCGATGTGAGGAAGATTTACAGTATAGACATGAATCCAGATGCCGTTGCACTCTTGAAAGAGAACCTGAAGAGAAACAAAGTGGAAGACAGAGTGGAGGTCTTCGAAGGCGATGCCAGTGAGGTCATAGATAGGGAGGATATACTGGTTGACAGGGTGATAATGAATCTGCCCCATTCAGCCAGGGATTTTATCCCCTCGGCCCTGAAAACGATCCGAGAAGGCACGGTCCATTATTACGAGATCATGGAAGAGGACAGAAAGGAAGAAAGGATAGAAGAAATATTGAGCCAGATAGAGGAAAAAGGCTTTTCCGTGGGATCTTCCGAGACACACGAGGTGAGGACCTATTCCGCTTCGAAGGTCCATCTAGCCGTGGATATCGACGTTGCTATACGTTGCTATAAGTAGTATATAGTTAATTAATAGAGTCACTCCTCGTAGTCTTCGTAGAGCAACAGCACCGTTTTCCCTCTAACTTCGACAAGGTCACCGATGGTCTTATTATCCAAAAGCTCCGCCGTCTCATCGACGTCTTGGATCGGATTATTCCTAAGCACCTTCACCTTCACCAGTTCTTCGTTCTCTAGGTGCCTGTCTATCTCGTCTATGAGACCTTCGCTCAGCCCCTTCTTACCTATCCTTATGTTCGCGTCCAGTCCTTGGCCGACTCTCTTAGCTTTCTCTTCGTCCATGTTCTGATACCTCCATATGTCATCTGAATATATACCTGTTCATCTCGCCGCACCTATCGCATCTGGTGACCAGTTTACCTTTCTGTAATCTAACGCGGCAGCTCTTACCTGGATACAGGTAGGAGTAGCAGTTCCTGCAGACCCGGCGCCTGAACTCAGACTGCAGTGTAACGTTGTACCGCATGCCTATTTTTCTTGCTAATTCGACGTATCTGTCCGCTCTGTCCATTTTACCAGAGGCGGCGGCTTCTTCTGCCTCTTTGAAGAGCTCCTTTATCCTCTTCTCTGCAATCTTTCTATCCTTACGCCGTCTCATCTAAGGGAACGAGTGTAGTTTGAGTTATAAAGTTTACTGGATTTCCTTATAAAAAGTAGGTGCCTTTCAAAAACCATTAATATATATTGTTCAATTAAGGGTGCGATGATCGTCCCCATTTATCGTCATGCACGGAGCACCTCGGTTGGAGTCCATACTTTCTATCATACAGAAGGAGGTCTTTCAATTGGACTCTGAACAGTTCGATGTTTTCGTGGGCAGAGAAGATGAACTGGATGAACTTCATAGGCTGTTGGAAGAGACGAAGAGAGGCGGTGGGAGAGCTATATTTATATCCGGGGAAGCGGGGATAGGCAAATCTAGATTGGTCAGGGAATTGGAGCCCATCGCTGAGGATATGGACTACGATTTTCTGATGGGACGGTGTGAACTGGACAACCTAGAGCCTTATATGCCCTTCAGAAAGGCCTTCGAGAAGTACCTGGAAGACGGCTCAGAGGACTCAACGGATAACGGAGGTATAAAGCCCGTAGAGGGGGAGAACGGCACCCGTATAAAAGACGAAGATATGCTTCTAGCCAGGAGGAGAGCCAGCTTCTTCGAAACCACCAAGTTCGTGAAAGAAGTGGCCGGTAAGACACCATTGGTCATATTTTTGGATGATCTCCAATGGGCCGACCAGGGTACCTTGAACCTCTTTCACTACCTTACGGACAATCTGGATCAGGTTCCAGTTTTACTTATTGGCACGTACAGGCCGGGGGACGTAACTGCAGGTCACCCATTGGATGAAAACATACACAGGATGGCTAGAAAACATCTGTACGAAGAGATAGAGCTGGAGTCCTTTGATATATCCACAACGGAAGATCTGATCAGTTCACTACTCTCCCTTGAGGAGGTGCCGGAAGATTTCGTGGATTGGGTATACCAGAAGACCGGTGGGAACCCTCTCTTTATAAAGGAGTCCATACGGCAGATGGTCGAGGACGGATTGATAGATCCAGATAAGAAAAAGTTCCCAGAGAGTCCCGAAGACGTGCAGATACCGGACCCCATACAGAACGTCATCGAGAGGAGGATATTCTGCCTGGACGGTCCTACCAGGAAGATCCTGCAGATGGGCAGCGTCATAGGGGAGAAGATACCTTTCGACCTTCTGACCGAATCGACACAGGTGGACGAACTCGACCTGTTGAGTCAGGTCGATAAGCTGATAGAATCCAAGCTGTGGAAGGAGGGACCTAGTGGAGACACGTTCTACTTTACCCATGCGCTCATAGCTGACACGATCTACAAGGGCTTGGGTAAGTGGCTGGAGAAGAAGAGACTACATCGAAAGGTGGCTGAAGCCATCGAGACGGCTCAAGGTGACAAACTGGACGAGATGTTCTCAACGCTTGCGCATCATCACGAGATGGGTGAACAGTATCAAGAGGCGTTAGAGTATTATATCGAAGCCGGGAAGAGAGCCGAGAGGATGTACGTCCACGAAGATGCCATAGAGATGTACAAGAAGGCTAGAAAGATATCGGATAGATTTCAGCAGGATCAACTGGAAGTGAAGAGGTCCAGGCTCATGGAGAGAGAGGCGGACGCCCTCAAGATCGTTGGTGATTACGAGGACGCTTTGAATGTATACGAACAGGCCGTAGAGTTGGAAGATGAAAAGAGAGAGAAGGCCGATCTCCACAGGAAGATAGCCGAGGTCTACGAGAGTCAGGGAAGATTGGATGAGAGTCTAGAGGAATGTAGAGCGGGTCTGATACATCTAGAGGACGAAGATGCCGAGGAAGAGGTCCGCTTACTGAGCAAGAAGGGTTGGACCCTGATGAGGAAGGGGGATTATGCCGAGGCTCAGGAAGTGATGGAAAGGGGTCTAAAAACGGCTCAGGAACTCGATATAGACAAGGAGATAGCCCAGGCCCGGCATGACATAGGGACCATATTCTGGAAAAAAGGCGAATTCGATAAAGCTTTGGATCAGATGGAAAAGGCCCTGGAGATAAGGAGGAAGATAGGTGACCTGAGTGGAGAGTCCGACACCTTGAACAATATCGGTGTGGTCTACAGGAGCAGAAGGGATCTTGACAGCGCTTTAGAATACTACGAAGAGAGCCTGGAGATAGAGGGAAAGATAGGCAACAAGAAGGGTGAAGCTGGAGTTCTGAACAACCTCGGGATCATCTATGAGGAAAAAGGTGCACTCGACCAGGCCTTGGAGCATTATAAGAGGGCCCGTGATATCTTCAGGAGGATGGGCGTGAAGCACGGATTGGCCGACTCCTTGAGTAATCTAGGAGTCCTGCACTGGAAGATGGGCGACTTGGAGAAGGCATTGAGGTTCTATCAGGGGAGCCTTAAGATAACCGAGGAGATGGGGGATAAACAGGGCATGGCACTTTCACTTTCGAACCTAGGGCTGGTGTGCCTGGAGAAACAGGAGATGGAAAAGGCCCTCGACAGTTTAAAGAAGAGCCTCGATATATCCAGGGATATAGGAAACAAGCGCGGTATCTCCCGTACTTTAGCCATGCTTGGAGAGACCTATTCAAGGCTTGGCGAATACGATACTGCCAGGGAAGAGATAGAAGAGTCCCTGCAGATATCGAAGGAGATCGGCGCCACGGACATGGAAGGGTTCGCCCACAGGGTCCGTGGGATATACTACAGAGAAAGGGGAGATCACGATAAAGGACTAGAAGAGTTCAAAACGTCGGAAGAACTGCTGCGAGAAGCGAACAAGACCGAGGTTCCTAGGACGGTCTACGAGAAAGGGCTTCTGCTCCAGAGAAAGGGAGATGATGAGGACGCTGAAAAGGCCTTCGAAGAAGCGTTGGAACAGGCTGAGGAGATGAACCTAGGGCTCTGGGTCGAGAGGTGTAAAAAGGCATTGGATAGATGATCGCTGACATCCGATAACTTTTTAAAAGCTCTTTTTATCCTACGGAGCATGACCTCGAAGCTGAAGACCATGACGTTTTTCGTCTCGCTTCTACTTCTACTC
>CAYMXS010000071.1:0-10250 GCA_964394465.1 uncultured Thermoplasmata archaeon | reverse complement strand
CACGGTGAGGAAGACGAGGAGGAAGAGATGGTCAGGGGATATGCGTGAATAGGAGGTCAAAGATATGTCAAAGGATGAAGATCCGTTCTACCTGTTCGGGAAGAGATTGGGAAAGAAGGCAGAGGACGTCGGTCGATGGCTAGGAGATTTTTCAGAGCCGATCGATACAGAAGGTGTTGACATGAAGAGACCCAGGCTGGTGGAAGAGGTGGGCCCCGACGGTAAGGTGAAGGTCCCTCCGGATCTAGCTGGGCCCGGCGACGACGTACTGGTGATCAAGCTGGAGAGGAGTGAGGATGGAGATTAATGTACCTGCATAGCACTTTAACTAGGGATTTAAACTATCTACACTGGCCTAAAAACCTGTTTAATAATTCAGAATGCGTATCTTTGGAAAGCGCAAACGAGACCATAAATGATATTAAAATGGATGATATATAACAATACAGATGAAATATGGAAGGTGATGATATGAATGGTAAAAAAATAGGGAAAAAATTGGAATTGGTAATAGACAAGTCAGAGAGTATGGATGGGTGGAAAATTGAGACGGTAAAAAATAAGTCAATGGAAGAACTCAAAAAAAGATTGGGTAAAAATGATTATGCGGGAATTTTAGCCTTTAATACTCAAGTACGTCAAGTTCACTCTCTCGTTGAGTTCACCCCTAAAAATCGAGAGAAAATCAAGGATTCCTTAAGGAATGTGAGAGCTGACGGAAATACTGCCCTTTATGATGCCTTGGGAGAAGCAATTGATGAGTTAGTTGATAAAAGCAAGAAAGATGATGATTACAAATTGATGGTGCTCTGCTTAACGGATGGGAAGGAAAATTCCAGTACACGCTTTAAGAAACCTCAGGATGTGGTAGATTATGCAGATTCAAAAGGAGTGGATCTGGAGATACACATCATAGGTATAGGTCCTGATGTAGATGAACAAGCGCTTGGGGCGATCACAGATGGCACGGATGGCCATTACACATCTGCTTCTTCGACTTCTAGTGGAGTAGGAGAGGCAATTGGAGAGGCTGGTAAAGTTATCGGAGGATCTAGCCCAGGGGGCAGTGCAGAAGGTGGCACTAAAAGTGGACAAAATAAGGAAAATAGGGCTATAAAAAAGGCTGAACGTTGCTTTTCGATGAAGTTTGAGGGCAATATAAGCAGGAATAAAATGGAACACATGGAGTCTGTTGCTAAAAAGGCAGTAGGTATAATCAATGAGATGTATCCCATGAGTGCAGGGAGTGTAACGGTCCCAGTATATCTTGTACAGAAAGATAATTTCGAAAACATCTTTCCTGCGGTCTCAATAGATCGAGAATTCTGCGAAGAACTGTTCAAAATTTTTGAAGAGGAAAAAATTAAGCCTTTAGAGGAGATGCAGCCAAATGTAGACACCCGCTCCTATTCTCCCTGCAAGGGTGAACCTGTAGCTAAGTTCGTTAGTGATTTGGAATTTAATAGATATGAAGACAAGCTGACACATATTCTACCAAAAGTAACTCCTGGGATATACATAAAGAACGTTACCTACCCGGGGAAAAATAGGCACTTTACTATCAGACATGCTATGAATTTCATGGCTGTTAAAAGCATGTGCTACTACTCGACATCAAGGAGTTCGCTGCTTCGTAGAAGAAATCTAAAGGGCTTAGATTCGTTGATGTACAGCGTCATAGGGCTGTTGAGTGAAGATTTAGAGGTGTTAGAGGATATCATAGATTATTCGAAGGTTGTTGGACCATGGAGTTTCCCTCTGTTCCTACTGCGTAGCAGAAAGAGCCAGGATCCAAAATCTGTGCTCAGACACTTATATAAAGAGCTACCAGTAGATCCCTTGTTGAATGGGGATATATATGTACAGGATGAAGAGACTTATATTGACTACATACATAGTAAGATGAATAGCGGAGACATATAGATGAAAAAATACTGTCCAAGCTGTAGAAAGATGGTAAAGGTCAAGAAGACCGGTAAGGGATACTACAAATGCCAGGAATGTGGGCATAATATAAAAAATGAAAAGCAGAGGGCGATGGATTTAGAGACCGGAGGATTCAAGGGTCCCTGAATAAAGAAAAGAACGGGTTGGTTATTGGCTTGTATGCTGGAAAACTTAGATGGAGATAGACAGAAGCCCCCCCGGCGTTCAGGGAGGCGGTCACGGGTGATTACACCCTATTTATTTACTCACGCTTTGCCTTCTCCACTTTGTCTTAGACATTCTTCATCCTCTTGTAGTTGGGGTATGTGTTCTTTATTCTCGAGTTTACTCACCATCTTCCAAGATACGCCGGCTTTTTTCGGCTAATTTCTCCGGGACCAGTCGAGTTCCTCTCTCTTGATCTCTTCTACCAGGTCGTCGTATTCCGGCAGCATGATATTGACTCGTGGTCTTAGTCAAAAATCAGGTTATCTGATAAAAAATTAGTGAAGGGGAATGGAAAAAAGACGTGAATGGTGTTTAGACTACGGATTTACACTTTATTGATTTCTGCATCTGAGAACATATCCGCATGACTACGGTCACAGGTCATCACCACGATCTGCTTCTCCTTGGCCACCTCGTCTATGACCTCTGTAGCCTTCTCTTTTTTCTCTTTATCTATGTTCACCAGCGGGTCGTCCATGACCAAAAACCCGTCCGCATCTCCGAGGTAGTAGTCCGCCATTGCTAGTCTGGCCGATAGAGCGGTGATGTCTTTCTGTCCCGGTGAGAGATATTCCCTTGGTATATCGTATCCCTCCGGATGCGACAAACTCTGGATGTTCATCTCGTCCATCTTAACTCCGTCGAAACCGTCGCCATAGATCCTCTGGAAGTACTCCTTTATATCCTTTCTCAATTTACCGTAGATCAGCTCACCCTCTTCTATCAGTTCTTCCGTCTTATCCTTCAGGTACCTGTAGGCCTTCCCCTTGTCCAGAGAGCGCTGGAATTCTTTTTCCTTTGATTCTATTTCCTCTTCCAGCTCCTTGGAATCGATGTCCGGCATGTCGATGTCATTAAGAGCTTCCTGCAGATCGCTCCGTCTATCCATCAGCTCGACCCGCTTGTCATCCCTAGACTCCTCGTAGGTATCTATGAACTCAGAGACGTCGGAAAACTCCTCAGGTATATTCTCGAAGCCGTCTAACTCGTTCTCAAGTTCCTCTATCTCTTTCTTCAACACGGCCTTTTTGTCTCCGAGCTCTGAAAGGGAGGATACACCGTATTTTTCTTTTAGCTTTTCTATCGTCTCCTCTGCCGCCCTTTTCTCCTCTTTAGCTTTGTCTATCCTGTGTTCGATATCTTTTATCTTTCCACTTATCTCTTCTTTCTCTTTCCTTGGATCACTCTTGTTTACCGGTAGCTGGATATTGTGTTCTTCGGCCTTCTCTTTTTTCTCACTCTCCAGCTCCTCGATCTTCTTGATCCGCTCATCGAACCCGCCTTCACCGGATTGGACCTCTATATCGAGGGAGTTGGTCCTTATCTCCAGACGGTTCTTCGCTTCGAATTTTTCCCTGTCACCGGCCCTCAGCTTTTGCTCGTCTACCTGGGACCCTGAGTCCTTCTGTAATTCTATCGTTACATCTTCTTTCGCCTCTACAGTACCATCCAGTTTTCCCGCCTTAATCTTTCCCTCCTCCCGGTCTATCTCCTCGGTGAGTTCTTGTAACTGGATGTATTTTTCTAACTCATTCTTTTCCTCCTTCCTTTCATCCAGGTTGTCGGGGAGTACGTTGAGCTCACCTTTCTTCGTCAGTATGGTCTCTTTTGCCTCCCCCCAGCTCTCGCTGTCTTCAACCAGCCAGTCGCGTTCTTTTTTCTTGTTCTCCAGCCTTTGTTCAACTTTTTCTCTCTCCGTAGAGTCGTTGTACGCCTTCTCCCATCTATCCAAGAAATCTTCGACCTCGTCGAGCTCCTTCTTACAATGATTGAGTTCTTTGTTTTTATCGCCGATCTTTTCCTCTTTTGATCTAACCTCATCCAGCTTGTCTTTACTTTCTTTCAGCTCCTTGTAGTTCTTGTATATCGTTCCTGTCCCCTGCTTGTACAGATTCCCAGTGCTGGTCCTCTCCGGTCTTTCCTTGTCGAAGTCCCACCTTCCACCGAATTCACGCAACTTTTTGTCCACCTCCTTCAGGAACTCCTTGGGTGTTATACCGTCTTCCGCCATCCCCTCTCTGAGCCTTTCATCCAGCTCGGAGCGGACCTCGTCATCCTCTATGGAGAACACGTCCTGGATTTTCGTCTGATATGCCATCAGAACGTTTTTGAAGGTACCTTTGTTGGTCGGTAAGAGCTCCTTCAGTTTCTTTTTCACAGATTCATCTCCGATCGATCTACTGATGCTGTCCCCTTCAAGAACGGCCTCGCTCTCGCTCTTGTCTTTGCACCATTTTTTTGTCAGCCTGTACTCGTCTTCATCATGTTCGAATACAACTGACACCTGGACCATGTTGCCGCCATCCAAGGGGTACCTCTTTTTGACGTATTTCTTGTATTCTTTATCGTTTCTAGACACCTTAGAATCGATGAAGAGAGCGCTGTACCAGGCATCGAAAACAGTCGTCTTACCCGCACCTGTCTTCCCCATAAGCACGTTGGTTTTGTTCCCTTCGAACTCGAAGGTTTCTCCCGACAGGTTACCGAAGGGATCCAGGGTGATATCTTTTACGATCATTATCTTCCCTCCTCAATTATCTCATAGGCGAGTTCAGCAGCCGTCCCGCTCAGCTCGTGTCCGTCTTCAAGGACCTCCTTGAGCAAACTGTGGGAGAAGGACCCCTCGGGGAACTCGTCCTCTACAACATCCATATCTATCCTGCGCGTGAAATCTCCATCGTCGACCTCTATGTACTTGAAACCCTTCGAGTCCTCTCTAAGTCCGTTAATGTATCCCCGAGCCTCTTCGTAGCCGTCCTTGTCCATCTTACCCTGGATGGTGAGTTTTACAAGCTCGTCTTCGTGTGATCCATCTTCGACGTATTCTTTCAGCTCCTCGAAGGTGTCCGTATCCTCAACCGTGATGTCTTCGTGCGATAGGGTGTACTTTCCCACGTCGACGTCTTCAGCTGAGATACCCTTACCGTCGTCTAGCTCGATGATCCACGCCTTCCCCTTCTCACTCCCTTCACCCAGGCGTGCGAAGTCGTCCTGCTCTGGGGTACCGGGATAGAAATAGTCCTCCACGGATGAGCTCTGTCTCGGCAACATCACATGGACGTGACCGAGGAGCCAGAGGTCCAGATCACACCCTTCGAGCTCGTCCTTCGTCATCTGGAAGTATTTTTCCTCCTCGTCGTAGGAGCACCCCTCCAGATGACCGTGAGCCACCCCGATGTGGTACTTGACCCCGTCCTCCATTTCGGTCTCCTTGATCCAGCCCAGGTTGTTCTCCTTCGATATCTTCTCATCGCACGGAGCCGGATATATGATGGTCTCGTTACCCTCCTCCATGCGGTCGGAGATGTCGTAGGGTTTCTCTTCTTTCAATACGAGCACGTTGTCTATGTCCTCCAGCCATCCCCAGTTGTCACTGTTCCTTTCTGAGTAGTAATCGTGGTTACCTGGGAGTATCAGTACTGCTCTACCTTCGAACTTTTCCAGATGAGGTCTGATTTCCTCCACATCTTTTTTCTTCCTGAAGCGTGGTGTGTCGAACAGGTCACCCGCTATAACGACCAGGTCACACTCCTCCTCGTTCGCTTCAGAGATCAACCTATTCATCACATCATATCGCTGATTCACTAGGTCTTCCCTCGCTTGCTCATCACTGGACAGATTGCTGTAGTTCTTACCTATGTGCACATCCGCAGTATGCAGTATCTTCAAACTCATTCTATCACTTCCTTAGATCTTTATTCGTACCTCTATCGGTTTTCGAGGTTTACCCTCGGTCAATCGGGATATCAACACCCTTAACTCATCGTATGGGATGTTATCCCGGCCATCTAATTTCAAGCCGTCTTCAGTCAGGTCTTCCCCCCACTCTAAGACTTCTTTTGCTAGATGGATCATCTCTTTTTTCTTTTTGATTAGATCTTCTATATCTTCCTCACTACTGGTGTCTTGAATTTGGAGATCTTCAATATCTTCGATTATGTCTGACCATGTCCTTTTGAAACCATCTAGAAACTGGCATAGGCAGTCCATGGCTTCGGAGAACGTCCGGTATGTGGTATCTAGCTTTATCTCTTCTTTCCTGATCTTAACGTTGTCCTCTTCTCCAAGTACCAAATCATCACCGTCTATAGATACAAAATCGGTGAGCTTCTCTGCACCTTCAGACCACTGATCATAGTAACTTTTCTTTATTATTTTTCTATTTTGGTCGTTTTCATTTTCCATGCTATTCACCTCAATTATATGCTTTAGAAGCGTTTTTTCTTTCATCCTCTAGCGAATAATCCATCGCTTCTGTCTTTTCACTCTGGATTCCTTCTAGAAAGTCTTCCTGCGTGGCTTTTTCTCTTTTTTCTCTCATCGCTCTACGGGCCCCGTTCACCACCGCGTTCTTTATCTGTCCACCAGTGAGTTCATGCCGAGATAGTTTATCGAAATCTACATCTTCGTGGACCGGCAAGTTTTTCGGTATGTGGCTTTTCCAGATCCTCTTTCTTGTGGCATTATCAGGCTTTGGAAATTCGAGCTTGAGATCCATCCTTCGTTCGAGCGCCCTGTCCAGCTCGACCGCTAGGTTGGTGGTGAATATGATTACACCTTTATGCTCTTCCAGCTCCCTGAGGAATATGTCTAATACTCTAGTCTCTGTCGAATCGACGCTGTTGTTTGCCGAGTACCGACGGTTGAGCAACCCTTCTGCCTCGTCTATCACCAGCACCTGTTCTTCCTCTAACTCGTCAAAGATCTTTCTGGTATTCTTCTCCGTGTGTCCATACAGTCCATTAACTACCTTATCCAAAGCCAGGTAACAGGTATTCCAATCTAAGTAATTTCCTAGGGCCTTGGCTAGCATTGTTTTTCCACAACCTGAGGGCCC
This sequence comes from uncultured Thermoplasmata archaeon, assembly GCA_964394465.1. Classification (GTDB taxonomy): domain Archaea; phylum Thermoplasmatota; class Thermoplasmata; order Halarchaeoplasmatales; family Halarchaeoplasmataceae; genus CAYMXS01. The sequence continues at coordinate 3,259 of CAYMXS010000071.1, read as the reverse complement.
CGTGAAAAGCATGGTCACACCGTCTTTCCTCCCGAGTATCTCTTTCATACCCCAATCCTCGTAGAATTCCTCCTTGTGCAAGACTGATTCTACCGTCCTGAGTACAGAAGACTTGATGTTTTCATCTTCTGGGAAGATCACATCCTCCAGTTCTACGTTTGAACCCAACTCTTCAAGGAGTCCGCTTTCATCTCTGTCTTCCTCACCTGTAGGTGGTGCTCTAGATTGAAGTTGGGACTCGTAAAGTTCTCTTATCCTTTCAGCCCTATCTTCCTCCCCGAGTATCTCTGAGAGACCGTATTCGCTGATTCCAAAACCCAAGTTTGGCATCACTTTGGATGATAGATTTGGGTCCAAGGGCCCTATGATAGACTCCGATCGTAAAGTCGAAGAGAGGAGGAGGAACTTGCGCGCTTCCTCGGCTTGAGTATCGTGTAACGCCTTGAGGATGGCGATTATGACCTTCCCCTTCAGTTTGGGGTTACTGCTCTGCACACCTATGCCGTTCTTCGAGAGCAACAGCTTTAGAATGGTCTCTTCCTCTACCTTGAGATTTTCCTCCTCGATGAACGTAGTGATGGGGAATTTCCCTTTATCCTCTTCGGTTTTCTCCACTATCTCTTCAAACCTTTCGATCTTTTCGCGATACTTCTTCCTGAGTTGCTGGAACCGGTAGTGGTCTGCTTCCTTTAGAGCTAATTTCGCATCATCTATCAAGTCTAGATAGAGTTTAGTAAGTACTCTCAGGTATTGACTGTAACTCGAGAATTTATCGTTCACGTCTTCGAGCAATATTGGTTCTTCTATCAGTGTTCTTTTGCCCCTATTGAGGGGGCTTTCCGCTTCGCCTCTTCTTCTACGGGTCATGTTCTCGCTAATTAATAAAGAAAACCTACTATAAAGATATTTTCATATTATATACGTTATAAGAATGTTATAACATTAAAATATGTCTTATAATCTAGTTATAACGCCTTTCTGGATAAAATAATGAACTTTTTATAGATATATCCGGAAAACCTTATATCCGTACTCCCTTTTTTCGATGAGATCGATGGGTTTATCCTCGAGGAATTTTTTAACCTTTTGTTCATCCCTGATGCTATCCACAATGACAATTAGTCGAGCTATTCCCTCTCCTATTTCATCCTTGACCTTGATAGTATCATTCCATACTCTATCTAGGTCTTCTACTTCTATTTCTTCCTTATCTAAAACTTTTCCAAAATATAAATAGGGTTGTCTTTTAGCAGAAAGGTCTAATCCATGGTGTTTTTTTAGTATAACATCAAAGCTACAGTTCTCGTCATCGATTTCTAGACTCTTGTTTGTGTATTTATCTATAGCATTATCTGGCTCATGAGGTAATTTTTCTTTAACTTTTGGGAAAATCGACAATATATTATAATAAATAACCTTAAATTCATCTTCATATTTAGGAGGATAAAGCTCGAATTTCATTCTGTAAAAATCACGGAATAAATTATTTCTCCATTTTTCAAGTGATTTCTTTAATTTGTATCCCTGATAAATCACTCCTGGAGCAAGCATACCTATGAATATCCATCCCAAGATAGCTAGAGCTAGACCACTGTCTCTAGATAAAGTCCCATTGGATATGAGCAAATATATGGCAGCAGAACAAACGATCCAAACCCCGGTTGCTATTGCCCAGCCTAATATGAATTTTATTTTCGGGAAAAGTTCAAAAAGTTTTTCGACTTTATTTAAGGAGGCTGGGGGATTAAATCCAAAATCATATTTACTATCCAATATTTCCTTCATTGATCCTAGATTTTCTTTCACCCAAACTTCTCCCTTTTTGTTTATTCTATAATAGACATTTCCATTTGGATTGAAGTCCTGTGCTTTTTCTTCGTATTTTTCTTTTTTCTCTATTTTCTTTTTTTCAATTAGACCTTTATTTTTTAAATCTCTAAGTGCCTCCTTAAAAGTAGTATTTCGTTCGACCTCACTCTTACTCCATTTATTCTCCATATACTCGGACATTTGTCTCATATATCGCCATCCGCTATCTGGAGATAATTCCTTCTTTTCTCCTTGAAGGTAACTTAAAATTCTGAGTTTCCAAACCTGCTTTGAAGTGTTACTGTTATTCCCCATCTTGTTTACATAAATCAAGCCTTTAACTTAATTTTTTCTTATTCAAGTGTTCTAATAGGAGAATTAGTAATTATATTAAATTCGGTGTTAACTCAATTGTTTTTACCGTAACTTACATTAAACACATATGTATATACATATGTATGCGAAAGAATACGATGCTTACCCTCGAGAAAAAAGTGGTCGAAAACGCCAAGGCTATCGGGATCAACCTCAGTCAGATAGCTGAAGATGCGATAAAGGAAAAACTTCAGGAGAAACTGCGACCGCGAGGTGGAGGGCTGATCCAGGTGCCCAGAGTAGAGAAGTTCATATTGAAAAACGTGGGCCCCTTCCGTGGAGAGAAGGAGATTAGCTTTTCTCCTGGATTGAACCTTGTGGTCGGCCCGAATGCATCGGGCAAATCGACTGTCTTGGACTCGATAAGTGCTGTTTATTCCGGGAGACAAGCCCCGACGAAAAACATGGCCGCGGACCCAAACGAGGAGAGTTATATCCGGGTTGTGCCAGAAGACGGCATGGTCGAGAGAAAGATCAAGAAGGAGGCAGAAGCACCTTCAAGGTCGGGTCCTAAAGATCAAGAAGAGATGGACCTGCTTGAGGGGGCTGAACTTCTATCAGTAGAGGGTATAGGCGAAAAAATGAAGAAACACCTCAAAAGGTTCGAAGAACTTCCGGAGGAAGTTCGCTCCAAAGGTGAGGAAAAATTGCGGGAGATCATCTCACAATCCATCAATACGAGGGAAACCGAGTGCTACCTGAACGACGGCGGGTTGATGCTTTTAGATCTGGAGGTAAGGGAGATGGTCCTAGGCTATCTGAAGGACCGGCCTCACCAGACCATCCTGACCGCCTCCCAGTTGACTTTTGAAAAGGAGGATATGAACGTGATAGAGTTAGAAGAAATGAGTCTATATGTGGATGAAGAGGGCTAGATTCGGGAGGAGATGAGATATGATCGCCGTGGTAACCAGGGTTGAAAAACGTTTAGAAGAGAGTCAAAAGATGAGTTGAATGTAAATGAGTGGAAGAGAAGAAGATAGGAAAGAGCGTGGGAAGAGATACCAGCTGGGCTACTACCTCCCGCTGGACAGCGTGGAGTATTTCGAGAGTAACAGGGAATATATGAGGGGAG
>CAYMXS010000070.1:0-10745 GCA_964394465.1 uncultured Thermoplasmata archaeon | reverse complement strand
TCGTGATAGGAGGGGGACTCTCTGGCCGGATACTAGAAAGGCAGGAGCCGATCACAGTTGAGGAAGGGTACGAGGAGATCAATTTGGAATATGTAGAACGTGGAGAGTGTAAGTCATTCTATAATATAACTACTGACACCTCGACTAAAAACGCTACTGCAGTCACCTATGTAGATGGAAAAAATAACACATTGGAGTTTCAGGTAATCTCTTTGGCTATAACAGGAACTTCGCGTGAGCAGGAAATATATCTAGAATTGAGGGCGAAGGGAGATTTCAAGGAAAAATATAATTTAGAAAATTTCTTATTTAAGATGCAGGAATTGAATGGAAAAACCCCCTCTAGAAATGGTCAAAATTTTTTAAAAAGTTATTTAAGGGGAGAAAATTTAAAAGAATGGCCTGCAGAACAATCTAATGAAGGGAGCAGGGGATCTAACCAAGCCTTTCTTGGCTTTGATGTAAAGGAAAATGATTTCTCTAGCGAAGTGCGTGTCACATGGGATATACCAAAATCTAACTGGAATAACACCTATACCTTGAGATTGCAGAGCGTGGTCAAGGGAATGTCCGAAGATGTGACAGCCACTGTAGATGTCAATATTAAAGAAGAGGTGAGAGCATGATAAATATCGAAGCCGTAAGTAAATACTACTCTTTGGGGTCAGTAAGTGTGAATGCCCTGACCGATATCAATCTTAAGGTCAAGAAGGGAGATTACCTTTGTGTGTACGGTCCCTCTGGTTGTGGTAAGACGACACTATTGAACCTTATAGGCGGATTGGATAAACCAACAGAGGGGACGATCACAGTTGATGGTAAGAAGATATCATCCATGTCAAATCGCAAATTATCAAGTTATAGAAGAGATTACGTCGGATTTGTCTTTCAGCGGTTTTACCTTATACCAAATCTCACCGTTATTGAGAATCTGTTGTTCCCCATGAAATACATAGAGAAAGAAGTGAAGAGAAAAAATCACGAAAAACTTGCTATAAGGTTATTGGAATATACTGGAATATCGCATCTCTCGGATAGGAAACCTACTGAGATATCTGGAGGGGAACAGCAGAGAGTGGCGATCGCGAGAGCCTTGATCGGCTCTCCAAAGATAATACTGGCTGACGAACCTACGGGTGAGATCGACAGAGAAAACACTAGGAAGATTGTTTCCCTACTAAAGAAGGTCAATCAAGAGGACGATATAACTGTGATAATCGCAAGTCATGATAAATATCACGAAAAGAAGGCTCCTAAATCATATGAATTAGTCAATGGTGGAAAAAATGAATGAGAAAAACCTAAAGATTGTCTGTGTGGTTTTAGCGATCCTACTTATAGTCAGTACAGTAGCAGGAATGATATATCGGTACAAAGTGAATCTACAGAAGGAAAAAACCGCGAACAGGCTCTCATTTGCTGCTTACAACAATATTCAAAACGCTATCAATATGACGGTTACTTACCACAAACAGGGTAATACAAGTGAGGAGTACAGGTATCGGATCAACTACATAATGCTCCCTGCGATAGCAAATCTGAGATCAGCAGATAGGCTCTACGAAGAAGCCGGTGAGGATTATTATGGAAATCTAGATGAGAACATACCGGCGCTTAAAAAACTTAGAGAGTACATCATGGACCACTGGGGGAATAAAAGCCAGATCCTTCCGGTTTTAGACAGTTTGGATCCATTATTGGTTCCCCACACTACTCCGCTCAAAGCCATCTCAAACAAGCCAGAATATTTTAATGGTGACTATCAAGATTTTTCAGATGATATAGAGGAGGCTTTAGAGGATGGTAGATAATCCTAATATGAAAAGAGTGGTCGGTGTTTTCTTTGTTCTAACTCTGTTACTGTTTCCCCTTGTTTTGATGAATAGCGTAAGGCCAACAAAGCTCTCTGGTGCTGTCGAGGCTAGACGGGTCTCCGGAGATACTTTAGAAGAACGTTGGATAAAAGACTATGTCAAGCTTTTTGAAGAAGAATATTCGGATTTTGTGATGGAGGGTCATACTTTAGGTGATAAAAACGTGATGTATTGTAATAGTACTATAGAAAAATACATACGAGTAGAAAACGGCCATATATTTGATAATAAATATGAAATATTAGTCGGAGAAGACATAATACGTGCATTCAATAAAGCCGGTATGGATATATCGACCGGGAGTGATGTTGATGTAACAATAAAGCATTATATAGTTAATAATACGGAGTCTGATTGGATTTTAAATCATTCAGATGATTACACCCTGAAGATATCAGGGATCATACCCGAAAGCATGGGGGACCTTTCTAATTTGATCGTTCTACCTTATGAACTAGGTGATATGGATGATTACGAATCCTTTAGGTACATGATCGAGCCAAACGATGAGATCACCATTAAGGGGGCCGGTGAGTATCTACGGAAAGAGGGAGCTGTAGTCATCGGAGGAGGTAATCAACTAGACTATCAGATGTTCAGGATGTACATGGTTCTGTCTCTTTCATTTGCAATCATGTTCTCCATAGTGATGCTTATCTTGATCGAAAGTCTCAACAAAGATGAAGATATCAAAAAGCTGATCGTTACTAGAATATGGGGTGGGGAAGTAAAAATGTTTCTAATGGATGAGTTCAAGAAAAAAAGCATATATATAACGGCCTCCGCCTTCGGTGCCTATCTACTGGTCTCTGGCTTTTGCCTGTTCCTTTTCCCTTATCTTAATAGAACTTTCAGACATATCTTTTTCAAGCTGGAAATTTTTTCTGCTAATTTACTCTTCATTGTATTGATATCAGCCCTCATCATCGTTGCTTTCGATATAATCTCACTAAACTATAGGATAAATCGGATCAATCTTACTGAATATATCAGGGAGGGATGGAAAAGATGAACCTATCTTTTTTTGAATTCTCTCGAAAGACCTCCTTGAAGGAGAAAAGATTCAGAGCGTTAAGGATAATTCTTTATGTAATAATCTTCTTTTTGATACTCACCAATTTATCCTATGGCATGATGTTTAGATCACAGATAGATAGTACCACTCAAGCTTCGAATTCAGATTTATCAAAGATATACACTACACATTCGGGCAAAGAAAATCTCACAAACCAGTACCCTATAGATGTGAAATCTAAAGAGATCAGATTCACACGAGATTTGGCCCGTCATTATGATTTTAAATTGAATTATTCTGTCAATGACTTCTATAAGATGAAACTAAATAAACCGAACATTATAGGCTTGGGAAGGAATTCTACTGAATTTGATGACCTCAAGATAAAGAGGGGTAGATTCTTTCAAGCCAATAACGAACTCGTGCTCAGTGAAAGTTTGATTGAGGGAGTTACAAAAGTACGGGATATTACTATAGGTGACGAGATCGAAATAAACTGTAAAATCCATAATACTACTTTCAGTAAAGAGTATGAACTGGTGGGAATAATAGAAGATAGATGGATCTCGATGGAAAGAGGTTATAGAGGACTAGAGATCATAGTGCCTACCTCTTTTTTTGAAAAAGTACCTCGAACGCTGACTCTCGATCATCCCTTTGAAAACGGTACATATAATGCGACTGTCTATGAAGAGGTCAATACTATCTCACTACCTGAAAAGTATCTAGATTTAGCTATTTTAGAACTGAAAGGTATCAGGACTAGTTATAAGTCCTCGTACGAAGAAAAAAGTGAATCTATGGATGAATATAGATCATATCAGTTTGTATCAACTACTTTTCTTTCGATCCTGGTGATGATGGTGATCGGTCTATCTTTTTTATCATCCCATATGTATTTGGAGAAGTTTTCTCAAGAGATAGGTGTCCTACGAACTATGGGTACCTCAACATTCAGAGCGGCTTTGTTCGTCCTGAAAGAGAACATATTTGTTGTTATCATCTCTATAATCATTGGGCTAGTTATTTCGTCCATCTCTCCAGCAGCTATGTTAACTGTATTTACAGATAAAGCATTATCAGAGATCATATTATTGAATTATGGTCTACCAGTAGCGATATTATTAGGCGCATCTTTTACGCCTTTCCCTTATATTTATCACAAAATTCAGAGAGAAGAGGTTATTCAAAATCTCAGGAACGAATAGTTGATTAGTAAATAGAAAAAATCTCCAAATCAAATGGATACAAGCGAGGCCCCGGTGAGGTGAAAACAAACGTGAAAGGGAAATTTGTTTTCTGCCGGGGCCTCGTCCCTTTAATCCTGTTTCTAGCTATTTATAGGTTTGTTTTCCGCAGGTGGAAAATTTTCCGGCAAAGTTTAAATGAGACATTAAAAATACATCTGTATGAATCAGTTAACAAAGATAATAACGATTTGCGTGGTCATATTGGTGCTTGTCTCCACACCGTTTCTGTTGATATTCGCCCAAAGTGATTCCGTGGTCACTGAGAGTTCTAGCGGAAGTAGCAGTTATCCAGCAAATTCTTCGGACGTCTATACTCACAAGATATATGGAAAGACATGGAACACGGAGGATAACAAATTTACTTGGGTCAAAAATCAAAGCGGAGACCAAACCAACTATAGGATAGCCTTAGATTCTGCATACAACGACAGTCATGGAGCCGTGATCGCAGGGGCATACGTTTCTCAGGATGGAAATTACACTGTAAATGGTACTGAGTACAGGACTCCTAGGATCTTCACCATGGCAGATATATCAGAGGGGGAAGGCGAAACAAACCTCTTCACAGATGATCATAGATGGTCTGTCAAGCAGGAAAGAATAAGATATGTCTCCGAGATTTTGAACGATACAGCGATAATCGGGAGAAAAATACAGTATCGCGTAGTCCACGAGACCAGAGGCGTGTGGGTATGGAACGATTGGGAAGTGGAAGATGTCTACACTGGCAATCTCACCGTAAAGATGGAATACGATAAGCCTGAAGAAGGTAGTCCTTGGCCCAGCGAATGTTAAAACCTATTCCCCACCACTCTTCTTCTTTTTCTTGAAGGTGTAGTACGTGAGAGGGTGCTTCATCCATTCCTGCTCACACAGCGAATCCGGTTCATAACAGACGCCGTTGGTCTTCATGGTGCTGCAGTTCGGAGGACTGTATTCCGTGCTCGAGATATCGCCGATTATGTGTTCTATCTGGTATCTAGCTAACTCCTCGTCGAAGTCGGGGGAGCCCTTGAACATCGAAAGTATCTCATCTTCAGAAAGACCAACTTTATGGAGGTAAGCTGTGAGTGCGAACCTCCCCTCGTGTGAGAGATTGACGCCTTCCTTCTGCAGTGATATCATCTTCTTGATGCAGGGCGGGAAGAGTTCCGTCTCAACCTTTCCTAGGTCCAGGTCCTCTATCTCCCCTCTGCTCTCTTCCAGTTTCTGCTTGACTTCTTTGACCTGGCCGCTGAATTTATCCACTAGGCTGGAAGGCACGTCCTTGGGCAGGTCTTCAGATATCCTGGAAAAGATGGCCTCCTTCATGATCCGTATCAATCTTTCTTTCGTCAAGTACACCTCTCCGTCTCTCAGGTCCTGGTTGGTCAGTTTCCATCCACCAGAACGAAGCCTCTCAGTGTTCTCTAGATAGTCCCCGAAGAAGAGCTTGAACATGCCGTCTTCATACGAAACGTTCATACTCAACTCCTCAGCAACCACGAGTAGATTCTCATCGTTCTCCTTCTCCAGTTCTCTCTTCATCTTCTCCGCTTCACCCAGAGAATAACGCCTCACCAGGTAATCGTCGTCTGCACAGGAGACTATCATCCTGGCGAGGGGGTAAGAGAACAGTTCCATCTCCATCTCCACCTCGTCTGAAAGGTCTTTACCCGTCACCCTTCCCTCTTCGATGGTCTCCAAGATACGTTCTTTACCACGACTCCTGACCATGCTCCAGATCCTGTCGTTTATCAGTTCATCTAACGGAGGCCCTTCCTCACTTATGTACTCCTTCGCGTCGCTCAGGAAGGGCAGTCTAGCCATCTTCTTCAGCGGCCAGTCGTAGCTTTTCTCAGGAACCATCATCCAGACCTCAGTATATCCTTTAGAGTGTCGCTTATCCTTTTCAGTTCCCCTTCGGTCAAACCAGGAAATACGGGCAGCCAGATGACTTCACGGGAAGCTCTTTCACACTCGATACAACGGGTTTCTACGTCCACCGCTTTCTCTTCATAGATGGGACGTTCATAACCTTTTCGAGCACCTATCCCTCTTTTTCTGATCTCCTCGACAACTCCTTCTTTCCCGTTCAGTATCCGGAGTGCATACTGGTGATAGACGTGCTTGACGCCTTCTTTCTCCACTGGTCTTACGACCAGGCCCTCCTTCTCCATCTCTTTTGATCTCCGGTTCAAAAACTCGGCGTTTTTCCTTCTACTTTCATTGAGACCCTCCAGCTTCTTCAGCTGTTCTATACCTATAGATGCCTGGATGTCCGTCATCAGATAGTTGTAGCCCAGCCTTCCGTAATGATCTCCTTCACGACCGTGTTCCCTGATAGACCTGGCCTTCTCGGCTTTTTCTTCACTATCGGTCACCAGCATGCCTCCCTCGCCCGTCGTCATGTTCTTCGTAGCGTAGAAGGAGAAGCAGCCTATATCGCCCAAAGAACCAGTTCTTTGTCCATGATACTCGGCCCCGTGGGCCTGGCAGGAGTCCTCGATGACGGTCAAATCGAACTCCTCAGCGATCTCCTCTATACTTTCCATATCGGCTGGATGTCCGTAAAGGTGCACAGGCACCACCGCTTCAACATCGTTTTCCCGAGCCAACTTTTCGACTTCTTCCGGGTCCATACAGTACGTATCCCTATCTATGTCGGCAAAAAGAGGTTCAGCACCACACATCAGGACGGGAGTGACGGAGGCTATGAAGCTGTAGCCAGGGACCACCACTTTGTCGTCCTTGCCCACGTCCGAGGCTAGAAGAGCGGTGTGTATGGAAGCGGTGCCCGAGTTAACTGCCACGGCTTCCTTCACCCCTAGATACTCCGAAAAAAGTTCCTCGAACTCTTTCACTCTAGGGCCGGCGGCGATCTGTCCAGAGTCCATGACTTCCTGCACAGCCTCCTTTTCCTCTTCTCCCAGGTCTAACATAACTGGAGGTATAGGATCCTCTTTTTCCATCGTTATTGAAGCATACTTCTCGTTTAAAGAGATTTTGTCAGCTTTACGATTAATTATATATAATATATTTAAAGTTCTAGTTTGTCCATGAGCGAAGAAGAGGAAGAAGACAAGCCCTACTGGGAACGTACAGGCAGCAAGAGTTCACAGAGACTTTTCCTCACCTTTATAGCCGTCGTAGTCATAATGCTGATCATCATCGTCTCTTTGAGCATTTTCAGCTACATGAAGTGGCAGGACCTGAAAGAAAGACCCGATATAAAAGCAGAGGAGGGCCTTTTCGAATATGTGGAAGCCACCGGTGACGGAAAAGCTAAGGTCCGAGTCCATCTCACCCTCGTCAACCAGGGGGAGGAGAAAAGTGAAGACCTCCAGTTAGAATGGATGATAATGAACGAAAGTGAAGCACACGACGATATATTTTTGGATAAAGGCACCACGAGTGTATCGGCCATACCAGAAGGGGAGTCCAGGGAAGTGACCTTCGATATAACCCTTCCCCGGGGCGAATATATCATCGCATACAGGACATACGAGGACCAGCTTTTCAGCTACGAGGGACGTCAGTACTTCAGGGTTACCCAAGAGGACACCTCTAGGGATAAGCCGGAGGACGAGAAGGAAGGAGCGGGAGCCGACACGCCCATGCTGCCCGTGACAATTTTCATCGCCATAGTCATCTTACTGGCCATCTTCCGTAAGTACAACAGGAGGGAAGACAGACGATGAAACGATCGAACGATAAAGCTCTAACGGGTTCTGAGTGGTTCTTCGTCTTTCTTATACTACTCCTCATACTGATGACTGGAGGTATGGCCTACCTGATCCAGACCATGGGTCCGGACAACAATCCAGACTGTGTGATCGAGGACGTTTATCTCGAACGTGGGCCCAACGAGACCTACACGGCTTATATCTACGTGACCAATATCGGGAAATCGAAGGCCGATACTGACTTCAAGTGGGAGCTGACCAAGGGAACGAGATTGATAGACGAGGGACAAAAAGACAAAATGATAGAGGGCAGGACCACCGAACAGGTCCAGATCGATTTCGGTGTGGATCGCTGGTCTAACTCCGATCTGAACCTAGAGATGAAAGTTTTACATAAGGGTAATACCATGGACACCATGGATCATGGATTCACCGCGTGAAGTTGACATATGACCCTCAAAAAGGAAGTGAGATGATGTTAGAGATAGAGTCTGTATCAGCTAGAGAGGTGTTAGATTCGAGAGGTAACCCCACTGTGGAAGCTACGGTTTCTACTAAGAACTCCTGCGGGACCGCCAAGGTGCCGTCCGGAGCCTCAACGGGATCGAACGAGGCGTTAGAACTGCGGGACCACGAGAAACGGTACGACGGCAGGGGAGTTAGACAGGCAGTTACCAACGTCAAGGAAAGGATAGCCCCCGCCGTTTCTGGGTTAAAGGTCACGGATCAACTGGATATAGACCGGACCATGCTCGAACTGGACGGCACCGAAGACAAGAGCGAACTCGGAGCAAACGCCATCTTGGCCGTCTCTTTAGCATCGGCCAGAGCCGCCGCGTCATCCCTAAGACAGCCGCTTTACAGATACCTGGGAAGGGTCAACGATAACGTTTTACCCGTTCCCTTCATGAACGTCCTGAACGGTGGAGAACACGCTGGAAACGAGCTGGATATACAGGAATACATGATAGCTCCCACAGATGCGAAAAGCTTCAAGGAAGCGTTGAGGATGGGCGCCGAGGTCTACCACTCTTTAGGAGAAATAATCGAGAATAGATACGGGCCGAACGCCACGAATGTAGGAGACGAGGGAGGCTTCGCTCCCCCTTTAAAAGATCCCATGGAACCCTTCGAACTGATATGTGAAGCCATAGAGGAAAAAGGGTACGAGGACTACGTCGATCTAGCTGTGGACGCCGCCGCGACGGAATTCCACACCTCTAGAGGATACGAGTTCTCCAACGACGTCTTTACAGCTGAAGATATGATCGAGTTCTACGAGGAACTCATAGATTCGTACCCCGTGATCTCTTTAGAAGACCCCCTGGACGAGGAAGACTGGTCAGGGTTCGAAAAGCTGACCGAAACTCTGTCCGATTCGGTACAGTTGGTCGGCGACGACCTCTTCGTGAGCAACCCCGATTTCATCAGAGAGGGCATAGAGAGAAACGTGTGCAATTCAGTCCTTCTGAAGGTCAACCAGATAGGTACATTGAGCGAGGCCATGGACGCCGCAACTTTATCGATAAGGAACGACTACGGTGTCATGGTGTCGCACCGTTCTGGAGAGACTTCGGATCCCTTCATAGCCGATCTAGCGGTAGCTCTATCCACTGGACAGATAAAGTCCGGTGCACCGGCCAGGAGTGAAAGGACCGAAAAATACAACCGACTCCTTAAGATAGAGGATGAGCTCGGAAGCACGGCCACTTACGCCGGTTCACGATAGGTCTCAGATCCTCAAGAATATGAACGCGTAGAGCATAACAGAAGCTAGAACCAGAGAGATCAAAGCAACTGGCAGTCCGATCTTTGTGAACTCCTTGAAGTCTATATGCTCTCCTTTCCTTTTACTGACTCCCGCCATGACGAGGTTGGCGGAGGCACCTATCAGGGTACCGTTGCCTCCCAAACAAGCGCCCAAAGAGAGCGCCCACCAGAGCGGATTTATGGCGTACCCGCTCGGCCCGAGGGTAGCGATCAAACCACCGGAACTGCCTATAGCTGAGATGAGAGCCATGGTTATAGGGATATTATCTATTATCATGGACAGGAAAGCCGCCATCCAGAGTATTATTATAGATGTCATGATCAGGCTGTCCCCACTCAGAGACATGATACCGTTCACGATGACCCTGATCCCGTGAGATTCCTCAAGGCCTCCTATGATGATGAAGAAACCGATGAAGAAGAGCAGGGTGGGCCATTCAACATGAGCCAAAACCTTTTCCGGTTCAGAAAAAGTCAAGACCATCAACAGGCCGGCTCCGGTCATCGCCACGGTCCAGGGCTGTAATCCGAGTGAATGATGTGCCAAGAACAAAGCTATGACCACTAGAAAAACGGCCAGTGATTTCTTCATCAAAGTGGGGTTGTGGATTTTATCCCAGGGATCCACCCCTTTTATGTCCTCGAACTTGTGCATATCTAGTTCCAGGTGTTCCTTGTATAGGAATTCGAAATATAAGAGTATAACGAACAATATTATCGTCACGATGGGAGCAAGATATATTATGAACTGGATGAAGGATATACCGCTGGCACTCCCTATCATGATGTTCGGCGGGTCGCCGATAAGTGTTGCCGTTCCTCCGATGTTGGCGGCCATGACTTCAGCCATCAAAAACGGCTTCGGGTCGATCTCCAGTTTATCTGCGATACTGAAAGTGATCGGCACCATCAATAAGATAGTCGTCACGTTGTCCAGAAAGGCGGAACAGAGGGCCGTGACTATCATGAAGAAACCCAGCAGTCTGTAATAGCTCCCGTTGGACGCCTGGGCCGTCTTATAAGCGACGAACTCGAAGAAACCGCTCTCGCCCATTATACCGACGATGATCATCATACCGAAGAGAAGACCTATGGTGTTGAAATCGATGGCATCTATAGCCTCTTCCTGACCGTAGAAACCCAAGGCTAGACCTGAAAGTATCATGGCCAC
>CAYMXS010000069.1:0-11291 GCA_964394465.1 uncultured Thermoplasmata archaeon | reverse complement strand
CGTTCTGCTGAACTGGTGCTCCTTTCCCTCCCAATCCTCTAGGATGTCCTCCGGCCTGTAGGTTCCCATGATGAATATCGGTTCGTCCTGGGTGTTCCTGGATAGATAATGGACCAGTGAAAGGGTACTGGGATCGGCCCACTGGAGATCGTCTATAAAAAGGATGACCGGCCTTTGTTTTGATAGTCTTTTCAGCCCTAATAAAACGTTATCGAAGAGGTTCTCCTGCTTTATCTCAGGATCTTCGACTAGATACTCTCCCTGATACCTGTCGGTTTCTAAAAACCAGGACGCCTCCGGTTCGACCCTTTCAGCTTCTGACATGTCGCCGTCCCAGGACTCGAGATTATCCTCGGCTTCGGCCAGTTTCTCTGCCATGTCGTCTACCAGGAACTCGTTCTTCGTCCCTGAGATGATTGTGGCCAGTGAGAACCTTTCACCTGTCCGTACAAGTATGCTGTATTCGTCGTAACCTATGGTGTTCAGACCGCTGCTCTCTTCCCCTTTCTGACCCATCTCGGAAAGGGAATCCTGCACGAAGCTTTCCACCGCTTCCAGCATGGACGTGAAGATGTCGCCGTCCAGTTCAGATTCCTCCCTCTCAGCCTTCGCCAGAAGCATCCCGGACTCGTTCATTATGTAAGAAGATATGACCTTGGGTGGAGGGTCACCCGCGATCAGGTGTTGTAAACCAGCCTCACGAAAGGACTCCTTTATGGGCATCAGTGGCTCCATGCTCTCGGGCAAACAGTTGCCCCTGATGACCTTTGGATCACTCCTTTCTCCGGCTTTTTCCAGAAATTCCTCCACCAACCTCGTCTTCCCAACCCCCGCTTCACCTGAGATGAAGACCGTCGTTCCTCCATTTTCCAGTGTCTCTTCGAAGGCATCAAGGAGTTCTTGCAGTTTTCCCTGCCGTCCGATAAGTTTGGATTGTAAAACAGGATCTTCTTCCATCATTCGTCCTCTTTATTTACCCTGAACCACGATCGCTTTATTTATACTTTGATCGACCTTGGATCATCATCACTTCGATCTCGAAAACCGTCCACGAAGGCTCTAGCGTTTTTACCGAGCACCTTTTGCTTGTAGCCCCCCTCCAGAAGAGCGAACCTTTTCCCATCACAGATCCGTTCCGAGGATTCCTTCATTATCTTCCCTATCTCTCTATAATCCTCCGTCTTCAGCTTGCCACCCCAGTCTTCTACATGTTCGTCGAAGCCTGCCGAAGCGCCGATGATGTCGTAGTCAGCACCTTTATCTAGTTCTCTCTTCACCTCTTCCAGGTAATCCTTTCTCTTATCTGACAGGGGATTCAGTATCCTTATCCCGTCTCTATCGCCTATGGAATTGATATTGCCGTCCCCTCTATGTAGGTCGAAGTCCAGGATGAAGGCCCTTTCTATCTCGTTCAGCGCTCTCAGTTTCTCTATCGCTATACCCATGTTGTTGAAGTAGCAGAAGCCCCAGTGTGAGGAAGGTGAGGCGTGATGCCCCGGTGGTCTTACTACGGCGAAGGAGGGCTCTCCTTCTAGGGCGATCTGCGCGGCTTTTATGGAACCGCCAGCAGCTAGAGAGGCCATCTCGAAGAGTTCTTCGTCCTCTTTTATCCCCTCTATATGTTCTGAAGTGTGTACCGATCTCAGGTCCTTCAACTCCGCCGTTTCGGCCTTCACTATGTCCAGATCTGTCTCCTTTCTCAGTTCCTCCATTATACACTTCATCCTTCCCTTCTCGGCCGCAGGGTCCAGAGCGTAGCTTGAATCCTCGAACTTCTCGTGGTAGACTATCTTCATCCAGTATTTAAATCGAAAACTGCCTTGTAAAACTTTCTCTTTTTCCATCGAAAAATATTATATCCCTTTCCTTCCTCATAGGACGTCGGTACGATGGACCAAGACATCTACGAGGAGATGCGCAGATACGGTAAATTCCTGGAGAACAGAGGTCTGAATCTATCCTCACACAGCGGTAACATGAGCGTCAGGAGAGGAGACAGGATATTCATAAAGAGGAGAGGGGCCATGATGGGAGACCTGAAGGAACAAGATGTTGTGGAAACTGGCGTGGAAGAGGACGACAGCGGCGTTATAATAGCGTCAACGGAGATAGGCGTGCATAGAGCCATATATAAGGAAACCTCGGCCTTGGCTGTAGTGCACGCTCACACTCCTTATGCGATCTCGCTTTCACTGGTCAGAGACAAGATAGTCCCCATAGACGACGAGGGACAGTATCATCTCAAAAAGGTTCCCGTTCTAGACGTAGAGGACTCCATCGGTTCTTCTGAAGTGGAAGAAAGGCTGCCGCCCATATTACAGAACAATGACGCCGCGATACTAAAAGGGCATGGGACCTTCGCCCACGGAGAGAACCTTGAAGAGGCGTACAACTGGATTACGGTGGTAGAAAGCATCTGCAAGGTGATCTACCTGGTAGAAAATCTGGGAGGAGACACGAAAAGGGAGGAGGTATGGTGACCTTTCATTACATAGCGTTCAGGACGTTCTGTCACGCCACTGAAAGCGTAGAAAGGGTGAAGGAGGCCCTGGAGAGACTCGCCGGGGAAGAGATGGAGATAGAGGAATCGGAGGCCGAGGGCTACTACGGCAATCAGATCATAGTTCTGGAGGGAAAGATCTCGAGGAACAGTGAGATGGACGATTTCTTCGATAGGCTGCCTGAAGAAACGATAGAAGAGTTGATGAACACCTTAGAAAGGCGCATCGACGAGCGGTGCAACTTCCACTTCCGGATAGATAAAGAGTCCGCCTACGAGGGGGAATTCGTACTGTCTAGAGGGGGTAACGTCATAAGGGTAAGAGCTAGAGTTGAGAGCTACCCTTCGAGGAGAGAGACCGCCATCGAGAAGATGGAGGAGTACCTTCCAGAGAGGATCCAGGAGGGATGAACATGAACATAGGCGTTATAGGGGTCGGCTCCATGGGCCAGAACCACGCTAGAGTCCTGTCGCAGATGGGCCATCTCTCATGCGTCATGGACAGAGACAGAAAGATGGCCGAGAAGATAGGGGCACGGTTTGAAGTGCCCTATCATACTGAATTGGATGAATTGCTCAAGGAGGATATAGATGGAGTTACAGTCGCAACGCCGGCTCACACCCACTTCGATATATCCAAAAGGTTGATCCAGAACGGTATACCTCTTCTGGTGGAAAAACCGTTCACCGGTGAACTCCCGAAGGCGGAGGAACTGGTCGATAGGGCAGAAGAAAAGGATCTAACTATAGCCGTGGGGATGATAGAGAGGCACAACCCCATAGTTTCCACGGCCAAGAAGCTCCTCGACAAGGGAGACCTGGGAGATATAATAACTATGACCTCGAAGCGGGTCAGTTCATTCCCCGGCAGGGTATCGGATGCAGGAGTGATACAAGACCTGGCGATACACGATATAGACGTGATGAGGTATCTTCTTGAGGATGAGTTCGTCTCGGTCTTCGCACAGGGAGGTAAGGTCGACGATGGTAAAAACGAGCACGAGGACCACGCCAACATGATGCTCCAGTCAGAAGAAGGCGTCACCGGCGTCGCCGAGGTCAATTGGTTGACCCCCCACAAGGTGAGAGAGCTTTCCATAACGTGTTCGAACGACTACCTGGAGTTGGACTACACATCTCAGTCTCTTGTTGTAGCCTCCTCTGAACTTCTAGATTACGACGAAAGCGACCTTTTCGACATACCCATAGAGGAGAACTTCAGGAGGTATTCGGTAAAAAGGCAGGAACCCTTGGAGATGGAGATGAAGGATTTTGTCCAGGCCGTCAAGAAAAACGAAGAGCCCCTCGTCACCGGCGAGGACGCCCTGGTCAGTATAAGGGTGGTAGAGGCGGCTCTAGAGTCGCTCCAGAGAGGAAATAAGGTTCGGTTGTGAGTCGTAGTTCGTAAGGTGATATGATGAAGAGATTGGGGCCCGTTGAGATAGGCGAAGGAACGGTCATAGGCGATGACGTCATAGTCGGACATCCAGGTAAAGAGGATAAGGACCGTTTGAAGGAAGGAGAGTACAGCTCTTTGCCCGAAACAAAGTTGGGCTCCAACGTCCTTTTACGTGACCTTTCAGTTATTTATGCCGGAACCCAGATAGGGGATGAGGTCGAAACGGGCCATCACGTCCTGGTAAGAGAGAACTGTGAGATAGGCGAAGGAACCGTTATAGGCTCCGGTTGTATAATAGAGGCCGGCTGTACCATCGGGAAGAACGTGAAGCTCCAGAGCGGAGTATATCTAGCAAATGGAACGGTTATAGAGGACGGTGTTTTCATAGGCCCCAACGTCAGCGTCACCAACGACAGGTACATGGACTCCGAGATACAGCCGGTGGAGATAGAACGGGGGGCGAAGATAGGCGCCGATGTGACGATCATAGCCGGCGTGAGTGTAGGTGAGAACGCCTTCGTAGGTGCGGGGGCCGTGGTCACAAAAGACGTTCCGGCGGACAAAAAATATTTTGGCGTACCTGCTAAAGAGGCCGATTAGATAGGGTCTTAGAAACATTTATTTGCCCTCTCTCTTTTCTTCCCCCGAGGATAAGTATGTCCGACGTTGAAGAACTAATACAGGAAGGCGAAGCATTGCTCAATCAATTCGAATATCAGCAGGCCTATGAAAAGTTCTCTGAAGCCCTAGAGGAAGAAGATGTTCCTAGGGCCTACTTCGACAGGGCCGAGGCTTCGCTGGGTATAAACGAGATCGAGAGCGAGGAGATCCTGGAGGATTACGAGAAGGCCATAGAACTGGACGACAACCCCTTCTTCCGCCAGGCCGCGGGCGGCTTCTGCATAGACATAGGCAAGTTCGAGAAGGCTGAGGAGCACTACAGGGAAGCGGCGGAGATGGATCCAGATAATGCAGCGCACTACCTTTCCGATCTGGCCGTAGGCTACAGGAAGAAGGCCCCCATAATGATGGAGGAGTACGTCCAGAAGGCCGGAGAGGATATAATCCTCAGGAAGTCCTTGAACTACATGCTAGAGGCGCTAGACATCGATAGGGAGAAGGCGGTAGAGCTGCTCTCTTGAAGAGAAACGACAGTGGGTCAAAAATTAATTATACTAGCCTTTAATAGCATAGTGGTGCTTTTAGATGATAGAAACCAGGTTCCATGGACGAGGCGGTCAGGGGTCCGTTGTGGCCTCTGAGCTGTTAGCTAGAGCTGCCTTCGAAGAGGGTAAGGACGTTCAGGCCTTCCCCATGTTCGGTGTCGAACGAAGAGGGGCTCCCGTCACTGCTTTTACACGGATAGATGAGAAGAAGGTCAGAGACAAGTCCAAGATACACAAGCCAGACGTCGTCATAGTGCTGGACATGGCGCTCTTGGACGCAGTGGACGTTACAGAGGGACTCAAACCAGAGGGAGACATAATACTGAACACGAACAAGGATGTCGAAGACATCGATATCCAGACCGAGGCGACGGTCTATACCGTGGATGCCGCGAACATAGCGGTGGAGAACGGCCTCGGCACTGAGGTGGCTCCCATTGTGAACACAGCCATACTGGGCGCGGTGAGCAAGGCAACGGGGATGGTCAAGATCGATACCTTGACGGATGTCATATTGAACCATGCGCCCGCAAAGAACGAAGCTAACGCCGCCGCTGCTAAGGACGCCTACGACCAAGTCAGCGAGGGGGTAGAAGGAACGGAAAGACCAGAGAAGGTGAAGAAACATTCTCCGGATCATACTGATATACCTCATACGGATGATGACGTCTGTACTCAACCTAAAGACCATGATGATCTACCTCTGACTCCCATCGCGGATTGTCCCTCTCACTTCCTGAACAAGACCGGAAGCTGGAGGACCCTTCGACCGATCGTGGATCAGGACGAGTGTATCCAGTGCGGTATCTGCTGGAAAGTGTGTCCAGATGTGGCCATCTTCGTGGATCAGGATGGCGCGACCGTGGACTACGACTATTGTAAAGGCTGCGGTATATGCGCCGAGGAGTGTCCAGTAGATGCCATCGACATGGAAAAGGAGGAAAATTATGTCTGAGCAAAAGATAGTTACTGGGAATTATTCTTCAGCCTATGGAGCTAAATTGGCGAGAGCGGAAGTGATTGCTGCTTACCCAATAACGCCGCAGACCTCCGTTGTGGAGAAGATAGCGGATTTCGTCGCCAACGACGAGATAGATGCGGAGTATGTAAAGGTCGAAAGTGAACACTCGGCCATGGCGGCATGTATAGGCGCCGCCAATACCGGCGCTAGGGCTTACACAGCCACATCCGCTCACGGTTTGGCATTGATGCACGAGATGCTCATGTGGGCATCCAACGCCAGGCTACCCATAGTCATGACGAACGTCAACAGGGCCATGGGCCCGCCTTGGAGCGTCTGGGCCGACCATCAGGATACATTGGCTCAGAAGGGCACGGGTTGGCTACAATTCTTCTGTGAACACAATCAGGAAGTTCTGGACAGTATCCTCATGGCCTACAAGATATGTGAAGATGAGGACGTGATGTTACCTGGGATGATCGTAGAGGACGCGTTCATCTTGAGCCATACTAGGGAAGCTGTAGAGATCTACGATCAAGAACTGGTGGATGATTTCCTGCCTTCCTACGACCCCGAGTACAAGCTCGACGTTAAAGATCCTAAAGGATTCGGTTCACTGGTCATGCCGGATTGGTACATGGACTTCAAGAAGAAAGCCCAGGAGGCCATGAAGAACTCCAAGGAGAAGATCAAGGAAGTGAACCAGGAGTTCAAAGAGACATTCGGACGTGACCCCGGTGGTCTGATAGAGGAGTACAAGACCGACGGCGTGGACGTCCTGATGGTCAGCATGGGCTCTATATCTGGTACCTCAAAAGACGTGATAGACGAATTGAGAGACGAGGGCTACAATATAGGTCTGGCTAGACTACGAACCTTCAGACCCTTCCCGGCAGAGGAGTTCAGAGAGCTCACGAAGGATGTCAACGTCGTAGGAGTCATGGACAGGAGCTACACCTACGGCGATACTGGGGACGCGGCTAGGGAGTTAAAAGACGCCCTGTACGGACACAACGATCCCATAATAAAGGACTACATAGTCGGGTTAGGTGGAAGAGACCTGACGCCCAAGATATTGAAAAAGGTAATGATGGATGCGATAAAACTGCAGGACAAAGGTCTAGACCAAGAGGTCGAATGGGTAGATTTAAAGAAAGACCAACATAAATGGAGGGATTAAATATGGCAGAATTTCCTGAAGAAGAGTTGATGGATTCTGGACACAACGCGTGTCCGGGCTGTGGAGCCGCTCACGCTATGAGGTATATGTTGAAAGCACTTGGAAGGGACACCATCGTGAACATCCCCGCATGCTGCTGGGCTGTCATACCTGGTGTATATCCTTCGAGGAACCTGGAGGTTCCACTGCTTTATACCGCTTTCGAGACGACCGGTGCTTCGTCCTCCGGTGTCAGAGCGGGCCTAAGAGCCAAGGACATAGACGACTCTGAAGTGACCGTTGTAGGCTTCGCCGGCGACGGGGGTACCGCTGACATAGGCATACAGGCCCTGTCTGGTGCCGTGGAAAGAGGTACCGATACAATACAGGTCATGTACGACAACGAGGCCTACATGAACACCGGCATCCAGAGAAGTGGAGCTACACCCGTGGGTGCCTGGACGACTACGACTCCCGTTGGTACTCAAAAGGAGTGGAAGAAACAGCCCAAGAAGAACATGATGGAGATCATGAACGCCCATGATATCCCTTATGCCGCTACCGTCAACATCGCTTATCCAGACCTATTCATAGAAAAATTCAAGAAGGCCCAGGAGATAGATGGCCCGAAGTTCATGCACATCTACGCTCCGTGCCCGACGGGATGGAGATCGGAACCTAACAAAGTGATGGATCTGGCCGAGAAGGCCGTGCAATCGAAGGTCTTCCCCCTCTACGAAATAGAGTACGGTGAGTACAACATATACAAGAAGCCAAAAGAAGAGATACCCGTGGAAGATTACCTGATGATGCAGGGAAGGTTCAGACACCTGCCCGAGGAAGAGGTGGAGAAGATACAGAAGAACGTGGATAAGGGATGGGAGAAACTCCTAAAGAAAGAGGAGTTCACAAAAGAGCTATCTGAAGAATGAGCGGTGCCTTAAATGAAAGAGCTGTTAGAGGATAGTCCGGGGAAGAAGGAACTTCTGCTGGGCAACGAGGCCATAGTCAGAGGCGCTTTAGAAGCCGGTATAGGTCACGGTTCTACTTATCCAGGGACCCCTTCGTCCGAGATAGGCAACACCTTCGAGAAGATCGCCAAGGACTACGGCATGTACTTCGAGTACTCTTCCAACGAGAAAGTGGCTGTGGAAACGGCCGCTGCCGCCGCCGCATCCAACGTCCGTTCCATGGCGTGGATGAAACACGTGGGGTTGAACGTTGCGGCCGACGCGGTCATGACGTTGATGTATTCCGGCGTCAGGGCCGGCATGGTCATCGTCTCTGCAGGAGACCCATCGATGCACTCCAGCCAGAACGAGCAGGACAACCGTTACTATTCTCTTCTAGGAAACATCCCCATGCTGGAACCCACTACCCCTCACGAGGCCAAGGAGATGACCAAGTACGGCTTCGAGCTTTCGGAGAAGTTGGAGATACCGGTACTTTTGAGAACCACCACGAGAGTCAATCATGCTAGAGGCGTCGTCACCTTCGACGAGTTGAAGGAGCCCGATGGAGACGGCCACTTCGACAAGGACCCGGAGCGTTTCGTCTGCGTGCCTCAGAACGCCGTGAAGAACCATCCCCGTCTGTTGGGACATATGAACAACGCCTCCGAGATAACGGAGATATCGGACTTCACGGAGAAGATAACGGTAGAGGAGCCGAAGATACACGTCATAGCGTCCGGGGCAGGCTTCAACTATATAAATGAATTGAAGGAAGAGAACGACCTGGACATATCGATACTGAAGCTGGGCATGACGAATCCCTTCCCGGAAAAGACGGTCTCGGAATTTATAGAGAAGGCGGAAAGACTGCTGGTCGTTGAAGAACTGGAACCCTTCGTCGAGGAAAAAGTCAAGGCGTTAGCCAAGGACGTCAACCCCGATCTGGAGGTTTACGGTAAAACGACCGGTCACTTCTCAAGGATGTACGAGTACGGTCCAGATAGGGTCAAGGAGGCATTATCAAAACTGATGGATTTCAAGGATGAGAACGAACCCATCGAGGCCGAGGACTACGATCTTCCTTCCAGACCCCCTTCTTTGTGCCCGGGCTGCCCTCACAGAGCTACGTATTTCGCCGTGAAGAAGGCCCTAGGGGGCGAGGAAGCGGTTTACTCCACCGACATCGGGTGTTACACGTTAGGCATCCAGGACCCGTTAAACACGGCGGATTTCCTTCTGTGCATGGGCTCCAGCGTCGGCACCGCCGGAGGCTTTTCAAAGAACACGGACCAGAACGTTTTCGCTTTTCTAGGAGACTCGACCTTCTTCCATTCAGGTCTGCCCGGCCTTGTGAGTGGAGTCTACAACGACCACGATTTCGTTTATGTGGTGATGGACAACAGGACCACGGCCATGACGGGACATCAACCCCACCCAGGGACAGGAAGGACCGGCATGGGCGATCCTGCACCACAGGTATCGATAGAGGAACTGGCGAAGGGAGCCGGTGTGGACTTCGTCGAGACCGTAGATCCCTACGATATAGAGAAGACCATCGACGTCTTCGAAAAGGCCATAGACCATGATGGGATATCTGTTGTGGTTCCAAAGCACGCCTGCGCCCTGATAGAGCAGGGGCAGGTCGACTGGGAGCCCTTCCAGGTGGATCAGGAAGACTGTACCCAGTGCCACGTCTGTACGAACCAGTTCGGCTGTATAGCCCTTGTAAGAGAAGGGGACAAGGTCATGATAGACGAGACACAGTGTGTGGGCTGCGGCCAGTGTGCACAGGTATGTCCCTTCGACGCGATAAAACAGGAGGATGAAGGATGAGGTCCGAGAACAGAGTCAACCTGGAGATAGTCGGCGTTGGAGGTCAAGGTATACTGACCTCTTCGCAGGTCATAGGAAAGGCCGCTCTGGACAAAGATCTGGACGTCTTCATGAGCGAGGTGCACGGCATGGCCCAGAGAGGCGGCGTTGTTGTAACAACGGTGAAGATAGGTGAGGAAGTGTACAGTCCTTTACTGGGCCAGGGAGAAGCCGACGTCGTCCTTGGATTCGAGCCCGTGGAAACGTATAGAGCTATGGAGAAAGCCGACGACGATACCTGGATAGTCACTAATACGTCTGAGATAGTGCCCTTCACGGTCAGCGTCGGTAACGAGGATTATCCTTCGGTAGAAGAGATGATGACCTCCCTTGAAAAGGAGACGGATAGGTTACTGACTCTAGATGCTGAGAAACTAGCTAAAGAAGCTGGAGCGGCGATAACTCAAAACATAGTGATGATCGGCGCTCTGACCGCTCTGGAATTGCTCCCCATGGATAAAGAGGAGATGTTGTCCTCCGTCCGGAAGAACGTGCCGGATAAGTTCGTCGAGATGAACGAAGAGGCCTTCCAGAAGGGGTACAACACGGTAAAGAAACAGATGGACTAGGTTTCTACTTCCGTAAGAATTATACTTTTAATCATCCTTTGATAGAAGCATGTATGTGAGCGTGATAGGAGGAGACGAGGGCAGCTGCTCAGATAGGGATAAACAGATAGCCGAGGAGCTGGGCAGAGGTATAGGTGATATGAACGCCGTATTGGTCTGCGGAGGTAGAGGCGGCGTCATGGAATCCGCCTGCAAGGGTTGTAAGGAGGCCGGCGGCGAGACCATAGGTATCTTACCTTCAGCTTCTAGAGATGAGGGTAACGAGTACTTGGACCATGCGATAGTGACGAATCTAGGCGCTGTGAGGAACAGCTTAGTGGTCCTGAACGGAGATATCGTAGTTGCTGTGGACGGTGGCTATGGAACCCTCTCAGAGATATCACTGGCTCACAAGTACGGCAAGAGGGTTCTAGGTCTAGCCACCTGGGACCTCAACACGGTAGAGAGCTGCAGCGACGTGGATGAAGTGATAGATGAGTTGAGAAAGCATTCAGATGGGCAGTGATGGGAGTACCAAAACTTTATTTAGAACCGGGATAAATGAGTTTATATCTGTGGTGTAATCGATAATGGCTGAAGGTTCTGACAAAGAAGAGATTGCAAATGAGACAGCGGCTTACTCCGAGGCCCCACCTATCGAAGATTGGATAAAAAATATCGATGTGAAAACCACGAAAGATATCGAGGTGCCCGAACTTCTAGCCGATCAGGT
>CAYMXS010000068.1:4770-11341 GCA_964394465.1 uncultured Thermoplasmata archaeon | reverse complement strand
TACGAGGAAAACCAGCTGTTCGAATACTACTGTAAGATGCTGTCGATACTTCCCATCGAATACTATCCGGTCTTTAAAGCGGAGATGAGAAGGCAGGCAGATAAACATAAAGATCTTTTCCAGGAACATGAGGATGAGATAGACCTCATACTGAAAAGGATGGAGGAGGAGCCCGTAAGCTCTCTGGAATTGGAAGAGATGGGCGATGTGATAAAGGGTAGTTGGCGTTCTAAGAAGCTTTCACACAGACTGCTGCGTGCCCTCTGGTTGTCCGGCGAAGTCATCATCCATCACCGGGAAGGCAGGAGGAAGTATTATACACTGGCGGATAACGTTGTTCCAGAGAGACTGCGTTCGAAAGAGATGCTTGACGAGGAGGAGTACAGAAATAAAGTGGCTGAGATCATAGTGAAATCGTCAAAACTGGTTTCTCCTGCCAAGGCCTCCGCACAGTGGAAAAACGTGGGTGGCGTTAAGAAAACCAGAAAGATCCTGAGAGAGCTGGAGGAAGAGGGAAAGTTATTCTCGCTGGAAGTAGAAGGCTGGGACGGGAAATTGTATGCGCCGGAGGATGAGAGATACAGGTGGGAAGATATAGCCGATCTAAAAAAACAATACGTACGTTTTTTAGCGCCCTTGGACCCTCTGCTCTGGAACAGGGAACTGTTCGCTTCTATTTTCGAGCACGAGTACGTCTGGGAGGTCTACAAGAAGAAGGAGGACAGGATATACGGCCATTACTGCCTGCCGATACTGTTCAACGACGAGTACATAGGACTTATCGAACCTTATCAGGATGGAGATGTTCTGGAGATAAGGAATCTTCATCTGTTCGATGACATCTCTGAAGATGAAGTATTTTTAGAGCTATTGAAAAAGGAACTAGAGCGGTTCATGGATTTTCTAGGAGTGGATGAAATCGAAGATAAAAGTGATCATGTCAGTCTTAACAAAATACTGCTAAAGTAATCTATCAAATCAACTTATATACGTTTACACCTCTATTATTATAGATAGAAGGTGAGTATGGTGAAAGGACCCGTTAAAAAGGTAAAGATGGGGATGTCAAATACATATCTGGTCAGAGGTGATGAAGGTTTTATCTTGATCGATGCGGGGTTGAAAGGGAAGAGCGGTTCTCTTTACGAATATTTAAATGATCAAGATGCGTATATATCAGATATAGAACTGATCGTCATAACCCACGTGCACAGCGACCATGTTGGTGATCTGAAGGAACTTAAGGAAAGTACCGGTGCGGATGTTCTAGTCCATAGAGATGGGGCAGATAGATTATCAGATGGATATGCGGAAATCCCTGATGGGACCTCTTCTTTTACAAAGATCATAACGGGAGCCATGGGTCTCTTTTCTACTGGGACAAGTTTTGATGCTGTCGATCCAGATATAGTAATTGATGATCATTTTGATCTCTCAAGTTACGGTATCCAGGGGGAGGTGATCCATACACCCGGACATACTTCAGAGTCCATATGTGTGATAATAGAAGATAGGTACTGTATATCTGGAGATACGTTCTTCAACAGCTTTTTATTCCGTATCTATCCACCGCTGGCTGAAGATGAAAAGATGCTCATCGAGAGCTGGAAAAAGATCGCCGATTACGATTGTGATTATTATTATCCGGGGCATGGAGATATGTTCACAAAAGAAAAATTCTTGAAGTATTACGAAAAGCATGTGGAAGCGCAGGATAAATGATGAATATCCTTGAATCATCAGGGGATAGACTATAAAGGGTGAACAGCTTGACTTTATTGATGCCTCACCCATCCTCATACGGAGAAGCTGAGAACTTCAAGTTCCGAGTAGCCGGTATCGGCTTCGACAGGGGACGGGTTTTGATACATAGAGCGGAGTATGACGACTTCTGGGCACTGCCTGGAGGACACGTCGAGCTCAACGAGCCCTCTAACGTGACGTTGAAGAGGGAGATGAATGAGGAGATAGGTGAAGAGGTCGAGATAAAAAGGTTGGTCTTCGTGGCCGAGGACTTCTACCAGTATCAAGACAAGGATCACCACGAGCTGGCCCTCTACTATCTCATGGAGCTACCGGAAGATTCTGAGATCAGGGAAAAAGAAAGATTCTATGGCAGGGAGGACGAGTACTGGGGGACGGAAACGGAACTGAAATTGATATTCAGGTGGTATCCTTTGGAGGAACTGGACGATCTGAACATATATCCAACCTTCCTGAGGGAGAAGCTGAAAGACCTGCCGGATGGAACGGAGCACATCATCCACGGGGACTGATCCCTACGTTTACGATCGATCCAGGGCTGTTTCTAAAGCCACTCTCCTGAAGAGGGATCTTCTATCGTCACCCTCGTAGCGGCCCAACAGTCCCTCCGCCTTTTCCCCAGCGTATCGTAACTCAGCCAGAGCTTCAGGGGTCTTGATCTCAGAGAGTGCGAAGAGAGTATAATAGAATGGATAACTGTTCCATCTCCCCTCTCCGTCCCTACTCTTTTTTATGTTTTGGATACCGTTTCTTATCGTCTTTTCGTAAGCTTCAGTTCTCGCGATCGAGACCGTCTTGAGCATGGCTACGGAACACTTAGCACAGCAGAAGAGACCTGAATCCCTGTGTGTTCCGCTGTCCTCTTCTAGGTCTAGGATGGCCTCAAGGGCTTTGACGCCTCTTTGGGCGGCATCGTCCTCTTCTCTTCCCCACAGTATCAATGCCCTCAGGGCCTCTTCTCCCAGTATATGGTCGGTACCTCCGGTACTCTGAAATCTTTCACCGGTGATCAGTTCTACCTCATCTTTATCCTCCTCCGCCGGTGCGAATAATCTGTGCCCCTCTACGGGATAGGCGCCTTCCATGCCCTGCCTGGACGCAACCCAATCCAGGGCCCTCTCGACTTCATCCTCTTCAGCTTGACTGAATCCCATCCTCACCTCCTCCAGACGCCAGAGAGTCTCCGCCAATGATCTCTCGTCCAGTAGGCTCTCGTATCGCTTCAGTTCTATCATGCTATCATCCTCATTCTATAGGTACGTATATATCAAAGATTCTAAAGTATATAAAATGGTATTATCACCCGGTCAGATCTCGGTCTTCAGCGATAGAATCTATTTAATAGCAGCCTTGAATTGACCGATGGATGAAAGAAGACATGGTTAAAAGGATAGAGAATGACCTGAAAAAGATGGTCGAGGAGGACTACAAAGAGGGTGTCCAGGATTACTTCAACGGTGAGGTGAAGAACTACGGGGTCCGGACGGGCGAAGTGAGAAAGCTAGCAAAGAGATATTTCTCAGAGATAGAGGACCTTTCAAAGGAACAGATATTAGAGATCTGCGAAGAATTACTGGATACGGGCATCTCGGAGAGCAGGACGATAGCGTTCCAGTGGGCCTACAGGATAAAGGACAGGTACGTAAAAGAGGATCACGAGCGGTTCGAAGAGTGGCTGGAGAGGTACGTACACAACTGGGGCGCCTGCGACGACTTCTGCATACATGCATACGGTGAGCTGGTATATCAGAATCCAGAGCTGATCGAAAAGGTCAAGGGATGGACCGAGTCGGATAACATGTGGAAACGGAGGGGCGCCGCCGTCATGATGATATATCTGATCAGGAAGGACGGGCATCTGGACGATGTTTTCGAAGTGGCGGACCGCCTGTTCTATGATGAAGAGGACCTTGTCCAGAAGGGATACGGCTGGATGCTGAAGGAGGCCAGCAACGAGTATCAGAAGGAGGTATTTCAGTACGTCATGGAGAACAAGGACGATATGCCCAGAACGTCTTTACGTTACGCCATAGAGAAGATGCCTGAGGAGATGAGAAAAAGGGCCATGGAGAAGTGATCTCAGAATCATATAAATACTGAACGAGATATATGTGTATTGATCGGGGAAATCAGATGGATTATAACGAACATAAAGGTATGAAGATATCCGAGATAGGGATAGGATGCTACTCTCTGGCGGGAGTGTACGGTCAGAAGGATATAGGTGGATTCAAGAGGATGCTGGAGAGAGCTAAAGAATTGGGTGTTAACTACTTCGATACCTCCGAGAATTACGGTCCTTCCGAAGAGATAGTGGGTGAGGTGTTCCGGGACTGTAGAGATGAAGTGATCATAGCGGATAAGATCAGTCCTATAGATGGTGAACCCGACCTATCCCATGAACGGGTGAAGGAGGCCTGCAAAAAGAGCTTAGAAAGGTTAGGTACCGAGTACATAGACATCTACTACATACATTTCGACGATCCAAAAACGCCGGTAGAAGAGACCATCTCAGCCCTGGAAGAACTTAAGGACGAGGGTTCGATCAAGGAGTACGGTCTAGGGCACATCTCGAAGGATAGGGTTGAAAGGTACATCGAAGAGGGCGACGTTTTCTCCGTCATGATGGACCTTTCCGCCGTATCTAGAGAGTCGAGGAAAAACCTACTCCCTCTGTGCAGGGAAAATGATGTGGGCGGTATCGCTTTCAGCATAACCGGTAGAGGTCTACTTACTGGAAAGTTCGACGAAGAGAAGAAATTCGATAGAGAAGACATAAGGAGCGTGGACCCACTGTTCAAAAGGGACAAGTTCGGATCCGGTCTTAGGATACAGAAGAAGTTCAAAGAGATAGGAGAAGAGTATGGAAAAACCGCGGTCCAGGTGGGTATCAATTGGGTTTTATCTCAACCGGGCATAATCTGCGGCCTGACCGGCCCCTCTTCGATAGAACATCTAGAAGAAAATCTAGACGCTGTCGGCTGGACCCTTAGAGAGGAAGACCTTGAAGAGATCGAGTCCTTCCTGGATAAAGAGGATAGGGCTCTGAAAGAGGAACAAAGAGGATCCATCGAAGAGATACTAAACAGTCCATTAGAGACCTCAGCCACAGAAGCCGTTGATGAACTGGTCTATGCCGTCGAGTCATCCATCGAATTGAACCTTGTATCCGAAGAAGAGATAATGCCCCTTTTTAGCGAACTGTGGGGGATGCGCAAATCGAGCGACGATAATTCCATGAGGAAGGTCAAAGAGATACAGGAGAGGCTGAAGGACAGGATATTAGAGTGATCTTCTGTATTAGTCTTCAGGATCGTAGACATCGAGATCAATCTGTAATCCAAATATAGAAAAGAAGGGGTGTATAGTCATTGACTAGTTGTGGAGCTCGTAACTTAGTTCAAAAAGTTACGAGTTCCACTATAATTTAGCTTCTTCAGATAAGTCTAAATACAACAGAATCGGTTAGTAGAATAGCTCCTAGAGTGGGAGGTGAAAAAGAATGGATAATATAGCAGAAACGTTAAAGAATCACAAGGATCTGAAGAAACTGTGGCAGGCTGTGGAGAAAGCCGATCTGGAAGACGTACTGGAGGGAAAGGGTCCCTACACTATCTTCGCACCGACGAACGAGGCCTTCGATAAGATGTCGAGCGAGGACCTGAACGAGCTTCTGGGCAATAGAAACGAACTACAGAAGGTACTCAAGTACCACATAATACCTGGTAAGTACACATCCAAAGACGTGGCCAAGATGAAGAAAGCCAAGACGATGTCCGGCGACAACATCAAGATAGATACGTCCAAGGGCGTACGAGTCAACAAATCAACGGTGACGAAGACCGATATAGAGGGCACCAACGGTGTGATACACTTGATAGATACGCCTCTGACACCAGAAGAAAGAAAGAGATAGATCAATCGAAGCCAGCCATAAAGATATTATGGCTGGTAAAAATATTTTTAAAGTTCTCTGTACCACTTATTGATACAGCATCTGTGATTGGAGAGATGCTTCTTTCTCGTACCGCTCGAACATATTATCGATATGGCGGAACGTCAGTGCCAAAACGATTATTTCATCCTTCGATAGGCCATATCCAAGTTCCTGTTCCACCATCATCTTTATCTCCAGAGGAGAGAGGTCCTTATCCATATCCTGAGCTTTCTCGGCCACGTTCTCGCAGGCCATCTTCGATTTCTCGAGGAGTTCTTCAGACATTTTTACCATCTATCACTGTACTCTGAAGTTGATCCTATAAATAGGTTTTGTCGGATTATCAGTGTTAGTTTAAAAGAGGAGCTAAAACTTCAGGTCCTCAAGCTGTCTATATCTTCGTGAAGCCGTCTATAGTCTTTATGAGGGACCTCCTGCTTTTGCTGGCGGCTATCTTTTGAGCTATATCCCTCAGGTCACTCTCTATCTTCTCTTCCCGGTACGATCTTTTTTTCTCGATCATGTCCAATGTATCCAAGAGATCCTCAGATAGAAACGGTTCTTCGGTTGTATTTGATGCGATATAAGAAAGTGCCAAGGCCTTCTCTTCCGATGTGAAGATATCTCGTGCTCTGTCTATCGCCCTGTCTAGAAAGGAAGCCTCGGTCAGGGCCTCCACCACGTCGACCCGGACGGACTCGCTTCCGGTCTCTTTGTCCAGTCCAAGTATAGTGTCCATCATCTCTCCTATCTTGTCTTGTTTTCCATGAGACTTAAGAGACTTGACCATCCCAGCGTATGATCTGATCCTCACATCCACACCAGAAAGATCGTCTATGATCTGTAGAGCCCTTTCCTCTTCCCCTCTAT
>CAYMXS010000068.1:0-4670 GCA_964394465.1 uncultured Thermoplasmata archaeon | reverse complement strand
TCCACACCAGAAAGATCGTCTATGATCTGTAGAGCCCTTTCCTCTTCCCCTCTATAGGGCCTTCGATACATCACCTTTTTCCGCAAGAACGCTCACCATCTCACTCAGTATGGAGTCCTTCAGTAGTTGACTCGATATACATCTCTGGAAGGATAGCGCCTTCTCGACCTCATCGGCCTCCGTTAAGGCTATCATGACTTCACCGATCGGCAGACCCTCGCCTTCAGAACATAACCTTTCGGCTATCTGGTCTGCCTTTTTCAATAAACCGGCCTTGACTAGAGCGATGGATATCCTCGCCAGCATCCAATTTTTATCGTTTTCATTAGAAAGTTCATCGGCAAACTCTGACGCCCTCTCACATAGGTCCTGGATTTCTCGATCCGAAGAAACATCGGCCAGGACTTCCAGCAGTCTGGTCAGAGGTAAAACATCGTCCTCTCTTTCAGCCAGGTCTAACGCCTCTTGTAAGACTTCCTCACAGTCCCGTTTAGCTTCCTCCTCCAGACCACAAGTAGTTCGTACCTCGGCCACGAAGGCGAAGGCACGTATCTTCTCAGAACAATCCGATATCTCTCTAGCTGTGTTCAGTGCCTTACCCAATATATCCTCGGCCAGTTCTCTCTCATACTCATAAACGTAAAGGGCCGTATCCCCTAATGTTTTGACCCTATCCAACTTCTTTTTTATCTCTTCAGATGAACCAAGTGATTTCCGGCAGATGTACCCACCCAGTTCCTCCAGGCCGGAGTCGAAGAACTGCTCCGACATCTGGGCCAAAACCCTGCTCCTGTTCTCGGCCGAAGATATGTTAGAGACCTCTTGCAGGGACTCGTCCAGCATGAATATGTAAAGGGGTTTCTCACCCAGGGCACGAAGTCTTTGGATCAGTTCCTGGACCGGCATCTCTTCCATGCTATCCTTTCCTTAGGGCGCCATCATCAAATAAAAGCCCATTCTTGTCTTAAATACATTCTCCGAGTTGAGAAGGATAACGGGACTCTGAAGAAGAAACCCTTATATAGATATAAAGACTCTATATATACTCGACTGAGGGGGTGAAAATCAAATGAAGACCAAGTTAATGATAAGTCTGTTGTTGGCAGTGGTTGCAGTCGTACTGCTGGTCATGACATTCTTCACACCGTGGTACAGCGCTAATATGAAGAGTGAATACAGCTATGAACCATACTACGAAGGGTACTATGAAGACGGATATCAGGAACAGGAGTATTCCAGTGAATACAGTTCCGAAGGTGATACGAAACTTTATTTCGGACGGTCTGAATCGACGATGAAGACCGTTTCTGGTACCTATAAAGATACGTCGAAAGAGTCCTCATCTTATGACTCAGAGTACACCATCACGCCAGTTATGAGGAACACCCGATTGTTCGTGGTTATAGCGATAATAGCTACCGTGATAGGGATAGCCGGCATAATGTTCGTTGAGATGAACAGGTTGGACCCGAAGATAGGTGCGATCATAATAGCCATCGGTTTCATCTTCGCTCTGCTGGCACCGTTGTACATGATGACCTCTTTACCGGGGGCAATAAAAGACGATTCGAACGTCGGAGGTAACATAGTATACTTCGGATCGGTCATCGAGAAGATGGGCGAACAGTTCTTTGGAAAGGATGATTCCGATATAGAGGGCATGAAAACTGAAGCGCTGTGGGGTGGTTCGACCGCCTGGTATCTCGCTTTGATAGCCGCTTTTATCAACCTAGTCGCGGTGTTCCCGCTGCTGCTTTACAAGGCCATCAAAGAGGAAGATACGGAGTATGAAGAGACCGGTGAAAGAGAGGAATTCAGAGAGACTGATGAAGAGCCAGACGAGATATGGGAGTAGCTAGAACCGACGAAAGACCAAAAACTCTTCCCTTTTTTTTTGATATAGAGAAGTTAAGTTTATTATATAACCACTTAATCCGGGCCCATGAAAGCCTATGAGGAGCTTTTGGAGATATCGGAGCAGTTGAGGAACATCCAGAGGGCTTTATATCTCCTGGCGTGGGACGAAAGGACCTACATGCCAAAGGGAGCGGTCGAAGGTCGTTCAGAGACCAAGGCGGAACTTTCTCAGCTTTACCAGCAGAAATTGACCTCCGAGAGGACGAAAGAGGTACTGGACGAGCTGAACAAGGAGTCCGTCCAGGCCGAACTGGATGAAGTGGAAAAGGCCGCGGTACGTGAGATGACTAGGGATTTCGAGAAGAGGTACAGGATACCGGACGAACTGGTGAAGGAGATCTCCCGGACCACTACCAGGGCGCAGTCTGCCTGGGAAGAAGCTAGGGAGAAGTCCGACTTCGAGCACTTCTTACCCCACCTTGAAGATATAGTGGAACTGAAGAAGGAATCTGCGGAATACATCGGCTATGAGAACGAGCCCTACGACGCGCTGATAGACCAATTCGAGCCTGGGTTCACCGCTAAAAAGATAAAGAAGATATTCGACCCGATGAAGAGAAAATTAGCGTCGCTTATAGACGATATTTTATCTAAGGAGATGGAACCGGGTAAGGGAGTCTTTGAAGGGAAGACATTCTCGATAAAGAAGCAGAAAAAACTCTGTAGGAAAATTGCAGAGGAGTTCGGATACGACTTCGACCACGGAAGGATGGACGAGGCGGTGCATCCCTTCACCATAGGCATGGACGACGACGTCAGGATAACGAACAGGTACACTGAAGAGAACATAACCTCGCTGTTCAGCCTGATGCACGAGACTGGACACGGCCTGTATGAACAGGGGATAAAGGAAGAGTGGTACGGTCATCCCTTGGGTAAAAGGATATCGAGCGGTTATCACGAGTCACAGTCCAGGATGTGGGAGAATTTCGTGGGGAGGAGCATGGAGTTCATAGAGTACATCTACCCAGAGATCACCGATACGTTCCCACAGTTGAAGGGCCATTCGGGCGAGGAGTTCTACCGGCGCATAAACAGGGTGGAACGGAATCCCATCAGGGTGGATGCCGACGAGGCCACGTATAACCTTCATATCGCACTGCGTTTCGACATAGAGCTGGGGCTCTTCAGAGGGGAGATAGAGCCCGAGGAGACCATAACCGTCTGGCGTAACAAGATGGACGATTATCTGGGTATAGTTCCAGAGGACCCCTCTAACGGTGTATTACAGGACGTTCACTGGTCAGTGGGCCAGTTCGGATACTTCCCGAGCTACGGCTTGGGTAACCTTTTTGCAGCCCAGATATACGATACGGTTGAACAGGATATAGACGGCCTTGGCAGAAAGATATCACAGGGCAACTTCGACCCGCTGAGAGGATGGCTGAGAGAGAACATCCACGAGAAGGGCAGGATGTATAAAGCTCAAGAGATGACGAAAAGGGTCACGGGCGAGAAGCTCAACGAGGACTATCACATCGAATATTTAGAGAAGAAATACGGTCCCATCTACGATATCTGAGCCTTATTCGGCCGGGACCTTCCTCCTGCTGAGTTCGTCCGCCCTTCTGTTGTCCTCTCGACTTATCCACTCGAAGGTGACGTTCATGCTGTTCGCTATCTTGGATGCCTTCTCCCACAGATCGAAGAGGGAAGGGCTGTTCACGCTGAACTGTCCCTGGATCTGCTTGATTACCAGTTTAGAGTCGCCCCTGCAGATCACCGCTTCGTCCGGGTAGTGACTCTTGATGTACTTCAGGCCGATTATGAGTGCTAGGTACTCAGCCCTGTTGTTGGTCATGTCCTCAGAGTTCTTGAACGTACCCACTAACTCGTCTATCGTTTTCCCGTCTCTCTTTATGACCACGCCGTAACCGGCCGGGCCTCCCGGGTTCTCTCTACAGGAACCGTCGAACTCCATCCTCAGCATCTTTTTCCTTTCCCATATCTAATACGGTTGGAAAGCTAATTAGACTTTTGGTCGAGAATAGAAATATTGATATCCTATACGAGCTTTTATCGTAGACTAGGGAAAAGGAAGATCATGTTGGATATAGAGGATTTCGAGGAAAAACACGTACCTGAAGCGGCTGAATCGTTCGTCCAGTCCTACGAAAGGGAGAGGGATTCAGAACCTTTGATACCGAAGAGAGATGATCTTTTCGAAGACGTTTCTTCAAGGCTTTCCGAGATAGAAGATAGACCGGGGGCGGCCGTTTTAAAGAACGGTGAACTGGTCGGATACATGCTGGAGACGGCAAGAGCCGATGACTTCATGGGTAAAAGGACTGCCTTCTCTCTGGGTCTGTACTCTCACTGTTCAGTCGGACCGGATAAAGAAGAGATATATCAGAGGCTGTACGAGAAACTTTCAAGGACCTGGGTCAAGGAGGGGTTTCACGCCCACGTTGTCAGCATATGGGCATGTGATACGACCATCTCAGAGCTATTTTTCAGGCTGGGCTTCGGGATGACGCACTTCGAACTGATGCGGGACCTTTCTTATCCAGAAGGTGAAGATGTAGAGTTCTCCATAAAGAAGTTGGACTCCTTCGAGCCCATAAAAGAACTGCATGAGGAAGAACCGGACTTTTACAGGGAAGCTCCCCTGTTCTGGCTTCTACATAACGATGAAGAGACGGAAGAGAAGGTGGAAGGGGAACTGATCGCGGCCTTCGATGAAGAAGAACCGGTGGCCTACATGCACCTTGAAAGGAACAGGAGTGAAACGGAACTGCTGACCGATGAAAGAA
>CAYMXS010000067.1:5526-11497 GCA_964394465.1 uncultured Thermoplasmata archaeon | reverse complement strand
GATAAGAGACGGGAAGATCAGCGGAACTATAGAGATACCCGAGGAACGGGAAAGGATGGAGATCAGTACACGTTATACAGCTCAGACATCAACGTAAATATGGATGAGGATCAAACCGCGAATGCTTATTTTTCGACCGATGGTGGTCCGACGTCCTTAGAATCAAGCTACAGTCAATACCTGGAAGATGGGCCTGTCAGTGAAGAACTCGTGAGAGGTCTTGAGGATCAAGACCTTTCACTGCCAGATGATGGTGAAGAGAAGGTACTTGAAGAGATGAACGACGGCCTATGGATCGTTACCGTTGATGGCGAGGAAAAATATTTGATCGTTGAGGGGGAGAAAGAATTAAAGGTGTACAGACACCAAGATTGACCATCAGACCTATGAAAGGTCTTTCTCTCTCCAACCTTCTTTTAAATTTATACATCCAGTCCGTCCATCTCGTCATTGGCCTTCTCAAGAAGGAGTTGATTCTGAGATTTTTCTGCACTGGTTCTTGCTTTTTCCAGCCAGTCCTTGGCTTCTTCATCGCTTCCTTTATCCCTGAAAAGAACTCCTAGTTCGTAGGCGAGTACCCCGCTCTCCCCATCGTTTTCCATGGAATCCGCGGTCTCCAGGCCCTTTTTCAAGATCATCTCGGCTTTTCCGTACAGTTCCCTCTCTCTGTAGTATCTGCCCAATACCTTTTTGCAATCAACCAGTAAGTCGGAGGCAGAAGTCTCTTCCTGCAGTTCGACCGCCTCGTCCACGTGTTCCTTTGCGTCTTCCTCCTTTCCCATGTTAAGATGTACCCTCGTCATCCCGAGGTGGCTGCGGATGGTTTCTTCTTTATCTAAGTTTTTACATATCCTGAGGGCCTCGCTGAAATGCTCTTTCGCTTTTTCGACCTCACCTCTCTCTAGTTCTATACATCCGAGCTTGTTCAAGGCTTCTCCTACTCTACCCTTTCTATCTATATCTTTCCAGAGCTCTAGACTTCTCTTGTAGAACTCCTCCGCCTTTTCCAGGTTCCTCTTCTTGTGATGTATTACACCTATATTGTTCAGCAGAACGCCTATCCCCTTCTTTTCCTCCAACTCTATCCTTACGTCCAAGGCCTTGTTGAAGTATTCCAAGGCCTTGTCCAGCAGTTCTTTGTCACCGTAAACCACGCCGAAGTTCAGGAAAGGGTCCTCCTCTTGAGCTCCATTTTGGACCTTCTTCTTGAGCATCAGGCTTTTCTCGTAATAATCGAAGGCCTTGTCCCAGATATCATCCTGGGGATCGTTTATATCTATGGTCTCCAGCGGTTCTATCAGCTCTTCAGAGTCCTGCATCTGTTTCTGGACATCTATCTTCTCTTCTAGGTATCGAACTTCGTCCTCGTAACCGGACACCGGGATGACGATAGTGCCCAGGTCGTGCAGGGCCTTTCCGATCTCATCGCTCTCGCCGATCTCACTTGATTTTTCTCGTTCCTCTTTGAAGACCTTTTCCGCCTCTTCATACTTTCCCTGTTGGAACAATATCCAGCCCTTGATCTCGAGCTGTTTGCATCCCTCCAGATCTGTTCCTTCATCTTGTGCGATCCCATCGTTGATCAGATCCAAGGCTTTTTCATATCTCCCTTTCTCCATCCAGGTTTCTCCTAACTTTCTGTACATCCTCCTTTTCTGTTCCTCGTCTTCGCTTTCCTCTTTTATGGTCTCGAAACAGTCCGTGCTTTTTTCATATTCCCCAGTAATCTTATGTATGTCTCCGATCTCCTCGAGGATCTGACATCTGTCTATGTCCATCTCCTCCTCGCTCTTCTCCACCAGGTTCAAGGCGTTATCGAATATATTCAGGGCGTCTTCATATGCGTAAACCTCTCTGGCCTGTTTACCGGCCTTGAAGTAGTATCTTACGGCTTTTCCCCATCTTTCAGCCCTCTCCAGATGATCCGCCAATTCTATGTAATGATCATCCAGTTCATGCTCGAACAAGGTTTGGATCTCATCTGCTACCTTCTGATGGAGCCTCTTATTCATTATCTCAGGTATGTCTTCCAGGACAGATAGACGGACCAGACCGTGGGTGAAGGTGAATACCTCCCTATCGGGCTCTTCCATCCATATATCCACGCCCGTGAGTATGTCTATATGGTCTAAGATGGAGATCTCATCCATATCCAAGCATCTGACTAGAAGTGAAAATGGTATCTCGTCTCCTATGACTGCTCCGATCTTCAGTACCCTTTTTGTCTCCCTATCTAGCCTCTCTATACGTCTATCCATGAGGTCGTTGATTATCGATGGTATACTGACATCATCTTCACTCGTGGGATAAACATCGTTGGAAGGATCTATCTTATCGTCTTCTAACATCTGCTCTACACACTCTAGGATGAAGAGCGGGTTACCGTCTGATTTGTCGTGTAAAAGACTGATGAATTCTTTAGGCACTGATCTTTTGCCTATAACCCTCTGTATGATCTCTTTCGTATCTTCCTTGGTCAGAGGGTCCAGCTCGATCTCCCTGAATAAACGCTCTCTCGACATCCTCCTCTTTATCTCTTTCAGGGTATGGCCGCCGGAGATCTCCTCGGGGCGGTAGGCAGCTATGAAAAGGACAGGGCTATCTCTGAGGTTGGAGGACATGTAGTGGAAGAGTTCCAGGGATGCCTTATCGGCCCACTGCACGTCATCCAAGAATATGACCAACCCCTGCTCGGAGGCGATCTTCTTGACCTCTTCCATGCTCTCGTAGAAGGTAGCCTGTTTTTTCGAATCGAAGACTTTGGTGGGATCTTCAACGGAGGGGTCAGATGGAGCACCCAAGGCTAGAAGGCCGGTGTATTCTTTGTCCTCCTCATGCTTGTGTTTCTCCAGATACTTTCTGAAGGCTTCCTTAATCGGAAGGTAAGGTTCAGAGGAATCGTAGTATGATTTCCCGCTTAGGAACTCCATGTCACGTTGTACTATATCATCTTTGAACTCGTTCACGAGTCTGGTCTTACCGATCCCAGCTCCGCCCTTGATAAAGACGACGGAATCATTACCATTCTGTATCCTGTCTAGTTCTTCCCTCAGTTCCTCCAAAACCTCATCCCTACCGACGAATATATCTTCTTTCTCCTTTTCTGGCAGGGTTAGATCGATCAATCCTTCTTCGTCTATCCTGTTTAGAGCCGTCAGAAGAGGTTCATCGTTCTGTATATGTTCTCCGATATGGGCCAATTTCGTCTCTTTAAGCCCCCTTTCCGTTTTTATAGATACCTTTTTCTCTCTGTACTTATCTCCTAGCTCTTTTGCTCGCTCCATCCCCTTCTTGCTTAGAAAATAGACCTTCCTCTTGCGCTCTAGACCTATAACACTTTTTTTATCCTCCTCTATGTAATCCTTATCTATCAGGTCCTGAAGTAGTCTGCTCACCCTCGTTTGTGAGAGTTCCACTTTCTTGGCTATACCGGCTTGGCAAATCCGGTAGGGTACCTCACGTTTCCTTTTATACCCCTTATGACCTTCGAGGTGCAATAGTATTTTCTCTCTACCCGCTGCTGAGACCATATCTTTTTTCTCCCAGTGATACAAGATTAGTTCGGTGGTATTAAAACTCTTTTCAAATCTAAATCTTTAGGGTCTAGGCTTTTTTCAAAAATACGTCGAATCTAGCTCCACCAAGTTCCGAATCCAGTATCTTCAACTTTCCCTCGTAACTTTTGGCTATCTCGTTTACGAGGTACATACCTAGTCCAGATCCTGTGGATGTCTCCCCTTTCTCTCCCTTCTCAGTCAACGTTTCTTTTAGATCGTCCGGTATGCCCTTTCCGTCGTCCTCAATCGTTACCTTTAACCCGTTTTTCCCTTCCCTTAAAGAGACGCGCATCAGACTGCCCTCAGAATGCGTGTAGGTGTTCTCGACTAGGTTCGAAAAAAGCTCTCTCAGGAGGGAGCCCGCCATGACCTTAACTTCCTGGTCTATCTCGTTCTCCACCTCGAAGCCCTTTTCTCTAGCTAGGTCCTCGTGCCTTTTCAGACTCGTATCTATAACACTCTTTAGATCGATGGGCCTTAGGTCCTCCTCGATATCTATCTTGTTCAGAGTTCTGATGTTCTCTATGAGTTCTATACCTTGACTGGTGCCCTCGAGTGCGTTCTCAAGGAACCTTTCCTCCTGCCCTCCTATGTCTTTCTCCTTCACCAGTTCCAGATAACCGTCGATGACCTGTAGCTTGTTTCCAAGATCGTGTCTCAGTATAGAATGAAGGAATTCCTCCCTCTCTTCCGCTTCCTTTCTAGCCGTGATATCCCTAAGGATTATGACTCGGCCGGTGAACCTGTTCTGATTGTCGTAGATGGGAGTTATCCTGAGATCGTAGTAGTATTCGTTTCCGTCCGCCCCTTCCAGTTGTATCTCGGACTGTCCCTCTTTTCTTTTTCCGTATTCCTCCAGTATATTCTTCCTTTCAGAGAATACGTTACCTGCCTTGACTCCGACTATATCGCTCCCTGAATAAGATATGATTTTATTGTTGAAGAGTTCCTCCGCAGCGTCATTGAAGTCCACCACTCTGTTCTCCCTGTCTAGAACGAAGATGGCGTCGCTTATGTTCTCGAAGACGGTCTCTCTAGCGATAGGCACAACATCCAAGAATTTATATCGGAATATAGCCCACCAGAAGGCCAGGCTGGAAGCCATGAAGAGTAACGGTGTTAGGTCATAATCTATAGGAAAGGGTTGATAACCTCCGATGACGTATATCGCATTCCCTATTGATGGCAGTAAGGCAGCCAAGAGAAGGATCAATGTTTGCTTGGAGAACATCCTTCTGCTGGTGATTATCATCCTTAACAGGACTGTGAATCCCACTGCCACCAGAGAATAAGCGTAGGCCGTGTGGACCCAGAAGAGGGGTCCTAATTCAGTCTTAACGGTCATGAAGGGCCCCATCCAAAACGGTGTAGGATCAGGATAGAAAAGATGATGTAGAGGATTCGCCCATATCGCTAAAAGGATGGTGTAGGCGGGTATCATGATCAGGATGAGATTTCTCCTCTTGACCCAATCTTCCTTTCCAGCGTAGTGTAATGCGACCGTTGTCCAAAATATGGGTACGTTAACGATGGCGATATATTTGACCATCTTGAAGAACATGGTGAGTTCGTAACTCCCCATGGCCAGCTCTAAGGCATAAGAGAAGGCCCATAGTGATACAAAGGACACCAAAAACATGAACCGTCTGATCATCAGGGAATCTCTTTTAGGATACACCTTGTATATCAGGATGAGCGTTGTTCCTCCAGCGAATAGAAGCGGAAGCAGATATAGTATGCCTGTGATGTCCATAAATACGAGTATCCTAACTGCTTTCTTCCATAATTAGTTTATGATTTCACACGTTTTATAAAATAGGATATAGGTGGTGATCTAGAGATACAAAGATATCAGATGAACTTCCCTCTAGATCTCAAGAGCACTGATACGACAGCCAAGGAGATAAGATACGAACCTATGGTACCGTATATCATGCCGACCATCGGATAAAGAAAGTAGACCCCAACGGAATAACTAACGACGCTGGGCGTCCCGAATATCATAGATTTGGCGCTGCCTCCCACGAACCTAGACCCGTGCTCTCTCGTGAATATCAACATGGTCGACATGAAGATCGCCGGAAAGACAGAGAAGATCCCACTCAAAACGGAGCCGATATTGGATAGGAATACGGCTACAGCTATGACCGTGCCGGCTAAGGTCCCTCTAAATGCGATCTTCTTCGGCGTGTATTCAACTTCCACTTTGCCGACGGACTCGATCTTGACCTTCTTCTCCAGTATCAAGAAGGCTGTGCCCATGGAGAGGAAGTAAACGAGCAAGGAGACGAAAACGTTGTGTAGGTTGGTGAAGAACAGCATGAGTGAAAGGATGGTCCAGACGCCCAGTGAGGCGGTAAGCGTGGAATAAGTCTTTCGGTCCGCCAGTATCGCGAAGATGAACAGGAATATTA
>CAYMXS010000067.1:0-5426 GCA_964394465.1 uncultured Thermoplasmata archaeon | reverse complement strand
TTCTTAGAGACGATTTGAAAGCGGGGGAAAACTAATAAATATATCACCGGAATCAACCATCAAGGAAGTGTTATCATGTCCTTGGATTCCATAGAGACCGTAAAGAAGTTTGATTATAGCAAGAATAAGGTAGAGAAGGGTTATACGGACGAGACCTTGAAGATCGATCTGGACGAGTACGATTTTCAGAAGAAAGAAGTGACAGACCAGATGAAAGAACTGTTCGTGGGCGGTAGAGGCTTCGACCTCTGGCTTCTGTGGAACGCCGTAGATCCCGATACGGATTGGGACGACCCCGAGACCGAGATATGTATATCTTCCGGCCCACTGGGCGGAGATCCCGTTTACCCAGGTGCTGGTAACTGCGTTGTGACTTCCATATCACCCCTTACAAATATGGTCATCGACTCGAACGTGGGTGGCTACTTCGGTCTGTATCTTCTCTTAGCCGGTTTCGATGCCCTGGAGGTACAGGGCAAAGCCGACGAAGAAGTGATCGTCTTCATAGACGGTGTCAACGAGGAGATAAGGTTCGATAGACCACCGGAAGACCTACCCGAGGACTCGTATGGTCTCACGAACAAGCTGACTGAGATCTACGGTGAAGGTAACAAGAGGAAGGTATCTGTAGTATCCAGCGGTCCCGGAGCGGAGAAGACACGGTTCGGCCTTTTGAACTTCAGCTGGTACGATATGGGGAGAGACAAGGCGAGGTACAAACAGGCCGGCAGAGGCGGTATAGGAACGGTTTTCAAGGACAAGAATGTCGCCGCTATCGTCGTTAGATCTGATGGAGAAAGGAAGGGTATAGACCCGGACCAGCCAGAACGACTTGAAGAGGTGAGGAGGAGACACGCTCAAGAGATCGTCGACTTGGACCCCAAGCAGCACCACATGTCTAGAGTCGGCACGACCCATCTTGTGCCCATAATGAACGACTTTGATCTTCTACCTACTAAAAACTACCAGTACGGCAGTCATGAAGAAGCCCATAAGATAGGCGAAGAGGTTTATGAGGAGAAATTTGACGAGGGCTACGACGGCTGCGTTAAAGGATGTACGGTCCAGTGCGCTCACTGCGTCACGGACTTCGAGATAAGTACCGGCCCCTACGCAGGGGAGAGAGTTCTAGTGGACGGTCCGGAGTACGAGACGATAGCCGGCTGCGGCAGCAACTCCGGTATATTCGATCCGGACCACGTCATCGAGATGAACTTCTACTGCGACGCCTATGGGCTCGACACTATAAGTGTCGGAACGGCCACCGCCTTCGCCATGGAGTGCGCCGAACGCGGATTAATACCAAAGGACGTCATGGACGACGTAACTCTAGAGTTCGGCAACAAAGAAGCGGCCCTGAAGATACTGCACCAGATGGCCGAAGGTGAGGGCTTTGGAGCTATAGTAGGAGAAGGTATCAAAAGGATGAAGGATTACTTCGAAGAGGAATACGACGCGGACAGGGACCTGATGGAAGACATAGGCATGGAGTGTAAAGGCCTGGAGTACTCGGAGTACATCACAAAAGAATCCCTGGCTCAGCAGGGCGGTTATGGTCTCGCATTGAAAGGACCGCAGCATGACGAAGCCTGGCTCATCTTCCTGGACCAGGTCGAGAACCTGATGCCCTCCTTTGAGGAAAAGGCGGAAGCGCTGCACTGGTTCCCGATGTGGAGGACCTGGTTCGGTATAAACGGGCTGTGTAAACTTCCATGGAACGACATACAGCCGGAGGACAATCCAGAGACTGAAGAACCGGCCAAGGTGATGAAGCACGTGCAGTGGTACTCCGATTTCTTCAGCTCCGTCACGGGAAGGGAGTCCGGTCCCGACGACCTTATAGAACAGTCAGAAACGGTGTACAACTTCCAGAGGGTCTTCAATCTACGGCTCGGCTACGGAAAAAGAGAAGGAGACCAGATACCCTATAGGTCAGCAGGTCCAGTAACCGTCGAGGAGTACGAGTCCAGGCAGGAAAGGTACGATAATCAGTTGAAAGACCTCTTTGATATAGATCTTGAGGAGATGTCCACCGAGGAGAAAGTGCAGAAACTGAGAGAATACCGTGAGGACCAATACCAGAAACTTTGCGACGCGGTCTATAAACGAAGAGGCTGGAACGAGAACGGGATACCAAAGGAAGAGAAACTGAAGGAACTGGGCCTGGACCAGATACCCGAGGTAATGGAGACTGTCAGGGAAGTATAGTACTCTATCGAACTCTATCGGGTACCGCTATAAAAAACCTAAAAACCTTTAATATCTATTCTCTTATGTTTAATATATGAACAAGAGGATACTCGCTGTAGGTTTGGTCATACT
Source organism: uncultured Thermoplasmata archaeon (assembly GCA_964394465.1). GTDB lineage: Archaea > Thermoplasmatota > Thermoplasmata > Halarchaeoplasmatales > Halarchaeoplasmataceae > CAYMXS01. The sequence goes on along the minus strand of CAYMXS010000067.1, from coordinate 3,104 downwards.
GGTAGTCGGTCTGTTCATATCTCTAGCTTTCTGGCCTTTGACCGGCGTCAGCGGAGAGGAGCTCGCACAGGATAGAGACGAAGATCAATACAGTTCGTACGGCGAAGACGACACGGTCAAGGTGTACGGTGAGATAACCGGGATAAACAAGACGGGCTATCCGGACTGGATGAAGGAGTTGGGTTTCGAGGACCTAGTTACGGTTACACTGGACAACGAGTTCACTCTTCTGATCGAAGGCCGTTCCGATATAGATTTTGACGTGGGAGACCATGTTTATGGAAGGATAATACTGAGAAAGGCCGAGGTCTTTGGTATAGACGTTCTAGAGTACTGGGAGTTGAAGGGAGATCTGAGCAACAAGCGCATTTTAACTTACGGGTTCTATGCCGTGGTGATCGGCGGCGTCGCGGTCTCAGCGGCCGGTGTAGTGAAGATCTAACCCGTGGGCATTAAGTTAAAATAGTATCCGCTGGTAATCTGTAATGATGGGATTTGCCGAGGCCGGGAAACCTTCAGATGCGGGTGTATCTCAGGGAGACGATCCCGCTCAAATGACCGATTCATACATCGACTGGACCGAGAAATACAGGCCTGAAAGACTGGACGACGTCGTGGGTAACGACAAGGCCATAAAGCAGTTGAAGACCTGGGCGAGCAAGTGGGTCTCTGGCAAGCCCAAGAAGAAGGCCGTGATCCTTGCGGGTAAAGCTGGTATAGGTAAAACCTCCAGTGCGACGGCTCTAGCCAAAGAGAGAGGCTGGGGAGTCATCGAGATGAACGCCTCAGACAGTAGGAACAGGGACGATATAAAAGCCGTCGTTGGGAGGAGCGCTGTAGATGATACGTTCTCATCGGAGGGCTTTCGCTCCTACAAGGACGGTAAACGGACTCTGATCGTTCTGGACGAGGCAGACAATCTCTTTGGGACGGAGGAGAGGGGCGGAGTCAGGGAGATAGAGAAGACCATAAAGAAGACCCAGCAGCCGATAGTTCTCATAGTCAACGATTACTACGACCTGAGGAGAAGGTCGAAGGAACTGGCGAATCTGGTCAAGAAGATAGATTTCGAGCAGGTGGATAAGCAGGAGATAGTCGAACTTTTGAAGAGGATCTGCAGGAACGAGAGCATATCTTTTGAGCCCAGAGCGCTACAGCTGATCGCGGAGCGCTCAGATGGAGACGTCCGTTCTGCCGTCAGAGACCTAGAGAGCGTGGCCGCCGGTAGGAACAGGATAAAAAGTGTCGATCTGGACGTCCTGGGAAAGAGGAACAGAGAGGGCGAGATATTCCCCATAATGAAGACCATTCTTAAAGGAAAAGACATAATCCAATCCAAGAACAGCTTGAAATCTCTCGACGAGAAACCTGACGATATAATAGTCTGGATCGACGAGAACCTGCCCAGGGAGTACACCCACCCGAGAGAACTCTCCTCTGGTTTCGATTGGCTCTCCCGGGCCGATAAGTACCTAGGAAGGGTCAGAAGGAGACAGACCTACAAGCTATGGAGATACGCTAACGACCTGATGACCGCCGGTGTCAGTCAGGCTAAAACGGGCCCTCACAAGAAATGGACCAGGTACGCCTTCCCGGAATGGATAAGGAAGATGAGCAGCTCCAAGAACGAAAGAAGGACTAGGAACAACATAAGCTTGAAACTGGCCCCCTATGTCCATACGACGACGGACAGGGTGAAGGCCGATGTGCTACCGACGTTCACTCTCCTGTTCAGGGAATACGAGGGTTTCATGCAGGAGATCACCGAGGAGATCGAACTGGCCCCTTCTGAGGTCGCGTTATTACTGGACATGAGTCAGGAAAGCGAAGAAGTCCAGGACCTCTTCACTGAGGAAGAGGAGGACGAGGTGGAGAAAGTGGAAGAAGGCCAAGATGAAGAAGAGAACGAAGGGGAAGAAGCAGAGGAAGACCAAGAAGAGGAGGAGCAGGAGGACGACAGCCAGAGGTCTTTGATGGAGTTCTAAGATGAGGCAGCAAAAGAAGGATATATTGGAGAAACACGGCTACTCTTTGACAGGTGAAGAGAGCGCTGTTAAACTTTGCCACTGGGTCAGCGAGAAGTTGATCAACGACCGTTCATGCTACAAGGAGGATTTCTACGGTATCCAATGTCATAGGTGCCTCCAGATGTCTCCCATCGTGGATGTGTGTAACCAGCAGTGCCTGTTCTGCTGGAGGTATCAGGATTATCACGAAAGAAAGGACGTGGAGTTCGATGAACCGGAGAAAATAGTGGAGAACAGTATAGAGGCCCAGAGAGAACTGGTCTCGGGATTCAGAGGCGATGAACGCTGTTCTGAAGAGATGTGGGAGGAGGCAAGAGAGCCTAACCAGGTGGCGATAAGTCTAGCCGGGGAACCGACCCTGTATCCTCAGCTGGGCGAACTCATAAAGGAGTACGAGAAGAGGGGCATGACCACCTTTCTGGTCAGCAACGGAACGAATCCAGATGCTTTGAGGGACCTATCGACACTCCCTACTCAACTGTACGTGACGCTCGCGGCTCCGAATGAAGATATATACCGGAAACTCTGTGTGCCTAAATCCTCTAGCCTTTGGGACAGGCTCCTGAGGACCATGGATATACTATCCGGGTTAGACACCAGAACCGTGGTCAGACATACATTAGTGAAGGACTGGAATATAGGCTGGGAGGACAGATATGCAGAGCTTATCCGGAGAGCGGACCCGGACTTCGTAGAAGCCAAGGGCTACGTTTTCGTCGGAGACTCAAGAAGAAGGATGACCATAGATAATATGCCGGACCATGACCTTGTAAGGTCTTTTGCCGAGCGCGAGGCTGAAATATTGGGTCTTGAACTGCTCAGAGAAAAGGAGGACAGCAGGGTCGTTCTTCTGGGAGAGAGTGGAAAAGAATCGAAATTGGACAGTTAGGATATACCGTGATCTAGTTTTTCAGTTTTTGCTGATTACAGAAACATAGCTACAGCTAAGCTTAGACTCTGAGAATAAAATATTACTCGATATGACAGACATACGATGAAAATTGGTGTTTATTCACCTGCCTAGGAGATTTATTTGCGTAGGAGGTGATCCATCTGCAGGTTCCCCTACAGATACCT
>CAYMXS010000066.1:0-12031 GCA_964394465.1 uncultured Thermoplasmata archaeon | reverse complement strand
TTCCTCGACTATCTCCGCCGCCCTGCCGGTGTACTCCTCCGGCTTGAAGACCTGTTCAAGTTCTTCTTTATCGGTGTAGTCCAGAACGTCTTTCCTCTCAAGAAGAACTTCTTTCAGCGGCCTTTCTTCCGCTCTAGCCTTCATGGAGGATTCCCTTAAAACCTCGTGGGCGTCCTGCCTGCTCATGCCCTTGTTTGAAAGGTGTATCATGACGGCTTCTGCCATGACAAGACCGTCGCTCAGTTCTATGTTCTTCATCATGTTCTCCGGGAAGACCTCTAGATTAGCGAATAGTTTCTTCGTCTTAGCCAGGATATCGTCTAGAAGTACAAGAACGTGAGCCAGCGTTATCCTTTCAGAGGACGAATTGCTCAGGTCTCTCTCGTGCCACAGTATCATGTTATCGTAGGTGGGCTGTACGAAGCCTCTCAATGTCTTCGCCAGACCGGATATGTTCTCCGCTAGTATAGGATTCTTCTTGTGCGCCATGGTCGAACTTCCGACCTGCTTCTCCGTATCGAATGCTTCAGCGGCCTCCATTATCTCCGGTCTCTGTAGATTGCGGACCTCTGTGGCGAATTTTTGTAAAGAAGCGGATATGCTGGCGGAGAGAGAGACGAGTTCTGCATACCTATCTCGTCCAACGATCTGGCCCGTGGCCTTCTCCGGTTTCAGACCCAGGTCGTCCATCACCAGGTCCTGTATCTCCTTGGAATGCTCACCGAGAGCCGCGCCGGTACCGACGGCACCGCTCATCTTGCCCACTTTTACCCTTTCTTCGGCCTCTTTCAGCCTTTCCAGATGTCTTTTCATCTCCGCTGTATAAGCAGCGATCTTCAGACCGAAGGTCATGGGAACGGCGTGCTGACCATGGGTCCTGCCTATCATGACCGTATCTTTATGCTCCATGGCCCTTTCGGACAATACATCGATCAACTCTTCAAGATCCTTCTCCAGGACTTCCACGGCTTCCTTCAGCTGCAAGGCCATGCCTGTATCGATGATATCGTTGGAAGTGGCCCCGAGATGTATGTACTTCTCGGCGTCGCCGCAGAATCTACCTAGGACTCTCACAAGAGCCATTATGTCGTGCTTCGTCTCTTCCTTCTCGACCCTTTCGACCTCTTCCCACTCGACTTTTTCAGTTGTAGCGTTCTCACTGATCGTTTTAGCCCCTTCTTCAGGTATATTGCCGACCTCTGCGTGTGCCCGTGCAAGAGCCGCTTCAACATCCAACAGTTTTTGAGTCTTGTTCTCCTTGCTGAAGACACTCTTCATCTCGTCCCTGCCGTACCGATAATCCAGCGGACAGACCAACACGTTTTCAGACCTACTCTATACCCATGGCTTCGTTCGTCATCTGGATGCTCTTCATCTTGTCATCTTCGAGCTCCGTCATGGCCCTTATCGCGTCTACATTCTCAGGAACTATATCGCTCTCCTGGTGTATGGCCTGATAGTAGTAAAGGGTACCATCTTCGACCTCCACGGCATCTTCCCATACTGCTATCTCGTTCAGGTCTCCTCTCGTATTGTTCCTATCTCTAGCGTACTCCATGATTTTAGCGGTGGAATCTACACCCTGAGAGGCGTTGAAGAATTTCACTCTAGGAGTTTCGTCCCATAACTGCAGTATATCTTCCGTGTCCATGTCCTCGTTGAGGTTTACAACGACGCTGTGCATGTGCATTATCGTCGTGGGGACCTTAACGGCGATGGTCTGTATATCTATATCAGGTACGACGCTCTGGACATCCGGGCCGTGGTGTGAAGGTAGGTCCAAAACGGGGTTGATGGAATTTATCGGGCCTCTGCTGGTATCCCACGGGTCAGCGCCTCTCCTTATCATGGTGGCTTCGACGTTTTCGAAACCCACCTGTTCGTGCAGTGGGTAAAGAGTTCTCAAGAGACCGGTCGTGTTGCATGAAACGACCCGAGTGTAGTCTTTACCTAAGGCCTCTTCGTAGTTCGCCATGGAGTTGAAGGAGAACCCGGTCAGTTCGTGACTCTCTCCTCCCTGCCAGAGCGCTTTCACTCCCGCTTCTTCGTATCTCGGTTTATAACCGGCTTTCTTTGGAGTGCCGTCGACTATGATCTCCGCCCTGTCTAACAGGTCGTCCAACATCCCATCCACGGGGATATCCTTCTCATCGAACTTATCTATATATTTATCCGATGCAGCGTAGAACGGAAAGCCCTTCTTCACGGCCATCTCGGCTTCATAAGTGGGGCTCCTTTTGGCCACTCCAACTATCTCCATATCCTTCTGCTGAGATACCGCGTCCGCCACTCTCTTACCTACAGTTCCATACCCATTTATTCCTACCTTTACGGTCATGGTTATACCCTATCTCGGGTAAAGAAAAGAGGGATAATAAGATTACGGTCGAGGGAAAAGAAAGGGAGTCTAAAAGGTTTTTATCTAGTCTATGTGCTTGTTTATAGTACCTTTCATGGCCTCTTTTGGCTGGGCACCTATCATGCTGTCGACCTGCTCACCGTCCTTGAAGACCAGCATCGTCGGTATGGACGATATACCGTATTCGTTGCTCTTCTCCTTGTTCTCATCCACGTTCAGTTTACCGAACACCACTTCGCCCTGCATCTCTTCTGCCAGTTCATCTATGGTGGGCTCTACCATCTTACAGGGACCGCACCAGTCCGCCCAGCAGTCTACAACGACAACTGGATATTTCTCTAGCTTCTCATCGAAGTTCTCGTCCGTCATCTTTATGGGTTCATCGGGCCAATCTTCGCTCATTTTAGACACCTTTATAGTTTTGCACACTCTTTACATAATCAAAGTACGGTGTTATAAATATCTTTGTGAACATCTGCAGGTCAGTTTATCCTGTACCTGAGAAAGGCTCCGTATCCCCCCAGGGCTTCCAATTTCTCCCCTCCCTCGTGGGTACTGCTTATGACTATAACGTTTCCACTCTGCTGTTCCGTCTTCTCCATCAACTCCTCTCCTTTTTCATCCCTCACATTCTCGTCCAGTATCAAAAGAGTGTCTATGGCACCGATCTGACAGGCTCTTTTAACCTCCTCGTAACCGTAGGCGTATTTGCCTTCTCTCTTTATCTCGGTCAGCAGTCTCTCTACCTTCTCATTCTCGAAGGAAACTCTCTGGCCTTCCAAGGCGGCCCTTTCGTCGCCGCTCTTCAGCACCTCGTTTATACCCGTGGTACCTCCTATACCGGTGGGTACGACCTCGGAGTTTGAAACGAGATCTGGATAATGGTTCTTTGCATATTCAAAAAAATCTTCCTTGGCGAACCCCGGGCCTAAAATAACTAGGGGTTCGCCGGGCTCGATTATACTCTTCAGTTTCTTGACGATCTCTTCAAAGAAGGCGTCTTTTTCCCCCTTATCGGTCTCATACATCTTCCCCCCGATATTGGGCGAGAGATGGGCCATCTCCTTCACGCCGTACTGCCTCATTATGGCTATAACGGCATCGTTCTCCTCCATGGCTAAAAAGGTAATCAGGGGCTCCTCGCTCCTATCGACAGCTTCCCTGAGCCTGTCCAGTTCGTGGTCCTTCCACTCGTCTTTTATTATCGTGAGTCTGTCGTCCGTTGTGAGGTTCAAGGTGTGGTAAGAACCTAGATCTTGAGGGCCCTCCACTATGACGCCTAGAATCCTCAACCTATCCGTAAATTCGTGGAACTCCAACTTCTCCACTTCGATGTCCAGTCTCATCCTTTTTTTCTCTCCCCTCTCCGATCTGATCTTGTCCCTCTGGGTGGACTCTCTCCTGTACGTCACCGCAGATACGACATCGCCAGGTTCTATCAGGTTCTTCAGGTGCCAGAGGTCATCCAGGTTGTCTATCAGGACCTTTATCTTTCCTTCTCTCCTGTCTTGGTGCAGTATCTTCATCGGTTGGGCACTTCTCCGCTGGTTAATAACTCCTGTCCTTAGAGGAACTCCCAGTCGTCACCTTCGGAATTGGCGTGGTGTCTGACCGGCTGTTTTTTATTCTGAGAACCTCCTTTGGACTGCTGCTGAGCCCTTGAAAGGAGTTCCTGTAGCGTATCGTCGCTGGAGCTGTTACCTTTTTTTCCATTTGAGTTGATTCCTGAATCACTGTTCTGCTGATACTGGGCCTGCTTTGCCTTTTTCTGTGGTCTACCACCGTTGAACTGGACCGCTTTCAGATCCTGTAGTCTCTGCTGTGGCGACTGCTGGGCTTGAGCTGCGTTACTTCTAGATTGACCCCCTGAGGCTTGGGAAGAGGCATTCCCAGAGGGAATAGCTTTGGCTAGTCCTCCGAGGTCTATATTCACCGATGGCATGTACTCCCCGGCTTCGCTCAGTTCCTTCCTCTTTTCCAAGGAGATGACTCCGCCGATGTAGGCGAAGATAGCCGTCAATATGTAGCTGTTGGGAGCGAAGGGTAGACTGCCCAATACGTTTGCGAAGAAGGAGGTCCAATAGAGCCTCAGGAATCTTATGTATGGTTCTAAAAGAGGTTCACTCGATAGAGCTGCCAATATAGCGCTGGGATATTCAAGAACCTGAGATACCTCGTACGGGAGTAATCCGTTCGTCACCACGTAGTAGACACCTCCGACCAGACCGAGGGAGACTATAGCGGCTAAAAGCCCTCTCTTCGGCCCGCCGGTCCTTCTACCTCCCACGTATCCCGAGAGCATGGGTCCGAATAGCGGTATCCACCACAGCAGAAAAGATAGTATGACGATATACTTCACGCCGCTCCAGAAATCGTAAGTGATCTTTCCTGCCCTCTTCAGCTTTTGTTTATATATCTGAGTCCTTGGGGTCTTCCTTCCTTTTTTTCCACCATCGCTGGACTTCAATACACCCTGGTCCATGAGCTTTTGAGTGGTCGGATCGACATCCTCATCCTTACTTTTGCTTCTTAGATGCATCCTATCCCGTCCGACATTACGTCAGACATAATGTAACACCGTTCTCTTTTTATTTAAAGGTACCGACAATTGATGAAAATCGTCATACGGTCATCGGATGGATGCCAGAACCTCTTCGACCTCTTCTTGGTGCTCTTTACCAAGTCTCTCCGCTGTCTTTTGATCCTTCGCCTCTGAATAGACCCTGTATTTCGGCTCCGTGCCCGAAGGCCGTATCAGCACCCAGCCCTCATCATAGTATATCTTCAGACCGTCCGTATCGTCATATCTTTCATCACTGTAGTGCTCTATAAGCTCCTCTAAAAGGTCATCTTTCAGCTCATCTGGACACTTCACGCCTCTTTTATCCAGGGCGTAGTTGGGTAGCTCGTCTATCAGGGATGAGAGTGTACCTTCTTTAGCGACGAACTCCACTATCTTCACGGCAGCCATGGCCCCGTCTCTGCAGTACTGATGGTCGGCGAAGATGAGCCCTCCGTTCTCTTCGCCTCCGAAAAGCGCGTCTTCCTCTATCATCTTTCTGGCCACGATGGGAGAACCCACTCTTGTATAGATCAGTTCTCCTCCGTTCTCTTCCACTACGTCTTCGACGCTGCTGGAGGATGAAACTGGAGTCACAACGATGCCGCCGTGGTTTTCCTTAACGAGCTCTTTGGCCATCAAGGTTAAAGTCCTATCTCCGTGCAGATAGTTCCCATTCTCGTCAACGAATATGGTCCTGTCTGCATCCCCATCGTGCGCTATACCCAGGTCTGCGTCGCTCTCTTCAACCATCCTTCTAAGATCCGAAAGGTTCTCGGGTGTCGGTTCGCTGTTGTGGCCCGGGAACGACCCGTCTGGCTGCGAGTTCAATGTTGTGACTCTGCAGCCGAGTTCCCGCAGAAGGTAAGGCGTTGTATAACACCCAGGACCGTTGGCGTTGTCCGCTATGACCTTAAGATCCGCTTCTCTTATCTTTTCCTCGCCCACTTTGTTCTTTACGGCCTCCATGTAGAGGGGCAGGGGATCGTCTGACGATCTATCTCCGACCTTATCCCAGCTTACGAGTTCAAAATCTTCGGAGAAGTAGTTATCTTCTATCTCCTCTTCCTTCCAACGTATCAGTTCCGTTCCGTCCTCGTCTATGCACTTGATACCGTTGAACTCAGGCGGGTTGTGAGATGCCGTTATGGCCACGCCGAAGTCCGCTCTCTCCCTAGTGTAGTACTGAACGGCAGGAGTGGGAGCCTCACCTAGATCGATCACGTCGCAGCCCGTGGCCATCAGGGCTGAAGAGACCGCATTCTTGATCATCTCGTTTGAGACTCTTGTATCCGTTCCTATAGCGACTTTTTCTTCTCCCAGCCACGTACCTATGGCCTTGCCCAATCTGAGCGCTAGATCGGTGTTCATGTCCTGATTCACAACGCCTCTCACTCCGTTCGTGCCGAAAAGTTCACTCATCTTTTACCTCCTCCGGCTGCAGTTTTTCATCGCGATACTCTCCCCCCTTTTCGAGCAGGAGCGCATCCGATATTATGGAATCCTCTATCGTAACGTCGTTTTCCACTATGACATCGTACCCCAAGATACTGTTCTTGATGGTGCATCCTTCGTCTATCTCCACGCCGTCGAATATGATGGAGTTGGATATCTTGCACTCTTCGATGGTACAGTCCATGCCCACGCTCACATATCTGCTCAGATCTCCTTCGACCACGCTTCTGTCTCCCACCAGATGTTTTATACCCTTCTCGTCCATCAACGTTTTCTGGGCTTCGAAGAAGCTTTCCGGTCTTCCGCAGTCGATCCAGTACCCCTCGAACTCGTAGCCGAAGAGTCCTTTGTCTATCAACTTAGGGAATATCTCCTTCTCTATGGAGACCTTCTCTCCTGAAGGTATGAGGTCGAGAACCTCCGGCTCTAATATGTAATGGCCCGCATTGATAAGATTGGAAAAGGCCTCTCCAGGGTCCGGCTTCTCCTGGAATTTCATTATCTTGTTATCTTCGTTCAGGTCCATGACGCCGAACTCCTCCGGGTTGTCTACTTCCCAGGCCGATATAGCACCTATCCCGTCCTTCGAGCGATAGAAGTCCAGGTATTCCTTGAAATCCAGACTTGAAACTATATCCGAATTTATGACAAAGAAGGTATCATCCAGATACTCCTCGACGTTCTTAACGGCTCCTCCGGTTCCCCTGGGTTCCGGCTCATCTACGACGTGAACTTTCCTTTCTAACCCGACCTCCTGGAAGTAATCCTCCAGCAGGTCTATCTTGTAGTTCGCCGCCAAGACGATCTCCTCTACTTCCTGGGGCAGCGCGTCTATTATGTGCTGTATCAACGGCTTGTTCAAAAGTGGAAGCAGGGGTTTAGGCGTGGTATAGGTCAGGGGTCTCATCCGCGTTCCAAATCCTCCCGCGAGTATGACTGCTTTCATATTTGGTGCGTAATATCGAGAAGGTTATAAATATTACGCTTGAGGCCATAGAAACCTTTTTGGTCATCCTCTTCTCATCAAAAACTTTTATAAATAAATGTGTGCTTATATCGTTTCAAGTTGAAGGGTATAATATGTCTATCGTGAAGGGATTCCCGATATTAAAGGCTGCAAAAAAATCATCAAAATATAAAAATAAAAAAGGTTCAGTTCTGAGTTCATTCCCTGAGCTTGCCATATACTCCGCTCTCTCGGAAAAAGGTGGTTCAGTTCAAAAAGATCCTGATAGATCCCCGAGGATAGTTTTGACCGCCTCTAGAGCTGAGATGAGCGATTATGGTGGGAACCCTTTCAAGGCCTTCATGTGCACCTTTCCAGAGATGTTTTCCGCCCCGCGCTTAAGTGAATATCTAGAACCACAGACCAACTCCGATCAACCCTCTAGGTACGCTCCCTACGGCCTGAGGAAGGTCGAGAGCCTCTTGAAGGAAGAGGTTGGCGAGAATCAAGTGGTCGTTGTTCATCCGGACAACCTCGGTGAATTCGTGGGAGAGGATACAGACATCGTCGGCATAAGCACCATGGACCCCCTTGGATTGGCCTATGTATCTACAACCTACAACAGCCTGATCGGTTTTGGAGGGGACGCTCTGAACATGGTCGAATTCGAGAGACTTTTAGATCATCCGGTCTTTGAAGAGTATGACCCGACCGTCATAGTCGGAGGGGCCGGCGTCTGGCAGATAAGAGAGGCCGAGATGAAGCAAGAGCTGGGTATAGACATACTGTACGAGGGCCCCGGTGGAGAAGACCTTTTGGTCTTAGTTGAAGAGTGTATGGACGAGAGAGATATCGACGCCCACTATACTGGGGACATAGACGAGCATGAAAAGGAAGAGAGTTACAGGAACAGGACACCATTGATACAAAATCCTGCCTCCTACGGAACCGTTGAGATAACCCGTGGCTGTGGGAGAGGATGCGCCTTCTGCAGTCCCAACAAGAGGAAAAGGCACTCCTTTCCGAAGTCTCAGATAATGGACGAAGTGGCTACAAATATCGATGGGGGTACTGACTCCATCTTTACCGTGACGGAGGACATATTCCTGTACAGATGCGACAGTAAATTCAGACCGAACACCGATGCTATCGTTGACCTTTACGAGAGTATCGCTTCCTATCCAGGTGTAGAATATATTCATCTTTCTCATGCAAGCCTTGCCCCGGTTCTTTGTGACCAGCGCCTCCTAGACGATCTGACACCGACCCTCATGGAGAAGACCTTCTGGAACAGGGAAGAGGGCTACGACGAGAGGTTTATAACGGCGGAGGTCGGCATAGAGAGCGGCTCCGTTAGACTGATGAAAAAATACATGGAAGGCAAAGCCCTCCCCTTCGATATAGAGAGGTGGCCCGAGATCGTCTGCCAGGCAATAGGAGAGATGAACGATCACGGCTGGAAACCTCTTTGTACATTCATGACCGGTCTGCCGGACGAGACCGAAGATGATGTGATGGCCACGCTGGAGCTGCTGGACGATCTGAGGAACCAAAACGCTGAGATGTTCTACACGCCCCTCCTTTTCATACCCTTCGAAGGGACTCGACTCAGCGACGCTAAACGGTCAGACCTGGACCATCTTTTGGGGTCACAGTGGGAGGTTATAACGAGGTGCTGGAGGAACAACATAGAGGTGTGGGACCCTGATAAGGCATGGCTCTACAGGATGACATTCTTCTTTGGACACTGGTTTTACGCCCGATGGAAGCACGGTAGGAAGGCAACGCTGCCGATGATGAGATTGTCCGGCCTAGCCGATGAGAAAATGGAAGGATCCGAAACCTGGGGTGGAACTCTTCCGGACATGTTTACCGCCCTGGACCTTAAAAAACCGATAGATTTATTTAAAGAAAAAATTCTTTAAAACCGGTGAGAAGTTTCCGTATGAATACATTGAATTTAGATTAAAAAACGTTTACTGGAGGTGATATTGAATGTCGAGTGAACCCACTATAGTTCTGACTGCTGACGAAACGATGATGAGCAAGTATAGGGGAGGCATCTTCTTTGGCTTTTCGACCTGTATGCCAACGGGATCGTACCGGATTGGCTGTACTTTAAGATAATCGCCCCGCCGGTTCCCAGAGAAGGAAGATGGAATCTAGTCATCTCTAACGGGCAGAGAAGGGCCCGATACTCTGATTTCGGGCTCAGGATCATCGAGGCCTCCCTGGTCGAGAATGGTTTTAGTGACGACGAAGTGGTCGTAGTCCACCCAAAGACCTAAAAAAAGTTGTAGGAACTGATACCGAAATTGTGGGTATAGGAGGACATGACCATCTTGGTATGAACTCACCCACCTCTGAATTCGTTGATCTCCTTTCGACTGGCCCCCCATACAACCGGATGAAGTTCTTGGAACTGCTGGAGAAACCGGTCCTGGATGATAAACGATAGTCGTTGGTGGAAAAAGTGCATGGCAGTTGGCAGACGAAGAGATCATGGGGAGGTTGGGCATAGACTATGTCCATATGGGGGAAGGAGAAGTTTCGGTACCAAATATGATGAAGGATATCCTGAAAGGGAAATACCGCGGATAATCGAAGCAGACCAGATACCCGAAGTGAAAGAGATTCCGAATATCAGAGGTGGTACCATACACGGCCTCGTTGAGATAATGAGAGGATGTGGTAGAGGCTGTGATTTCTGTACCCCCAACATGCAGAAGATTCGCATCAAGTCCATAGACCACATACTTCGGGACGTCAAGACCAATCTGGAAGCTGGAGAGGATTCTCCTCTCCTACACTCTGAGGATGTACTTCGTTACGGCGTCGACAGGATAGAGCCGAACGAAAGGAGGGTCGTCCGTCTCTTCAAGGAAGTAGCGGATGTACAAGGGGTAAAAGAGATAGTGACGAGCCATCTAGCTCTTGCAACCGCTTACCACAATCCAGACCTGGTGAGAAAAATATCCGAGATTTGTTTCTCCCTCCCTGAGCAGGATTTCATCGGGACTCAGACTGGTATAGAAACCGGCAGCCCCAGACTTATAGATAAATATATGAGAGGAAAGACATTACCTTCGGATCTAGAAGATTGGCCAGAGATATGTGAGCAGGCGATAGGCATATAGGTAATCCATTAACTAGGTGGATATCCAAGGAGATGATGAACTATATAATAGGCCATGCCGAGGACTACGCCTCGGAGTTGAAAAGAGGACAACCTCCAAGTGGCTTCAATAATAGGTCCGAAGACTACACCATCCCGGAAGTGCTGGAGGCCTGATCATATCAGGTATTCCCTGGCTATCACGCCCAGTACCACTGCTATCAAGACGATTATCAGGACGATAGCCCACAGCGGCATGAATGATGATCCTCCACCTTCCTGGACCTGTACGGTCTTGGTTGCAGTGTCGGTAGAGCCGTCGTCATCTGTAACCGTCAATGTAACCGTGTAAGTGCCGGATGATGGGTAGCTATGTGAAGGGTTCTTGGAAGAGCTCGTCGACCCGTCTCCGAAGCTCCAAGAATAGGACTGGATGTTTCCGTCGCGGTCTGAAGAAAGGTCGTTGAACTGGACATTTTGACCCGCGTTTGGATTCTGAGGACTAAAGCTGAACGACGCGCTGGGTTTCTTGTTTGTCGATCCAGAAGTTATCGTTATACTCTTCGAAGTGGTGGCTGTAGAACCTTTATCGTCCTCTACTGTTAAAGTAACGGTGTACGTGTTGGCGGAATCATAGATGTGTACTGGATTCTGATTGATGCTGCTGCTGCCGTCACCGAACTGCCATGTCCAAGAGACTATGGAGCCATCGCTATCGGTTGATTGGTCAGTGAATTGGACCTGCTGCCCGGCACGTGGTTCAGAAGGACTTATAGAAAAATCCGCTATAGGATCTGTATTAGTGCTGACATCAATCAATGGAAAATTATCTTTAGTGTAGCCGGGCGGCACCTGATAAGCCGAGTCTCCGATGCCGTTCCCGTCGTTGTCCTCGCCTCCGTAATCGCCCCAATAGTTGCCCTCGCTGCCGTCGTCCCAATCGTTGTTTCCCGTATCATCCCTTGCATTATCCCCGTCGTTGTTTCTAAAGACGTTGTGATGTATTAGGTTGTTACTGCACTGCTGGAATGTTAACCCGTCGCCATTGTTCTGCTCTATATGATTATTCGTGATCTCATTTCTATCTGACTCCTGTATGGCTAAAGCGGTGTCTCCACTACCTTGCACCGTGTTTCCATGGATCACGTTGTCGTTTGAATACTGGAGTGATATACCATACATATCGTTGTTCTGCACAGTGTTGTCCTTTATCACAGCACTATTCGTGTATTGAAGGAATATACCAGCGGAGTTTGATGTTATTTCATTGCTAAGGATCTTGCCGTTCATCACATCCGACAGGACTATACCGTTATACTGTGACCCCCCGTTATTTATCTCGCAGTCTTTGATTATGAAGTGATCGCTGGTGTTGGAAATACTTATTCCGTGGCTGCTGGACGCAGATATATCCCAGTCACTTATGATATAGGGATTATCAGAGGCGCCGCTCCCGGATCTTACAGCATCGCAGTTCTCGAACCCCATATCAGAAGCTATCTGGATGGGCTCGTGCGGCGTCTGTTTTAGCTCTGGCGTTGAAGCTGAAGGAGTCGCGAACAGAGTTGCAGCGAAACCCATCAAGAGGAAAACCGT
>CAYMXS010000065.1:0-12219 GCA_964394465.1 uncultured Thermoplasmata archaeon | reverse complement strand
CATGACCTCGAAGCTGAAGACCATGACGTTTTTCGTCTCGCTTCTACTTCTACTCAGCCTAGTTTCGGGGATAAATAGGGGTAAGACCATGAGCGAAGATAATCCCGTAGCCGTGATCAGGACTTCAAAAGGAAAGATCAGAGTGGAACTGTTCGAAGACGACGCGCCCAAGACCGTGGATAACTTCATAAAGTACGCCAACGACGGTTTCTACGACGGCTTGATATTTCACAGGGTGATAGAGGATTTCATGATCCAGGGTGGAGGATTTGAACCGGATATGAACAAGAAAGAGCCCACTTATTCACCGATCGAGAACGAGGCGAAGAAGAGCGGACACAGCAATGAAAGAGGAACCATAGCCATGGCTAGGACAAGTGATCCGGACTCAGCTACGAGTCAATTCTTTATCAACACGGTGGACAACCCTAATCTGGATCCTGGCGGTGCTTCGGAGGCTGGTTACTGCGTCTTCGGAGAGGTCATCAGCGCTATGGATGTGGTCGACCAGATAGAGAAAGTCAAAACACACACCGAGAACGGCCACGAGAACGTACCGGTCAACGATATACTGATAAACAGCGCTGAGATACAGTCCGACTCTGGTGGTTCTTCAGGCGGGTCTTCAAGTGGATCGGCATCAAATTCCGCGAGTTCATCCGGCGGCATCGGTTCCTTCGTGATGAACAATATGTTAATGATAGAGATAGTAGGTTCTATCATCGCAGCACTCGCGATAGTACTCTATCTGAGTAAGAACAAGGAAGAAGGATGAGATAAGCCTTAAAAATGGGTAAAAACTTATATCTACCTCTGTTTTGGGCACAATCGAACAGCCATGTCTTTGAAAGATGACATCATAGCGGCGAAGGAAGAGAAGGATCTGGTTCTGGTAGCTCATAATTATCAGGTAGGAACCATACAGGACGCTGCCGATTATTTAGGAGACTCACTGGGTCTGGCCAGGACCGTTACGGATCTGGATGTTTCGAACGTTGTCTTCTGCGGTGTTGACTTCATGGCGGAATCCGCGGCCATACTGAATCCTGATAAGAACGTGATACATCCAGCGCCGGAATCTAGATGTCCCATGGCGGCCATGGTCGATCTGGATGAGTTGAGGGAGTATAAAGAAGAGAACCCCGAAACTGCCGTGGTTTCCTACGTAAATACGAACGTTGAGACCAAGGCGGAATCCGATATATGCTGTACCTCCTCCAACGGAGTAGAAGTCGTGAAGGGCCTGGATGAGGATAAGGTCCTTTTCGTGCCCGACAGGAACCTGGGAAGGTACATAAAGAGGTTCGTTGAAGATAAAGATATAGATGTCTGGGATGGTTACTGTGCAACACATGACGATATAACCGTTGCGGAAATAGAGAGGTTGAAAGACGAACATCCAGGGGCTGAAGTTGTGGTACATCCGGAATGCAGACCTGAGGTTATAGACGTGGCTGATTACGCTGAATCTACAGCGGGCATACTTCGAAGGGCAAAAGAGACCGATGCGGACGAGATGATAATCGGGACAGAGAAGGAGATGGGACACCGTCTCAGGAAAGAGGTTCCAGATAAGGAGTACTACTTCCCTGGAGACCCCACTTGTACGAACATGAAGAAGATCACCCCCGAGAAGGTATTGGAATCCATCGAAAAACTTGAGCCCACCGTCGAAGTGGACGAGGAAACGGCTGAGAAAGCCAGAAAACCCTTGGAGAGGATGCTCGAGGTCTGATGCTTGAAAAGGAGTAGATAAGATTGGCCTATGATGTAGAGCGACACGATTTCATAGTTGTAGGCAGTGGTATAGCCGGCCTGTACACAGCTCTCCAGTTGGACCAATTGGGAGAAGTTAAAGTCATAACGAAATCCGAGGTGAAGGAGAGCAGTACCCAGTACGCACAGGGTGGTATAGCTGCGGTCCTTGAAAAGGGTGACTCGTACAAGCTGCATATCGAGGATACGTTGGAAGCTGGCGCCGGTTTCTGCGACGAGGAAGCCGTCGAGCTCTTGGTCACGGAGGGACCAGAAAGGGTACGAGAATTGATCGACCTCGGTACACAGTTCGATTACATAGAGGGGGAACTGGATCTGGCTAAGGAGGGTGCCCACAGCCGGAGGAGGGTACTTCATGCCAGAGGGGACGCCACTGGAGAGGAGATCAGGGAATCTCTGACCAACGCTGTCATGAGGAAGGGGATAGGATTAGAGGAACAGGTCTTCCTAAAGGAGATCCTAACGTCGGATGACAGTGCTGTAGGCTGTTTATGCTGGGACAAGAAAAGCCAGAGTACTAAAGTGTACCTCACTTCTCATCTGATCTTGGCTTCCGGGGGCTGCGGCCAGGTGTACAGCAACACCACCAATCCAGAGGTGACGACTGGTGACGGAGTGGCCCTAGCATATAGAACCGGGGCAGAGATAGCCGATATGGAGTTCATCCAGTTCCATCCCACTGCACTCCATAGGCCAGATGGGCAGTCCTTTCTGATCTCAGAAACCGTTAGAGGGGAAGGAGCCCTCTTAAAAAATCAGGACGGCGAAAGATTCATGGTCGGTAAACACGAGGACGCAGAACTAGCCCCCAGAGATCTTGTTTCTAGAGCGATAATGGAAGAGATTGAGAAGAGTGACCTACCGCACGTCTGGCTGGATATAACTCATAAGAGCAGGGACTTTTTAGAGGGCAGATTTCCAAGGATATTCCACACTCTACAAGATATGGGCATAGACATGAGCAGGGAGATGATACCTGTTATTCCTTCCGCCCACTACATGATCGGTGGGATAAAAACGGACCTCGACGGTAGGACCAGTATCCCGGGGCTCTACGCCTGCGGCGAGGTAGCATCAACGGGAGTCCACGGAGCGAACAGGCTGGCCAGCAATTCACTGCTGGAAGGCCTTGTCTTCGGAAAGCGCATATACAGGGTCATAGCCGATGAGATGAGGGACGAGAAAGAAACGAAAGATATCGATGAAAGCACCCTTGACTTCGATAGTTTGACGGACGAAAAACCTACGGATATAAAGAAAAAAACCGAGTCCATCAGGGGCGAGATGAAGGAGAAGATGATGGAGAAGGCGGGTATAAGCAGGAAGGAAAGTGAACTTAAGGAACTGATAGATTGGCTCGAGACAGAGATCGATGAGTTATCAGATATATCCATCATAGACCAGGACTTTTGGGAGCTTCAGAACATGCTCCGGACCGGCCTTCTGATAGCTGAATCGGCACTCTGGAGAGAGGAGAGCAGAGGAACCCACTTCAGGGAGGATCACCCGACCAGTAAGCAAGGATATTCGGACCTGCATATAGTATTCAATCCAAGAGAAGCAGAAGGAGAGGATGTGAACCATGAGATCCAGGAGTATTAACGAGGAGAAAGTCAGGGAGATGATCAGGCAGGCCTTGAAGGAAGATATAGGCACTGGAGATATAACCACGGAGAACCTTATAGAAGAAGGAAAGGAGAGCCAGGGACATATATTGGCCAAGGAGGACGGCGTTCTAGCCGGTCTGAACGTATGCCATATGGTCTTTTACGAACTCAACGAGGGGATCGAATTCAGATATCTAAAGGAGGAAGGCGACCGGATAGAAGGGGGAGAAAAGATAGCCGAGCTGAGAGGACCTACAGGAGACATCCTGAAGGGTGAGAGAGTAGCTTTGAACTTCCTACAGCGATTATCCGGCATAGCTACAAAGACAAGGAGATACGTAGAGAAAGTGAACGACTTAAACGTCAGGATAGTGGATACTAGAAAGACGACGCCCAATCTGAGGATACTGGAGAAGTATGCGGTAAGGGTTGGAGGGGCCCACAACCACAGGATGGGTCTTTATGATGCAGTGCTCATAAAGGAGAACCATATCAGATCCATGAGCGGTATCACAGAAGCGGTTGCCAGGGCCAAAGAGAACGTATCCCATACAGTGAAGATAGAGGTGGAGACCGAAGATATAGCCGAGGTCGACGAAGCTATAGAAGCAGGAGCAGACATAATCATGCTGGATAACATGGACGAAGAGCGGATGAAAAGGGCCGTGGAAAAGATAGGGGAAAGGGCGATCATCGAGGCCTCCGGGGGTATCACTCTGGAGAACGTTCGAGAAGTTGCGGAGACCGGTGTCGATATAATATCCGTCGGTGCCTTAACTCACCAGATAGGATCTATCGATATAAGCCTGGGTCTTCAGTAATTCTCCTCAGACCAGGAATATATACATCAGGATCACCACGCCCAAGGAGATCAGAACTGGTTCAAGCAGGGACCTCAAGAACTTGCTCATGTCGGCTTCGAAGTATTCTAACGATATACCGACACATGGATGTATAGGTGTAAGGACGTAGCCCATGAACACCGCCGTAAATATCAACGCGAAGACCAGGGGAGATAGAGAACTGAGGCCCATGCTGGCCATGTAGATCGGTATCACGATGGAAGCCGGGACGTTTATCCTGCCCGTGGCCAGTCCCAGGAAGAAACCGATGCCTATGGCCAGAGTCAATCCAGAGAGGTTCAAGGACTTTATCAGTGTATCGATCCCAGATGAATTGAAAACGTTGATGAAAACGAATATACCGAAGAGGAGCACCACGAAGTTCCATGGCTCCATCTCCTTGATCGCGTCTTCGACAAGGTCTCTATCCCAGTCGATTATATTCAACAGGAGCAGAAGGCTCGTAGATATGGCGATGAAGGTAGCGATGGATTCAGGACCGAAGTTGATCAGTTTAAAAAGTTCTTTGAGAGCAAAATCCAGAACGGGAGCCAACAGTATTACGGACAGCGGGATCATCAGACCTTTCATCGAGAACTCTTCCTCGTATTCTATCTCTCCTTCGGCCTTCCTTATGAGGAAGAAGAGTCCTAAAAAGAGGGTGAGTGGGAAGAAGATCAGAAGATGGTATGGAAATATTATCTCGTACACTGAAAGGTTGGCGAAGTTCGCCGGTATTATCAGGGCTGGAGCCAAGGGAAAAATGAAGAACAGTATGTGCCTGAACCAGACGTTTATAGCTGTCTTTTGGTGGCCTTCCAGGTCCTCTCCGGCCTTGTCTATCATCGGGGCGGAGAACAAAGCCCCTCCGGGTATGGGTAGAAGGCCCAACAGAGCAGGGGTAAAACTCAGAAAGAGCTTCTTCCCTATCCTCAGGTTGTGTACCAGATCGTCCAGATAACCGCTCTCCTGGAGGACCCCTCCCAGGATAGGTATGAGTGAAAGCGCCGCTACCAGTATGACTGTGTAAGGGTCAGTAAAAGTCAGGTAGAAGTTGTACGCTATATCGTAGGGACTCATGGTAAATATCCCTAAGATGACGGCTCCAGATAGTAAAGCTGCGCCCAGATGATACCTAGAGCCTATAAGCAGAACGGCTATGGCTATAAAGAAGCCTACCCATGACAGCAACATGATATGCGATACCGAGGAGCGATAGATGTATTGTTTAAACTTTTCCTCGATTAATCACCGAGTTTCTCTCTAAGGTTCTCGATCATGTCCTCGGTCATCTTCCCCAAGTCGTACTCGTGATCCCAGTCCCAGTCCTCTCTTGCCTTTGAATCGTCTATGGTGTTGGGCCATGAATCAGCGGTCTTCTGCCTTTCGTCCGGCTCGTATCTCACTTCAAGGTCCGGTATATGTTTTCTTATCTCTTCGGCTAGTTCCTTCGGCGTGAAGCTAAGAGCGGAATGGTTGTAGCTGGTTCTGACGTTTATGTCCTCTTCAGGTGCGTCCATCAGCATCAACGTGCCTCTTATAGCGTCCTCCATGTACATCATCGGCAGTCTGGTGTCGTCTCTAACGAAGCACGTGTACTCTTCTTCTTCGATCGCTTTGTAGAATATATCTACTGCGTAATCGGTCGTTCCTCCGCCCGGCTCTTCCCTGTAGCTTATCAGACCGGGATATCTGATACTCCTGACGTCCAGGTCGTATTTTTTGTTGTAATACTGACAGAGCAGTTCACCGGAGACCTTCGTTACACCATACATCGTCGTGGGTTCCAGTACCGTGTGTTGTGGCGTGTTATCGAAGGGAGACGTTGGTCCGAAAACAGCTATCGAGCTGGCCCAGAACATCTTTAAGTTATGTTCGGCGGCTATATCTAGAAAGACCTTAAGTCCGTTCATATTGACGTCCCAGGCCAGGTCTGGCTTCTTCTCCCCCACTGCTGAAAGAAGAGAAGCCAGATGATATACCTGAGTTATATCGTGTTGTTTTACAAGCTCTGTCATGAACTCTTCGTCCCTTACGTCGCCTTGTTCGATTATACCGTCGAAATCGTCCGGTATGTAGTTATGACCTAGAGCTATGACGTTATCTTTTCCATGCCTCTTCTGAAGCTCTGGAACCAGTTCGGAGCCGATCTGACCGAAGGGTCCGGTCACGAGGACTTTTTCGCTCATTTTATATCACATCTGAGTGTAAATTTGAACTTTTGAACTTATTCATATGTCATCATATCAATCTTCAGCCCTGTTCCTGTACAGGCTTTTATCTATGACTGAGACCATATCCTCCACTTTTAGATCACGGTGCAGGAAACCCGCTATCTCTTTAACTTCATCCTCCGGGTCCTCCATTATATCGTTATAGCTGACGTATAGCGCTTCCATGTTCCTGTTCGTATCGATGGTGCTCTTCAGCATGAGGCGATACTTCTTGAACATGTCCTTCAGTTCTTCCTCTGAAACCTTATCCGGATCCTTCCCCTGCCTCAGGAGCATCTTCCTCTGGGACTCTATTATCTCGTCCAGGTGTCTCTCCATGAAGATGACCTTGTATCGGTAATCGTCCGGCAGGTGCTTGACCAGTTCAGCCAATACTTTCACTGCTTTTCCCTCGGCCTTATCCAGCCAGTCAGTGTCTTCAGGCAGGCCCTTGACCCTCTCGTATTCGTAATACCCTTTGGGATTGTCCTCATCCGCGGTTCTCACTTCATCCGTCAGGGGCTCTATCCCACCTGCCTCGAGCATCTTCATCATCATGGACGTTCCAGAGCGGGGCAAGCCGGAAACTATGGTAATCAAGTCATTACTCATCAAAGGCACCTTTATATTTAGAGGGGTAACAGCCCTTTGGGTTATTAATATTTATCCATGATACATGCATATTCTCTTCAGACCGACAGATTTATTAACATGCTATATAATTACCTTATGATAATATGGTAGTGAAGGTAGATGAAGACGCATGCATAGCCTGTGGGATGTGCGAAGAGGAGTGTCCAGTGAACGCTATAACGGTCGAAGATGTAGCAGTTGTTGACGAGGACGTCTGCGAGGATATAGGAGACTGCGTTGAGGTCTGTCCCGTGGACGCTCTGAGTTTATAGACTCGGAGTAAAATTTTTATATCCCTCTCCTCTCCCTACCATTGTGGTAACATGGTAGTCAAGGTAGATGAGGATGAATGTATAGCCTGCGGTCAGTGTGAACCAGAATGTCCAGTCGGAGCTATCACGGTCGAGGACGTCGCCATAATAGATGAAGACGCCTGTATAGACTGTGGTAACTGCGTGGACGTGTGTCCAGTGGACGCCCTGTCTCTATAAACGGGCGCTGCAAAAATAATTCACAAACCTACAACTTTTCTTCTTTATATCTCTCGTAATAATTCAACAGCTGCTGTTCGCTCTTACGTTTATAGTTCTCTACCTCTATCTGGCTCTGTTCTAACAGGTTCTGTGAGAGTGGGTCTTTGTACTCTCCGTGATATATGATCTTCTCTATCTCAGCGTTGATCAGCATCTTGGCGCAGACCACGCACGGATACGTGGTGCAGTAGAGCGTGGCGTTCTTTATGGAGACGCCAGAAACAGCCGCCTGGATGATAGCGTTCTGTTCCGCGTGTACGGCCCTGCACAGCTCGTGCCTATAGCCGGATTTGACTCCTTTTCCTTTTTCCGGGAAGAAGTCCTGGTTCTCGATCATCTTCTCTCTCATCTCTTCTTTAGAGATGTCCTCGTTCTCTTTATCCTTGTATTGTTCCAAGAATATATCGATATACGGTGGATGGATATCACCTCTTCTCATGCATCCACCCAACTCTTCGCAGTGCGGAAGCCCCTTTGGTGCTCCGTTATATCCAGTACTCAATACTCTTTTGTTCTTCACCATGACCGCACCCACCTTTCTACTCAAACAGGTCGAGCGTTCCGCCGCCATGAAAGCCATGGCCATGAAGTATTCATCTACGTCCGGTCTATCCATGGTTTTCGTAAAAGACACCACCTTTATTTTATTTTTGAGTTATTTGTTTGAGATAAAAAATAATTAATAACTCAACTTGTTGTGAGATATAATGGTCGAATGGAAGGAGCACGCTAAATCTATCGGGAGAGATGTAGCAATTTCTCTCATAATCCTATGTATCATATTGGGCTCTCTCTATATATACAGCGGAAGGTGGCCTCCTCTGGTCGTGATAGAATCACCGAGCATGAGCCACGGTCAGGGGGACATCCCTGAAAGTCAGATAGGAGTGATAGACCCTGGAGATATAGTCGTGGTCCAACAGGTCGGCAAGGACAAGATCACCACCTATGTGGAGGGTAAAGCCAACGGGCACAGGACCTATGGCCAGTATGGAGATGTGGTTATATATCGGCCGGGGGGGAGTAAACGTTCGACACCGATAATCCATAGACCGGTCATATATCTGAGATACTCTGACGAAACTAATTCCTTCAGTGCTCCAGCCCTGAGGAAGTTGGAATATGGGGAGGACTGGGAGACCTCCCAGGGTGAACAGTGGGCCAACCTGACCGGTACGATATACCTTTATAATTATGGTTATGCAGATAAAACGATACGTTTGGAACTCACACCGCTTCTAGACAGCGCTCATTCGGGCTTCATCACTATGGGCGATCATAACAGTGTTTATGATCAGCACCCTCAGACTGGCATCTCTAAAGAGCCGGTCCGTGGAAACTGGATCGAGGGGAGGGCCCGGGGAGAACTTCCCTGGTTCGGCATATTGAAGCTCATGTCTATCGGTAAGACTGAATTGGTGCCGAGTAACAGCTGGAACAATCTCTTCATTACCATCGGATTGATCATCGTCATCCCGTTCATCATCGAGATAGCTATGAACTACATTGAGACAGAGCCCGATAAAGACAATCCCAAGAATAAAAGGAAGAACCTACCAGAGTCAACCTATGATAAGAAGGATTTCCGCTCTTCTTCTGCAAAGGAAGCCGCTAAAAGGTTCAGGTCAAAGGCCCAGCCAGAGGCGATGGAAGAACACATAGCAGCCACAGAAACCGGGAGTGGTTCTCCTGCTGATGAAACTGAAGCCGAAAAAACTTCTCAGTCTGACCCCACGAATATAGATGAAGATAGTAAACTGGAGTTCGAAGATGATTTTAAAGAGCTGGAGGAAGAGATGGATGAAGAAAAAGAAGAGGACAGGCCAGTCGTAGAAAAAAGAAAGAGGAAAGTGGTCAAAAAGAGGATAAAAACCGTCGATGACGTGGAAGAAAAGGATAAAGAAGAGGAAGGAAAAGATATTTTCGAGGATATCTAGTTTTTTACATCAAGGTCGTCTGCTCCGGGGTGCTTATACCCATCTCTTTTATTGGTTTTATGTTGTCGTCTTTCTCTATCGTCTTTATTATATCCGTCTTTGGCACGGATGATTGTATCTCTTTTGTTCTACCCCTCCTACCGAAGGATTTGACCCTTGCGTTGATCAAACCCAGCATGTCCAATTCTGAGATGAGGTCCGTGACTCTCCTTTGAGTCAGGGGGTCCATACCGGACCTTTTGGACAGCTCTTTATAACCGGAATATACCTCGCCAGTGGTAAGCTTTTTCTTTTTCTTATCCTCGCTGAGAAGTATCGCATAGAGGACCAGCTTCGAATGGGTGGGTAGAGTCACTACGGCTTCTCTAACACAGTCCTCCTCTATCTTGTTCTTTGCCTTGTACACATGGTTCGTGGTCACGTTTTTATCTTCTTTTCTTTCGGCCAGCTCGGCGGATACTCTCAACAGGTCCAAGGCTCTTCTAGCGTCGCCGTGCTCCTGGGCCGCTAGGGCGGAACAAAGAGAGATGACGTCGTTCCCCAATATGTCCGGTTCGAAGGCCCGTCTGGCTCTGTCACTCAGTATGTCTTTCAGCTGGTCCGCATTGTAGGGCGGAAATATCATCTTTTCTTCACCGAGTCGGCTCCTCACCCTTGGATCCAAGAACTCTGTGAACTTCAGGTTGTTCGATATTCCAACTAGGCTGACCTTGCTCTGCTCCAGCTCAGAGTTGATCTTGGAAAGGTGATAGAGCACGCTGTCGCCGCTCTTAGTCACGAGTTTATCCAGTTCGTCTAAAGCGATGATGACTACCTTGTTCTTCTCGTCTATCCTCTCTTTTAATGATTCGTACACTTTCTCCATGGGCCATCCAGTGAACGGTATCTGATCGCTCCATTCGTCCACGAATTTATTACCGATATTCTTCATGACGCCGTAGTGGGTGTCGACCACTTCGCAGTTGATGTAGGCATATTCAACCCTGTCAACGTTATAATCAGAAAGGTCTCCGGCTAACTCACTCTCTGTACTCTCTCTCTTCAGCCTGTTAATCTCCCTTTCAAGGTAACGCACCACCGCGGTTTTACCGGTACCTGTTTTACCGAAGATCAGCACGTTAGAAGGTCTTTTGCCTCTCAGGGCCGTGACCATTATCGAAGCTAGATTATTTATATACTCCTCTCGATGGGGAAGCTCCTCCGGTATGTAAGATGGGCGGAGAATATCTCTATCCCCCTTAAATACGGTGTCGGAATTTATATACGATTTGAACACATTTTCGGGCATCTGGTATTCCTCCTATATCCGGGTACTGTTAACGGGGTCACTAACCCCTCCGTTTCAAGTGGAAATAGAGGCCTAGATTAGACTATTTAGATAGGCTCTTTTGTTATGTTCGACCTCACGTTTCCGGGCTTGCAGTTAGGGAAAAAACGGATAAACTAAACACTACTAAAAGCTTTCGTCAGACGCTCTCTGGTAAAAGCCCTTAAGGAGTATAAAAAGGGGGCGTATGACACTATATAAAGGTTTATATAAGAAGATTCTACGAGAGCTATATTAAACAAAATATGTTATATAGAGTAAGTACAAAACGGTATTTCGAGGCCGCCGAGAGAAGCCGAAAAGATCCTAAGTTCTTAGAGATCATCTAGTCCGTATTCTATAGCGATGCCGGGCGGGTATTCTCCCTTCTCTATCATCTCTTCTAACCGCTCTAGGGTATCCTCCGCTTTTCCCCTCAATTCGTGCGGGAGTTCCGCCTCTTCGAACTCGTCCAAATCTAGAACTCTATGAACTCCTTCGGGGTCTACCCAAACATCTAGAAATAGGTCTCGGGCCTCGTACCCACCTTCGATGATTTTTGGCGGTGTCCTTATGTCCGAGTAGTAGCCCTGAAAATTCTTTAATCTATCGTATATCTTCACCACGTTGTACCATTCATCCAAAAGGTCGATCAATATACCTCGATAACCGTCCTCGATGAGGACTTCATCAAAAGGAGAAAAGGGTTTTTCGAGGCGGAAAACGAAGGACGAGACGATCGCTCTCTCCGTTTCCGCTACGAGTTCTTGGTCCCATTCCCTGGGTTCTTTTCCCGGTCTATAGTACCTTACCTTCACCATGTTATTCTACTGGAAATATCGGGAACAGCGTCTTTTCATAGTATTCATTGGTCACTTCCGCTAGAGCCGTATATACAGCGCTGAATCCACAGAGGATCCCTTCGTAACCAGCTATGGTTGCAATTGTTGAATTGAACTCACCGATGGCCAGTAGGAAGAACAGTATCGTCAATGTTCCGAAGACCACTTGCAGTGCCCTGTTCATCTTGAGTGTTGACAGGAACATCCAACCGGTGAACAGGCCCCACATGGAGAGGTAGGCGGCAAGTCCAGCCTTAGATGGGCTGAAGGCCGGAAATATCTCCGGTATTATGAATATGCCTACCAAGGTCAGCCAGAAGAGCCCGTACGAGCTGAAGGCCACCGCTGGGAATGTGTTGCCTTGTTTCATTTCCCACCAGCCGGCTATAAGCTGGGCGAATCCGCCATAGAATATGCCCATGGCGAGTATCATGCTGCTCAGCTCTATATAGCCGGAGTTATGGATGTTCAATAGAACGGTGGTCATGCCGAAACCCATGAGACCCAGAGGGGCAGGGTTTGCTAGTTTA
>CAYMXS010000064.1:4877-12497 GCA_964394465.1 uncultured Thermoplasmata archaeon | reverse complement strand
AAGGGTGTTTTGATGATTTCCTACTCTTCTTCCTCGCTGTTCTCCTCTAGATCCACGTTGACTCCTCGTCCTCTTCGTCTTCTAGTGCCTCATCCTCGTCTGTATCTTCTTCATCAGTTGTTTCCTCTTGATCCAAGTCTTCTTCCTCGTCGATCTCTTCTGCATCCTCGTTTTCCTCGTCTTCCATTTCCTCTTCGTCCAGTTCATCTTCCTCGATCTCTTCATCATCGTCCTCTAGTTCCTGATCTTCTTCCATCTCTTCTTCCTCAGTTTCCTCTTCTTCAGTCTCTTCGTCCTCTAGTTCTTCTGTTTCCTCTTCTTCGGTCTCACCTAGACTAGCGAAGATGTCCTCTTCTTCGCTCTCTTCAGTTTCTTCTAGTTCTTCGTCTTCAAACTCCTCTTCGTCCTCTTCAGTTTCCTCTTCACCGAGTTTTCTATAGGCCAGTGCCAGCAGTATTAAGAGGATTATCAGGCCGACGATCACCATGAACAGGTTGGTGGCGTAGAACGGTTTTGGATATCCGCTCATCTTGACCTTCTCTTCTCCGGTGCTCTGGACGCTCACCTGCTTGTTCTTGGTCAGGTCCACTTCGGTCATCATGTAAGTAGTATCGTAATCCGCAGTCAGTTTGTACTCAGTACTGGCGGGCAGGCGGAACGTCGTTTTACCCTTCTTCGTGTAGTTGCTCCAGGTCTGTTCTTCTTTCTGAAGTATGACCTGAACGTCTGAAAGCTTCTCTCCGTTCTTATCTACAGTCTTAACAGTAAGATAGTAAACCTGAGCCTGGGCGTCCAGTTCCCATGTACTGTTCTCTGAAGTGACGTTATAGTTCTCGTCGTAAACAACCGTATCGGCCCAGCTGACCTGGATGTTCCATTCCTGGGCCGGTATCCTCATCTGTAGCTTGCCGGAATCGTCGGTATGGCTCGCCTGGTAGAGCATGCCCGTGGATGGATAATCCACTCTAAGGAGCGAGTAGGCCAAGGGCTCGCCTTTGGCGTCGTCCACGTCTACGTTCAGGTAGTAAACGTCTCCTTCCAAGGTAAGCTCCGTGTCTTCATCCACGTTCACTTCTCTGGTGTTTATCTCAACCTCTCTCCAGTCCGTTGTCAGTACCTGTTCGCCGTGAGGCACCCTGAGGGTAGTTTCTCCATCACTGTCTGTCAGATGTTCCGCCACGATGTTCTTACCTTCCGGTAAAGACTGATGGGTATCTATTACGATCGCATCTTCTAAGGGCTTGTCCTTTTGATCCAACAGTGTGATGTCCATGTAGTACACGGATACGTCCAACTCTTTTGGGTCCTGGTAGAGAGAGTTACCGGATATCGTGACCTCTTCGTCATAGACGTTGACGCCCTTCCAGTATGCAGTTACATTCACCGTACCATCGTCATCTACCGGAGTCGGTATACGCTCGAAGTAGGTACCGGTTCCGTTGCTCTTTCCCGAGGAGAACTGCACGTCGTTGATCTCTAGGGAAACAGAAGCGTCCTGCACGTTCTCATCTCTTGAATCCAAGAGCTTGAAGTTCACGTGATAGACGTTTTCGGCGTTCAGAGTTATCTGGCCGGACTGTGTAACCGCTAGGGGTTCATCGAACACCAACACAGTTCTCCATTCCACTCTGAATTGGTGGGTACCTTGAGGCAACCTAGCGTTGACTACACCGGAGGTATCCGTAGTGTTGGAATACAGCAGTCTTCCGTCATGTAACACGCTGATCTTCGCCCCACCGATCTCTTTTCCCATGTTATCTGTAACCTCTAGCTCGTCGTGGTACACCTGAGTTGTGATCGTATGATTCCCGTTTTCCGTGACCTGATAGGGTTGGGAGTAGACCTCGACCCCTTTCCAATAGGCCTCGATGGTGTAGACGGCTTCAGGAACTCTCATCTCCGGGGCTACACCGTTCACATCCGTCGTAGAACTATCCATCACTTCGTTCCCATATATCAACTGGATGTTTGCGTTCTCTAGGCGTTGACCGACGTCGTCTTCCGCTATCATCTGGAGGTAGTAAACGTTGCACTGTAACTCTACCAATCCGTTGGAATCTACTGTTCTCGTTCCCGTGAATACGGTCACATCCTTCCACTGAACGTTCATGTGTACATCTGCACCGGGCAGTCTCATGGATATGTTGCCGCTAGAGTCGCTGGTACCGCTAGCCAGTAGACCCGCATCTGGATGATGAACGTTGAGCTTGGCGTTGGACAAAGCTACGTTCTTACTGTCCACCAGATGGTAGGTAACGTGGTAAACGTCACAGGAAAGGGTAACGACTCCGTCTATACCACCGCCTTCTTCTTCAGTCACTGTTATCTCTGTTTGGTCTACCTGGATACCCTTCCAGGAAGCCTCGATAGAATGCGTGCCTTTGGGCAATCGAAGGGTTCCGTGACCGGTCTGGTCAGTTTCAGTGGTACTCTCCAACCTCTCGGTCTGAAGGTTGTAGGCCACCAACCGGGCGTTCTCCAAGTCCTGGTCCATCTGATCTACGGTGTGGAACTCTATGTAGAATATATCTAGAGTGAACTCTATACTATCATCGGAGGTCAAGGAAACGTCAGATCTCTGTCCTACGTCGACGCCGTGCCATTTGCACTGGATGTTGTATCCGAATCCCGCTTGAGTGCCAGGTAACCTGCTGGTGAGCACTCCGTTGTTGTTCGTGAGCTTTGAGACGACTATGTTCTGAGTATCGTTGTACCTTATTATGACCTGGACGTCCGAGATCGGCTTGCCTTGGCTGTCTAAAGTCGTTATGGTCAGGTAGAATATGTTCGCGTCTATCGGTATATCGCCGTTGGAATTCAGGGTATGCTCTATAGAACCGACCTCTCTGCCGGACCATTCCGTTCTAACCTGATATTCTCCTCTGGCCATCTGGTCTAGGTCAACTTCGCCGTTCTCGTTGGTGTTCATGCTCATCAGGGTTCCGTTCGGATGTGCGATATAAAGTACCGCGCTACCCACCGGTTCGTTGTGGTTGTCCGTCACGACGTATCTAGGATCGTAAACCTCACAGTCCATCTGGATCGCGTTCTCTTCGGATATATCCGTGGTGAAGCTGAATTCGGTTTCGTTTACAACTACGTCCTGCCAGTAAACCCTCACTGTGTAATTACCGGAGGTAACACCGAGGGCAGTTTTGCCTTCAACGTTCGTCGTGTTCCCCATCATATAATCCTGGGAGGGATCCACGACCTCTATCCAGGCATCTTCAAGAGGCGCCGCGGTGGAATCTACGGCCTGGAAGTACACTTTTAGCATATCTACCTCTATAGAGAAACCCTTCTGAGAACTCACAAGATGACCGCCGTAGCTTTCATCTCCTGGGTGGTCTGGGTACCGGTAATTATATCCCGTCCGGTCTATCGCCGATATCTTCACTGTATAGATCCCCTTACTCGCGTTCGTGTAGTCCCAGGCGTAGGAGTAAACGTTGCTTGAAGAGTTGTAGCTCCCAGATATCTTGGTCATGTCTCTCCTGTAGAATATAGTCTCGTTGCCCTTCATCACCGTCACCTTCACACCCCATATGTCGTAACCTCCGAAGGGGTCTGTAACGGTCGCGTTGAAGTAGATGGTCTGGTCTCCTTCCTTCTTGAAGGTATCGTTCGCCTGGTAAGTCGAATTCAACGTTCTGATCTGGTCCACGTTCACGTAAGTATCGGTGGGGACCTCCACTCTCGTGGGATAGATATCGCTTCCGAAAGCGAAGTAGAGTCTCGGACTGTCTGGCTTGTTTATGGTCAGATCGTATCTAAGTGTATTGTTGGCGGAGATGTTGGCTTCGACATCGGCCGTATTGAAGGTGAGCTCGTAATAGTGCCCAGGGATATCATCAATTCCTCCAGTTTCGTGCTCCACTATATCCTCGACCTTGGTGCCTGCAGGATCTACCTCGTCTACGTCCATTATAACGTTGTTCAGTTTGTTAGTGCCGCCTGAGCTATCGGTGATCTTTATCCAGATATAGGACCTCAGCTTACCGTCTATATGGAAAGTGCTATCGAAATGAGGCTCAAGCGTGTAGGTGATGTTCGACACATCGGCGGTAGTTTTTTCGAAGACCTTCTCCGAGGTGCCCATCCTTGTACTCATATTGTAATCGCCTATGCTTGAGGTCTGGTTGTGGAAATAAAGGGTCTTATGCTTGACCGGCATATCCGCGGCGGGTCCTACATCTCCAACTGGCTTCCCGTTATCTCCGATATCACGCTTCATCTCCTGCTTTTCATTTCCCATACTGCCGAGACTGATCCCAGCGGACGTTATCAGTAATAAACCGACTACGATCCCTATGAAGTAGTGCATCTTCATCTATATCACCCCTTTCTTTTTAGCTATGGCAATTATTCCGATCATCCCGATCAGTAAGAATGCTAGGATCGAGTAGAACATATTTGTGCTGGTGAACGGTTTGGGATAGCCGTCGAACTCGAAACTTATATCCCTGCTGGATGTCAGTGAAACATCCTTATTTTTCTCGGACCTCACCTTGGTCATCATCTGGGTCTTCTTGAGTTTCGCCTTGACCTTGTAGTCACCTTCCGGTATCTGTTCAAAGGTAACTTTTCCTTTGGAGTCCGTCTTGTTCGTCATGATAGAGTTTCCGTCCTCATCCATGAGGGTCACTGTAACCCCTTTGACCGCTCCGTCCTGTCCTGTTGCTTTTACCCGGATGTAATGCACGGAGGTCGTCATGTTCAACTCGCTGTCCTGGGAGAGGTCTTCTACGGTTTCATTACCGACCATCTCCCCCATCCAATAGGCCTTGAAGTTCCAGGTCCCGGTGGGAAGTCTGGGCGAAAGAACCCCCTCGTCCGTAGATTCAGTGACGAATGTATTACCATCCTGATCTTTTACGACCACTGTAGCTCCGTCCAAGGGCATGTTCTCAGAATCCTCGACGCTCATGTCTAGATAGTATATCTGGCACTCGATACTCTCGTTCATATCTGCGTCTAGCTGAACGGTCCCTTCAGCGACGGGGTATCCCTTCCAACGGCCGGTCAATCTCAGTTCTCCGGCGGGTGCCTTGATCGTTCCGACGTCGTCCAGCATTACGGAAGTTATAAGGTCCTGGCCCTCCTGTAACTGGTCGTGATAAACAGTGACTATAAGCCCGGAAACGTTCTTATCCTTGGCGTCGACCCCTCTCAGCGTTAGATAGTACACATCGCTGCTTAATTCTATGTCTTCATTGGCGTCTATCGTTTCGGTATCGCTGTATACAGGGACTCCTTTCCATTCGACCTCTACCTTGAATGTCTCTCCCGGTATAACAATACTGATCTCTCCAGACTCGGGTGTCCGGCCGCTGAGGTACGTGTCTCCGTCCTGAGAGACCGTCAGCTCGGCGTTGTCAAGAACGCTGTCCTGTGAATCTACTGGCTTCCACGTAACGTGATATATATCGGCGGTTATAGTCGTGGAGTTATCGGAGTCCAAAAGTAAAGTCTTCTCGCCCACCTGGAAACCTCTCCAGTTGACCACCATGTGTATCTCACTTTCTGGCAGACGTGCTGTCGTTCGTCCCTCTTCGTCGGTGACCATGCTAACCAGGTTGTCTCCTCCTCTAGAGAAACCTACGGATGCACCGGTCACCTTCTCTCCTTCGGTGTCTTCCACGTTAACGGTCAGATAGTAGATGGAGCATTGGATATCCAATGTGTTGTTGTTTTGCGCCGCTACCATCGTATAATCTGAATCTGCTACCTTCACGCCTCTCCAGCTTCCCGTTATACTGTATGAGTTATCTGGGACTGGAAGTCTGAAATGAGCTTCGCCCGAGTCGTTGGTCACGCCGGTACTCATTATATCTGAGCCGTATTGGATAGTCAACTGTACACCGCTGACCGTTTCATCATGCGAGTCAGAAGCTGTTACGTCGAGCTGGTAAACGGCGCATGCCGCCTCTAACTCAGTAGAGTTCTCATCGACGTTTATACCCTCTTCATCGTAAACCTCTATGCCTTTCCACGATATGGAGACGCTTATCTCGGTCTGAGGCAGTTTGGATACGTACATACCCTGGTCGTTCGTCGAGCCGGTATCGACTACATCTTCCCCTATATCGACCGATACACTGGCATTCGAGAGTGGGTCAGAGTCAGGTGTACTGTCCAAGGCGTAGATATTGAAATGGAACACGTCCGCGGTTATCGTGATGTCAGTGTTCGTTTCGGCCACATCTCGTGTCTCGTTGGCGACCTCAACGCCCATCCAGTCGACCTTGAACCTGTGGATGCCCGTAGTGAGTCTAGCCGTTATCTCTCCCTGCTCGTTTGTCTGCTTGGTGGATATCTTCTTATCCGTCTCCTCGTATATGCTCGTGACTGTAGCGCCGGAAAGAGGCGCGCCTTGATTATCTATAACTTGTACCGTGGCCTGGTAGATGTTGGTGTTCAAGGTTATCGAGTCGCTCCCGGTCAAAAGGTAGGTCTCGTCGTAAACCACGGCGTCACGCCAGTAGACAACTATGTTGTACTGTGAAGCTGGTAATCTCGCCTGGATAGACCCGTTCTGGGGCGTTAATCCACTCTCCGCCACCAGACCGGTATCGTTGTATTCGAAGACGACCAGAGCGTCAGGAACTGGATCTCCAGCGTTGTCGACCACGGAGACGTCCAGTTCATATATATCTACCGTGATCTCTATCTCTCCCGAGGACGTTACCTCCTCTTCATAGCTTCCTACAGAAGTTCCTTTCCATGTGACCTCGAAGCTGTAGACGCCTCCCGGTGCCTGTATCAGAGAAACGAGTCCGTTTTGGCCCGTCTTCAGCGGTGTTATGCTCGTGGTTCCATTGGGATGACCCACGTAAATGTTAGCGTCTGACACCGGATTTCCGCCCTGGTCTAGTACCTGGACTGTTGGGTAGAATACGTTCGCCTTTACCATATATGGATCAGATCCGCTTCTGTTCCCGACCTCTTCAACGTCGATGGTCCGGTTGACTCCTACCTCTACGTCCTCCCACATAACTTCTATCTCGTATTGAAGACCGGCCAAACTCACGTTCATCAAACCGGTGGAGTCCGTCTTGTTCTCGGTGAACTTCTGGCCTGAATGTTCTATGACCACTTTCGTGTTCGGCAGATCATTTCCCAGATCGTCCACTATCTTGAAGTTTACGTAGTAATCTAAGCTGGTTATCAGGAAATCGTGGTATCCGTAGACTGCGTGCCCTCCAAAATCACCGCCCCCGGAATCATGCCAGGCCCTTATGCCGTTCTTATCCACACCCCTTACTGAAACGTTATACCTTCCATCCGGATATCCGCTGTAGTTCCACTTCAGTTCATATCTGCTCTCGTAGGAGTTGTAGTAGCCGTAGGTCTTCTCCATGGTCTTGTTGTCGAAGTCAGCTATGACCGTGCCGTTCGGCGCTTCCAATGTAAGGTTGACCCATTCTATATCGTACCCTCCGAAGGGATCGGTCACGGTAGTTCTCAAGTATATGGTTTTATTCTCACGATTCGGAAGGAAAGCTGAGGTGGCGTTCCTGTCCGAGTCTAAAGTGTATACCTCGTCTATGTCGATGTAGTCTTCACAGGGGAGCACCATCCTGGAATCGAATGTTGAGTTACCCCAGGCTATCGAGTAAT
>CAYMXS010000064.1:0-4777 GCA_964394465.1 uncultured Thermoplasmata archaeon | reverse complement strand
TTGTTCCCTATATCCACGGCTCTATCCGTCGAATAAAGGTAGAATGATTTGTTCTTCATCGGTCGTTCAGCTTTGAGCTTCTTCAGATCACTCTCGTGCCCCAAATGGTTATCCTCGCCTGCTTTACCGGTGTTAACGAAAGCTATCGACCCTATGAGAGCTAGCGCTACAAAGATCACGATAAAACATTTCCACCTCATATAAATCACTGTCCTAATTAAGGTAGTGATATATTTATAAGAATTATTGTACAATATTCGAAGAATTGAAAGATTTTCGAAGAGAACTCTTACCTTACCCAGGGGAACCTTCTATCTAGAAAGCTGGATATCACTCTATTCGGTATCGATAAAACCTCTTCCCGCTCTGATATCTTCATCTCTTCCGGGATGAACGGGTCTATATCACTGCCCAGACCGATGTCTTTACCCCTTTTTTTCACCATCTCTCCCGCTTTTTTATACCTCCTCTCTCTGTCGACCATCAGACGCTCTTTTTCTATGTACACTTCTTCTCCATACTTCTCTCTGAACTGGCTGGTATGACCGCTCCAGATCGGAGGTCCTAGATGCTTCTCTATATTCGGTAAAGTCGAATCCACCAGTTCGTAGAGCAGATAGATATGGTCCTCCTCTACAAAGTGATCCGAATGCAGAAGGTCGAAATCGAACCTTTTGAATTGGGTCTCCAGAGCGTTCAAGGCCTTCTGGACCTGTGGATAGAGATTGTCTTCGACTATATCCGGCCTGGGGAATGAAACAACCAAGATATCAGTACCTCGAGAGGTCAATATCTTCTCCAGTTCTTCTCTATCCTTCTCTGGTACTGGATCGGGAAAGAAGAACGTCTCTTTTTTCTCCTCTAGATATCGTTTAGAGGCGTACATGAAGAGATAGAACTTATCTTCAGATAATGCCGAAGCCACGTTCCGATTAGGATCTACAGGGTCTACGAAAACCAGCGCGTCTTCGAACTCCTTCGATGTCTCTATTTCGTTTACGTGCTGGCCCATCTTCCACTCGGGAGCGTTCTTCAAAACCTCTCTGAACGAACCGTATCTATGTACCAAAAGCTCGCATAGATAACCGGAGAAACCTTTTACCTCCGCCTTGGCTCCGTAGCATCCTATGCCTTGAAGGAAGCCCTTGAGGAGTTTTACCTCTCTTTTATCCGTTTCAGAAAGATGCTCTATTATGTAATCGGTATGAAGAGGAGTCCTGTCCACGGAGGATATCATATCCTCTGCATCTTTCACCTCGTAGCAGGGTACTATATCGGTTTCGAATGACTTGAAGATACCGTTGATATAGGGGTGCTCGGCGTATTTCTCTTCCGTTTTCTCAAGTATGTCTCTCCCTATCTGTAGTCCGATGGAGGTCATCTTCTCTCGTGAGATGGAGGGAGGAAAGAGTAAGAACATATCTATATCTGGATCTGAGAGGAAAGTTCCTTTAGCGACGGAACCGGCCAGCTTGATTTCGATGGAAATCTCTTCATCCCCCGTCCTCTTCTCCAGCTCCTTGAAGAGTCTATCTACCGCTTCCTGGACTCTTTCCTTCTCATCGTCGGATGCCTCTAGTTTTTTCAGTATGTTCTCCTCAAAGCTTCCGCACATATCGTGCTCTTAACAGTTCCCTATGTTAAATGTTTATTGTTAATAATAGAAAAGTTTTTTATTCTCGGCTATATCGCAGCAAACGGTGTGCCGATGTCTACAGATGAAGATTTTCACGAAGCGGAAGAGAGGGACATGCTTTCCAGCCTTGGTATGAAGGATATGGAAGAACTCTTTGAAGATATACCCAAAGAGATCAAGGAGGATATTTCACTCAAAGAAGGATTTCCCGAGAGGATGGTGATGGATGAAGTACGTTCTAGACTCGAACAGAATAAGTCTCAACAAGAGATAACCTCTTTCCTGGGGGCCGGTGTCTATCGGCACTACGTTCCGGCGGCCGTGGAGGAGATAATAGGTAAATCCGAGTTCTACACATCCTATACCCCCTATCAGCCGGAGATCAGCCAGGGTATGCTCCAGGCCCTTTTCGAGTATCAGAGCCTGATATGTGAACTGACTGGGATGAAAGCGGCTAATACAAGCATGTACGATTATTCTACCGCTTTAGCGGAGGCCATACTGATGAGCGCTCGGATAAACAAGGGAAGCAAGTTCCTCCTCCCTGAGAACATCCATTGGGACAAACCGAGGGTGATACAGAATTATCTCCGTGGAAACGACATAGAGATAGAAAGGGTCAAGTTCGACAAGGAAACAGGAGGAGTTGACGTTGAAGACCTGAAAACCAAGGTCGATGATGATATATTGGGTGTTTATCTTGAGAGTCCCAACCTTTTCGGTGTGTTCGAGGATAGAGAGACAGTAGACGTTTTCTCTGATATAAAGGAGGATGAAGACGCGGTTTTCGTAGCCGGTATAGACCCTCTAGCTCTCACATTGATGGAACCCCCGGCTAACTGGAACGCTGATATAGTGGTGGGGGACAGCCAATCGCTTGGTATACCGACCAGTTTTGGCGGGCCCACCGTAGGCATATTCGCGTGCAGACCACAACACGTAAGGAGGATGCCCGGCCGTATCATAGGTGAGACTGAAGACGCCGACGGTAGGAGGGCGTACTGTATGACACTGCAGACCAGAGAGCAGCACATACGGAGGGAAAGAGCTACTTCGAATATATGTACCAACCAATCCCTGATGGCCTTGTCCTCAGCCGTTTACATGTTAACAAAAGGTGGAAGGGGTCTTGAAGACCTGGCGAAGGAGAACTACAGGAACGCTCACGACCTGGCTGAGAGGATAAACGAGCTAGACGACTATCGAGCGCCGTACTTCGAGAACGATTTCTTCAACGAGTTCGTTATCAAGACGGGTATGGAATCTCAGAAGGTCATTAAGCAAGGCCTTCAAAATGACGTCATACCCGGTGTAAATCTGACCAGCGAAGGAGACTTTCAGGGTATAGAAAACATGATACTGACGGCCGTGACCGAGATGAACGACGAGAGACAAAAGGATGAACTTGTCAGGCAGTTGAAGGAGGCGAGATGAAGATGACGGAAGACGAGATGGTATATCGTCAGGCCAGATATCCAAAGAAAGACCTTTTCGGAGAAGCCGAAGAGAGAAAAATAAAGAACAATCCTCTGCCGGACCCTATAGCTAGAGAAGAGGCCCCTAGGATACCAGAGCTGCCAAAACATGAGGTCGTCCGGCATTTCAACCGTCTATCACAGATGAACTACGGGGTGGATACGGGTCTTTATCCCTTGGGCTCATGCACCATGAAGTACAACCCCAAATTTACAGAGAAGATAGCCCGCTCTCCGAAGGGGAGTGATCTGCATCCGAACCAGCCGGAGGACC
Source organism: uncultured Thermoplasmata archaeon (assembly GCA_964394465.1). Classification (GTDB taxonomy): domain Archaea; phylum Thermoplasmatota; class Thermoplasmata; order Halarchaeoplasmatales; family Halarchaeoplasmataceae; genus CAYMXS01. The sequence goes on along the minus strand of CAYMXS010000064.1, from coordinate 1,392 downwards.
AGATACAGGGTACATTGAGGATCATGTACGAACTCCAGGAGATGTTGGCTGAGATAGGGGGCATGGATGCGGTGAGTCTTCAACCGGCGGCCGGAGCACAGGGTGAGATAACCGGTCTCATGATCGCCCACGAGTATCATAAACAGAATAATGATGAGAGGACGGAGGTGGTCCTTCCGGATACGGCACACGGGACAAACCCAGCTAGTGCCGCCATGATGTGCTACGACGTCGTAGAGATACCCTCGGATGAGGGTTGCGTTGATTTGGAAGCCTTAAAAGCGGCGGTCAACGAAAATACCGCAGCTTTCATGCTCACGAATCCTAACACGCTGGGGATCTTCGAGGAAGACGTTCTGGAGATAGCGGAGATAGTACACGATGCCGGCGCTCTTCTCTACTACGACGGTGCAAACCTCAACGCCATAATGGGCAAGACGAATCCAGGCATCATGAACTTCGATATAATGCACTTCAATCTTCATAAGACCTTCAGCACTCCTCACGGCGGTGGAGGCCCCGGTTCCGGCCCCGTTGGGGTCTCTGAAGAATTGAAGTCTTATCTTCCCGTACCGGTGGTCGAGAAGGAAGGGGCGAATTATACCCTGAATTACGATCTAGAAAACAGCATCGGCAAAGTGAAGGGTTTCTACGGCAACTGGATCGTTTTACTGAAGGCTTACGGTTACTTACTGAGCCAGGGGTCTGACGGTCTGGAAAGGGTAGCTGAAAGATCGGTTCTGAACAGCAACTATCTGCGGAAGAAACTGGGAAAGTATCTGGATATACCTTACAAGGAATTGCGGAAGCATGAATTCGTAGCTTCTGGGGCTCCGCTCAAAGACAAGGACCTGAAGACCGTGGACCTGGCCAAGAGATTGTTGGATTATGGCTATCACGCTCCCACGGTCTACTTCCCACAGCTGGTCGATGAAGCTTTGATGATCGAGCCAACGGAAACGGAAACTAAGGAGACCTTGGATGGATTTTCTGACGCCGTTAGAAGGATAATGGACGAGGACCCTGAAAAACTCCATTATGCGCCAATAAATACATCCGTTAAAAGAGTGGACGAGACGAAGGCCATACGTGAACAAGTATTAAGTTGGATGGCGAGAGAAGATGAGAGAGGATAGATGACGATATACTTATTTCTACACGATAAATATATAATTTGAAGTGGTCATAAAAGTAGATATTAGATGAATGAGAACCTTCTGGAAATCTCGTTCTAGTTTTCTCTAACGGTCTCTAACAAGACGAAATGATATACCTAAAATATATATATTACGTAAATGATAGCAATCTCGATTCGAGTGGAGTTAATCCACTTTATAGGAGGAAAAAAGATGAAAAACATATGGAAAAAGAAAGTATTTACGCTGGTAGTGA
>CAYMXS010000063.1:0-12990 GCA_964394465.1 uncultured Thermoplasmata archaeon | reverse complement strand
GTGGTCTGTAGGTAACACTTAAATCCCTCCTGAAGATCGATATTTTTATCTACTCTCGATATCTGGATACGGTTTCACTGATGATCTCTTTAGCGTCCTTTTTCTTTTTCTTCTCGTACCAATCGATCAGGTTCTCACCGAATTCTAAAACTTCTTCGTCCTCTATCTCGAGTAGCTCTTCGGTAAGGTCGAACTCGTTTATACCGCTTTCATTCAACAGGTCTCCTCGAACTGGTTGGGGTATGTCACCCATGGAAGAACAAACGGCGAAGAGAGCGTCCAGCAGTTCATGAGCCTCCTCGATATCCTTCTGGGCTATCATGTCGCGGACGTCCTCTTTCTCGATCCGGAACTCGTCCGTAGCGGCCATCGCTATCTTCTTGAAGACGTACTCTACGTTCTGTCCAGTCTTGGCCGATGTGAACGTTATATGTTCGAAATCCGAGGGCATGTTCGTCCATTTATCCCCTTCTAACTTGTACTTCAGGTCGTACTTGTTGACCACCGGCACCACGGGGTTCATCTCACTTGAAAGACGTCTGTACTTGGGTATCCAGTTTTCCAGTATGCTGTCGAGCGTCTCCGGACGTAACAGGTCTATCACCGCTATCGCTCCTTGAGAACCTTTGAAGGCCATCTCCTGTACGGAGTCGAAGGCCCTATCGCCCATTATATCGTATATGATGAGTTTTACACTGCCTTTTTCAAAGGAGACGGTCTTCGTGTAAACGTTGGAGCCTATCGTCTTCAGGTACTCCTCGCCGAAGACATCTTTTACGTATCTAAGGATCAAAGAGGTCTTCCCCACGGCAACATCTCCTAAAAGGTTGATCTTCTTCTTGACCGTTTCACCTTCTTTCACGATACCGGACATGGATAAATAGTATCTTCTATTAAAGATTTATTTATCCGTACTAAACCGATAAAGGACTTATAAACTATATAAAGCCGTTATAAAGGGTTATAAATAGGAAGAAGGGGCGGTTGGAGAAAAAAGGTTTATAAATAGAAGGTCTTTTAGGTAGAGCGAGTTGATAGCAATGGACGGGTTAAGAGTAGAGAATGTGGTAGCATCATCATCTATGGGCAAGAAGCTTGACTTAGATGAAGTGTCAAGGGCATTAGAGGAATCCGAATATGATCCAGATAAGTTCCCGGGTCTGATCTATCGGTTTGAAGAACCGGAGACGGCCATACTCCTTTTCACTAGCGGCAAGGTCGTATGTACCGGCGGAGAGACCGTGGAAGAGGCTGAGACCTCTGTGAACAAGATGAAGGAACTGCTGAACGACAACGGCATAGAGACCGCTGACGAAGTTAAAACTTGGATACAGAATATTGTGGGTTCATACGAACTCGGAGTCGATCTGAATCTGAACTCCGTGGCTATAACTCTAGGTCTGGAAAGGGTGGAATACGAGCCGGAACAGTTCCCCGGTTTGGTCTACAGGGTTCCAGATTTAGACGTGGTCCTTCTCATATTCAGTTCCGGTAAGATGGTATGCACCGGAGGCAAAAGGATAGAAGATCTGGAAGAGGGCGTCGAGCATATAGAAGACGAACTGCGGGGCGCTGGACTGCTTCATTAGAGACCCTAACAAAACCTTTTTTTTCTATTTACTACCCTCTAGACTTTTCACCGAAGGAAAAATACTCTTCTATTGGAAGTACTCGTCGATCTTCCTCTCTATGTCCGATCTATCCAAAGAACCTCGGGTCTTCTCGAGCACATCGCCATTCTTTATGAACAGCAACGACGGAAGGGACTGGACTCCATACCTAGACGCTACGGAAGAATTGTCCTCGATGTTCACTTTGCCGAAAGTTATGTTCTCGTACTCTTCACTCAAGTTCTCGATGATCGGGTCCATCTTCACGCACGGGCTGCACCAACTGGCCCAGAAATCGAGTACCAGATTCTCTTCGTCCTCGATAAGTTCATCAAAATTGTCATCGGTCACCTTAAGGGGGTTGCTAGATCTGACAGCCAAATTTTTACCTCCGTTCCTTGATTTATCTATAAACTTACAAAAGACTAAGAAAGAAGCATTATTTAGGTTTTTCACTGGTCATCGTTCAAAAAGAAACAAAAGATTATTATTAGAGGTGCTGTTGAGAAGGATGAGTAGGATAAATATGGATGATGTAGAACCGTCGACCATCAATATAGAGTTCATTTATACCGATACCTGTCCAGACTGTCCGCCGGCTAGACGGGTGCTAGAACGAGTTGCCGATGAATACGACGATATAGATGTAGAATATCTCCTTGCGGAGGAGAATCCAGACAAGCTTCATGAACACGACGTGACCCATGTTCCAACGATAGTTGTAGATGGTGAAGTGAGTTTTGTTGAATCACTGACAGAGAGTAAACTGAAGGATAAGATAGATGAAAAGAGGAAAGAATGAACTACTTTTCGAGTTAGATGGAGAGAACTATGCCCTAGCTAGGGCAGAGATAAGGGCTGTTTTGGAAGGTTTCGGTCTTGAACACGAGATGATTTATTCGTCCCCTGGAGTCCTGGCTCTAGAGATAGAGGATATATCTAAAAAGGAACTGAGCCAGTTGGGCAGAAGACCTGGCCTGATCCACCGGATGATGGAGCTTCTTGAGATTGGTACACAAAGAGATATCCTTGAAAAAGATCTGAATATAGCGTTATCTCCGGGCACTGCAGGGGTTAGAACTCGAAGGATCGAGGGGAGGGATGCTAGGACGAAAGAATTGAAAGAGAATATAGGCGAACATCTTACATCCCTAAAGGGCGTTGACATAGACTTGGATGAACCGCACCATGAGATACTGGTTTTGATCTCAGACGAATGCCTCATAGGAAGAGTCATACATGAACGTGAAAAGGAAGAATACCGTTCTAGAGAGGTGAAGAACCGTCCTTTCTTCTCTCCGGTCTCGTTGAAGCCGAAGTATGCGAGAGCACTTGTAAATCTAGCCAGGGTAGAAAGGGGAGAAAGGATGCACGATCCATTCTGCGGCACTGGAGGCGTACTTATAGAGGCCGGCAGGATAGGATTGGATGTCTCGGGCGGCGATATAGATGAGGATATGGTCGAAGGCTGCCGGGAGAACCTAGAGGCCTACAGCATCTCAGGGGATCTATACCAGGGGGATGTGAGCGAGACCATACCAGAAAAGATAGACTGCGTGGTGACAGACCCTCCATACGGGCGCGCCTCCACCACGGACGGCGAGGAGTTAAAACATATATACGATAGATTGTTCCAGACCTGTGAAAGTAGGTTGAAAAAAGGTGGATATCTCAGTGCGGTTTTCCCCGAAAAGAGATATGTGGAGAGAGGTACTCGATATCTATCCTTGGTCGAGCATCACGAGATGAGGGTCCACGGCTCACTCACAAGACACTTCAGCGTCTTCAAGAGATGAGCTGACCAAGATATATTCATCTGTTGATCCTTATACCGATCAATTCTATCTCTGTCTTGCTCCCTTCTCTTGCCGATCTAACTTCTATGGTGGACTGTACGACGGTCAGGTTGTATTGTGGTGAGTCCTGTTCCTCCTCCAGGAACAGACTGATCGGCACTACTGTAGAGTTTCCAGACCCGATATCAACGGTTATATTCTCTTTTCTGTATTCTCCGAAGCCCACGCCCCAGCTCTCATTCGATTTGTGCTGGAGTGAGAACTCGAAGGAATCGTTCCTTCCCCTGTTGGTCACATTCACCTTGAAGAGCGCTGTATCGTTCTCTATGAGGGCTATATTCTGTTTGATCCCCTCGGCTCTATAGCCGTAGCCCAGTTCAGCGCTCACAACTTTCTTGGTGGCCTGACCGGTAGAGTTCGAGACCACTTTGAAATCTATATCGGTCCTATATGAGCATCCCCTTGTAGGTTCTACCCGTAGTCTGCAGGTGCGGTTCTCCTCCTTGCCTAGTCTCAATACGGTCCTGTTGCCCTCTACATTCTGCCAATACGTTCGGTTCTCATCTTCTTTCTGGATAAGGAGGTCGGAGCTCCAAGACTCATTGGTGATGGAATAGCTAACGTTGTAGGTCAAACCTTCACCTATATCCACGTTCTTGACTTGGTTTGTAACAGTGAAAGTGTAATTGACGTTTTCACCCAACAAAACCTCCTGATGCTCGCTCTCCTGTAGCTCGACCTGATAGCCGTAGCTGTATTCCTGCTGGTTCACCGGTATGGGATTGAAGCTTATTAGCAGTATCACTATCCCGATCGCACCGACTATCTTTCTTTTCTTATCCAGCTTCGTTATATCGTTCAATGGCGGAGGATGTTTGACGCCCCCCAGGAAGAGTATGATGAACGCGAATAGAAGCCAGCCGAAGTACTTCCATATGCCGACGATAAGAAGAAAACCGAATGCCGCGTAGCTCACATATTTGGATTTCTCTCCGAACAATGCTCTAGTTACATGCCCCCCGTCCAGCTGCGAAGCCGGCAGGAGGTTGAGCCCAGTGACCAGGAAACCGACCCAGCCGGCGAAGAGAGTGGGATGAAGCACCTCGGCATTAGCCCAGGGCAGGAGTTCTGAGAAGCCCAGCATTATTATAGGCAGGTTGAATATCAGTCGTATCCCCTGAACGTCCGGCGATACCGTAGCCTGTCCAGTGGAACCGAGGTACAGCCCGATGATCGATACGGGGATCGCGACTATGAAGCCAGCTATGGGACCAGCTATACCAACGTCTAGAAGGGATTTCTTATCCGGTATCGGCTCTCTTATAGAGATGAAAGCGCCTATGGTACCTAGGGGCGGTGGGGCCGGTAAGAAGAACGGTAATGAGGCCTTTATTTTGTGAAATCTAGCCATGAAGTAGTGTCCCATCTCGTGTATGCCCAGTATCGTGAGTAAAGGGAGGGTGAAGTAAAGAGCGCCGTAGGCCAGATTGTGCAGTGAAAACAGCCCTCCGACTGGCCTGTACATACCCCACTGGTAGGTTCCAGCTATGAGCGCCGTTGTAAGGGTTATGAAAAGCATGGCCACGTTTGTCTTTATTCCTCGGTAGGACTTATCCTCCTGTTTCTTTATCTTGATGACGTTCTCTCCTCTCTCTTCCGTAAGAAAGGGTATGTAATTTTGAGGTACCAGTTCACGCCTTAACCTATCGAAGTCCCTCTCTAGTTTTTCTTCTTCGAAGATCCGTACGTAGACGGAAACTATGTCGAACTCCACCTCTGTTTTATAGATCGGGAAGTATTTCCCCACCACACCCTCTATGAAATCGATCTTGTTCTCATAGTCTTCTGGTCTCTCTCTCATCCTAGACGTTCTACGTAGGATGCTCCTAATAAGTCTTATGTACTTCTTCGAAGCCGCACTGATATGGGAGTAAAAAGAGTAAAAAGTGATAAAAAGAAAAAAGGGTTTTCAGACCACTTTCTCCATGGCCTCTTTCATCCTGTCGATGCCTTCGTGTATCTCGTCCAAGGAAGATGCATAGGACAACCGAAGGAAACCTTCCCCTTGACTGCCGAAGGCCGTTCCAGGCAGTAAACAAACGCCGGCCTCCTCTATCATGTAGTTCGCCAGATCTTCACTGCTCATCCCCGTTTCCTTTATATTCGGGAAGACGTAGAACGCCCCCTTAGGATAGATACAGCTCATGCCCGGGACTTCGTTCAGTCCTTCTACGATGGCCTCTCTTCTTTTGGCGAATTTGTCCATTATGTGGTCGACGAAATCCTGGCCGTTCTTGAGTGCCTCCACGCCGCCTTTCTGGACGAAGGATGTCGTGCACGAAACGGCATCGGCCAAAAGCAGGTCCATCTTGTGTACTATGTCTTTCGGAGCGACGGCATAACCGAGCCTCCAGCCGGTCATGCTGTACGCCTTGGAAAAGCCGTCTATCAGTATGGTCCTTTCCTCGCAGTGGTCTAAATACCCTGGAGTGTAGTGCTCTAGGCCGTCGTAGAGCATCTTGCTGTATATCTCGTCGGATAGAATGTAAGCGTCGTGCTCCCGGGCCATCTCGGCTATGGCTTCAACGTCTTTCTTGTTCAGCACGCCCCCGGTGGGGTTCTGAGGCGAGTTCAATAGGATCAACTTCGTATCGTCGGATATCCTCTCCTTGATATGTTCTGGAGTCATCCTGAACTCGTCCTCCTCGTACAGGGGGATCTGTACCTTCTTGGCTCCCACGTAGCCTATCATGGAATCGTAGGTGAAGTAGAAGGGGTTCTGGTAGATGACTTCATCTCCTCTTTCTACGGCCGAGAGAAGACCGAAGAAGAGTCCTGGCTTGGCTCCCGGGAGGACGATTATCTGATCCAATTCCGGTTTAAAACCGCGCGTTCTCTCTATGTCTTCCTGTATCGCCTCTTTCAACTCTGGTATTCCTGTAGTTGGGACGTAATGCGTGAAGCCCTCGTCGAGTGCATCTTTAGCCGCTTCTTTCACGTTGTCAGGCGTATCGAAATCCGGCTGGCCTATCTCGAACCTGACCATATCCCTGCCCTGTTTTTCGAGCTGGTTGGCCTTGGTCAGGTACTCGATGGGCGGCTCTCCCCTGAGCATTGAGAAGTCGCCGGCGAGTCCTTTTGTCATCTCTTCCACCATCTAAGGCTGCGGTATAGCCAGACCTTCGCACCCATGCTCTGATAAGTCTAGGTCCGGATACTTGTCCTGTATTATATCGTGTATGGTCTCGGCGTACTTGACCTTCTCCTTAATCAAGAACTCATGGAACTCGGGCTTGGTCCAAGGCTTGTAGATCCCGCCGCCCGCTGCGAGGGCTTCACCTGGTTCTATCTTGAAGTAGCATGGGGAAGCCACTTTAGCCATGTCTGGACCTTCGTAGAACCTGTTGAACCCTCCCATAGAATCACCGAGAAGGATGTGTATGTCAATAGGGATATCGATGGCCTGTCTGATCGAAGCGAACATCGGTATAGATATGTCACCCAGCGGATTGAATGTGCCGGCACCCAGGTCCTCCAGTAGCTTACCTCCGGCGGCGTTTGCGTGACCTGCATAGATGGATACCTTGAAGGTCACGTCGTCAGGTATTATACCTTTCTTCTTCAGCTGGTCCGCCAGCCAGAGCATCCCTTCATCCGTTACAAGGAAGCCTTTGAAACCAAAGTCGATGCATCTTTTCACGTCTTTGAAGGCCCGTATCAGGTTATCCGATCCTCTAACACGAAGTCCGGAAAGGGCTCCTTCCGGTGTAGCCACCTGTCTGCCCGTGTTCCAGCTGGACCTTGGACCAGGAGTTATTATGACCTCCATGTCCGCATCGTGCGCCATCTGTGCAAAATCCTCCAGCTCTTCGTCAGAAAGGTAGGTGCTTCCCATCACAGTCGATATCAACCTGTGGACGGGTATGTCTCTCTTCTCCCTCTCTTCTATCAGTGCTCGCAGTGTAGAAGGTCTCTCCACACCGGATATCTCCATCCGGTAATGACCGCCGTCAGGGAACGTCTGTCCAGATTTGGGCAGGCCCTTAGGGTCTTCACTCGGAATTCCTAACTCTTCCATCGCGCCCTTAATCTCTTTCATACCGCTCATTATTTTCACCAATTAATTGTTACATATTTTAAGCAAAGAGGGATTGAAAGATGAGTATTTAAAACCTCCGAAGATAGGATATATATTTTACTGGTGATTCGAAAATAGGTCACTATATAGATGAACTGCTGCAGGTATTCGCCGTATAAATCACAAAAAAAGGAATCATTTATATCCATGAGTCCATTTTCCGTTAAAGTGAGAAGAGGCTGTTAACATGTCTGGTACTTGGCGGAAGATATTGAGGATAGATTTAACAGAGGGAAACATCGAGGAAGAAAAACTTGAAGATGAACTGATGAAGAGATATCTGGGAGGTAACGGACTGGGTATAAAGCTGCTCCATAGATACACTGAGGGAAAGCCTGACGCTTTTTCCAAGGAGAATCCCCTTATCTTCGTCCCGGGTGCTCTGAACGGAAGCCAGGTGCCGATGACCGAGAAATGCGGTTTCTACTCCAAGTCCCCTTTGACGGGGATAATGGCCGAGGGCATCTTCGGCAGCGGCATAGGGGAACAGCTGAAGAAGGCCGGTTACGACGCCTTGGTCATAACTGGAAAGGCCGAAACATTGAGTTATCTGGCTATAGAGGAAGAGGGCAGCGAGATAAAAGCTTCGACGGAACTCGAGGGCCTGGGTACGGAAAGGACGGAGAAAATCCTAGTAGAAAGACATGGTGGAAAGGCAGCCGTTATAGGGCCGGCTGGAGAGAACCTAGTGCGGATGTCGATAATAGCCGGTGACGACAGACAGGTCGGCAGATCCGGTCTAGGCGCGGTCATGGGTTGGAAGAACCTTAAAGGTATAGTGATAAACGGGTGGAAGGACGTTGAGCCAGTGGATCCAGAAAAACTGAACGAACTGAAGAGCGAGGCCTTTCAAGAGTTCACGAAGGAGGGGGGCGAAGGCAAGGACAGCTTCGACGCGTACAGTTCCCACGGCACCGTCAAGTTCGGGGGGATGGCCTCCGAGTTGGGTATATTTCCGACCAGGTACTGGGAGTCCGGTTCCTTTGAGGAGGCGGAGAAACTAAGCAGCTACTACTGGGAGGATAGGATAAGCGGCAACAACGGCTGTCATAGGTGTCCGTGCAGGTGCGGCCAGGTCTACAAGGATATAGTGGATGTGGAGTACGAGACGTCTTTTTCACTGGGCTCCAACCTCGAGATAGGAGACATCGAGGAAGTTGCTAAGGCGAACTATCTCTGTGATGATCTGGGTATAGACACCATGGGTATAGGTAACACGATAGGCTTTCTCATGAGGTTGAGTGAAGAGGGCGAGATCGATGAGGACTTACGTTTTGGGGACGGTGAAGCCGCTAGAGAACTGATAAGGAAGACCGCTTATCGTGAAGATATAGGCGATACAGCCGCCGAAGGTGTCAAAAGGATAGGAGACACCTTCGGTAAGGAAGAGATAGCCGTTCACGTGAAGGGTCTGACGCCTCCTGCATACGATCCAAGAGCGCTGAAGGGCATGGGCCTCGGCTTCTACACCTCTACACGTGGAGCCTGCCACCTGAGGGCCGACTGCGACGGTATAGAGCTAGGCGGTGGGAAATCCGTGAACGATAGAGGCGAATGGGTAGACATGGAGAAGGACAGGAGATCCATAGAAGACAAAGAGTACGTGGCCTGGCGGGAGAACTACGTGACGCTTCACGACGTACTGGGCTCCTGCAAGCTCACCGGGAGGAGCGTTTATTCTCCCGAGTTGATGGCTAGATTCGTCAAGGCTCATCTCGGCTATGAATTGTCCGCTGAAGAGATGTACAGGGTCGGTGAAAGAGTGTACAATTTGGAGAGGCTTTATAACCTGGAACAGAAGCCGGAGATAAAGGATGAACTGCACGTTCCCGAGCAGTTCGAGACTCCTAGTCCGGTCGAAAACCTGGAAGGCGAAGCTTTAACGGAGTCTCAGATAAGGAAGATGCTCGCCGATTATCATGAAGCTAGAGGATGGGACGAAAAGGGAGTTCCAAAAAAAGAAAGGTTGAAGGAATTGGGTCTAGATGATCATCTGCAGGAGTGAAAGAGAGCCAGCCCCTTCCTAATCCCGGCTCCTGTTTATCGCTAGCAGATCGACTAGAAGGGAGTATCCGGTCTCTTCTTTTCCCGCTCCGGGACCTATTATAGTCACGTCTCCAAGATGGTCCGTGGTGAACGTTATAGCGTTCGTCGGTCCCATGACCCCCGCCAGGGGATGATCCAACGATAATTTTTCAGGACTCACTTTAGCTTTCACACCGTCTTCGGTCTTCTTTGAATGGGCTATCAGCTTCCATCTATTTCCGTTCTCCTTGGCGCTTCTCACATCTTCTAGAGTCAAACCGGTTATGCCCTCTCTTTCGACTTCTGAAAGTTCCATGTCCGCTCCCATGAGCGTGTTCGACATGATCAGCGTTTTACCCTGCGCATCAACCCCTTCCACATCTCCCGATGGATCGGCTTCGGCATAACCCAGTTCCTGTGCCTTCTGTAACGCCTGTTTGTATCCCATCCCCTCCTCCATCTTCGAGAGTATGTAGTTCGTGGTTCCGTTGACTATGCCCTTTATCTCCTTTATCTCACAACCGGCCAGGTTCTCCATCGCCAGGTTGAGAGCCGGGGTACCGCTCAAAACGGTGCCCTCGAACCTGTAGGAGATGTCGTTCTCTTCGGCCAGTTCCAACAACTCCTTCGCTTCGTTGGCTACCGGTCCCTTGTTCGTGCTGACCACGTGTTTTCCTTCCTTGAGGGCCGTTCTCACGTGCTCCAGGGCGGGCCCCCCGGTCTCCATGTCGGTGAACGTGACTTCGATGATTGTGTCAGCGTTCGTTTCTTTGATGGTCTCAATGGAGTCCAAACCGCTTCTACCCTCTGGATAGTCTGAGAAGTTCTCACCGTTCTCTACCATGTCCATTATCTTGGAGAGTTCCAGACCGTTCTCGTTGTAGATCGAGCCCATCTTGACGTCTGAGATGGCGACGACTTCGAACTCGAAACCGTACTTTTCCTTCAGTTCTTCCTCCTTCTCCAAGAGGATATCAGCTAAACCTTGACCGACCACGCCGAATCCGATGAATCCTAGCTTGAATTTCATACTTTCACCTTTTCTCAGGGAATGAATACCCGCTTAAATATTTACTGCTAACTTTTATTCATCCTATATTCTTTTTATGCATAGTAACATACATAAATGAGACGTCTTCTACGCATGGATATGGAAGTGCTCGTGACTAGAGATATCCCGGAGCCAGGCGTCGAGATGCTTGAAGAGAAGTACGATGTTGATTTGAACCAAGAGCCCAGGATGATGGAAAAAGAGGAGATTCTGGAAAGGATTAAGGGGAAAGACGCTCTCCTCTGCCTTTTAACGGACGAGATCGACAGGGAGATAATGGGATCATCCTCTGAACTCAAGGTCGTCTCGAACTATGCCGTCGGCTACGACAATATAGACGTTGAGGCCGCAACGGACCTCGGTATAGCGGTGACGAACACACCAGGTGTTTTAACAGACGCGACAGCCGAGATAGCATGGTCGCTGATATTTGCAGTTGCTAGAAACATACCTCAGGGCGATAAATTCGTAAGGGACGATAAGTTCCACGGGTGGGACCCGACCTTGATGCTGGGCCACGAGTTGGCGGGAAAAACACTCGGCATAATCGGCATGGGGAATATCGGGAAAGCTGTGGCACGTCGAAGCATTGGTTTCGACATGGACGTCCTTTACTACAACCGTTCGAGGAAAAAGGGCATAGAAGAAGAGATAGGCGCGGAAAAGGTCGATCTAGAGACCGTTCTAGCTGAATCGGATATAGTCTCACTCCACGTGCCCTTGACGGAAGAGACGGAGGGCATGATAGGCGAAGAGGAAATCGAATCGATGGACCAGAACACCTATCTTATAAACACTGCCAGGGGAGAAGTGGTTGAAGAAGAAGCCCTTGTAGAGGCCCTTGAATCCGAAAAGATAGCCGGGGCGGGCATAGACGTTTACGCGGACGAGCCTTATGGGGCCAACCCGGACTATTATGAACTGGATAACGTGGTGTTGACACCTCACCTTGGAAGCGCAACACACCGGGCTAGAGGGGAGATGGCCAGGATGGCGGCCCAGAACCTCATAGATGTTCTCGAAGGGAAAAGACCGGAGCATATAGTGAACCCCGAGGTGTTATGAACCAACCCTGGTCTTAGACCAAAATGTTTATTTATAAACGAATAAAGCGTGAAAAAGATGATATCTGAAAAGATAAGGCGGATGGAGTTGAGCGGTATCAGGAAGATGTTCGAGATGGCCAACGACGACGTCTTAAATCTCGGTCTAGGGCAGCCCGACTTTCAACCCCCTGATGACGTCATAGATGCGTACAGGGACGCGATGAAAGAGGGCAAACACAACGGCTACGGCTCAACCTACGGTCTGGGCCCTCTTAGAGAGGCTCTGGCCTCACATCTAAATAAATACGACCCGGAACTGACCAAGGACAACATACTGGTCTCGGTAGGGGCCACCCAGGCGTTCAAAAACGCAACGGAGACCTTCATCGACGATTCTTCAGATGTACTGTATCCGGAGCCCGGCTTCGTCTTATACGAACCTCAGATAAAACTCGCCGGCGGTAATCCAGTCTCCTATCCCGTCAAGCAGAGCAAGGATTTCGTCCCCGACGTCGATGAATTAGAGGAGAGGAGGACTTCTAAAACCAAGGGCATAATAGTCAACTCTCCAGGGAATCCAACGGGAGGGGTTTTTCCACGTGAGGACGTTAAAAAGATATCGGATTGGGCTAGAGAGAACGACCTTTTCATACTCTCGGACGAGGTCTACGAGATGATGACCTATGAAGAAGAACACGTCTCGTTCTTAGAGGAGTACGAGAACACCGTGATGGTGAATTCCTTCTCCAAAACTTTCGCGGTAACTGGTTGGAGGATCGGTTATCTGGCCACGAAAGAAGAATGGATCAAGGAGATAGGCAAGGCCCAGTACTATACCGTTGCCTGTCCGCCCAACCCGACTCAGCACGCCCTTCTGTACGCCATGGAGAACAGGATGGATTTCGTCCAGAAGATGACCGACACCTTCAGGAAGAGAAGGGACATAATCGTCGAAAGGCTCAACGAGATACCGGGTTTCGATTGTTTGAAGCCGAAGGGCGCCTTCTATGTGTTCCCGTCCTTCGATTTCGATATGACCGCCGAGGAACTGGCCATGGAGCTTCTAGATGCAGGTGTTCTCTCCTCTCACGGCAGCGCCTTCGGTCCAACAGGGGAAGGACACTTACGATTCTCCTACGCGAACTCGACGGAGAACATAATGGAGGCGATGGACCTGGTGGAAGAAGCCGTTGCGGATCTGCCTAGGCGATAAACTCTTTAACCCTTTTTCATTTACTATTCTTATATGTTTAAGATTAGAAATATCAGATGGTGATCCATTGAACATACTGCTCTTATCGGAGTTCTTCCCGCCCCACGTGAG
>CAYMXS010000062.1:0-13079 GCA_964394465.1 uncultured Thermoplasmata archaeon | reverse complement strand
GAATACCGCATCAAAAACACGACGTCGAATATCTCTGAAGCGGTCGTTGCTATCGCCGCCCCTATCAGACCTATCTTGTAGATCAATACGACGTTCAGTGAGACGTTCAAGAACATGGTGAAAACCCTGACCCGGAGCGTGAGATGGGGCTTGTCTATACCGCCCAGGAAGGAGTCGAAAAGGCGTCTCTGGGCATAGAATATCTTGCCTATTAGAAAGACGATCAGGATAGGAGCCGCCACTTTGAACTCGTCTCCAAAAATGCCCATTATCTCCTCTGAAAGTAGTATACCGCCGAACAGAGAACCGACGGGTATCAGAGTGGTGAAGACTGCGCCCTTGCCCACGATCTGGCTTATCTTCTTCCTCAAGTTCTTACTATCCAGGTTGCTTATCTCCGGCATGATGGTCTCGCTTATAGATTGGCTCGCTAACCCGACGAAAACGCCTATCCGCCAGGCCATCTCGTAAACGCCCACGTCGGCGTGAGTCAACAGAAGACCTATTATCAGGGTGTCGGACCAGTTGTATATCAGTCCGCTGAAGCCCAGACTTCCGCTGTACTTGGCGAAGGACATGATGTTCTTTATGTTCGAAAGATCTGGGGTCCGAAGACTTATATCCACATGGCCCAAAGCGACCATTATACCGACCATATAGCCGAGCATGTAGCCTAGAACAAGTCCGATAAGTCCCATGTTAAAGAAGAATACCAGTGACACGGAGATCCCGGCTATCGCGATGGACGTGATTATCCTGACCAGGGCGATCCTCTTGATCTTCCTTATGCCTCGAAGTAAAGAGACCATGTATTTGTTCAAACGTATGAACAAGATGGCCAGAACGACGTACATTATGAGATCGGTCTTCAGGTAGGCGGTGATGTAGTGCCGTATGGCTATGACCACAGTGATGGTTATCAACAAAAAGACTATCTGGATCAGGACCGAGGCCCCGAAGACCTTGTCCTCGTCCTCGCGGTGCTCGCTCAACCTTTTAGTTATAGCTGAGTGCAGACCTATACCAGAGAAGAAGACTGATAGGGAGACCACGGTCAGAAAGAGGTAGTAGGTGCCTAGTACCTCCGCCCCCAATAACCTAGCAAAATAGACTAAAGCAAGGTAGTTGAAGACGTTCACGAACACCTCGGCTATGAAGAGCGAGGTCGCTCCTTTCCTTATCTCCGGCATGATATTGACCCGTTTCAAGATTTTAGTGGTGCAAAATATATTAAAATATTGGCTTTTGAAACCCTATAGAATAA
The DNA here is from genome assembly GCA_964394465.1 of uncultured Thermoplasmata archaeon. Lineage (GTDB taxonomy): Archaea > Thermoplasmatota > Thermoplasmata > Halarchaeoplasmatales > Halarchaeoplasmataceae > CAYMXS01. The sequence continues at coordinate 11,815 of CAYMXS010000062.1, read as the reverse complement.
ATCTCATAGGAACCTCTCGAATCTCGTGTTCTCTAGTTCCTCCAGTATCTCATCCTTTATATCTTCGTCGAGCTCCCATCTCCACTTCTTTTTGACCTTCTTGTCCTTATAGACCGCATAGGGGTCCTCTTCGTGCTCCTGCTGGCTCTTCTTTAGGAAATCTTCAGTCTGGTCTGTGTAAGTGATATCCAAGAAATCGTAAAGCCCTCTTGTCTTTTCTATCGGGTCATCAACCAGATCTTCATATCTGAGGATGGTGAACTGGTCAGGATGTCTTTCCTCCAGTTCCATGTATATGTCCGAGACTTCCTTCCAGGCCTCGAAGCCCCAGAACTCCTCAGGGTTCCCTTCGTTCCTGCACTCCGCGTGTCTCCACTCCTCTTTTGGCTCCGCATCGTCCGGAAACTCCTTGGGAGTGGAGAGCCAGGAGTTTATCACGGCGCACGGATGCCTTATTATGCCCACGCCCTTCAGAAAGTCAAAATACTCGATCATATCGGGAACCAGATGATGGTAGCGTACCATCTTGAAGGCCAACACATCGGGCTCCTCGTTTTTGTTCTTGAAGACGGGATAGATACCCCTCTCTTTCCTCTCCTTCTGGCAAAGGAAATCGTCTTCACTTTTATAGATACCTTCGAAGAATTCCTGGTATTCTTCTGGGCTGGAATCTTCATCAACCGCGTCCTTGAAGGCGTAGGAAAAGATGGGTTGATACCTGTACCTCACGTTCGGACAGCTGTCTATTATCTGACCCAGCCAGCTGGTGCCCGAGCGCGGAGCCCCCACTATCGCTACTACTCTAGAGAACATGGATAGGCCTACCTCGTCCTGTATTCAGGGAAGAAATCCTCGTCTATCTCTACACCGGATCCTTCAGCCATCTTGACCAGCTTCTCGTATCTTTCTTCGTCATGCACGACTTTACCCAGATAGAAATCCCCTCTAGTGGGAGAAAAGCCCTTCTTGAACTTGAAGACTCCGGGCCTGCCCCCCTGAAAATCGAAGATATCCAGACCTTTATCCTTCGCATGCAGTATCACCTTGTAGAACATGAGGTTGTTCACTCTTTTATCCCAGTAATCCGGGTTAGAAGCGCTCAGGTAGTGGTGCCCCCAGTTATCGTCGTAGGCCATGATGAAGCCGCCTATGACCTCGTCCTGATACATCGCGACTAGAAAGTCGAAGAGCTCGCTGTTCTCCATCAGGATCTTTTTAAAGAACTCGAAAGAGAACCTGTAGTGGTCAGCTGCATCTCTGGCCTCCATGGCATTTTTATATATCTTGGACCAGCTTCTGAACTCGTCTATATATTCCGAGTGCTCTATCTCTATATCGGTCTCCTTCGCCTGTCTGATGGCTCTCCTGTTACGACTCTCGAAGTTATTCCATATATCTTCCTCGGTCTGGTCGAGTTCCACGTAAACGGTCTTCCTGTCCATCCTTGGCTCTAAAGCTGAAAAAAGATCGTGGTTCTCGATGAGCGGGTCGAACCTAACGAACTCCGAGATTATATTGCTCTCTTCTCTGAACCGTGAAAGGTTCTGATTGAAGCCCTCTATAAGGGAGCCTTTATCTCCATCTTTCGATGAGATGATCGGACCGCCATAGTACCACGATGATATGGTATCGTACCATCCCTTGTTATTGTCCACGAAGTCCAAGTCACCTATCTCCCTTTTGTAGTATGGGTAATATATGAAATCCTCTTCTTCCTGATAGATAAGGAGCTCCGGCTCTCCGTCGAAATGGTCCGCCATCAGTTCAACGTAGCGTGGGTGATGATAGACAGCTTTAGTGTTCAATCTTTTGTAGTGATCCATCCATACTGACAGGTCTTCTCTTTTTAGGACCTTGAATTCTCCATTCATGGGCTACCTCCGATCATTCACTCATAGTCGAAGCTGCTGTTCCTGTACTTCCCTGAGCTCCAGTCCCAGTCCTTCTCGTTCAATCTCTCGATCAAGTCTTCGATGCCCTCTTCAACAGACCAGTCGGCCTCCCAACCGATTATATTCTTGATCTTGTTGCAGTTTATGGAGTAGTCCCTCCTATCGGTGTCTTTCTCCGGGAAGTATTTTATCTCGGTGTCGTCCTCTATGGACTTCACGGTCTCCGCGATCTCCGCGACCGTCCTGTTGTTCTTTTTATCTCCAACGTGGTATATCTCATTGTCTCTCATGAAGCGCGGAGACTCAAGAACGTCAACGAAGGCCTTCGCAACGTCTTTCACATGGACCAGTGAACGGTACTGCTTTCCGTCTCCGTAGACCGTTATCTCGCTGTCCTTCCAGGCCTGATAGGCGAATAAGTTCGTGACGAGGTCCAGTCTAGGACGTTTCGACCATCCGAAAACCGTGGATAGCCTGAGTATGGTGGGATGAAAATGCGGCACGTCTTCGCCTCTCCCCAGTATTATATTTTCGGAACGAAGCTTGGCATTGGCGTAATCCGAAAGGGGATTCGGAGGGGTCTCCTCATTCACCTCGTCGTACATGCCGTGCACGTTGCCGTACACGGAACAGGAGGATGAGAATATGAAATCTCTCGTCAACTCTAAAGCCGGATCGGTACAGCAGTTTATCAACGTTCTGGTACTCTCCAGATTTATGGAGAAATGGGCCTTCGGGTTCTTCAAACAGGCGGCCTCTCCGACTATGCCGGCCAGATGTAAAACCGATTCGGCATCTTCTAGGGCGTAGATAACGTCCTTTGAGTTCCTGCAGTCTCCCTCTACCATGGTTATCTCGTCCTCGAAGGGCTCTATCGCATCCGTACCCCAGAAGAATGTATCGAAGACGATGGGGTGGTGTCCTCTCTCTATCAGTTCCTCTACGACGTTACATCCGATATAGCCCGCTCCGCCGGTTACCAATACCTTCATCTATTATCACCTTTGAACTCTTCCAGTATATCGATTACTCTCTCCAGATCTTCTTTCTCCAGGTCGGGATGATTTGGAAGACCCATAAATCTGCCCACTAGGTCCTCCGCGTTCTTGAGGTACAGTTCATCGTACCTCTCTTCTATGTTCTGGCAGGTGTATGGACAGCCTTTCGGATAAGGATTCTTTAGAACCTCTTGATGATAGATCGGTTCAGTGTAGCGGTTCCTCGTCTCAAGCCCTCTTTCGTCCAACTCTTCTATCACCTGGGAGGTGTCCATACCTATCTTCTCCTCGTCCACCACCACGGGACACCAGAAATAGGTGTGTTCCACATGATCTGGTATCTTGGGTGCCTCTAACCACTCGATATCTTTATCGACCTCTTCGAGCAGGAACTCCGAGTTCTCCCTTCTTTTCTCGTTCAGTTCATCCAATTTTCTTAGTTGGACCAGTCCCATGGCCGCGTTTATCTCGCTCATCTCGTAGTTGTAACCCAGATACGTGTGGTCGTGTCTCCCGGTCATGCCGTGGCCCTTTATTGACCTGGCTTTCTCCGCGATCTCGTCACTGTCCGTGGTTATCATGCCGCCCTCTCCGGTGGTCATGTTCTTCGTGGCGTAGAAGGAGAAGCAGCCCACGTCGCCGATCGAGCCCACCTTCTCGTCCTTGTATGTAGTACCGTGGGCCTGGGCTGCGTCCTCTATAAGAAGAATGTCTTCGTCCTCAGCTATATCCAGAAATGGATCCATCTCGGCTGAGTTCCCGAACAGATGTACCGGTAATATCGCCTCGGTGTTCTCAGTTATCTTCCTCTTCACGGATTCTGGATCTAGACAGAAATTCTCCGGATCTATATCCGCGAAGATCGGTACGGCGTTCTGATGCAGTACCGCTGAGACCGTGGAGAAGAAGGTCATAGGCGGTACAATGACCTCGTCGCCTGGGCCTATCCCAGAGGCGGCCAGTGAAACGTGCAGTGCAGCGGTCCCCGCGTTCACTGCTATGCCGTGTTCCGTACCTATGTAATCGGAAAATCTATCCTCGAATTCTTCTACCCTTGGACCTGGAGCGTAATAACCCGAACGCAGCACCTCCGAGACTTCCTTTACCTCCTCATCCCCGACCATCGGTTTAGCAACGCTTATCTTTTCTCTGTCACTCATGATTTGACCTTGAGGGGTAGAAGGACAGCATGGTTATTTAAAAATTATTTCCATCTCAAATCAGGTAAATTTTAATAGTTATCGCTTGAATGGTACATAGGACCTCAATAGGTCTGGATGGATGAAAAATGGATATATCTGTCATATCTCCCGTCTATAACGAAGCGAAGAACCTTCAACGGCTCTATAGAGAGATATCCGAGGTACTGGACGAGAGATACGACCATAAAGAATGGGAGATCATATTCGTAGATGACGGCTCAACGGATAAGAGTTACCGGGTCTTGAAGAAACTGCAGGAGAAGGACAGCAACGTCAAGTTGATACGGTTCAGGAGAAACTTTGGACAGAGCGCCGCCCTGAACGCGGGATTTGATCATGCCGAGGGGAGCATAATAGTCACCACGGACTCGGACCTGCAGAACGACCCCAAAGACATACCCAGGCTCATAGAAAAATTGAAAGAGGGGTACGACTGTGTCTCTGGCTGGAGGAAAGAAAGAAAGGATCCACTGATGAAGAGGTTTCCAAGCTGGATCCAGACAAAAGTGTCCATGAAGATGGGTCCGAGGATCCATGACTTTGGGTGTACACTCAAGGCCTACCGTGCGGAGGCCATCGATCATGTAAACCTCTACGGTGAGGGCCACAGATACATACCTACGCAGCTGCACAAGCGCGGGTTTGAGATCACCGAGATAGAGGTCAACCACAGGGAGAGGAAGCACGGCAGGACCAAATACGGGATCTTCCGACTGATGAAGGGCTCTCTAGACCTGATATTCAACTATTTCTGGAACCGTTACTCGGTCAGACCTCTACACTTCTTGGGTTCTTTAGGGAGTATCTTCATGCTGATCGGTTTCATCATAGGGATGTACCGCGTGATAATGAAGTACGTCTACGGGGTCTCAGTACTGCCTAAGATTGCACAGCTGCTTTTGGCCGTTGGACTCGTACTCTTCGGCTTTTTACTCGTGATGTTTGGATTCTTGGCGGAGATGCTGACGAAGATATTCTACGAGGAAAGGAAGCCCTACGTCGTCCAAGAGACGAGAGGTCTGGAAGAAACGGAGTGAAGCTATGTCGGTGGAAGAACAGGATGAACTGATAAACCTCCTAGGATGGGACTATCTTGTCGTTCTAGACGCCTGCCGCTACGACTATTTTGAAGAAGAGTGCCCATTCAAAGGGGAGCTGAAGAGAGCGAGGTCCCCAGCCTTCGAGGGCGAGGGAGCTCCCACTTCCGTGTGGTACAGGAACGTTTTTCAGAAGGACTACGACGATGTGATACACATCTCGTCACATCCCAGGGTGAACTCGAAACTGGAGGTGGAGGGCTTCGATGCGAAGAAACATTTCTCCACTATAATCGACCTATGGGACCAGGGATGGGATGAGAAGATGGGGACCGTGCTACCGGAGAGAGTGACCTCTAGAGCTCTAGAAGAGATAGAAAAACACCCAGGTAAAAGATTCGTAATCCACTATATGCAGCCGCACACGCCTTACCTGTCATTGGGTCCTCCGACAACGAAGAAGAAGAAAGACCCAGATTCTCGGACGTCCCTCTGTAGGAGGTTCAGGAACAAACTGGTATCTACGGCCAGGAACTTGATCGGTGATAAAACTGCCGTGGATCTCATGGGGCTGTTGAGACTCCCTCCTTTGAGTCCGATGGATGATGCCTTGAGAAGGGTGGGTGTCGAGGGCGTGAAGGAGGCGTACAGGGAGAACCTGATACGTGCTCTTGAGTCGGTAAAAGAACTGGTAGGATCAGTAGATGGAGAGATGGTGATCACAGCGGACCACGGAGAACTGCTGGGCGAAGGCGGTAGGTTCGGTCACGACCTTAAGCCGAGAAAAGAACTCGTTGAAGTGCCTTGGTTCGAGCTCTCGGGAGACTGAAAAATGCTGGACCAGAAAGACCAGATAGAGAAGGAAGGATGGGACGTCCTCGTTGTTTTGGATGCATGTAGGTACGATACCTTCGAAAGGTCATATCTGGATTTCTTGAGAGGAAGATTGAGAAAGGCCCGTTCTCCCGTGGCCTGTGAGAACGGCGTGGCGACGTCAGAATGGTGTAAAGCTGTTTTCACCCGGGAATACAAGGACGTCACGTACATCTCGACGACGCCGCACGTGAATTCTAAGCTGGAGATAAATGGCTTCAAGGCCTCCGATCATTTTTCCTCTATAATCGACCTATGGGACAGCGGGTGGGACGATGAGAAGGGGACGGTCCTACCAGAGAGAGTGAACGAGGAGATTAGAGCCGTGGTCAATAAAGAACCGGAAGAAAGGATAATCGCACATTACATGCAGCCTCATTTCCCCTATCTCACGTATAAGGACCCCGTCAATCCGAAGAACAAATCCCTGAGATTACATGACAACTGGAAAAGGTCTCTGAGGAACTTCATAGGCTCTTCAGTAAGGAGGACCCTTGGAGGCAGAACTACGAGAGGAATGCTGAAGCTTCTGAACCTTCCTCCCATGACGCCTATGCACGAGGTCTTGAGGGATAGAGGTCACGACGGCCTAGTGGAACTCTATAAAGAGAATCTCGACATGGTTCTGAAAGCCCTGAAGGAAATAACTAGGGACATAGAGGATGAGAAGGAAAACATCGTGATCACCGCCGATCACGGGGAGTATTTGGGAGAGGAGGGCTATTACGGACACTCCTACCTGCCGGAACATCCCGTTCTGAATGAGGTACCATGGATGGAGTTAAAAGGCATTGAATGAGAACCGGTTCATTTTATCTTCGAGTACAGGTAAACGAGACCGCCTATTATAGAACTTATTATGCCTACGAGATGGACTAGAAAAGATAAAGAGACGGCTTGGGCCGCCGTAGCCCCGGCGTTTGTAAAGAAATACACGTAGATCACTTCTCGCACACCGAAACCCTTTATCGATATAGGTAGGAATAAAAGCACGGCACTTATCGGTATGAATATGAAGAAGTAATGTATGGCCACGTTCATCCCTATCGAGAGAGCCAGTATATAATTGGTCAGTATGAGGAGCAGGTGAAACAGCAGCGATATGGCCAGTGCCGAGGTCAGCGCCTTCTTCTTGTGTCTGTACAGGTTTATGGAGTTGTAGAGCTTCCCAACTTTTTCTCGTATAGAGAACGGGTTGAAAGATCCGAATATCCTCTCATATATAGAGCTGAATCTCTGGATCAGGCTCTTCCGGAGTAAAAGGAATCCAGTTCCCAATATCAGAGGGGTCACCACGAAGTAAATGAGCAGCAGTATCTGCAGGGGTAACTCCTCGAGGTACAAGGTCGTAGATACCAGTGCCAGTATCAAGATGGCTGCGAGCCCTGTAAACCGCTCCATGAAGACGGAAGAATAGGCCTCCACTGAGTTCTGCGATGTCTTCGACATCTTGTGAGCCTTTATGACGTCGCCCCCCACATTGGTGGGCAGGAACAGATTGAAGAACGTGCCTATGTAGTAGATCTTCCAGACGTAGAGGAGGCTCTTAACCTCCTCTTTAGCTCTCAAGAGTACCTGCCACTTCTTCGCGCTGATACCGACCTTTACGATGGTTATCACGATGACCATAAAGAAGAACCATAGGTCTACCTGATTCAGCTGGTTCCATATCTTGTAGGGTCCGGTTGAATAGATTATGTAGCTCAACAGGAGTACGCTAGCCAACGCTTTTAAGGTGTCCTTGACCCTTCTATCTATATCTAGCTTCATGGTACCTCTTTTCTTATTCCGATCCTACATTCACAGCAGGTAAATAAAATATTTGAGGGTATAAGCAAATATTTTTTACCTTTATCCCGATTGCATCCTTACAAACAAGTGTAGAAGTCTCGGAGTTCGAACTGGTCAGTATGTACAAATATCTAGAAGAAAAACTTGAAGACGCACAGAGAAAGAATCCACTAACGGTCGAACAGACCGTCCTTGTCGTAGTGCTTACTCTATCCCTCGTGCTGAGGCTTTATAATCTAAAGGGCGAGAGTCTCTATCTAGACGAGATATATTCTCTGGAGAGATCCAAGTTAGGACCCAGTAAACTATACGATGTGAGCTACCGGCCGCTATACTTCTTCATGATGCACTATTGGATCAAACTCTTGGGGACATCGGAGATAGCACTTCGCTTACCTGCCATGCTGTTCGGAGTGCTGGCCGTTTTCGTTCTCTACAAGATATCATATCTGCTGTTCGATGAGAAGATAGCTGGATTGTCCGCTTTGATCCTGGCCTTATCTGAGTTCCACGTGTGGCAGTCACAGGATGTCAGGATGTACAGCCTTCTAGCTTTACTGGCCGGTCTTTCCATCTACTTCTTCTTACTGCTGGTGAAAGAAAGGAATACCCTGCCGGTGATTATCGGCTATATAACTTCATCTATACTGTTATTGTTCACCCATCCTTTCGGTGTCTTCGTTTTGATAGTTCAGAATGCCTTTTTCCTCACTCTATTACTCCATAAAGGATCCGATCTGAAAACCTCTCTGAAGGGCTGGATTTTCCAGCAGGTGATCTTGTTCATCTCCTTCCTCCCATTACTCAGAGGATATCTGGGCAAGGCCTCCGGCATACAGAGCGGCGAGGGCCTGAGCTGGCTGGCTAAGCCCACTGCAGCGACGCTCCTGATAGTCTTCAATGAGTATTCTGGACACGTTCTTCTTTTTCTCCTGTTCATCGTCGTTATATGCCTCTATTTCTACGGGATGAAAGAGAGGTCCGAGGAAAAAGAGGCCACGAGAGGCGAGAAGATAGGTGAGAAGATAGGTAAAGAGGACTTGTTGAATCCAAGGACCTGGATTGACTTGGGTGCAAGGAATGAAAAGCTCTACCTTTTGTGCCTCTGGATCCTGCTGCCGAATCTATTGCCCTTCTTGGCCTCCTGGGTATGGAAACCCATCTACGGACCCCCTAAGTACACCATCGCCGCATCTCTAGGTTTCTATGTTCTGATAGCGCTCTCCATATCGAGACTGGACAGGAAGAAATTGAAGGTAATCTTTATAGCTCTGATCATCGTGTTAGGGGCCTTCAACCTGGGGGTGTATTATGCAGAACCGGATAAGGAACAGTGGGAAGAGACCGTTGACTACGTAGAAGAAAACGCTGAAAGCGAAGACCTGGTCGTTTTCAACGCCGGTTTTACTCGACTCTGCTTCGACTATTATTCTGAAAGAGAGGATCTGACGAAAAGAGCGTTCCCCAACGAAACGAGGCCGAGGATGCCTCGAAAGCTCAGCAGGAACGTGGAGGTCAATCAAAGCCATATAGAGGAGCTCAACGAGCTTACCCAGGGTCATGAAAGGGTCTGGCTCGTACTATCTCATACCAGAGGGGATACGGACCTTATCATCAAGGATATGAAGAAGGATTTCGAGATAAGCAGGCACAAGGAATACGTGGAAGTCGAGGTCTATCTATTCGAGAGATGAGAATAAACTATCTAGAGGTGATCTCATCTAATACCAGACAGAACAATCTGACGTTGTTCTCTCTCTTTATCTCGTCGAGGAACTCCTTTGGAGGTGAGAACAGTTCCTCCTCCGGAGTGTAGTACGCTTCTTCGATGGCTCTCTTTATGTCTTCTACGTCTTCGTGATCCGCCCAGACCCCAAGGCTCTTCTCCTTCATCCATCTCGTGCTCTTCCAATCTTCTTTACCCAGAGATATAATGGGCTTCCCGGCACCAATATAATCCCCCATCTTCTGGCTTATGCTCAATTCGTCCCCTGCAAATGGCCGGTTGAAGTATATACATAGGTCTGACCCCTTCAAGACCTTCACGGTCTTTTCATAGGAGACCCATCCGTAGCTGTGTACCACGTCTTCTAGAAGAGTGCCCGAGATGTACCGTTCCCAGCTGTTCTTCCAGTCGCCCAGGAAGTTCACCCTTATCTCCTCTTCTGATATATGCCCCTGTTCCATGAACTGCTTGAGTGCTTCAAGAAAATTGATGGGGTCGTGGCCATCCCCATAGAACCTCCCCGCATAGGTTATCGTGTACTCATCGAACTTTTCCGGTTCGACATCGAAATCGTCTTCGTGATACCCTATGAAGGGCAGCTTGTTGACCTTCTCGTTTATCTTATCTGAATAGTTCTCTTCGAAGTAATCTAGGTCCATCTGGATGCCGTTTCTGAAGACGACAGCATCCGCCGCCTCTAAAACCTTTCTTTCCAGCCATCTGTGCAGCGGTCCGGCATCTCCATTGAATTTCGTGGGATTGAGCACCCAGGGGTCCCTCAGTTCGACCAGCCATCTGACGCCGTACTTCCTTTTCAGGTAAAGGCCGATGAGATGCATCGAAAACGGATAACTCATGGTACATATGGCGTCCGGCCGCTCTTTCTCCAATATCTCTCTAGCCTTCAAGAGCCCTCTTAAAAGGTGCGGCGTGTACAGGTCGAGAAATCGGAATCCGTCCGTGACACCACCCAGTCCTTTCTCCATCCAGTAAAGTATTCTCTTCTCTAAGTCGCCTCGATGATTTCTATAGATATCGATCTGCTCTTCACCGATCTCCTTCTTCTCTTTCTCCAGTGGGTACTCGGTGTACAAAAGATACGTTGGTTTCCATCCGAAGCGGGGCATCAATTCAGCCCGTTTCTTCATCTTGTTCGCTCTACCGCTCGTGTCCGGCGGGAATTCATTCGTAAAGATCAGCAGCTCTTTCATGGGCAGCCTCTTCTCTCTTTTTCCAGTAGAGACTTCATGCTGACATGATGTAGTTTATGCTTATCTCCGAGATGTCGGTGGCGTAGGAACCGGTCCTAGAGATACTCTCCAGTATGTACGATAGAGGGGTCAGGTTCTCCTTCTTCTCCTCCTTGACCTTCCCCATCAACCTGTCGTTTATATCGCTCAGATCTTCTCTCAGCTCTATGGCGGAGTTCGCACCGTCCAGGTCTTCCTTGAAGAAGGCCTCGGCTGATCTTTCCAGTATCTCTAGGGAAAGCTCGCTTTCACTCTCGATATCTTCCTTTATATCGCTCTCGAAACCGTCGCTGAGTTCTATGATGTTTTCGGCTATCCTCACCGCGTGGTCTCCTATCCTTTCCATGGCCCTCGAGACCAGCATGTAGCTCAGACTCCTCTCTATGGATATATCTAGGTTCTCTATCAAGCGAGGATTGGACAGAAGCATGTTGTAATGTTTGGTTATCATCCAGTACAATCTGTCAACGTCCGGGTCCCTGTCGATGACATCTTTAGCTAGTTTCTCGTTCTGTGTTTCGAAGGCCTCCATGGCGTCTTCATGCATCTTCTTGACTATGAGGTACATCCTTCGTAATCCCTTCCTCTGAGAGAATTCAGAGGGGTCTATCAGGTCCTTCAAGATGACCCTTTTTTCCGACTCCTCGATGACCTCAGGACCTATTACCATCCGGGTGAACCTCATGATCGCACGTCTTAGCTCGGGCTCCATACCCTCTTTAGAGTGCAGTTCGATCTTCGAATAACCGGCCATGTAGGTGCCTATAAGGGACCTGATCAAAGAATCAGGTGTCTCATCCTTTATATCTAGAACTTTAACGTTCGCCTTCTTCTCGTATTCCCTTTCAGGACTTACGACGATGGAGCCGTCCTCTTGAGGCACCAGGATCAAAGAGTCGCCGGCGTCTATCTCCTTCTCGCGGACCCAGGACTTCGGCAGTGAGACTATATATGTAGAACCCCCAGTGATCTGAACTTTTCTAGACTCGGGCATATTGCTTAATTGAAAGGGTCTAGCTATTTAGATTTTATGTGATATATGTAGA
>CAYMXS010000061.1:0-13098 GCA_964394465.1 uncultured Thermoplasmata archaeon | reverse complement strand
AAGCAAGCCGGTGGCGCGTTGCGCCTCGGGAGTTCGAATCTCCCCCTCGGCGCTCACTTCGTTCGCCCTCGTGGAAGATTCGAGAACTATTGGGAATCAAAGATTCACAGGAATTATAAATTCCTGTTCTCGCCAATCATAAAAATTGGCAATTCCCCACGCTCACAAATCGTTAACGAATTGTTAAGAAGTTATATCTTCTACTATAGTTTCAGAAATGATAGAAAATATTAAGGCAAATCATTTCTTTTTTTCCATTACACATGGAGTAATAAAATGACAAAAGGTCCGATCATAGCCATAGGTGGAAACCTAGGAAGGACGACCAGCGAGCCCATACTGCAGGAGTTCTATGAACTCTCAGGTGAGGACCCCGTTATAACCGTGGTTCCGACGGCTAGCAGTACACCAGAAGAATCGGCTAGGAGTTATACGAAGATCTTCAAAAAATTGGGTGCTGAGACCATTATACTCAATCCAAAAGAAAGAGAAGACGCAAACAAAGAAGAGATATTGGCGGAAGCTGAAAAAGCTACGGCCTTCTTCTTTACGGGCGGTAACCAGTTAAGGATAACATCTCAACTTGGCGGAACAGAACTGATAGATAAGATCATGGAGAAACATGAGAGTGGAGTTCTGGTGGGCGGTACGTCGGCCGGTGCCGTCTGTCTGACCCATACTATGATAGCCGCTGGTGAGAGTGAAGATGCACTGCTCAGCGGTGAGTTGGAACTGACGCACGGACTAGGCTTCATCGAGGATACAGTGATAGACACTCATTTTACGGTCAGGGGCAGATTCCCGAGACTGATCCACGTCGTGACTGAAAATCCCGGCGTTCTCGGTGTGGGGCTAGGCGAAGACACGGCAGGGATCTGGGACTTCCAAAAGAATCAGATCGAGGTCATAGGCAGCAGGAATATAGTGGTCGTAGACGGCAAGAACCTGGGCAGTACTAACATATCGGAGATAAAGCCCGGTCAGCCTCTCTGTGTGGAGAGTTTGACCATCCAGATACTTGTAAATGGCTGTATATACGATTTTGAGCAAAGGAAGGCCACCTTCCCCCGGGTCTAACGGGAGGAGGGCTCGGCTGTATTATCTACAACGTTCTTTCCTGCTGGTTCCATTTCTTTTGCTGATTTTTCCTCTGAGTTCTCTGTGAGCTTTCCTTTCGAGAGCGTTTCTTGAAGGTCCTCCGATGTGAAGTCAAGGTTTGCACATACCACTGTTTCCCCGGGTTTTGCATCTTGTAGAGCGAAGGACAACGCCTCTTGTGCATCTTTTATGATCAACGCCTCTTTCCCTTGACACAAAGCTCCTTGTCTCAGCAGTTTGGCGATCATACCAGGTTCTCTGCCCCTCAGTTGATCCTCCTTCTCCGTGAATATCAAATTATCGAACTGTTTTGCCGCTATCTCGCCGTTCTCCTTGATAGCTTGATCAGACCGGTCCCCTAGACCCGTATAGACCAGTTTATTACCTTTAGAGGATATCCCCTCGATGTACTCTCCCAGGGCCTTCAGCGAGTCCTGATTATGGGCATAGTCAAAGACCACCTTTATCTCGCCCAGGTCATACGTGTTCAATCTTCCTGGGTTCATCTCTTCACTCAATTCGAAGGTAGCTAGTGCCTTCTTCATCTCCTGTACCGGTATACCGACTGAATAGCATGCGGCTACGGCCGCTAAGGTGTTCTCTATCAGCATCTTGGCTCCGTTACCGAGATAAGGGATGTCCGAAACAGGGCTGATCATCTGTTTCTCACCATCTATATAGGCCACGAGTTCGCCCTTTTCATGCACGAAGGCCGTTCCCTTTTCTCCTATATACTCATCTATGAGCTCGTTCCTTTCCACTCCGAAGAGCACTGGAGTACCTCTAGCTCTCTCCATCAGTTTCTCGGCGTAATTATCGTTACCGTTTATGACAGAGTATCCGTTTTTCTCTGTTACTTCTACCACTAGTGACTTAGTCCAGAATAAGTCGTCTAGGTCTTCAACGCCGTTCAAACCAAGGTGGTCTCCCCGAATATTGGTTACAACTCCTACCTGACATCTATCGAATCCAATTCCACGTTTCAATATACCTCCTCTTGCGGTCTCTAGAACGGCCAATTCGATCTCTGGGTCCTGTAAAATGACGTTGGCGCTCCAGGGTCCAGTCGTGTCACCGGAAGTTATCTTTTCACCCTTCGACCATATGCCTCCAGTTACCGCTAAACCTGTATGATACCCGTAGTTTCTGCCGATCCACTCAGCTATCCTAGAGGTCGTAGTTTTCCCATTTGTGCCGGTGATGGCTATGACGGGGATCCGACCGTTTCCCGCCGGGAACAATTTGCTCACTATCTTTTCACCCACGGGCTGTGGTGAGCCGTCTGTTGGAGCGATGTGCATCCTGAGGCCGGGGCTGGAGTTCGTCTCTATTATGCCCCAGTTCATCTCATCCACTGGTAGTGTGATATCATTGGCTATTATATCGATGCCCATGACGTCCAGTCCTATTATCTTGCTTATCCTCTCCAACGTCCTTTTCAGAGTTGGATGGATCATACTGCTACAGTCCACCGCCGTGCCACCCGTACTCAGATTGGCCACGGCTCTCAGATATACTATCTCTCCTTCATCTGGTATATGATCCAGGTTCAATCCCTGCTGTTTCAGATGCATCAACTCTTCCTCTCCAAGACTGAGTTTTGTCAGGAGAGAAGTGTGGCCGTCTCCTCTTTTTGGGTCCTGGTTAGCGAGTTTGACCAGTTCTTTTATTGTCGAAGCCCCGTCACCGATAACTCTAGCTGGGACTCTTTTTGCCATGGCGATGACTTCGTTGCCTATGACTAGAGCCCTGTAATCCTCTCCTGACAGGTAGTTCTCGACCAGCACGTAATTCGTGTATTCGCTCGTTATCTCGTATGCTTCTTTCAACTCTTCCTCGTCCTGGAGGTTGACTAGAACTCCGTTACCGTGATGGCCTCTGACCGGTTTGATAACCACAGGATATCCTATGTAGTTGGCTATATCCAAGGCCTCTTCCAGACTATTAGCTACTTCACCTCTCGGTACTGGAAGGCCCGCGGTATATAACATATCTTTGCTGACATCTTTTTCTTTACTGATCTCGGAGCCGATTACGGACGTTTCGGAGGTCTCGGGACCCCATATCATCTTCCGGTTCTTACCCCACCCTAGAGAATACAGGCTGTATTCCGGGCTTATCCTCTTATAGGGGATCTTTCTCTCTCTAGCGGCTCCGACGATGGCCTCCGTACTGGGCCCCATCTTCACCTTGAGATACTCCTTTTTAGTCCTCTCGATGACCTCTCTAACATAAGCACTGACATCTTCATCGTTATCGAACAATCTATTGACTATTTTGATGGCCTCTTCGACGGCTAGACGCACCACCGGTTCGTACTCGTAATCTACGACGACGGTGTAAACACTTCCTTCTTTCCTTCTGGCTTTACCGAACGACACATCTAGGCCTACTGTATCCTGGAGTGCAAGCGTAATATGCTCAATTATATGAGCGGGATATGTCCCTTCCTCCAGCCGCTCGACGAACCCTCCAACGTAGCCCTTTGAACAAGTATGTTCCTTCAGCTTTGGTAACGCTTTGACCAGCCTTTCTGCAAACCACTTATCGGATGGAGTTTCAACGTATCCCCCCAGGTCGATCTCCGCCTCAGCTACGGGAAATGTTGCATGTATGGATGGTCCTTCAAATGTCTTTATCTGTTTCAGTTCTATCTCGTTCTCTACTTTGGGATATTCTTGAATCTGTTCTATGTTCATCTTCTTCACCTCCCCCCTATTGAAAACAATAGGTAGGTGTTTCTAAGAGCTTTAACATATCCTTTGATATAGGAGTAGTTTAAGCCCGATTATGGATAGAGCGTCCCTACTATATTAACTTATCTACTCAAATCGACTCTATCTTTTCATTAAGATGTCATCTAAATTGAACGGGAGTAGAGGCCATAAAGGTTTTTATACGGAGCTACAGGTAGTTTTTCTGCTTTATGAAAGGAAGAGAACGTAAAAAAAAGACTGAATGTGCTTTCAAACATGCCATGCTAGCTATGCTCCTCCTGTCAGCTATATCACCCACACTCTCCCAGCCTATATCTTCAGTGGAATCTACCGATATAGACTCCGACGGCCTACTGAGTTGGCAGGAAGCACTGTTAGGAACCAGTGATAATGATAGCAAAGATCCAGGGCTTTACTGTATATATAAAAAATCGTATAAAACTAGAGATTACAACTCATGGCATAGATATTCAGACCAGAACGGTACCTTCAGGATAGCGCTCAACAGGACCGTAGTCAGAAGAGGTACAGAACTTGAATTCAACGGATTGAAGGGTGCTAAAACGTCCATCAAAGCTGCAAAAGACGAGTTGGACGAACTGGAAATAAAAGATGAAGGGTGGACGGTCAGGATTCCACAGGATAACACAGTTGGAAAATACACATTCACCGCGTCTAAGAACGATTGGAGTAGATCCATAGAGATATTCGTGGTGTTCGATCCCTATGGTATGGAGATATCCTCAAAGAACCGCCGTGCCTACTGCTACGACGAGAACGGAGAAAGAGACGAGAAGGGATATATCTACACGAAATCAGGTAACCTGCATAAAGGGGAACTTTATCCCTTCGGTGATAATCTTACCGTTTATCCGGACCTCTACGAGTTCGCCCTGGCGGGAGTGGGGAAAGAGACGGACACTAGAAGGGCGGCCGTCAAACTGGTCAGGATAGTGGCTCAAAGGAATACGGCGCTTCCCAGGGAACCACCGCAGTTGAGGGATCCACGGCACATCCTTTTCTACGATCAGGGCAAGATAGAGGGTCTGACCTTGAAAGATGCCAGTAAACTGGCTCGGAACGGAGTAAATATCGACGACCTGGCAAGTGAAGGTAGTTCCAAAACTATGAACAACTGGTGTGATGAATGTGCCTTCGCTTTGACCGGATTATTACGTTCTATCGGCATACCGAGCAGGATCCTCTCGATCCATCCTACTGAAAGTACTCAGTTGATGGGTCATTATATCTCGGAGGCTTGGTTCGACCGTCCTCTCCTGGAGGCTTCATATATTGAGAACAAAGGAGACTGGTTCGCTCTGGATGCCGATGAATGGAACGCCGAGTGGTACACGGCTGAGCCCACTTTTTGGATGCCTATGGGAGAATGTTATGCATCGAGATCCAATTATGGGTTCACGGCTGAACATCTATTCAGGGTCAATTATGAATACAGGATAGCCCATTTCTATGTCCTTGGTAGGGAGGAAAAGGATCCTTCCCTGGTCGATGTGACCAGTGCCTACAAAGGTCATGATATGATAGAATTACAATATGGCAACTTGACCAAATTCAAAAGTAGGGGTGGAGGAGACTTCTATAAAGTGGTTGTAGAGAACGGTTCAAGGCTTTCTCTCACGACCTCTGGACCTACAAAGTCTAGGATATATATAAACGAGAAGGATTATCCGGCTTTGAAGATATCCTATCAGGGATATCCTCCCAAGTCACCAAATAAGAATCTGACCGGTAAAGAGGTTTACTTGGATCCAGGAACTTACTACGTGGCTGTGTTCGCACCAGAAGACGGCGATAATTCGATAGAGGGCAATTACGGTTCTTATACGTTGAGCTTGGAAAAGGCTTCACCGCCAGAAGACAGTGAAAACGGAGATAAAACCGAGGAGACCAAAAGGGGTTGGGAAAAACATCCCATAGAATATTCCCTAGGTTGTGTACTTGTCGTACTTTGGGTAGCCGCTTTTATGGGCAAAAAACGGCTTTAAAATGAGACCATGTTCCACAGGTATAGGATGATATATATCAATTCAAAAGATACTATGAGGAGCGGCAGGGAGGGAAAGTCATCATCAAGAAATGTTGAGGCGAAGACTCCGCCTATCCCAGCGATCAGAGCGATCCCCATGCTTTTGAACAGCAACAGAGGTAAGAAGAAGAGAGGAAGGATCAAGAACGATTGGGGATATTCTATCTTTAGGACCTCTTTCTGAAGCACATACCAGACCACAGAGGCACCGAAGACCATCAGGCCGACCATAGCTATAGCCCCTATTACTGTACCGGTCAATTCGGGCGTCCTGTTCAGGTTAGTGGTCAGATATGAGCTTGGATCTGGTAGTCCTCCAGATATCGTATAGGAGGTGATCTTCCATATCGAGGGAGAGAACACGCCGATCAGAAAAGTAGTTATGCATCCTGCTGTGAAAAGTGGGACTGTTTTTGGGGTGAAGGAGCTACTCTTGGACCGGAAGGCCACATATATCAACACTAAAGCTACGGTATATAGGATAGTGATCTTGACCGGCCCCAACAAGAAGGCAAAAGTCAATCCTCCAAGCAGTGAAACAATAGCTAGATTCTTTAACAGGCCTTTCGATAGCTCAGGATCATCTCTATAGTAATTCCAGATGTAAGAGCCAAAACAGCCCAAGAAGAAACCGATGATGAATATGTAAAATATATAGGGAACATGCAGAACGTAAAGAGGATCCAGTCTCCAGCCTTGACCATAACTTGGATCTACTTTTGAGAGCACTGCGGTTCCAAGCAGAGAAGATACGCTGGTGATAAGGACCACAGGGGTGTTCAGACAGGAGATCATCTTCTTGAGCAGGTCTTTATCAACTATCCAAAATGTCAAAACCAAGGAGATGAGTGTCAGGATGAAGAAGTACATTATGATGAACAGGGCTCTTTGCTGCATTATAAGCCCTTCAGCAAGTCCAACTTCATTGGATATACCGTAAGCCGTGGGTAGTATCTCTCGGTTGGTATAACCATAGTTTTGTAGAAATAGGTAGTACTTGTTATACATCCTGAAAGTCCAATAATCTAGGATCTGAACCCCCTTTTTCTCTATCATTATTACCGTTGGAACCGATGCATTGATGAACCACATCACGATCCATATGCCCATCCCCCCGAAGAAAACGGCGCTTATCTTTTTGAGAAGAGGCCTGTATAGTCTGTTCGAGATCAGTCTTCTAGCCTTGTATAACTTTGTCTTTATAGCCACGTAAATGGAACTCATCACAAACAATGAGAACAGCATCCCCCTCAGACCGGGACTGATCTCTTCGTTCCTCAAGATGACAGGAGGATATATCGTTATAAACTTATCTATAAAATGGACCCCCTCTCCGTAATAGCTGTAAAGGTAGGAAAATTCTACGCCAGAGTACCCAAAGATAAAGTAGTCTATGAAGGGAGGAAGGGCCACGACCCAAAATCCGATCAGTACGAGATTGTACACCTTCCTCAAAGGCATGTCCGTGGCTAGCTTGATCACTAGCACTCCCAGTACCAAAACCGGAAAGTTGAAAGCTGTATGCTGTGCTATGAGATATATACTGAATACTGGGTATTCAAAGATCAGGGATTCTCCAGCTGAACGGATTATCCCTATTATCACCAGATATATGAAGGCGGTCAAGACAGTAAATCTATCCTTCTCTAGTATCTCCAGTAAGTTCTCCAAGTTGAGTTCCTTTGAATTGAAAGGAATGTTCATGGGTCGTAGGCCTATCGCCTTTATGGATATAATTTTTTTTGGAATCCGTTTTCAAAAAGAGACCCTAATTTTTTAATATACGGCTGTACCCTAATCTCATTGATGGACAAAGAAGACAGAGAAGTACTTATCACTACGCCATACAGGGAAAAAGGTGAGCATTACGAGTACTGGGGAAGCAACGTTGACCGCACGATCAGATATACCTATGATAAAAAGAACTCTAACGGTTTAAGGTTTCTTAAAAAAAACATACCTCAGATAGATATACTTGAGTTTCCAACCTGGAAAGAATACAAGAAGGCTTTGAAGGAGGACTATGATATAGTAGGGTTCTCTTTCTTCACCTACGAGATACCGAACGTTATGGATATGGTCGAGGAGGCTAAAAAACAAGATATATCAGAACTCTGGGCCGGTAATTATGGGGCCCTAACTTATGGTATGGAAGACCATTTTGACAGGTTATTTGTGGGTTATTCTGAGGAGAAAGTAGCCGATGCTTTGGGAACTGAGATTGATGAACTTCAACATCCGATGATCGTTGACTATGTTGGAACCTTTGGCGGCATTAGAGGATTCCCACTAGGAATAATATTCACCAACAGGGGATGCAACCAGAACTGTGAGTTCTGCCAGACCCCTAAATTTTGCTCTGAACCCTATAAAGTACCGCTGTCATCTATCGAGCAGGTCGTGAGGGAATACAAAGAAGCGGGCATAGATGAAGTGGTGATAGAGGATGAGAATTTCGGGATGTGGACGAAGCACACCGACAAGGTGATCGACCTCTTTGAGGAGTACGACATGAACTGGTATGCCATGACCAGGATAGATATACTTGACCACAATTTGGACGATTGGTATGAAAGGGGATTCTCTGGTGCTCTTTTAGGGCTGGAGAGCCTCCATCAAGAGGCTTTAGACAAGGTCGGAAAAAAGATAGAGGTAGATAAGACCTTGGACGTCCTTGGACGATTGGAAGAAAAGAATTCCTTCGTCATAGGCTACTACATGATAGGCTTTGAAGAGGATACGATATCCACTATAAAGGAGAGCATCAACAGGTTGAATTCCTTCTCGATCGATCTTCTCCAGATATGTGTGATGACGCCCTTCCCCAAGACCCCTTTATGGGATAGGATATCAGAGAAGTATGGTATAATAGAAAACGACTGGGGGAAGTGGGATACTAAACATCTGGTCTGGGATCATCCGAATATAAGCCAGCAGGAGATGGATGACGTACTTGAGTGGGGCTTTAGGACCGCGTATCCCCAAAGAAAGTTTTTCCAGACACCTCTGAAGTATTATCAAAGACATAAAGATAGACATGGAGGATTGAGGACGCAGTTAAAGATGATCAAGGACTTCATCAAGGCAAACTCTGGCATCGATACTTCGATGTAGTGGCCTAGAACAGGAGCTTCAAGATGATATATGAAATTATAATGAAGTAAAGCCCAAAGACGACCCTATATCTTTCATATCTGTAAAACAAGTAAGCGGCTAACAATGATGTGGGTAGGACCAAAAGAAAGTCGACCATCGAGTGAAATACCAGCAGGGGAGTCCAAAAAAGGAGTATTATCAGAACAGAGACGATCTTTTTTCCCTTCTTTAACCCGTAAACAGTATAGACGTTCTGGACGCCGGTTTTTTTATCCCCTTCATAATCACCGACGGCGTTGATCAGCGGTGAGACAGAGAATACGACCAGTATGATAACGGAGAAAGAAAGGATATCCGGGAAGAAGGGGACAAAACCGCCACTGTAGTTCAACAATAGATCTACATCTTTCAACGAGTAGATACCATAGACTCCAAAAAGAAAAGCTACCGTGCTGGCATAGCCCACGCAGATATGTCCGTAGGCCCTGTCTTTGAGTCTTATAGATGGTACTGAATAGGAGATGCCGGCTATAACGAAGATCAGATCCAGTATGAACAATTCTAGACTCAAGGAGATGGATAAAAGAAGGGACAACAGCGCACAGGTCAGTCCGACCCTTTTGTATAATGTTTTATCTATCTTACCTTTGACTAGAGGTCTATCGGGATGGACAATCCGATCCGTCTGGATATCATGATAATCATTTATCATGGTCGAGAACTGCCACGTCAAAACCATGCATGATATGGGGATCCAAAGCAGTATATTGTTGGCAGTGAGAAAAGGGGCCTCACTCAGGGCAGATCCGACTACGGCTCCTATCAGGACTATACCAAAGAAGTGAAGGGTCCTGAAGGGCTTCACGCTCTTCATGAATGCTCTGAGTACGCCTCTATCGGTGATAAACAACAGTAAGGATACTAGGATTATATTCTCAAGAGAGAGTACGACCAACCGGAGAGGGGATGATATACCGGAAAAAAATTCAGTCTGAAATTCTACCAACAGAAGGGAACTCAGTAGCAGTAGAACGGATCCTAGAGATGGATAGATGACTTCAGAGAGTTTCTCCCCGTACATATTTGACCGTTTCTTCAGGATCGATCCTCCTACTAGAAGTGCAAAGCCCACTGGTAACAGAAAAGGTCCGAAAGAAAAATTTCTAACCAGAGGTAAGAAGATTACCAACCAATAGAATATTGTGATCTCACTTATTATCTGTTTTATCCTCAAAGTTGGTATGAATGTCTTGTATACTACGATCATTAGGAAAAAAATCAGAGAGAGATTGAAAAAGTTGAGGTTGAGACCTAGGGGTATCAAGGTGTTTGAACCGGATATGAACATCTGAAAAAGGGACTGGCCTATACCCAATATCAGGAGATAGAAGAAGACCAGCCTTGGATTTTTCTCACCTAAAGTAAATATCTTTGATGGTTTAACCATGACTTACAGATATTAAATTTGCGATACTATATAACTTACGCCCGCGCTTTTTAGCTTTAAGATCATAAGAATAGAAGCAGGGCCATAAGAACCAGAGGATATCTCGTACCTATGAACCACTTCGGCATATTCTTTGCGGTCTTTTTGCATGCGGCTTCCAGATCATCCTTCTCAGATGTAGAGTATATCTTTTGGCTGATCTTCAATATAAAAATGGTGTTCAAAACCCCTAAGATTATGAAGGCGATACTGCTGTAGGTATTGTAAAAGGACCACCCAAGTGTCATAGGTTTTAAAATGACACCTATAACGGCCACCAGACCGCCCAAGAGGGTGAAAATAAAAGCCATCTTCGAGGTGGTCCTCATCTCGAGTACGTGAGCCCATGTTTTGATCCCCTCTGATATGTCCTCTCTGTAGTCCTCGCAGGTGTTTACAAGAGTTATACCCTCGTTCAGGAAGGCGTACCCCAGGGTGAATACAATCATGTATGTTGGAAGTGAGGAACTGAAGAGGAACCAACCACCTAAGACTGGCAGGGTATATAGTCCGATGATCACGGGGATTGGACTGAGTATCCCTCTCTTTTTTATCCTCACCAGGTCGGCTGAATAGATGTAGCCGAATACGAGTCCCGAGAGGGCTAATACTGGTGTGATTATCAACCCCTGGTTTATCAAGACCCCGATCAAGATAAAAGCGCTAATCACTTCTACAAAGAGGATATGTTTCACGTTTTTTTTACCGATCTCCTCGACTCCGTTGCTCATGTGGTCTTTGTATTTCTTATCTATTTCGATATCATAGAGGCAATTTATGTTGCAGGAAAAAGTGATCAGTACGAAGTATAACAGGATATAGAGAAGTGCTGGAACTGAAATGATGTCTATAAAACCACTAGCTCCCAAGATGATACCTAGTAGAGGATGCGGAGGAGTACCAATCTGAATCTTGGCTCGGCTGATGGCTAGGAATGCTTTTATCTTTTTAGTGAATCCCATAGGTTGATTTGTTTGATTTGTCTCCTCCTATTTAATACTAGCTAATAATTTCGTTTTTCTATCCATCTCTGGGCGATCTCCCAGATCCAAATACTCTCATCAGGTAAAAGGCACTGAAAACGAGCTCCTAGATGATAGATAAATCATACATGGATAAAAAAAAATTTTTAATAACACATGGACATTATTAATGCCTAGCTTATTCCAATCTCTTTACAGGAGGTAAAAAATATGAATGAAAAATTGGTAGGGATATTCTGTATAGTGATAGCACTGCTTTTGGTCATGCCTGCTGGAAATGTATTCTCTGAAAACACAGATAAAAGGGTAAAAGAGGATCGCACTGAACTGGCTAGAGTGATATGGTCAGGAGACGGACCTTCTCCTGACTGGTCAGAGAAAGGCTTTCAAGTGGTAACGAACTACGAAGAGTCAGCTTTGGTTGAAGTGGCTCCTGAAGAACTGGAAAAAAATCATGATGATTTCTTACTAAGACGAACCAAGATAAAGGAGAAAGTATCACTCGACTCCATGAGATTTGATCCTACTCAACAGGATGGATTTCAAAACAACGGAGACGGACTGCATATAATACAATTCAAAGGACCTGTAAGAGGGGAATGGCTGAATGATTTAAAGACTGAAGGTATCTCATTTATATCTTACATCCCATACAATTCGTATCTGGTTCAGGTTGATAAAAACATCAGGAGACTCTCTAAAGATTATGTCAGGGGAATAGCGCCCTACGATGAAGATATGAGAGTACATCCCGATGTTGCGAAGAAAAATGAAGGAAAACTGTCGGTCAACATTTTGGTCAGACCAGATTCACCAGGGGGAGATGCATTAAGGCAGTTGACTTCTACCGCCTTTTACAGGTTCAAACTGGACGAGATGGATGTATATACCGCCCAGGTACAGGCTTCGAAGGTGGACAGCCTAGCTAACTGGGGAGGGGTCGTCTGGATAGAGCCTTATCATCAACCTAAACTGATGGACGAGCTCTCAACGGAGATAATAGGTGGGGATTACGAAGGCTATGGTGCTCATATCCACGGGGTGGGTTACTCAGGTGATGGAATCAGAGTATCTATCACTGATACTGGATTAGATGATGGAGAGAACTCGACGATGCACCCCGATATACAGGGGCGAGTGAAGAATTATTTCTGGTATGGCTCCGCTACTGACGGGGGTGATGGATACGGTCACGGCACGCACTGTGCTGGTATCGTAGCCGGTGACGGATCGACCGGTATTAGAGATTCAAACGATTATCTTTATGGGGTTGGAAGCGCACCAGAGGCTGAATTGGTCGCACAAAAGATATTTGCCGATGATGGGGGATATCTGTATCCTAATTTTGACCATGTATCTGCAGATGCTGAGAACTCTAGTTGCTTGATCAGTAGCAACTCATGGGGTGGAGGAAGTGGATACGATGCTCAAGCAGCCGCATACGACGGATATGTGCACGATGCTGATATATATGAAACGGGTTCACAGCCTTTGACCTATGTGTTCTCGGCAGGTAATTCAGGTCCGAGCTCTGGTACTGTTGGGAGCCCGGGTACCGCCAAGAATGTTATAACAGTGGGTGCGACTGAGAATTACCGTCCATCGGCTGGAGGCACAGGTGCAGATAATATTGAAGAAGTGGCTAGTTTCAGTTCTAGAGGTCCGACCACT
>CAYMXS010000060.1:0-13522 GCA_964394465.1 uncultured Thermoplasmata archaeon | reverse complement strand
AATATGATTCTAGAAATATCTACTGGAAAGCTTTCCGCTTTCCATCGATGACGGGAAAATCAGAATTTTCCCGTACACGCTGCGGACATAGAGGAAACTTCGTTTCCACGAGTCGGCAGTCCACCTAAACCTCACTCCAATAAGAGCGGGCTTTCGATTCCTACACAAGAACGCACATCCATCCAGAAGACAAGATCCACACCGGAGTGTCCGGAGAGCTACGCTCGAGGACCGAGGGATAAAATCACACTGGTTCAACAGATATGGATATTATGCATTTGTTTGAAAAAATCCAGATCGAAATATTGTTTTCTTCACTTAGAGGGTGAGTCATCCTTTAAGATCTCTTCCACATTTTTCAGAAAATCTTCTATACTGACAGGTTCGACCTCTCGGTGCTCTGAAGGTTCTCGGTAAGGATGCAGATGCCATCCACCGGTATTATCAGCTCCATATATCCTTTCTTCCCCCTTGATCCAAGCGAAGGCCACCTTGTCGGTCTCAAAATTTCGATAAATGTTCACGAAACCCTCCGTCAAATAGATTTCACAACGTAAAACCACGTTTTCATGCATTTCCAGTTCATAATCTTCAACGATATCGAATTCGGCACAAAGGTCGATCACTTTGGAAGCGAACTCGTCAGGTCTCATTCAAGCCACTCGAGAGCTTCTTCAATTTTCTTTTTTCGAGTTACTAATTCTTCCCATCTCCAATAGTCGCTTTCCACATCGTAAGAATATCTATCATCTATCTCGTCGTTTTCCCATGCTTCCTGGAAAGCCTCAAAGTCCATCCCATATTTTTTTTCGAACTCCTCGATTTTTGGATCTATATCTTCAAGTCTGTGGATTAGAGAATCTTTCACGGCTATTTTCACGGCTGTATCTAACCTGGGTTCACCCGTTAGGTCTTTCAACAATTTAGCTGTAGATTTAGATATCACTTCGGGCAATTTGATCCCCATAACTCTATCCTATTCTAGTTTATTTAAAGCTTAGGGAAGAAAGGTGAGAATTCTAGAGAACCACGGCTATTAGAAGCTTTAGGGATCTTGTGATATTATACGCTGGATATGATCTTTCTCTATATGGCTGAACGAAAAAGCCGTACTCCTAGATTTTTCAGATTTTCTCTATATTCGGTAAACAATTTCACAAAAAACTATTCCAAGTGAGTGCCCCTTAGGCTAAAGCCTAGGCCATCCTCACTTTCTTTCTAAAATCATTCGCCCCCCCCTCATTCTAGACTCTGTTAAAAGCTAGTGGAAGACATAACTTCTTAACAATTCGTTATGTCCTCCACTGCTAGTCAAAGACACAAAAAGATCATCAAAAAGTTGTGTCTTTGACTAGCTCTCCGTTTTCTCGCAAGGAATAAAATTCACAGGAATCAGATGGGCCTTTGCTCACAAGATCTCCTGCCTCTTCATTATCTTGTCTCTATCGACCATCTCGAAGAAGCATTCCGATATGATCTTCATGTCTTCGTAGGCTCTATTCGGCATGTCTATAGAATCCCCGAAAAGATGGTAATACAGTTCGGTCAAACGCGGCTCTCTGTTGAGTCTGCAGAATCCAGTTCCTATGACCTTTGTACCGACCCTAGGTGTCTTCTCAAGCTCTTCCAGTTCTTTATCTCTTCTTTCGAATTCCTTCTCTAGAACTTTTGAAACGTAATCGATATCGTGGGCTATCAGGTAATCCGACCGTTCGAGGTCTTGTAAGAACTCATCGAGTGCTTCATCTAGTTCCAAGCCTTTCTCTTTAGCCTTGCTGGTAGATATCCCGTGGATGTCCCGTGCCTCGTCAGTGACCTCCTTCTCTGGTATGATCAATTCACTGTATTCCTTCGCTCTATCTCGACCCTCGTACACTCGGTAGGCCATCTCCACTATCGATGAGTCCGTTTCGACCCCGGTCGTTTCTATATCCATTATCAGATAGGTGTTCATCTTCTACACCACTCGGTCTGAGTGCGAGACTGCTGCTCTTTTTGAGCAGATGGTATGAAAAAGCTAGTGGGCCCAGAGAGATTTGAACTCCCGACCTCCCGGTTATCAGCCGGACGCTATAACCAGCCTAAGCCATGGGCCCCTTGGGATACCCTCTTATGGAGAAGCCATACATAAAATTTACTTCTCTGTCTTATAGGTCTGAACAGAGATCATCTTTTCAACTTTTGCATGTCCTCTTCCATCTCTGGGACCAGGTTAGGGTTGTACAGTCCCGCGGCGGGATGATACAGAGGTATCAGTTCTATATCTTCGTATTCGAACTTTTTTCCATGCAGTTCGGATATCCCTTTTTTTCCGATAAGCGTCTCAGTCGCATGGTTTCCCAGGGGGCCTATAACTTCTGGCTGTATGGTCTCGATCTGCTTCTGCAGGTACGGTAAACAGGTCTCTATCTCGTCCTTTCTAGGATCCCTGTTATCCGGAGGTCTGCACTTTACCACGTTCGTTATATAGACGTCCTCACGGACCAGTCCTATGTGGCTGAGAAGGTCGTTCAACAGATCACCGGCCCTTCCAACGAAGGGTTCTCCCTCCTCGTCCTCGTTCTTTCCAGGCCCCTCACCGATCAGCATTATGTTAGCGTTTTTATCTCCCACACCAGGGACCGCATTAGTCCTGTTCTCGTGGAGCCTGCACTGGGTACAGTTCATTATTTTATCGGCTATACTCTCTAGCTCATCGAAGGTTTCCAACTTACTCTGTGCTATATTTACACCTCAACGTTAACATCTACGTCTATGCCGTTCCTGACGCTCTGGGTGACCACGCAGTAGTTCTCGAAGATCTCTTCACATTTCTTAACTTTTTCTTCGTCTTCTTCCGCCACCTTTGGAACTATATCTACGTCTATATTCGTGATCCTCAGTCTTCCGTCCACTCTCTTTATCGTTCCGGTCACTGTGCCCTTAAGCGATTTTATTGCGACCCTCTTCTTGTTGAGACAGAACGTGAGGCTGGCCATCAGGCAGTTCAGGGTGGAAGCGGCTAGAAGTCTGCTCGGGTTCGGCCCTTTCTCTGCTCCCCCAATCTCTTCGGTCTCATCGGTTATCATCTGGCCCATGCTTTTCTTGTCGAAGTCTATCCTGAACCTGAAGTCCTCTATCCTCTCTATGTCGAAACTGAACTGATTTTCTTGATCTTCTTCGCTCATATCATTTCCCTCTTTTGATCCGGGTGTACATCAGTCCTTTTCATTTAATACCTTTTCCATCTCCTCTAGATATCTGTCCATATCTTCTGGTGGGTGGTAGACCGTGTGGTTGTCACTCATGCAGTCCAGACAGGCCTGGACATCGAAGAGATCCGTGCTGAAATACTTCTCTCCCCCATCGGGTAGAAGTGTCACTATATACCCATCTTCCAGCTCCTTGGCTATCTCGGTAGCTATGTGAACTGCCGCCCCGGAACTCATGCCGACGAAGAGTCCTTCCTTTATAGCGAGTTCTCTAGCGGTGCAGAAAGCGTCCTCGTCGTCTATAGTTCTGACCTCGTCCAACAGCTCTTCATCATATATGCTGGGCACCATGTCCTCTTCCATGTTCTTGAGGCCCTGTATCTCGTACTCAGGGGTCGGTTCTACGCCCACCACCTTGACCTCCCTGTCCAGTTCTCTCAATCTCTTCGAGACCCCCATCAGCGTTCCCGTGGTCCCCATCCCTGCCACGAAGTGGGTCAATTTTCCTTCCGTGTCCTTTACTATCTCCTTCCCAGTGGTCTCGTAGTGAGCTTTCACGTTCACCTCGTTATCGAATTGATTCGGCCGCCAGAAATAGTCTCTTTCGGCCAATTCCTTCGCTCTTTTTATCGCTCCGTCGGTCCCTTCCTCCTCGGGGGTGAACTCTATCTCGGCCCCCAAAGCGGTCAACATACGGACCCTTTCTATGCTCACACCTCTGGACATGGTCAGATGTAGATGATAGCCCTTGAGGGCGCAGACCATGGCCAATCCCAGACCAGTGTTCCCACTGGTGGCCTCCACTATGATCGTTTCCTCGTCTATCTCGTTTCTCTCTTCGGCCTCCTTTATCATGTACCAGCCTATCCTGTCTTTCACTGATCCCATGGGGTTCAGCTTCTCCAGTTTCGCGTAGATCGGTATTTCTGGGTGGGGGTTGACTTCGTTAAGTCTCACCAGCGGAGTATCACCGATCAACTCGAGCACGTTCTCAGCGATCATATTATCGGACCGATTTATTGCGTCGTTATACCGTGGTATGATATATTAAATTAATCGAGGGACCACAGGGTTTTTGATACAGTTATCCATTGACCCTTAGAGCAGATGAAGTTCGAGCAGTTCCCCTACGAGCCGCGGCCCAATCAAAAGGAGATAGTCCAGAACATACATTCCTGCCTTCGAGAAGAAAAGTCCTTGGTCTATCAAGCGGCCACCGGCTCGGGAAAGACCATCTGTACGTTAGTGCCGACGCTGAGATACGCCCAGAAGCACGGGAAAAAAGTGCTTTACCTCACGAGGACGAACAGCCAGCAGCGTCAGGTCCTTCTTGAAATGAGGGAGATGGGTGGTCATCACGGCATAGGGCTCCAGGGTAGGAGCAACACCTGTCTACTGGCGGAGGAGGAAGAGGAGCTGAAGGAAGGGGATTCAGAAGAACTGTCGAAGTACTGCAGCGACAGGAAGAAGGAAGTCAGAACCGCTCTTGAAGAGGGGAAAGAAGGGGATGCATGTCCTTACTATGCCGGCATGTTGGAATGTGACCTGGACAAGATCAGAGAAAGAACGAAGCGCGGCCTTCCTACCGTAGACGAATTCATGGACTACTGCAGGGAGAACGGTCTCTGTGCCTACGAACTTACGAAAGCCCTGCTTCCAGACGCTTCACTCGTCACGGCACCCTACATATACTTCTTCATGCCGTTCCTTCGAAAAAGACTCCTGGACTGGATGAATGTAGAACTTTCTGATCTCATAGTCATAGTGGACGAGGCCCACAACCTGCCCAACTATGCGAGAGAGCTCTCCTCCACGGAGATAACTGAAGAGACCCTTGACAGAGCCAGAACTGAAAGCCAGGAGTTCGACGACCCGATCCTGCAGCAGACCGACCGTGATGCACGAAACGCTCTGACCATCTCGACCTTCTGTGAGATGTTCAAGGGCCTGATGGAGGATATAGCGGAAGAGTTCGTTGTTGAAGACGACGGTCTGATACCGCCTACGGAACTCAGGTCCGAACTTCTTTACACCTTGGGCCTCAACACGAACCAGTTGAAGGGCATCATAAAGGAGCTGAAGGTACAGGGCGAGATAGTCCAGGAGAAGAGAAGGGATGAAAAAAAACTGCCCCGCTCGTACATCAACTCCATAGGCTCTTTTCTGAACGCCTGGTTCTTCATAGGAGGAAAGGACTACGTCAAGCTGGTGAACGGAGGAGAAAATAAAAGCCTGGAAGGCTACTGTTTGGACCCGAGCAACTCCACAGAAGTGCTCCAAGAGTGTCATTCTACCATACATCAGTCCGCCACTCTGGAACCGTTGGACGAGTACAGGGATTCGGTCGGTCTTCCCGGAGATACTGAAAGGGCCATCTATCCCAGCCCGTTCCCGGAGAAGAACAAGGCTTTGTTGTATTCCGACGAGATGACGACGAAGTACGAGACTTTGAAAAGAGACGATGGGATGATGGACAGGATCAGAAAGACCATATCTGACGTTATATCGAAGACCGATAGGAACACCATAGTATTCTTCCCCAGCTACAGGCTGATGGATGAGATAATACAGCCCATGGTAGAAGAGATGGGCAACACGTTCGTTGAAGAGAGGGGAATGACCCAGTCGGAGCTGATGGGTCTGGTTGGAAGATTCAAGAAGAAGGGAGGCGTACTTTTCTCGGTCATAGGCGGCAGGATAAGCGAGGGGATGGACTTCCCGGGAGGAGAGTTGGAACTAGCCTTGGTCGTGGGCATACCGTACCCGAAACCGACCGCCCGTCAGAAAGGGCTGAAGCATTATTACGACATAAAGTTCAACAAGGGCTGGGAGTACACGGTCAAGGCCCCGGCCACCCGGAAGATACTTCAGGCTACCGGCAGGTTGGTAAGGAGTGAAAACGACCTCGGCGTGGCTTTGATACTGGACGAGAGAGCCGTTCACTTCAAGCAGTACTTAGAGGGTCTCCAGCTTGTTGAACGACCGGCGGAGTCCATACGAGAGTTCTTCGATTCTAGGGAGTAAGATTTATACGTATGTAACGCTCAGTAGGTCTTGAGAACATGCACAAAGTATGCGACGTCGATATGGAGAAGAACATCCTGGAGGAGAACGAACGTATAGCCGAGGAGAACCGTAACCTTTTTCAAGAGAACGGCATCAGGGCCTTCAACATCCTAGGGGCCATAGGCTCCGGTAAAACGTCCATCGTAGAGAGATTATCTGAAGGCTTGGACGGTTACAAGATAGGAGCCATCGCCGGCGACGTGACCGGTCAGGACGATCACGACCGTTTCCAGGAAAAAGGGATCCCGGCCGTTGCAATAAACACCGGTAAAGACTGCCATCTGGATGCCCATTATGTGAGCCACGGTCTGGAGGACCTGCAGGAAGAAGTCGATCTAAAAGAACTGGATTTTCTCTTCATAGAGAACGTTGGAAACCTTATCTGTCCCGTGGACTTTCCTCTCGGCACTGAATCCGAGATAGTTATAGTCTCCGTGACCGAAGGCGATGATATGATAAGGAAGCACCCACTGATATTCTCCAGGTCCGATCTAGCCGTGGTCAACAAGATCGATCTAGCCGGACCCATGGACGTCGACCTTGAAGTGATAGAGAAGGACTATGAAGAAGTGAACCCCCACGGCACGTTGATAAAGACCAACGCGAAAGAAGGAGTAGGTATAGAGAAGATAGCTGAATATCTGGACCTGCCTTATTCCTAGTCCCAATCGATCGATCCTTCGAGCAGCGGCGCTATACTAACTTCGCTGTTTTCACACTCTATCGTATCGGTACAGAATAGAGAATCGCACGCCTTTTCCAGACGCTCTACGGCGTCTCCGACGAAAAGACCGTGGGTACACCCAGCGTGTATCTCTTCGGCCCCCGCTTCCTTCAACTGTTTGGCCGCTTCCGTCATGGTGCCTCCTGTCGCGATTATGTCGTCTAAGATCACTGCTGTTTTACCCTCCACGTCTATGTTCTTCGGTCTTATCTCTACCGTACTTCCGTCGATCCTTTTCTTCTCTAAGTAATCCCATCCTATATCCTGCTCTTCAGCGGCCTTCTTCACCCTTTCGATGCCGCCCTCGTCGGGGGAGATGAAAAGGTCTGGGTCTAAGAACTGGGCGTGTTCACCCAGCAGGGGCATCGCCGAGATGTTATGGGCGGGTATGGTGAAGAAGTCCGTTATCTCTGAGGAGTGCAGGTCCACACTGTAAAATCGGTCCGTTTCGACTTCGAGCCTCTTTGCTATAGCCCTGGCGGTGACACACTCTCCCTCCTCGAACCTCTTGTCTTGTCTAGCATAGGAGTAGTACGGAACCACTGTAGTTACGCTCCTCGCTCCGTTCTCCCATAACGCGTCTTGGATCATGTACGTCTCCAGCAGTCTCCTGTCCGGGTAGGTGGTCTGGACCAGGATACATTTTTCTCCCTGGACGTCTCCTTTCAACTTCACATACAGTTCGTCGTCGGGAAACCTCTTCGTCTCCACTTCCACGGACTCTACACCGGTATCTTCTTCTATCTTATCGCACAGTGAAGGTGAGCCTGGACCTTTTACCAACATGTTTTCTCGGGAGAGAAATGGATTTGCATGATATATCTTTTATGTCCTCCTTAACTTCGCTTGTCAAGGCCGAAATCGTTTTATAAGCACGTCTCTGTAGAAAAAGTGGTTAGATAAACATGATGCCTGGTGGAGGAAATCCAAGACAGATGAAGCGCATGATGAAGAAGATGGGCCTCGATAGCAACGAGATCGACGCGGAGGAGGTCATCATCAAAACTGCCGATAAGAAGCTTGTGTTCGACCAACCTCAGGTCATGCAGATGAACCTGCAGGGTCAGAACATGTACCAAGTGGTCGGAGAGCCGAGAGAAGAGGCGCCGGAAGGTGAAGTCTTGATACCCGATGAAGATATAGAGATGGTGGCCGACCGTGCCGGCGTTTCAAAAGAAGAGGCCAAAGAAGCTCTAGAGGAGTGCGACGGAGAGCCGGCAGAGGCCATAATCAAGCTTTCCTAGACCGATTCTTTCACTCTTTCCACGACGAAATCCTTGTCCAGTTGGCTGAGGAACCGTCCCAGCCTGGGCCCCTTCGTCTCGCCCAATAGTACCTTGTAGAAGGACCTGAAGGCCTTGCCCTTCGATATGTCTATCTTTTCGGCGGTCTCGTGTACCAGCTGGTGTAGCGGCTCCGGCTTCCATTCTCTTTCCTCTGCCTTTTCTATGTACTCCCTCAGGAACTCTTTTTCCTTATCGCTCAGCTCCACTTCTGGTAGCTCCTCCTTGATGGAGAACTTTACCATGTCGGGTGCGAAGTTATCCAGCCAGAATTCGACGTTTTCGACCCTCTCTTCCATCCTCTCGTAATCTCTCTGAACATCCTCTTCTATCTGGCCTGTGTTGAGAGCTACATCCCATATACTTTCTTCCTCTTCGTAGATCTGTACGAGGTTGACCAGGTGCCTGTAGGGCATCCTTTGAGGTCTTCTGTCCGGTGTTTCTTCATCGGTCTGGCACAGTTCGTACGTCCTCTTCTTATCGTTATCGTCTTCTTTCGTTTCGAAGTAGTGTTCCTCGTGCTCGTCATACTCGTCCATCAGGTCTAGGATGCCGAGTCCCGTATCCAGATCTATATGGGTATTGGGTTTAGTCTTCATTATGAGGAATCGTACGGCTTCCGGACCTACGGTATCTATCAGTTCTTTCACCTTTATGGATACCCCTGAAGAGGAGGACATGGGTCCTTCACCTTTCAGGTGTATCCACTCGTATACCAAGGGATGGGGTGGATCCTCTTCCAAGACCTCTTCTATTATGGCCTTGCCCGTGTCCCAAGAACCACCGGATGCCGCATGATCCTTACCGAAGGGCTCACAGTCTATATCCAGTATGGACCAGCGGGCGGGCCAGTCACATCTCCAAGGCAGCTTTCCGTCCGCTTTCCCTATATCAGCTTTTCCTTCGTGACCGCACTCGCATTCATAAAGAACGTACGGATCATCGAAACCGGTCACTTCGGCTTTTCCTATCCTGCTACATTCCGAACATTTTGGGTTGTACGGGAACCAGTCGTCGCTCAATTCCCTCCCGGTCTCTTCCTCGATGATCTTCGCTACCTTCTCCTTCTCGTTTATTATCTTTCTAGTAATATCTTCGTACTCCCCGTTCTCGTACATCCTATGAGCGTATTTCAGTTCGACCTCTACACCGAGCTCTTCAAGACTCTCCAGGAAAGGAGAGAGAAAGTGTTCCGAGTAAGATGGGTGTTCCCCACAGGGACAGGGTATCTCGCTCAGGGGCTTACCTATATGCTCTTCGTAACTGTCGTCCAGGAAGGGATATACCTTCCTTAGAGGATCGATGGAATCGACTATCAACACCAGATCTCCATCTGAGGCTCTAGCCAACGCTTCACCTATCAATATCTCCCTGATAAAACCGGCGTGTATATGTCCAGAAGGCGCTACTCCGGTAGCCACTAAGGGAGATTCTGGCAGCTTCTCCGCTTCTACGTCCGCCCAATGCATGAGAAAAACCTTCAGCTGATGACTTTCGCGTGGAAGAGGCTCCTCAGTGGAACCCCGTAGATGTCTTCCGTGCCGTCCTTGTCAACGAAGACCGTACATAGGAGGGCTTCGCCCCCGTGTTCCTCCATATCGGTGACGGCGCCGCTCATGGTCTCCCCTGTACTCAGGACGTCATCAACGATGACTACCTTCTTTCCGTCTACGTCTGCATAGTTGGAACAGAGGCTGCCTCCTCCATGCTCTCTATCGTCCTGTGGCGGCCTGTAAAGAGCCAACTCTCTATCGAGCTGCTGAGATATGAGGACGGCCGGCGGAACTCCGTTTATCGAGACGCCTACCACGGTGTCGAAGTCGGTATCCAATCGTTCCATCTCCTCCATTATGATGTCCGACATGAGCGAAGAAAGCATCCCAATCCTGCCCCCGTAGAGACCCACGGACTCCCAGCCTATCTTCACATCTACAGGCGGCTTCTCCGTTTTCTTCAAATGACGGGTCAAGAGCCAATTGACGGTGTCCGGTGAAACGTTCAACTCGGTAGCTATCTCCTTCTCTTTCAGCCCCTTCTCCTTGTAATTTATGGCTTTCTCGACCAGAGACTCTATTCCTTTCATCTTCTCACTTCTCGGACCCGTCATTATATTGTTATTATTTAAAATTGCGGTCATTCAAAAGTATAGGATGAAAAAAGCTTAAATGCTAATCGGCTAATCTATCTTTATATGATATGTGAATGTCTCTTCGTACTCATAATCGTTCTCCTGGTCATAGCGGGTGTTTTCTACATACTGGGTGCGGAGAAACTCGGTGATCTGACCGTTGACGTTATAAGGTTCATCATCATATCACTTCTGTTGACCGTTTTGGTGGTTCTAGTCCTCTGGCTCCTATACAGCATGGGCTATATAGACCTGGGTGGGATAACATCTCCTTTTTATCTTGGTTAGGGCAAAGAGTTATGAAAGAGTTACTGTATCGGACTCCATGAGACTGAGTATCATCGGTACCGGCTACGTGGGTCTGACCACCGGCGTTGGATTTGCCAAGAAGGGGCACGATGTTATCTGCGTCGATATAGACGAGGAAAAGGTTGAGAAGATAAACAGGGGTGAGCCGCCGATATACGAGGAGGGTATGAATGAACTCATGCGGAACGTTGTGGACGGAGAAGCTGAGGGAAGTCTGAGAGGCACGACGAATGTAGCAGAAGCGGTGAATAATTCAGAACTGACCTTCATCTGTGTAGGCACCCCGTCCAGAAAAGACGGAGGTATAGATACCTCACAGGTCGAGGGTGCAGCATCCGACGTTTCAAAGGCACTGAAAGAGAAGGACGGTTATCACGTGGTCTGTGTTAAGAGCACGGTGGTGCCGGGAACCACGGACTCGGTCGTCCTTCCTATCTTGGAGGAGAGCGGTAAAGAGGTGAGGAAGGATTTCGGACTGGGTATGAACCCCGAGTTCCTGAGAGAGGGCGTAGCTTTAGAAGATTTTTTACACCCTGACAGGATAGTCATAGGAGCCATAGACGAAAAGAGTTCCGAAGTCATATCTGAAGCGTATAAAGACTTCGACTGCCCAAAGAAGAGGACCGACATAAGGACAGCGGAGATGATAAAGTACGCTTCGAACGCTCTCTTGGCCACGAAGATATCCTTCGCCAACGAATTGTCTAGGGTGTGTGAAAAGGTCGGTATAGACGTTTACGACGTCATGGACGGCGTGGGTCTAGACCACCGGGTGAAGAGGGATTTCCTCAACGCCGGCTGCGGCTTCGGCGGGAGCTGCTTTCCAAAGGACGTCAAAGCCCTGGTCAACCTCTCCAAGGAAAAGGGCGTCAGAACGGAGATACTGGACTCGGTGCTTTCGGTCAACGAGTCCCAGCCGATACATACGGTCGAACTATTAGAGGAAGAACTTGGTGATCTGAAGGGCAAAAGGATAGCCCTTTTAGGTCTCAGCTTCAAGGGCGGAACGGACGACGTGCGCGAGACTAGAGCCCTCCCCATGGTGCAGGAGATACAGCGTAAAAAAGGCAAAGTTATAGGCTACGACCCGAAGGCGGCCGATAATTTCTTGAGATTGGTCCCTTCGATGGAGACCGCGGGCAGTATAGAAGAAACGCTAGAAGGGGCCGACGCCTGTATAATCCAGAGCGACTGGGCCGAGTTCAAAGAGTTGAAAAGCGATGACTTCAAAGTGATGAAGAACAAGGTAGTACTCGACGCTAGAAGGATACTGAACCCTGAGGAACTATCGGATGAGATAAGATATATCGGAGTGGGAAAGGGTCCTATCTTTTGACGAAGAAGGAGTCGAACTCTCCCGTTGGCTCTTCTCTTTCTACCTCTACTCCGTCGACTCTAGCATGGGGCTGGTCGTGTTTACACCATTCTATCAGGTCGTCGACTTTATCCTCTGGACCTTCTATGACGGCCTCGACCCTTCCATCTCTTAGATTCTTGACCCAGCCCTTCAGGTCTCTTTTCTGTGCCTGCTCTCTGGTGTTAGCTCTGAAGAATACACCCTGCACCTTTCCCTCGAAGAACGCGTGCTTCCTGATCATACTATCACTATGGGTTAAATGAATAAGGAAAGAAAAAAAATTTTCGGCCGCTTTTATTACCTATCTCTGAGGTCCTTCTCTATCTTTTTTATATATGAATCTCGATCGTCCAGTTCGATATCCTCTTCCTGCGCCACTAGAAGTAAAGCGGTACGTATCTCCACGTTGAGTCTGTCCTGCTTCCTGTTCACTTTAGACATGATCTCCTGTTTTTCTAGGTCGCTCTTTGCCACCATCTCACCCAGTATCTTCTGGAATAGGTTTCTTTCGCCCGATGATTCAAAGATCTCCTCCGAAGGTTGAAACCCGATGGGTATATCCACGTTCTTGTAGTCGAAGTTGGCCTTCACGATTTTATCTTCTATCTTGACCAGATTTTCTTTTTCCGCCAGCTCCAAGAGTTCTCTAGCCTTCTCCGATGAGAACCATTCTAAGTCTACGGACTGCCTGTAGATGAAGTCCTCCTTCTCTATCTTCTCCCCTTCGCTCTGGAAGAGGAAAGCTATTGCTCTTCTGAGTTCTTCTGGTATCTTACCGCCTCCTTCAGGTCTAGTATGACTCCCTTAATCTTCTCCTTCCAGACCCTGCCCAGGTCTTCGATTTTAGGACCAGATACGTAGAGATCGTAATCTTTCCTCGGCAGGTCTGTAATATCGAAGTTATCCGGCTTGGAGAAATCTCCTTTCGATAGGTCGACTAAGACAATAGTTTCTATATCTAGTTCGACCCCGAGATTGATCACTTCTTTGATATCCATCTCCCTCAGTTCATCGCTGGGTGAGACTATATTTTGATCATAATCGATACTCAGTATTATCTCGTCGCTGAGGTCTACAGATCTTTCTATGGATTCCTTCGAATCGATCGTCTTAGTTGAAACCACGGCCCTGTCCGCTCCGGCTATGTATGCATCGGTTATACCGTCTGAATCTCTAGCTCCTATATCGGCCCAGAGCTCCTTCCTGGCGCTCAGTCTTCTTATCAGGTCCACTTGAGGCTTGTTGGATTTTATACCGTTTATGTCAACGTAGTACAACCGCTTGAAGTCGCCCAACCTGCTCAGGATCTCACGCCGGCTCAATACTTTGTTCCCCTCTGAGTAGGGCACGTAATCGTCGTCCTCGACTATAACAGGGGAACCGTCCTTGAAAGAGATGCAGGGAAGTACGTCCATGGACGGTTATTCAAGAACTCTTTAATAAAAGATTAGCATGTTTACGGTA
>CAYMXS010000059.1:0-13690 GCA_964394465.1 uncultured Thermoplasmata archaeon | reverse complement strand
CGGGAGTCCAGCCTATGACGTCTTCGACGGCTGATTTGAGTTCGGTCACGATCTCAGAGTCAGCTGGAGTTCCAGGCGGCGCTTCACTCTCTCGAACAAAATCTATATCGATATCGGCTCCGGTCTCTTTAGTGATCTCTTCAGCGGAGTCCAAGAAGACCTTTTTTATCGAAGAAAGGTCTATCGAGGGCAGAACCCTACAGTCGAAATACTGCGCCTCTCTACCCGGGATCGTGTTCACGTTCGGAACGTTGGCCAATCTCTTCGTAGGCTCATAAGTACTATATGGAGGAGAGAACAGTTCATCCTCCTGATCATACTCTTCATGGAGCCTCTCATCTATCAGTTTCTGCAGTTTCGCTGTAACACGATTGGCATTTATCGTTGACTGAGGCATCGCCGCATGTCCCTGCTTGCCGTGGACAACCATCTTTACCCAAAGGCCGGATTTCTCGACTATCTCTATCTTTTTACCTTTTTCTTCGCTGTGGTCTGGAACTAAAACTAGATCGTCTTCTGAGATTATATCCTGCTGTACGATATGACCCGCACCGTACTTACTGCCTGTCTCTTCATCAGAGACTATCATCACTTTTATTGTATAATGGGGTTTAACTCCGGCTTCCGTCAGGGCCTTGACCATGTAAAGGGAGGCTATGACCTCCTGTCCGTTGTCTTCGGTGCCTCTCCCGTATATCTTTCCGTCTTCAAAGACCGGATCGAAAGGATCGTAGTTCCACTCGTCTAGATCCCCTTCTGGGACGATGTCCATATGGGCTAGAATAACGAGACTCTTATCGATCTCACCTTCCTTCGTGGCGACTATATTGGGCCTTATCCCAGCGGGGACCCTGTCGTCCTCTGCGTCGTACCTCTCTATCTTGTCGAAACCAAAGTCCTGTATGAGTTCTTCAATGAATTCTGCCTTCTCCAACTCACCGTCTCCATCGTTGTCGGGTCCTAGAGCGGGTATCTTTACCATGTCCATCAAGGAGTCCTTCATCTCACCCTTCATCTCATCGATTTCCGTTAAAACCTCTTCCATGATCTCACCGATCGTCTGACAAAAGAGAGCTTTGCTATATATGATTATCGGGAATCATGCCGGCAGCGGATGATCCTCGTAGTCCTTCTTGATGTCCTCTCCCGTTAGATCCAGATAGATCTGTGTCGTGGTCAACGATGAATGCCCCAGCATCTTCTGTACGCTTCTTAGGTTCATACCCGACTTTAAACAGTGTACCGCAAAACTGTGCCTCAGCATGTGAGGATAGACGTTCTTCTTTATATCCGCCTCGTCAGCGTATTTCTTCACTATACGCTCTATCTGCCTGCTGGATAGCTGGTCTCCTCTCTGAGACAGGATCAGGTATCCTTCCTCGGCTCCAGCCTTGTAGAACTCTATCAAGTCTAAAGTGTCCGCATCGACCGGCACTATCCTGTCCTTGTCTCCTTTACCGCCTCTTACGGTTAGGACCTGCTCGTCAAAATCGATGTCTTCTATCTTCAAAGAAGTGAGTTCGGAGACCCTCAAGCCACATCTGTATAAAATACGGAGGATCAACCTGTCTCGGGTCTTCTTCCTGGGAGGCGCATTCAGTAACCTTCTGACCTCGTCTTCCTTCAAGTATTTAGGTAATTTTCTTCCCATACACCACCACTACTGTCTGACAACCTGTATGACATAATACGTCCACTAAAATATAAAAAGCTTTTCCTCAGGTCTGAAAAGGTCTTCTAGTAAAAATATTTATATGGCCCTCTTTGATAGGAGAGTCCCGTGGGGCCTGTAGCTCAGACAGGCAGAGCGATCGGCTCTTAACCGATCGGCCGGGGGTTCGAATCCCCTCAGGCCCGTTTTTTACTCATCTTTTATTTCACCACAGGATACGAAACCTTTTAAATAACTAAAGGTTTACTTTCAGAGCGGAATCTGATAAGTATGGACATGTCCAAAAAGGATCGGTACGAGTTCAAGAAGGCCATAGATAAGATCAAAGACCTGAAGGGAAGAGGAACGGAACTGATCTCACTGTACGTACCTCCGGATAAGAAGATTTCTGACGTTGCGGCCTACCTAAGAGACGAGCAGTCGGAGAGCTCCAACATCAAGTCTAAATCTACAAGGAAACACGTCCAGAGCGCTTTAAAATCCATACTTTCGAAGCTGAAATATTTTGACGACCCGCCGGAGAACGGCGTCATCTTCTTCGTAGG
The DNA here is from genome assembly GCA_964394465.1 of uncultured Thermoplasmata archaeon. Lineage (GTDB taxonomy): Archaea > Thermoplasmatota > Thermoplasmata > Halarchaeoplasmatales > Halarchaeoplasmataceae > CAYMXS01. The sequence continues at coordinate 11,473 of CAYMXS010000059.1, read as the reverse complement.
TCATATCTCGGCGTCGGGAGACCAGACCGAGATGGTATCTAAAACCATAGAACCACCCAGGCCGATCGAAACCTTTGTTTACAGGTGTGATTCCACCTTTTATGTAGAACCACTGATGGGGATGATGGGGGAGAAGGACAAGTACGGACTTATAGTGGTCGATAGAAGTGAGGCGACCATCGGGATACTGAGAGGAACAAAAGTTGAGACTCTGACCAATATTCAATCCTTGGTCCCAAGCAAGCACTCCAAGGGAGGTCAGTCCGCCCAGAGGTTCGAAAGATTGATAGAAGATGCTGCACACCAGTACTTCAAGAAGGTGGGCGAGCAGGCGAACGGCCTGTTGTTGGACGAGAATATAGAGGGCCTTTTGATAGGAGGGCCGGGAAAGACAAAGGATGAATTCAGCGAAGGTGGATACCTCCATCACGAGCTGGAAAAGAAGATTATAGATACATTCAACACAGGTTATACCGATGAGTACGGTCTGAAAGAACTGATGCAGAACGCCCAGCAGACCCTCTCAGACCTAGAGGTGATGAAGGAAAAGGAGCTGATGAACAAGCTCATGGAGGAGATCAAGAAGCCTAACGGCGGTCTAGCCACTTACGGCGAAGAACAGGTCATGAGGGCGCTGATGATGGGCGCCGTGGAAACACTCCTGGTTTCGGAGGGGCTGAACAAGGAACAGATAACCGTTTCATGCCAGGACTGCGATTACGAAGATGAGTTCTCTGTCGAGGGGAAACTCGAAGAAGATAAAGAGTGTCCAGAGTGCGGAGGTTCCCTAGAGATAGTTGAGGAAAAAGATTTCATCGACGAGGCCTACGAACAGGCTGAAAAGGTCGGTACTGAAGTAGAACTCATATCGGAGGAATCTGAAGAGGGAGAACTTCTACTCAACGCCTTCGGCGGGATAGCCGCCATCCTCAGGTTCAGGGTGAACTAAAAAAGAGGAGATCAAGATGGAATATCCGTTGATAGGATTTGAGAGGGATATACGAAACTCAATTAAGATGTATATGAAATCTCAGGGTATCCTAGAAGAAGATCTAGATCTCAATCTAGAGATTCCTCCAGAGGGCAGAGGGGTTTATGCACTACCGTGTTTTCAGTTCGCTTCTTTGCTTGAAAGGGATCCAAAACGGATCGCTGAAGACATGAGCGAAGATTTAGAGTTGGGTAAAGGATATTCCACCCCTGAAGGGCCGTACTTGAACTTCCATATCGACAAGACCTACCTGGTTGAAAATACAGTTGAAGAGGCCATCCAGATGGAGGATGAGTACGGACGTTTGAGTCCAAAGAACAAGAAGATCATAATCGAACATACCAGTGCCAATCCGAACGCTCCACTTCACGTGGGCAACGCAAGGAATCCAATAATCGGTGACACCCTTGCACGCATATACGATAAAGCCGGGTACGAAGTGGAGACCCAGTACTACGTGGACGATATGGGTCGCCAGGTCGCTATCATGACGTGGGGTAAGGAAAATCTTTCCGAGAATGAGGTACATGAACCAAAGTCCGATAAGAGAGACCATCTCATGGGGCAGTACTATATCGCCGCAAACGATAGAGCCTCTGAAGACGAGGGGGTAGAACAACAGATATCCAAACTGATAAACCAGGTTGAAAACAGGGATGAAGATACCATAGAGATCTTCTCCAGCTATTCAAAGGAAGTCATGAAAGGGATAAAGGCTTCACTATCGCGTTTGAACATCCATCATGATGTATCTAAAACTGAATCCTCACTAGTACTGGACGGTAAAGTCGATTCGGTCCTCGCTGAACTAGAGTATACGAAAGGATGCGGTTTCGAAGAGGGTGCACAGTACATAGAGGTGGAGGACAAAAAGGTCTACCTGCGGAGGAGTGACGGAACCAGCCTCTACCCGGGCAGGGACATAGCTTACCACGTCTGGAAAGCGGAGAGATGCGATGAACAGATAGACATACTGGGAGAGGACCACAAGCTCCATGGAAAGTCCATCTCTAGGGCCCTTGAGATGCTGGATATAGAGCCGCTCCCCAAGTTCGTTTTCTATTCTTTCGTCACCTTCGAGGGTGAAGGCATGTCCACCCGTTCAGGTAAGTCAGTAACGCTGGACGAGTTGATGGATATCGCTCACGAAAAGGCCAAAGAAGAGATAATGAAGAGAAGAGAGGACTTTTCGGATGAAAAAAGAGAGGATATAGCTGAAAAAGTTGGCCTTGGAGCACTCCGTTTCAATATAATAAAGGTACAGAACGAGAAACCGATAGATTTCCGCTGGGAGGAAGCCTTGGATTTCAATGGCGACAGCGCTCCCTTTATACAGTACACCCATGCCCGGGCCTGCAGTATACTGAAGAAATTCGAAGAAGACGGCGAGGTCGATCTATCTTTGGACGAAGTCTCTTTAAACAAACTCGATGAGGAAGGAGAGATCTCACTCATAAAGAAGATCAGCAGGTATCCCTGTGTATTAGAAGGATGTGTGAAAGGCAATTCTCCACATAGATTCGCCAAGTACGCCTACGAGCTGGCGGCGGAGTTCAACCAGTTCTATCGTGACTACCCAGTCCTGAAATCCGAAGAGAAAAGGATGGAAAGAACTCTTCTGGTCAAGGCCTTCAGAAACGTGATATCCAGTGCGTTACGGACCCTTGGCATAGGCGCTCCAGACCAGATGTGATGAGGAAAATAGAAAAGATAATGATAAGAAAAAGGTTTTATCGGGTTTTTTATTTACCGAGTTTCTCTTTTATCTTGTCCTTGTAGAAGTACAGACCCACTGTAACGCCGATGATGACTATCGGTATCAACGCGTACACTGCGTACTCTCTCCACTTGGGTGGCTCCACATCCATGTAGAACGGTCCCTTCTCGTTGTCGTACATCCAGTTGGTGGGCTCTTCCGTATCGGTGATGTTGAGCGATAATGTCTTGTTACCCTTGCTGTCCGGGGTCCACTTGAGCTTTATCTGGACCGTTTCGCCTTCCTTGATAGTGTTCCTGCCGAGTTGTGTACCGTTGGTGCTGTAGAACGTTGGGCTGACATCCTGTGGGTTTTCACCCTTTCTCAGTACAACTTGAATGTTCTCTGCGTCCGCTGTGCCATAATTAGTCACGTTTATCGTTAGAGTCACCTTATTACCCGTCTTGGGATTCTTAGTGGAGAACTTGACGTTGGTTATGTCTAAGTTGGGTGCCGGACCGGAAACCACGTTGACGGTCTGAGGAAGCGTAGCGTTATTACCTGCAGAATCGTAAACCGTCAACTCGATCGTGTATTCACCCATCTTGTCGAAGGTATGATTGATCTCCATGCCGCTTTTCTCCAAGTCCAGTTTTTCTATCTCCCAACTCACATTTGTCACATCGCCCTTCTCCCCTTCATATCCTGCGGGGTCAAAGGATGGCGATGCATCGAAGGTCACCGGTTTTCCCATCGTGATGTTATTGAGTGTGATGTTTTTACCGTCCTGTTTCGCCAAGATAAGGGGCTGTGGCTTCGTCGTATCGTTTACCTCGATGGTGGTCGAGAACACTTCCCAGTTACCAACGGCGTCGGTAACGTTCACGGTCACATCATAGGTTCCCCAAAGTTCGAAGCTATGGCTCACGTTCATGCCCATCTGTTCGCTGCTTCCATCACTGAAATTCCATTTGTAGTCCCTTATGTCTCCGTTGTCTTCAAAGGAATAGGCACTGAAGTCTACAAGTCCTCCTTCGTCTATCGTTTCGTTGCTTACCGTTATCTCTCCTGTTGGTGCCTCGTTATCAACAAGCACTGTAACATTTTCGGTGGTCATCTGTCCACCGCTCTCTTCTACTTCCACTTTTAGATCGCTTTCACCACTATCATTGAAAGTGTACTGTAGGTCTTCTCCTGTATCTATCTGATCATCGTTCAACAACCAAGTGTAAGCAAGGGCTTCACCTACTGGGTCTTCGAATATAACGGTTCCGTTTACCTCTGTACCCTGCTTGACTATGTAGTAACCTTCCTTCTTCAATCTGACCGTTTCCTTCTCCTGAAGTTCTATGGTCGCGTTACCTTTCTGAGACCGTCTGATGTCGAAGGTCAGATAGGAGGTATCCTGCTCCATGCTGACCCCAGGCTCTATATCCAATTCTGTATAACCTTCTACCTCGATATGAGGCGGTATATATTCTTCTCCGCCCTTAACTCTCTCGAAGTTCTGGGGTAGGTCTAGACTGTACGTATAGTTCCTCATATTACCGAACTGCTGGTCGTTGTTCACGATAAGATTGAGCATGTGCTGATCTTCATCGGCTACTTCCTCGTAGGGGGCGTAATCGGTGCTTACATCGATGGTTATCTCCTGGTCCTGAATGGGAGTGATTTCTCCCTTTAAGGCGTCAAGACCCGTATAATTTACACTGTAGTTCTGTAATTTGTACTGTGTACCGTCAACTGTGATGAGGCGCTTGGTAGATATTATCTGAGCCTGATTATAGGTCAACCAGTCAACAAAGGAGTTGTATTCCTGATTATCAACGTACATATCGGGCTGTCCGCCGAAGTTGAAATCAATCTGCATCTTTGGATTACCCAAGGAGGTGTACTCTAATCCTTTGAACACCGTGCTGTTGGTATTGATGGTCTTGGTCTTCTCGACTGTCAGGGTCTGCCAGTCATCCAGCGTTAAATCAGTTGAGATATGAACTTTGCCGGACTTCTGGACTTCCGGTCGCCCGAGGTCTATGGTCTCCTGCGGACCTATATCCAGCTGTTCAACATAAGGCTGATATCTCGGAGCGTCTATTATCAGTGTGAATTGGCCCGAAACACCGCCTATCTCGAAGTAAGGTCCCACGGTGGTCTTGTTAAGGATGATACCTTCAGTCTGGTTGTAAAGGGTTATATCCATCTCACTTTTAATACCGGTTCCGCCCTCTTCCCATAGGAAACCGCTGACCAGGGGAGTTTGGGATGTCTCGGTTAGGGTGAGATTCATATGCTCTGTACCGTTCTCGAAGCTTTCACTGTTTATCTCCATCCTCTCCATGTAGGGTGGATATCCCGCGGCTTCAACTTTAAGGATGAAGTCACCCTCATAGCTCTCTATGTGATATGTCCCGTTTTCTACATCGACTATATCATAATCCTTATTCCAATAATCATGGAGGGATTCGTAAAGCATGAGTTCTGCATTGGATACTGGTTCTCCATCCGCGGTCACGTTAACGAAAAGTTCGTAATCGATGGTCTGTTTGGCAACCTCTATCGGTTGGTACACGTTGCTGTCTTCCTCTAGCTCGAATATGTCCGTTTCATTTGAGAAATATACCTTGTTGTTCAATTTCTTTGAAGGCACCTCGAGCTTGTAATGGCTTACCTCCATATCATCGAAACTGAAGTATCCTCCACTGGTAGTGTAGGACGTATATACCTCGTTATTTGATACGTCTTTGAGTATGACCTTTAGACCGGCAGGGTTGGTTCCATCTGTTTGGACTATTCCCTCAACAGTCCCGAGATGGGATTCCTGCGCATTCACATTGCATTGCACGACCATCGTCGCTGACAGTGCCATTACGAGCACCATCAGGACCGTAGCTAGCTTGCCTCCTGTTCTAGATTTCATCTTTGAGTTCCTCCATTGAATATCATATAACATACATTCGTTTAGATAGCATATCCTAAAGAGTTAATACAAGTGGTCAGAAGATGCCTCCCCTATAAATATTTTTTCAGGGGGAGGCCAACTCGACCCTTCGGAAAATATAAAATACCATTTCATATTTAATGTTTGACATTACTGTATGATGAGGTGATCAGCTTGAAGCATAGAAGGAAGAGCAAAAGGAAGAGCAAGAAGACCTGCGACGTAAAAGGGTGTGACAAAAAAAAGAAGAAATCCGTCTCCGGAGGAAAGGTTTCCAAGAAGACCGATCTCGAGATAGAGAGCTCCGGAAGGAACACCTACCTCTGTAAAGAGCACTGGAAGGAGTATAAAAAAGCGACGAAAGAGGAAAGAGAGACCAAGCGGCTGAATTGGGACTGAATGCCCAAAAACTATTTTTCTTTACTATATTCTCTCGCCCTTTCTATCCTCTCTTTTGGAGTGGGATGGTCGTAGAAGAACAGTTCTACCAGTTTTGAAGGCTCTACTTCCGCCAGGTCGATGTCTGACAGGCGCTTGAATGTCGATATGACCTGTTCCGAGGTACCTACGGCCTTCAGGGCGAAGGAATCGGCCTTCCTTTCCCTTCTTCTACCATAGGCTAGAATGAACGGATCCACCACCTCGTAAAGGCCGTAGACTATCAAGAGAAAGAGCGGTAGATGGTATATCTGGTCGAATGAGGCGAATCGAGTGAAGATGGACCCACTTATGTACAGCATCGGGAATATCAGCAGGCCGTTGATGAGCATCAGCCTGAACATATCTTTATTGACATAATGACCCATCTCGTGAGCAACTACACTTTCTACCTCATCCGGATGAAATTTGTCTAGAAGGGTGTCGAAGATGAGCAACCTCTTCGTTTTTCCCATCCCGGCGAAGCCAGCGTTGGCTTTCTCCGTCTTCTCCCCTGCCTTGACCACTATGACCTTCTTTATCTCCGGTACACCGTTTTCTCTAGCCAGTTCGAGCAATTTTTCTTTCAAATATTCGTCTTTCAGCTCCTCGGTTTCGTAGAAGAGCGGTATCAGTATGAGATGAGATATGTTGGCTAAAACGCCCATGACCGCGAAGTACAGGGCGCCGGCATAGAGCCACCACATCTCGGGAAAATTTGTGCCCAGATAGAACAGGCCTAGGATCAGAGGCGTGGTGAACAATATCGAGATGATGAAGGACTTGACGGTATCTTTTAACCAGCCTTTCAGGTCCTGATTGCTCAGACCGTATTTATGCTCTAGAACGAAGCCGGAGTAGTAGCTGAGCGGTATCCCGATGAGAAAGGTGAGACCCATGAAGGCCATTATGAAAAGAGCGGCGACCAGCCAGTGATGATCTAAAGGGGTATTGGAAAGGGCCTGGGTTATTATCCTATGTAGGTACATGGAAGCGGAGCTGAAGTAGAAGACCGCTAGGACAAGTATGGTTAGAAAGGTGCCTTGGACCAGCCCAGTATAGAGTTTCTGCTTCGAATATACCTTAGCTTTCTTCCTTTTCTCCTGGTCAAATTCGTATGGGTATTCTATCTCCTCTTCTTTATCGACAGGTTGACTCTCTGAAGATGCCACCGTATGCACCCTTCAATCCATCTCTGCTTTTTTGAAATCTTCCTCGTCTAGGTCTTCTGGTACGGTCGCGTCCAGGCCCCATTTAGAGGTCAGGTCGGGAGCACTTGGGTCGAGAGAACTACCTCTCTTGTCTTTGTAGATGTATAGGTCTTCGTCGGGCTGGAATCTTGTAGCTAAGGCCCACTCCACCTCTTTATCGTTATAGATATCGATGTCGGGATCCACGATAGTCACTTTTTTCATGGACGTGTGGGCTCCGAAGGCTTTATCGATTATCTCTTTGGCCGGTATATCAGAGTCCTTTTCTAGAGAGACTACTCCATGCAGCCAGCTGCAGCCGCCCTCGGTCAGTCTTACGTTCTTGACCGGCGCGATATCACTTATCTTCTTCTTTATGACCGATTCCCGAGGCAGGCCCATCAAGAGGAAATGCTCGTTCCCGCCGGGTAAAAGTGCATGGAATATCGGATCGTTCCTATGATATATCTTATCTATCCTAACAACGGGCTGCTGCCTTACTTCATCATAAGTGCTGGTTATATCCACGAAAGGCCCTTCGTCGTCCTCTTCGCGTGTTATCCTGCCCTGAAGGATGTATTCGGCGTTGGCCGGTAAGGATAAGCCGTTATCTAAAGAGGTGATCTCTAGGCTCTCGTTCTCTCCTCTTCTTTTCAGGGCGCTCGCTATGTCGAGTTCATCCTTTTCGTAGTCCACTGAGGTAGCTCCAGCTAGGAGGAACGAAGGATGCATCCCTATGGCGATTGCTATCTCAAGCTCCTCTCCTTTTTCCTTCGCCTTCTTGTACATCGTGTGTAAGTCCCTGGGGACCAGTCTGATGGTGAAACTTCTCTCATCTCTCAGCATCATCCTGTGGAACGACAGGTTCCTTTTTCCCTCGTACTCCGAGAAGACGACTCCAGAGGTTATGTATCTCCCACCGTCCTTGGGATAGTACTGAGGTATGGGCAGTTTTTCGAGGTCGAAGTCGTTCAGGACGTTCTCTTTCACCGGTGCTTCCTCTACCTTTGTGATGTTACCCTCATCGTCAACGGCCTCGGCGAGAAGATCGACCAGTTCTGATCTTTTGACTCCCAAAGCTGAGGCTATCCTCTTTCTTGCAGCCCACATGTTTACGACCAGACGGCCGTTCGGAAAGTCTGGATAGTAGAGTGGAGTGGAGGGATGTGCTCTTGCATCTCTCGTTATATCGTTCTTTATGGAGACTTCCCTCTCTATCGTCTTCTTTTCGATGTTCTCAAAATGCTCCCTGAATGATCTTGACAAGTCTGGACACCTCGTTGAAGTGGTCTTTATCGTGTTTCAAATAACCCTCCTCGATATAAAATTTTGTTTTAATGTTTTCTGCATGGGCAAGGTAAACCTTGAAGATAGATAAATATTATAACGTCTCGACTTTTTAAGGTCAAGTATGAACGAAGGCATCTACGGAGATTTTGCGCCCGTGTATAAAGAGGGTAACTTCTCCAAACTCAGCGAGCACATGGTGGAGTTTTTACCGGACATATTGGAACGGTTCGACGTCTCTCCCGAGAAGATCTTAGACCTGGCGTGTGGAGAAGGTACCTTTTCCGTAGAGATGGCAAAGAAAGGCTATGACGTGACCGGTGTGGACATATCGGATAGGATGTTGAAGTTCTCGAAGGAGAAGGCTTCTGAAGAGAACGTCGATGTAGAGTTCATCCAGGGGGATATGAGAGATTTTTCATTGGATGATGAGTTCGAACTGGCGACGTGCTGGGGAGACAGCTTGAACTATATATTGGAGAAGGAGGAACTGGAGCAGGTCTTTGAAAATGTTTACGAAACTCTTGGCGAAGGCGGCCTCTTCATATTCGACATGAACACTCTGTACAGGATGAAGGAAGAATGGACGTCGCCGGCCATGGTGAGTCAAGATTCACCAGATACCTTCGAGATACATAGAAACGAGTTCGACGAAGAGACGAACATCACGGAGATGACCATAACCGCCTTCCTGAGAGAAGAAGAACTCTGGCGAAAGATAGAGGAAGTGCACCACGAGAGAGGTTATGAAATGGAAGAGATAAGAGACGCTTTCGAGAAAGCGGGTTTCGAAGAACTCGCGGCCTGGGAGAACCCCAAGGAGATGGAGAACGTTGAGGAGGACAGCGGCAGGGTGTGGTTCGTTTTAAGGAGATAAAAGGAGTTCTGAACATCATGGATAGGATTTTTTAGAAAAGTAATCATTATCAATATATACTATCAAACGTTTTAAACGGCTATGCCCGGACCCGTGTTCCTAAAAGGCGAAGAGATAAATCTAAGGACCAGAGAAAGAAAGGATATCCCGTGGATGAGGGATATGATCAATGAAAAAGATATCAGAAGATCAGGCACAAATAGATATCCGATGAACGAAGAGAACGAGAAGGAATTCTTCGAAAGGAATGTGGTCGAAGGAGAAGATTGCGTCCATCTCATCATAGCGAAAGACGGAGAAAGAAAAGGTTTCATCTCTTTAATAGATATAGACCTCGAAGACGGGAAAGCCGAGATCGGACTGGCGATCAGCGTGGATGAACAGGGGAAGGGCTATGGGACAGAAGCGTCCAGACTTATGACTGATTACGGATTCAGAGAACTGAGACTCCATCGTATCTACGCAGGGGTTTTCGCACCCAATCCCAGATCAGTCAAGATTTGGGAGGGATTGGGGTACAAGAAGGAGTGCGTCATGAGAGAACACGTGTACATAGATGGAGAGTATAGAGATAAGTATATATTCGGGATACTGAGAGAGGAGTGGAGATCTGAAAATTATCTAGATTGAAGTAAGTGATGGATGTACATTTATGATAAGAGAGATAGAGAAAGATGGTCTGCCTCAACTTCTAGAGATCTGGAATGAGAACTATTGATCTTTGACGTCTTCAAAGACTGAGCATACACTAGACTCTATCAACAGGTGGTTTGACCCAAGGAAAGACGGAGGTTTCGAATATTATGGATAAGATGAAAAGGACGTAATCTGGTTAAAATTCATCGCCGTGAAAGAGACTGACAAAAGAGAAGGCATCGGGTCTAAGTTGGTCAAGCACGTTATCGACCCCAATAAGGGTATAACCATAAAGACCGAGGTCCTAAAAGAAAACGGACCAGCCATGAGTTTTTTCGAAGAACTGGGTTTTCAGCGCCTAGAAGAGGAGGGAGATCAGTTCTTGTTAAAATATCCTCCCGACAAAAGTATGGTCGAACTTTAAGCGCTCTCTTTTCACATACCCCAGATGCTCAGATCTATACCATCTAATACTCTTGAACAATAGTGATATAAAATTTCTTACATATTTATTAGATAAGATTTAAAGAATAAGTAAAACATAAATAAGTTGCTTACACTATTAGATATACTTACTGAGAAGGCAGTACTATCTAGTACTCACTAAAATGTAACTAACGTGATAAATATGAAAGTGGCAAAACTCTCATCAAAAGGACAGATCGTCCTTCCTGCGGAACTCAGAAAGGAATTCCATCTATCCAGAGGAGATAAGTTGATAGTAGAAAAAAAGGATGATGAGATAGTGCTCAAACCAATCTCTTCTTTGAAGGATCTGAAGGGTGTAGACGATATAAAGGGTGCGACTGAGGAGTTGGATAAGACTAGAAAAGACTGGGATGAGGAGTTCGAGAAAGCATGAAGTATCTTCTAGACACGATGGCTTTATTGGCGTTCTTCAACGATGAAGAGGGTGCGGATTTCGTGGAGGACCTTTTGAACAACGAGGATGACGACCTTTACATAAGTACCATAACACTCACTGAGATCTATTATATCTACTCTCGAAGGGTCGATGAGGAGACCGCTGAGGAGAGGGTGAAGCAGCTGAGGTACAATCTAAAAGTCGTGGATATAGGGGGAGAGGAAGGGATAAAGGCTGGCAGATATAAGATAAACAAGATCCCTATCGCTGATGCCCTGATAGCTGCCTGTGCTGAGTCCGTTGAGGCTGCAGTGGTGACAGCTGATCCACATTATGATAAAACAGATGCTGATGTGATAAGTTTTAGATGAACATCTATGAAAAGATAAACTGAAGACCTTTGCATGGTTTCTTGTATTACTTCAGCATAAGAATTTATTTTTTGTAAGTGATTTAAAATCTCCTCCCCTCAAATAACTACATTATTATACGTGATAGTAACTTATATAAATTTTCTGGTAAGAAATAAATCCCTCATCTTACAATCACAGATTGATATCATGGGATTTGCAGACG
>CAYMXS010000058.1:0-13699 GCA_964394465.1 uncultured Thermoplasmata archaeon | reverse complement strand
GGAGGAAAAAAGATGAAAAACATATGGAAAAAGAAAGTATTTACGCTGGTAGTGACTGGACTTTTGGTCCTTTCAGCTCTTACGATAGGGACAGCCGTTATTTCAGCGGCTAGTGCCCCCGATTCCAGTGAGACACAATCCACAGATAACACTAAAGACGAAGCGATCAATAACGAGGATGTCCCCATAGATCCAGAGGATGTCCCAACTAGAGAAGAGATAATGCAGAAATTGCGCAGGATAGAAAAGGAATCCAAGCAAGAAGGAAGACAAAGAGAATTGGACATGACCGATCCAGAGATAGCTAACATACTCAAAGGCGGCGGTTCTACTGGTTCTTCTAGTGGAGAACCTGGTTTAAGAACTGACAAATGGACAAAAGATCAACACGCAGTAGACCCAGTACATGACATGGGTTACAAAGGCGGAAACGTCAAGGTTTCCCTCATGGATACCGGATTTGACATGGCTCAACCGGATCTTCAGGGAACCCATGCCGTGTTCGAATATAACGCTTCGACGATGCCTTCGGAATACGCTGCTTATGATGGGCACCCGATAGCGTTCGATCCTGTATCCCTGTCAGACTATCTGGTCAACGGTGAAGTCACAGAATCTGCGAGCTGGTTCGTAGACACATCCTATGAAGCCCAGGCATGGGTTTCACCTACGGATGGTATAATAGCCAAGTACGACGAGAAAACGTTGGGTGAAGATAGATACAAGCTTCCGACCACGGTAGACGATGGTGAGATGGTAAAATTTGGTCTGCATCCGGATCGTGCTCTTCAACTTAAATATGGAGAGAAACCTGCGGTTCTAGTGACTCAGGACGATACTGGTGCATGGTCGAATGTTTACACTGACCTCGATAATGATAGGAGCTTCAGGGATGAAAAAACTGCTCGTATCAATGGAAGCAATCCTACCTCAGAAGTGATAGCTCAGGACGTCAACGGTGATGGCATAGACGACATCTCTGGTGGAATGGTCTATTTCGTTTCCGATGGTACCACACCCCTGCCATACTCCCAGAACTTCAGAAGGATCGTTGATACCCTGGTCAATCTCAACTTAGATTATGCACCACCAGGCACTATATTCCCAATGGACTCTGCATACCACGATTCAACGATGGGTATGCTTGAATATGCTACTGGATCCGATGCTTGGCAATTAATAGTTGGAAGTAATTACACTGATACTCCTGGTGACGGTGACGTGACCTGTTTGATGGGTGACTTCAACGGACCAGGTAGCTACGGAGCTCACGGCACTTGGACCGCTTCAGCTGTAGCAGGTCAGGGAGTGACCGGTGAACCAGGAACTAGCATGGACAGCGGTATGGTTCAAGGGTTAGCCCCGAACGCTTCTATAGTGCCGATGGGCAATTTCTTTGGATACTCGCCGACTGCTCTTTCATTCTACGATGTAAATTATGCATCGCTATTCTTCGCTACAGAAGGATATGACGGGAATGTTTCTACACTGTGTGACCAAGCACAGATAGCATCGAGCAGCTTCGGGAACAGCAATCCCGAAAATGTAGGCGGTCATAATTACTACGACAGATTGATGGATTACGCGGCTACCCAGCATTCTCAGAACACACTGTTCGTTAACTCTGAAGGTAATGAAGGTCATGGCTTCGGTACAATGGGAGCCCCGGCCGGTGCTCAAGGTATCCTCTCTGTAGGAGCTAGCACCAATTCACACTACAGAGTAGATGAATGGAACGATTACGATGGCGGACCTAATCCGTGGTACGGCGAAGTTTCACCCATGTCAAGCCGTGGACCCGATGCGATAGGTGCTCACGGTCCAGATGTTCTGGCAAATGGCCAGTACGGATACGGTGGTGACCCGCTCAACAACCATGCATTTAATGAAACAAGTGGCTCATTCGATGAGTTCAATGGTGAAGATGCCTACTATATGTGGTCCGGTACTAGTCTTGCGGCACCTAACGCTGCAGGTGTAGCCACACTCGTTTATCAGGCTTACATGGAAAATCACGGTACCCCACCCACTGCTCAAACGGTCAAGCATTTTGTGATGCAGGGTGCAGACGATATAAAACATACTCCATTCGCTCAGGGAGCTGGCTTCGCGAACGCCACGAAAGCTGTGAAATTGGCCATAGGGCCCGCAAGCAGTGAAGGCGGCGGTTTAACATCTCAGGTCTCTGAGTGGCGACCAGGAACAAATCCAGGTATGGGGATGGCGACGGAACATAACGTCAACCTCATGAAACCTGGAGAGTACGACAACGATACAGTTGGACTGTCCAACGGCTACAACGCTACAAAGAACTATGAGATATCTCCAGTTCATTTAGAGAAGGCGAGCAGTACCTCGATAACCGTCTCACTCAATACAAGTAAAGTCGATTACTCCCAGGATGATGCAGGATATCCAGTGATGATATTCAAGCCGAACGGCGATATAGTAGATATGGACGGCAATGTACTAGCTACTCTTTCCAACCCAGATGCTGATCTGCTGAGATTTGGTTCTCATGTAGAGTACGCTACAGATACGGGCAGTTACGTACTTTCAGAATATCACGATTGGACCGATGTGAACGGTAACGGCGAATACGATGGAGAATCAGAGAGAAACAGGATAGACGCCTCTTGGGTCGCGGGTGGAGATTACTACCCAGATATGACCAGTAGCTATTTGAGCATCCATGAGGCCTTCGATAGAGCTCACGACGGCATCGTTTACAGGTTGGAACCCAATCAAGGCGCTGTTGACTTCGACTACACACTCAATATAGAACAGTACAACCAGGAATCATGGGACTGGATAACTGCCTCCCCAGCTAGCGGAACCATAGGTGCTTTGAATTCCACTACTTTCTCACTGAACGCATCTGTTCCCGCCGATGCCCCACAGGGGATGTATGAAGGTAAGATACTCGTGAAGAACGTGGATGATGGTCTTGTTAGCGTCATACCGACCACGATCACTGTCGGGTCCATGTTCAGCGCAGCGGACTCTGAGAGGCTTCAGTATAACTTCGGATCTGGATACGGCAACTACGACCACGAGGACGGAATATACAGGAATGACAGAGTTTATGGTAACTGGGAAGGAAGCCCACCGAGAAATGGTGACTGGAGATATTATTACTTCACTATAAACGGCCCGACGGTCAATCCAGTATCTTTGAATCTACACTACGATAACGCCTCTAGCAATATCGAAGCATACCTGATGGGACCTCCGAGCATGGCTGGTACATACACAGATGCATTCAGTTATTACCTGAATCCATTAAGATACGGTATGTACCAACAGGAAGTCATAGCCTCAACTGACAACACTGCTGGAAATGTTGGAATGGTTACTGACTCCAGTTTGATGCCGGGTACCTATATGGTAGCCGTCCACAGCAAACAGATTGCAGGAGACGATCCCTATGAGGAATTCAGCGGTGAAGTGTTGGTTTCATCAACGACCCTGCCGGATGAGTTCCATGGATCCTATACAGTTACCAATCAGTCAGTAGCAGAGGATGTCACAAGTGGTTCGATAGAGTACCTTGTCAAACCTGGATACAACGCAAGTGATATCACGACCTTCTCCAAGCCACCGACACTAGGCGGAACGGACGTTTACAACATGGAGGCTACAGCCGGTAATGCAGCCTGGGAAACCGATCTATCCCACTTCATAACCAAGGCCAAGCATCAAAAGATAACGTGTGTGAATGTCAAGAAACTACATGTGGAGATTACAGCTACACCAGCAGCCGACCTGGACCTTGGTCTGATAAAGGATATGAACGGTAATCAGGAAGTAGACATGGATGACAAAGTGGTAGCCTCCCACGGCATTGGAGGCTCGATGGAGCACATCACGATGCAGGAGCCTGCAGACGGTACTTACTTCGTAGCCATCAATTCCTATACGGCTGATGCAGGCGACCCGATCACCTTTGAAGTGACCAAGTCAGTGGTCGTTCCTGGTATCGAGTGGAACCTGACGGATGTGCCCTCTTCGTTCACTGCTGGAGAGACAACCTCATTCAATCTAGAATACGAACTACCGATGAAAACTGGAGCCTACAGTGTATGGATGGCTATAGGAACGGAGAACTCACCAAGAAGCAGTGTGATAACAGGAACCATAGAGTTACTTGATGGAGTCCCAGGCGAGTTAGTCCTGAACGAGAATGCTTCAACGATGCCAGTCAAGTCCTCAGCTGATAAATTGATATTCGAATATCACGATCCGGTCTTCTACAGTGGAATGAACAAGAAACAAACAGAGGTACTATTCGATGGTACACCGATACCGAGCGAGGCCTACGTGATAGACACCATCACTGACAGGATACTGGTAGATGCATACGCAGCCAACGCTCTGATGAACAAACAAGGTAAGGAATACACGGTTCAGGTAAAAACAGTCGACGCATACGGAAACTCCATATCATCGCCAGAGTACAATGTGAGAGTCGATGGTCTACAGTTGAATGTTGCCCAATTACCAGAGGTCACCAACACCATGGCGTTAGACCTCTCAGGAAGTGGAACACCTGGAGCGGAGATACTTGTCAACGGTGAGGACACTGGAGTGATGATCACAGACTCAGGCAGCCTTATAGGATCGGTTGTTATGGAAGAAGGTGAGAACACCTTCGTGATAACTGCCTACGACGAGTTCGGAAACAGTGTCTCTGTCACAAGGTCGGTCATGGTCGATATAACCGCACCGACAGTAGAAGACCTCAGTTACAGCGATGTCTCCCACGAACCAGTGGTAGAGGTCACAGGTAAGATAGTCAACGAGAGCCATCTATCAAGTGTTTACGTAGGCGGAACCAAGGCAACTATGGGTACCTACGGTCAAGAATTCAGTGCGATGGTCCACCTTCACGAAGGTGAGAATACGGTTACCATCGAGGCTGTAGACATGGCCGGAAACGTAGAGACTCAGGAGATAACGGTGAACTACAAGCCCAAATACGTGACTCATGAAGGACTCAACGAGACAGAGGAAGCCATGCAGAACGACATCGACAGATTAGAAGCTGAGATACAGTCAGAGACAGATGACATAAGAGATCAACAGTCGAATCTGGAAAGTGACATCGAGGACAGCGATAACGATGTAAAGGACCTCAGATCAGAGACAGACGACGCGGTCAGTTCGGTCTACACAGCCGTAGCCGGTGTCGGAATAGGATTGCTAGTGATACTGATAATAGGCCTGATAGCTGTTTACTGGATGTTGAACAATAAGATCGAAGGCATGGGCGGCGGTGAAACTGCACCAGAAACAGGCGCTGCGGCCCCAGTCGAGGAAGAACCGATGTACGAGGAACCAGCAGCCGAAGAAGAAGAAGGTGAACTATTCGAGGAACCAGAGGAAGTCAGTGAAGAAGAGGAAGAAGAACTCTTTGAAGAACCTGAAGAAGGTGAAGAGGAGCTCTTCGAAGAAGAGGAACCTGAAGAAGGTTTCGAAGAAGAACAGAGATAAACCGATAAAGACCAAAACCCATTTCCCAAACCCTTTAATTTTCTTTAATTTTGATCTCATCTGATTTTTGAGGAGCATCTTCTGATTAATCCTTGACTCGAGTAAAAATATTTCGTACCATATATATCATATAATCCTTCTAGCTTACTTAACAATTATATATCTCAAGGCTTAATAACTATTGAACGGTGTATCTGTAATTGAAGAATAGCAAATTAAAGTTGGAGGATAAAAGATGGGCTTCCTAGATTCATTGGGATCTTTACTAGACAAAGAGAAGAGAATATTAAAAAAATCTCATAAAAGACTTGATAAGGCTGAAAGATATCATAACGATGGTAACAGAGAGAAGGCCAGGGATTATTGTGACCGTACCTGGGATTATATCCAGAAGAAAGAAGACGCCTTCGAGCAGCGCATCGATAAGCTTTCTGAAGTGTATGACAGGATGGGATGGCTATACTACACGTTGGGGTATCCAGACCATGCTCTACGGGCAGAGGATACCGCCCTAGCTAGGTTCAATAGAAACGTTGACGCTCTCAATCACAAGGCGTTGATCTTGGCCGAGATGGGTGAACAGGACGAAGCACTCAATCATCTTCAGGACGCACTAGAGATAGACCCTAACAACAAGTATACGTATACCAATAAGGGAGATATCCTAGAGGAGATGGGCAGGGAAAAAGAGGCGGTTGAGGCATATCATAAGGCCATCGATGTATCTCCAGATGATATATCACTCTATGACAAGATCCTTGAGATAGAGCCAGAAAACACCGATGTATGGGCTGATAAAGGCATCGCTTACAGGAACAATGCTAAATTTGATGCCGCCATCGAGGCATTCAACAAGTCACTCGAGATTGACCCTAATAACGAAGATATCTGGCTAGAGAAGGGATTGACTCTTCGAGAGATGGGCAAAGAGAACGATGCAGTGGTCTGCTTCGATAACGGTATCGAGATTGATCCCAAAAATAAAGAACTCTGGGCAGAGAAGGGTATTACACTTCATCAGATCGAACGATATGGGGAAGCTCTGGAGGCCTTCAACGAGTCTTTAGATGTGGATCCAGAGGATAAAGACCTGTGGAACAGGAAGGGTACGATACTCTACGAATTGGGAGAATATAACAAGGCGGTAGAGGCCTTCGATAGAGGTCTTGCCATAGATATGGACGATGTAAGGATATTGAACAACAAAAAGGAAGCGCTGAAATCCTTAGAGCGGTACGAGGAACTGATCCGGGTATGCGATAAGATACTGGAGAGGAATCCGTCTGACGCCGGCGTATTGTACGATAAAGGTGTCGCTCTCAAGAGACTGGGTGAATACGAATCGGCCATCGAACAGTTCGAAGAGACTCTGTCATATAATCCCAGGGACGTCTACGCTCTGGAGCACGAAAAGGAGATATACAAGGAACTAGAGCGGTGGCAGGATGTTATACGTACATCTGAGAGGATAACCGAGATAGAGCCTGATAACTGGGAGGCTTGGTACGATATGGGCGTCTCTCATCTAAAGGTGAACGCTGCTTCACAGGCGCTTGAGAGCTTCAATCAAGCCCTGAAGATAAGAGAGAACGACGTTGAGACCCTAGATCAGAAAAAGAAGGCACTGTTAGAGTTGAATAGGTACGACGAGGTCATATCTGTCTGCAGTAGGATACTGAACTTAGACTCAGAGAACAAGGAGGCCTATTTTGACAGGGCGAAGAGCTATGAGAATCAAGAAAAATATGAGATGGCTATAAGGGATTATGAGGAGGGCCTTTCTATAGACCCCTCCCGGGCCGAGATGTGGAACGACAAGGGTCTATGTGAATACTCCCTGGGAAGGCACGAGGATGCCCTGGATAGCTTCAACAACGCCATAGAGAGAAACCCAGACGATAAAAGATACTGGAACAACAAGGCCCATTCTTTGAATAAGCTCGAGAGGTATGAAGAGGCGATAAAGGCCTATTCTAAGGCCCTCGATATTGACCCCGATGATTACAAGATATGGTACAGTAAAGGCCTAGCCGAAGAAGGTCTCAACAGATATGAGGAGGCGGTTACATCCTACGAAAAGGCCCTCGATATAGAACCTCAAGAAGAGAACGCCTGGTACAGCAAGGGTATAGCTTTGAAATGGCTGGATAGGTACGATGAGGCGGTAGAGGCCTTCGAAAGAGCCTTGGAGATGAACCCTGATAACCGCTACGCCTATATAAGAAAGGGAATAGCACAGTCAGAGGCTGGAAGACACGAGGACGCCGTGAAGTCATATAACCGGGCCCTAGATATGGACTCGAACGACGTGGAGGTCTTGGAGAGAAAGAAGGACTCCCTGAAAGAATTGGGCCGCTGGAACGATATAAAATCTACGGCAGAGAATATACTAGACCTCGAATCCAATAACATAGATGCCTGGAGGGATAGAGCCGAGAGCCTCAAGAGATTGGGAGAATTGGAATCTGCCCTGAGTTCCATGGAAAGGGCTCTAGATATAAGGGAGACCAAGGAAGACCTGGAAAAAACGATGGATATCTTGAAAGAGCTGAAACACTGGGAAGAAGTGATAGACTATGCTGATAAACTCATCGAGAAGGATGCCAATCATACGCAGGCCTGGAAGGATAAAGCTTTGGCTCTTAAGTTCACCAATCAACGGGAGAAAAGCCTTGTAGCCTTCGATAAGGCTCTAGACCTCGATCCAAAAGATCAGGCGATCTGGATGCAGAAAGGCATGGTACAAGAGCATCTAGGTCAATATGAGAATGCCATGAGGGCTTACAACGAAGCCCATGACCTCAGCCCTGATGATATACATCCTGTCCATAGAAAGGCTGAGACACTAAGAAAGATGGAGAGGTACAGGGAAGCCGTGGACTGGTACCAGAAGGCCATAGATAAAGAACCAGAGAATACTGAGTATCTCAACAAAAAGGCCCTGTCTTTGATCGACCTGGAAGAATATGAAGAGGCAGAGGAAGTCTTGGATAAATCGGTCAGTATAGATGACCAGAATGCAAAGACATGGAAGTACAAGGGGATGTTGGCTGAAGAGATGGAGGACTATGAAGAGGCTATCTCATCCTTTGACACCGTGATCAAGCTTGGCCGGGATGACAAGGAGACCTGGGTCACCTTGGCCGAATGTTATGATCTACTGGGGAGGAACAAGGACGCCATCGAGGCATACGAGAGTGCTCTAGAGAAAGAAAGGAGCGATTCCAACCTCTGGTACCGTATGGGTGAGGTAGAATACGAAGGCGGTCGGGTCGAGGACGCAGTGGACAGTTTTAAAGAAGCTACCGAGATCGATCCAGACTATGAAGAGGCCTGGCTGGACCTGGGCAGGGCCTTGGAGGATTTAGAGCGGTATGAAGAAGCTGTACAGGCCTACGATAAAGCCATCGGTCTCGATCCAAAGGATAAGTATGCCTGGAACAACAAAGGTAGAGTGTTGCTCGAGCAGGATAAGCCGGGTAAAGCTAGAAGGGCCTTCGAGAAGGCTCTAGAAGTGGAAGAAACCTTCGAATCGGCTAAAGAGGGTTTGGACATCGCCGAGGAGAAGGAGAAAGAAGAGAACATCGAACAGTACGCTAAAAAGGTGTTAGAGTACGAGTGCAGGAAGGCTAGGGGGATAACAAAGGAAGAGGCATTCAAGGAGTGCGATGTACCGTACAACTATATCGACGACGTGTTCAATTACATATCTCTAGAGGAAGGCATAAATCTTGGTGCGCTGGAAGACGAGGAGAAAAACAAACTGGAGAAGGCCTCCAAATTGGTCCTAGGGCGCCTTGCAGAGGAGGACAAAAATAGCCTAGTCAATAACGGGGTCAGACTCTGTGATATTGTCACACATTTTCCGTCTAGAAAGATAGAAAAATGCAAAAAAATCCTGGAGTACATCAGAGAGGTAGACAAGATGGACGTCAGAGCCGATGAGGTCGATTCGAAAACTGAGAGGATGTTGAAGCACAGGGTCCTCTCCATGCCTTCGGAAGAGAGAGACCTCTTGACATTCATCCGGGACCTGGATATAGGGATATACCAGGCGAAGAAGCTTCAGGAGGCATTGAAGAAGTTCCAGGGTGAAGATTATGAGGCTCCAAGCACTCAGATATCCTCGATAGTGAAAGAGGAGCCCTCACGTGGCGAAGGGGCAAAAGAGGAAGCTGAAACGACCTCCGAGGAAAGAGAAGAGGAGAGATCCACCACTCAGGACAAGCAGAAAAAAACTACCACTGAAGAGGCGTCTTCTACAAAAACTGAAGAGACCACCAAACCCGGGCCGCAGGAGGAATGTCATTTCTGCGGCGAACCCACGGATTATAAACATGACTGCGGCAGGCTTCCTCTCTGTTCCAAATGTGAGGCCGAACACGCAGGAGAGGAATGTCCAGAATGCGGCCAGGTCATAGGAAAGGCCTCGGCGGAGGAAGACGAGATGAGGTTGTGATCTCCGGAGATAGTACATCCTAGAGGGATGGAAAAAGATATAATCGAAGAATCATTATTATTTGATGGGAATTACTATATGTCCTATCAACCCAATCAGACATATTATAATCCATACTATCGGGAAAGTGAGAAACACGCCAAGATAGGCGGTGTTCTGATACTGGTCGGTTCCTTGATCGGTGTTATATTCAGCTTATTCCTTCTGTTCTTCGGTTTCATGATGATGATTTCACCCGATTCAGGGATGCTTCCTTTTCTATGTTTCCTACCTCTCATATGTGGAATTTTTGGGATCATAGGGGGTGTTTTAGCCATAAAGAAGATTCATTATAGACTAGCTCTACTGTTCGGTATCATCGGCATATTCTCCTTGGGCAATGTCGCCGCTTCCATTCTATGTTTGATCGGTGTGATATTAGTGGGTATGTCCAAGGAGGACTTCAAGAGCAGGAAGACAGGTCCTCCCGGTCATCTCAAGACTCCAGCCCCTCCAACTCCTCCTACCTACAGCTCCAAAGAAGTAAGCGGCCAGGAACCAGGCTCCGAGACAAGGTTCTGTTCCAAGTGTAATGCCCAGTTGAGGTGGATAGATAAAGAGAAGAGGTGGTACTGTGATATATGTGAGGAGTATAGATGACTTCTGGGCCATGCTTGGTGTAATTTGAGCCGAACCGAAGAATTAAATATTCATGCTTTCGTAAATCGCTCGTGATGGTCACTCTAGTTATCTGTGAAAAGAACAGCGCCGCTTCACGTATATCCTATCTTCTCTCCAACGGGAACCAGAAGAAGAAGACGTACTATCGTTTGCCCTATTATGAGTTTTCCAGAGAGGGTGAAGACTTCATAGTGGTTCCATTGAGAGGACACATCGTCCAGTATGATTATCCCGGGGAGTACAACGATTGGAAGAGCGTCGACGAGGAAGAACTGATCTGGGTCAACCCAGAAAAGGAAGTAACCGCCGGTAGGATAGCCTCTCTTTTGGAGAATAAAGGCAAGGAAGCAGACAGGATCATAATGGCTACCGACTTCGACAGAGAGGGTGAACTGATAGGACTGGAAGCAGTCAGACTGATAGAGGACTTCAAGGATACGGAGCTTAAAAGGGCACGGTTCAGCTCGATATCTAAAAGGGAGATAGAAGAGGCCTTCTCTGACCTGGATGAGATAGACGAGAAATTGGCGGAGTCCGCTGAAACAAGACAGGTCGTCGATCTGGCATGGGGCGCTGTTTTGACACGTTTCCTCTCTAAGACATCGGGGCAGTACGGCAAGGACTTTCTCTCGGCCGGGAGAGTCCAGAGTCCTACACTAGCTATAATCGTGGACAGGGACCATGAGATAGAGAACTTCGAGCCGGACCCCTATTGGACCGTTACTGCTTTTCTTGAAAAGGAATTCGAGTTCAAGGCCAAGTACGAGGAGAGCAGAATATGGGACGAGGAGAGAGCCGAACTCGTCTATGAGAAGGTTGAGGACGCTGAAGAGGCTACGACGTTATCGTTCGAAGAGAAGACCAAGAAGAACTGGCCTCCGATTCCTTTCAACACGACTCAATTCTTATCTGACGCGAACAGGCTCGATATGAGCCCCGCACAGGCCATGAAGACAGCCGAGAACCTCTACACTCAGGGATGGATCTCTTACCCTAGGACCGAGAACACGGTCTATCCGAAGTCTCTACACTTCGAGTCTCATTTAAAGAAGCTGAAGGATTCGGAGCTCTCCGAAGAGGTGGAGGAGATCCTCTCCCAGGACAAGATATGGCCCACCAAAGGTAAGAAGCAGACAACGGACCATCCGCCCATATATCCCATAAGACCGGCTACGAAGGACGACCTTAAAGGTAGGGAATGGAAGGTATATGAGTTGATATTGAGGAGGTTCCTTGCGACCTTGGCGCCTCCAGCCATAGCCAGGATAAGGGACGCCGAGTTCGATATAAAGGGAGAGAAATTCGAGAGCCACGGATACGAGATAGTTAAAAAGGCATGGAGAAAGTATTATCCGTATTATGGCGAGAAGAAAGTGAAGGTACCTTCCCTGGAAGAGGGAATCCACGTTGATATAACCGACGTCAAGATGGAGGAAGACGAGACCAAGCCGCCCAACCGATACTCTCAGGGCAAACTGGTAAAGATAATGGAGAAGGAGAACCTGGGGACGAAAAGTACAAGGCACGGCATGATCCAGAAGCTCTACGACAGGGGTTTTATCTCCGGAAAGGTTCCCCGCTCCACGTTGACGGGTAAGAGCGTGATCGATACGTTGGAAGAGCACGCCGAGCTCGTGACCAAACCCGATATGACCAGTACTCTTGAGGAGGACATGCAGAAGATAGCCGACGACGAGCTCCAGATGGACACCGTTATAAAGGAATCCAGGGAGATGCTGGAGAAGGTTTTGAAGTCCCTAAGAGAGGAAGAGGACGACATAGGAAGGGAACTGAAGGACTCGCTCAGAGATCAAAAATCTGTAGGACAGTGCCCGGAATGTGACGACGGCGTTCTTGTCATAAGGAAGACGAAGAACGGCAGGTTCGTCGGCTGTTCCAACTATCCAGAGTGTAAAAACACGTATTCTATTCCGAAGTCGGGGAGGATCAAGCCGGCCGAGGGCCACTGCCCCGAATGCGGTTCACCTCTGATTAAAGTGTATCACAGCGGAGACACTGAGAAGATATGTGTGGACGTGAACTGTAAATATACCAAAGACAAGAGGTTCAGGGGTGAATGTAACGAATGCGATGGGGACATGCACGAGATGAGGTCCTACAGGGGTAAAAGATTCCTTGGCTGTTCCAACTATCCCGATTGTGAAAATACATACCCGCTGCCTCAATATGGTAAGATAGTGCACGAGGGAGAAAAGTGTGAAGAATGTGGAGCTCCCTTACAGAAGATGATAAAGAAGGGAAAACCGCCCTGGGAATTCTGTCCGAATCCAGACTGCCCCTCTAAGGACGAAGATAAGGATAAAGAAAAAGAAGGATGAGTCCATTAATAATTAAAGCATCCGGCTCTCTTTTGCCTTCATCCTAAGGTTGTCCTCGCCGCATTTACGACATTTGGTGGCTCGGACTGGATTGCTGGCGTAGCAATTCATACATATCTTCTTATCAAGTAGCCTTTTTTCTGCTTCAGCGAACCTAGCCATCGTTACACCGTGACCCTATTCACTACATTCTCATATATAAATCATTGGTTTTCTTCTTCTGAACAGAGCTGATTTTTGCTCTGGACCCAAAAGTATTAAGGAACACCTCACATAATAAATGTCCGATCCACAATGCCTAAAAGAAAGGTAGAGAGTTTAAGCCGCATATCAGGTGTGGGAGAGTCTACAGCGGAGAGTTTAGTCAACGGACTCGATATAAACGATGCTAATGATTTACTAAGGCTGACTTCGGAAGAACTTGAAGATGTGAAGGGCCTAGGTCCTAAAAGGGCACAAAATATAATCGAGAACGCCCATGAGTGGGCCCAAAAGTGTGAAAGATGTTCTGAACTGATCGATCCAGACGAACCATGTCCCTACTGCAGCGCTGAACTGGAAGAGAGGGTAGAGGAGTTCGAGGAGGAGTTGACCGAAGCAGAAGATGACGGACTGGATCATGAATATATTGACCTTCTGTCCGATAAGGTAGATAAGATAGATTCCCTCGGTTCTAAAGGAGACATCTCGCCAGCCTTTGCACTTTTGGAGACTACGGAGGATCTGAAAGAAGAGATGGTCTCAGGGA
>CAYMXS010000057.1:0-13715 GCA_964394465.1 uncultured Thermoplasmata archaeon | reverse complement strand
ATCCGGTGTGTCCCAGTCGTTGTTCCCCGGTCTCCCTTTGAAGGATCGTATCTTATACGTTTCACGGTCCTGCCCGTCTACTGTTACAGTGGCCTTACCCATTATTTTGAAGTTCATGTTGATGTCGAAAGTGTTGGTGATCGGCCCTATCTTCATGGAAGTTTGGGTACCGGAGAGATTACCCGAATAGGGCATCGTGTCGGTTTCCATCTTGACTTCCATGCTGAAGGTGTTCTCCATCGATACTTCTTGGTTCCAGATTGAACCTACCTCCAGTGGGAACTGAAACTGCTCTAGCGGAGGTGTGAACTTCGCATCGTTCACCACGGTGGTGTTCTGTTTGTACCCGCCACCCATGTCCTGATAGATCATAACGGTTTGGTTCTCCCTGACCAGAGCCATATCGGCCCTCCTATGCCACCGGTATCCCCGGTATTTGATCTCCTGGGAGGAGAAAGAAGTCGTGAGTTCCAGGTGACCTTTGATCCTGATCTTGAAGGTCTCGAAACCTTCTTCTGTCTCATTTCCAACACAGTGATAATTCATATAGCCGTCAACACTCGTTCCCTGTCCGTAATACTCGCTCATGCTGTAGTTCCAGTCATCTCCAGGGTACAACTTTGGAACATTTTTACCCTGGCTGGGTGCCTGATGTACCACACTGCTGGCGGTCTGTCCCCGCCGGAGTTGGTCGTTAGAATCATACCATTCCTCCTTCACGTAGTAGCCCGCCTGTGGCGAAAAGTAACGGGTCTGATAGCTCGTGTCGATCTCCAACACGTATGAGCCACCGCCTGGATAAGTGAAAGTTGGGACCACCTTGAGATAGTAATATGTCATATTTTCAGACTGGAACGTAAGTTCTTCGCTCGGCTTGTAGGTGGTAGAGTTTTCGATCCGCTTGAGGGTACCGCCGTCTAACCCCTCTTCATAAACGAACAAGTTGAGATCCTCTTCGGGAGAATGGCTCAACGTAAGGGTAGCCCACTCGTTTCCATCCATGTACATCTTGAAGTAATCGCAGGAATCGCTAGAAGTGGCGAAATCTCCCGATATAACATCGCCGCCATAGACTCGTACTGCATCATCTGGTTTATCGTTGGGCTCGTTCTCTGAAACGAACTTCACATCCTCACCCGAAGCATTCGATAGAACTCGATCCTGAGTGCCCTGAATGGGGTTGATCATCATCGAGAATCCAGACAGGACCATCATGATCGTTAATGATATGGCAATAGTCCTGACAACTATATTTCCAGTATCTTGCCCCTCGCGATATTTCTCTTCATCCGTGTTTATCCTATTCATCCTTATCCACCATTTCGTTAAATAAATCTCTTGTTTTTTTAATAAACCTCATTCCGACATGTCGGGATCTAGACAAAAAGACCAATAGTTTCGAAAGATTAATAGCCGATTTGATTTATTACTGTATGGCTAGATTCAATATAGGTGCATGGCTACATGGTGGATATACCAGGCAGGGAAAAGATACTTCTACATCTTATGAACCAGCAGGATTATAAAGAGGGTACGGGAGAGGTCCCATACCGGATATGTCAGAGAGGCATAGCTGAACACGTATCCTTGAGTAGGAACCGTGTGAGCGAGCTTCTGAGAGAGTTAGTAAAAAACGGAGAGGTGGAAGAGGGTACGAGACACGTGGTGGGCCTGAAACGTCGTAGGAAGGTTTATTTTCCCTCCGGGATGGGTCGAAAGCGAGCTAGAGACATACGTGATGATCTGAAGGATGAAGAGGTCAAGGTGAGAGTAGGGGAGGAAGAAAAGGAGCGAAAGGTTACCTTGAAGAGGATAGACAGATATATAGAAACATCTGATCCATTACTCTCGGCTCTGAATATGATGGAGGACGAAGTGATCGACCTGACCGAGTCGGATGGTGGGGAAAAGGACGTCTTTGTCGGCAGGGAAGAAGAGATGGATCACCTGAAGGAACATCTAAATGAAGTGAAGGAAAAAGGCGCCTCCACTGTTTTCGTGACAGGACCCGCGGGTATCGGTAAGACCCGACTTGTATCCGAGTTTAAACAAGACGTAGCCAAGAAAAATTTCGAGTTCTTAACGGGCCGGTCCTTCTACGAGACATCGGAACCGTACAGGCCCTTCAGGGAAGCCTTCGATAGATACGAAACTATAGCTTCTATGCTCGGACCGGAGAAGGTCTCGGATAGGAAAGATGTGGAAGACAAAAAGAGATTTGATGCGGAAAGGCACGCCGAGTGGTACGAGACGGCTCAAGAAGTGAAGGAAACAGCCGCCGAAAGACCTCTTGTCCTGTTTTTAGACGACGTGCAGTGGGCGGATAGATCAACCTTAGAACTGCTCCACTATCTAACTGTAGAACTCACCGATTCACCGGTACTGTTCATCGGTGCCTACAGGCCTGAGGACCTGGATAAAGACCATCCCATGAAGGAATGCAGGGACAGGATGGTCCGTGAAAACATCTTCAACGAGCTCAGACTTGAGCCGTTGGACTGGGAGGACACCAAGAGGATAGTAAAGAATCAGATCGGTGCTAAGTCCATACCTGATGATTTCGTAAAGCTGGTACACCAGACCACTGAGGGCAATCCACTGTTCACACGCGAGTGTATAAACCAGATGTTGGAAGATGGGACCTTAAAACCGAGGAAAAATGAATATCCGGAAAGCGAAGATGCCTTGGATATACCAGAGGTCGTGGAGTCAGTTATCCAGCGGAGAGTGAAAAGATTGGGTGATGAAACTCAGAAGATACTCTCCAAGGCCAGCGTGATCGGCGAGGAGTTCTCCTTTGAACTACTGCAAGAAGTGACTGGTCTCTCTGAGCTCGAGCTTTTAGACCATCTTGACATCCTTGTTGATACCGGCCTTATCGAGGACGACCCGATGGAGGAGGTCTTCTCCTTTTCGCACACTTTGATACATCTCTCCGTCTATGAAGATATATCACCGAAGATCAAGAGGGGCTACCATAGAGTGGTAGGAAAAGAGATGGAACAACTTTACGAAGGTGAACTGGAAAGCATTCACTCGGACCTGGGATACCACTTCGAGATGGGCCAAGAGATGAACAAAGCCGTGGGATATTACCTTAAAGCCGGTGAGGAAGCGAAGAGGGTCTACGCCCATGAGGATGCCATCGAGATATATCATAACATACTTGACATCCTGGATGAATATCCCGATGCGAGTATGGACAGACCCGAGGTGTTAGAGGCCCTTGGCGATACGTACAAGATAATAGGGAAGTACGAACAGGCAGAGACGTGCTTTCAAGGTGCACTGGACGAAACCACTGAGAGAGAAAAACAGGGTAGATCATACAGAAAAATTGCTGAGTCTCTCAAAAAGAGAGGGGATTATGATAAGGCAGGTGAATTCATCGAGCGTGGACTGTCGCTGATCGAAGATGACCAGACGGAAGGGTGCAAGCTGCTCGCACAGAAAGGGCTGGTATCGATGAGGAGGGGTGACTACACGGAAGCGATCCGATCCTTCAAGAAGGAGAAAGACCTAGCTGAGAAAATAGGAGACAGTAAAGATAGGGCCAATGCACTTCACGACCTGGGTACGATACACCTCAAGAAAGGAGAATTTGCTCAGGCTGAGGGTCATCTGGAAAAAGCGATAGAGCTCAGGGAGGAGTTGGAGGACATGAAAGGACTTGGAAAATCCATAGGCAATCTTGCCGCCATCTACATATATAAAGGTGAACTGGACAAGG
Organism: uncultured Thermoplasmata archaeon; assembly: GCA_964394465.1. Taxonomy (GTDB): domain Archaea; phylum Thermoplasmatota; class Thermoplasmata; order Halarchaeoplasmatales; family Halarchaeoplasmataceae; genus CAYMXS01. The sequence continues at coordinate 9,985 of CAYMXS010000057.1, read as the reverse complement.
CCTTAGAGCATCAGAAGAGGAGTTTGGATATAAACGAGAAGAGGGGTGATAAGCTCGGTATGGCCGGCGGCCTCCACAACCTGGGTAATATATACCTGGATAAGGGAAAGTCAGAAAAAGCACTTGAAGTCTACGAGAGGGGTCTAAAGATCAGAAAAGAGATCGGGGATAAACTAGGTATATCCGGTTCTCTGAACAACATAGGTAATCTTTATCAGGACAAAGGAGACCTAAAAAAAGCCTTGGAGTATCATGAAAGAAGCCTCGACATATCAGAACAGATAGGTGATAGAGAAGGTATAGCGAACTCCTTCTGTAACATGTCGATGGTCTACCACTATATGGGTGAACTGGATGAAGCTTTAGAATACCAGCAGCGCAGTCTTGCCATAAGGAAAGAGATCGAGGATAAACAGAGCATCGCGAATTCACTCACCAAGCTGGGGACCATCTACCTTCGGATGAACGATCTTACAAACGCCCAGGAGCAGATAGAGCAGAGTCTTGAACTAGCTGAAGAGATAGGGAAGCATAACCTGTCCGCTTTGAACCTTGCCAGAATGGCCGAGGTGATGGTTGAAGAAGGAAACCTCGATAAAGCTGAGAAGAAAGTGGAGGAAGCCCTGAAGATCACTCACAAGTTTGGACTGAGGTGGGAGGAGGGGATGTGCCGCATGGTTTGCGGTATATTATACAGGAAGAAAGAAGGTTGGGATGAGAGCATGAAGCAATTCGAGAAAGCCTTAGAGATACTGGAAGAAACAGCGGATAGAGAGGAGCTGGCCAGAGCACATCGCGAGTACGGTCTTATGTTCAAAGCGAAAGGGGAGAGAAAAAAGGCTGAACGTCATCTAAAAAAAGCCCTGTCCATGTCCGAAGAGATGGGTATGGATCTATGGACTGGAAAAGTAAAGGATAACTTGGACTCCTTATCCTAGAATCCTAGTGTTCAAGATTCAGGCTCTCTAGAACTTCGGCCTCTTTCTTTAAACTATCCCAATCATCTATCTTTTCCAGCGCCTTCGGATAGAGGATGTTGTTCTCCTTGAAATAGTGGTCTCTCAGACTGTAAGTCAGGTAGTCTACGATCCTATTCATTTCTTTTTTGTTTTCAACTGAATTTTTCATCATTTCATTCAGTTCTTTGACCTGCCCGTATATCTGGGAGTGCCTGTACTCTAAAAGTGTCATCAGGCTAGAAAGGTCTTTGTTTTTCAGACGGGGAAAAAGGAGCTTCTCTTCCCATCGCTCATGGATGTTGATCTTGGAAAGTTCCCTGACAAGGCTCTTCAATTCACCAATATCAGCATCTTGGTCATAGACGAAGTTCTCTAAATCATCTAAAAGGGCCTCGATCTTTTCGTGATGGACCAACAACTGCCTTATCGGATGTCCTTCCTCCAATTTGGATCTGATCCTTGCAGATTCGTCTTCTATACTCTCTGTCAACAGACGACTGAACTCCCTCACCTTAGCTTCATTTATACCCTCATCTTTGATGAGATTGAGTTTAGCCTCCCATATCTCTAAAGAGGAGTATTCATCAGATATCTTTTTAACTTCCTCCTTGGACATATTCCCCGAGTTGTATCTTCTCACCATGCTTCTCAATAAAGAGGACTCCATGAAATCACCTACCCTGACTAACATTACGATGTTATATAGTATTTTTTAAACCTAGAAGAGATGCGCATAATTCTTGTGCTCTGCATATATGCGGCTTTTCTTTTTATATAACAAGGTAACCTAAATAGAATAGAAAAGAATCAGGAGGCAAAAAGATGTGCGTATTGGATGTAATATATGAAACGGTAAAAGAAGAGGAAGAGAACGAGGAATAAAAACCATTCTTATTTTTTCTGTTTTTTGTAGATTGTTTGTAAACGAACCAGTACTCAATCGAGGATTTAATATAACCGTTCTAACCTTTGGAACACCAATACCGGTGTAAACCATGCTGAAAGACATGCTGGAGGAATGCGGTACGATAAAGAAGGGGAAATTCACACTACCCTCTGGAGAAGAGACCGACTACTTCGTTGATATCAAGCTGGCTTCGACCTATCCCGATATCTTGGACCACATCGTTGAAAGGATGGCGGAGCATACCGATGGAGACAGGATAGCCGGCATGGCACTGGGCGCTATACCGATAGCTACAGCTCTGGCCCTTCGAGTGAGGTGTCCATTCTTGATGGTCAGAAAAAAGACGAAGGGGTACGGTAAAAGCAAGAGATTGGAAGGCAGGGTCGAAAAGGGAGAGAAGATAACAGTCGTGGAGGACGTCACATCTTCGGGCGGCTCTGCCGCTGAAACGATCGATATCATCAGGGAGAGAGGCGCCTCAGTGGACAAGGTCTTGACCGTCGTGGATAGAGAGGAAGGCGCCTCGGAACTCATAGATAGAAAGGATGCAGAGTTGATCCCTCTACTCACGATAAGTGATTTTTAGAGCATTTGATAATAAGCCAAAAATAAAAAGCCCATTCTTGATAGATAACGAAAAATCATATATATCGAAACCCACCATTTTTAATATAGTATATAGTTTATAAACCGAAAAGGGTATGCCCCATGTTGGATAGAGAATCTATCGAAGGGCAGCGGTTGTCTTATCCGGACAAGAGAGATGAGTTCATAAGTTGCCTCAAAAGAGCGTCTGAACATCCGGAGATCGAGGATCACCTCCGTGACTGCATCAAAAGAGCGCTCAAACAGATGGGCTACACCCCAAAAGAAGATATCTTAGAGTGTTTAGAAAGAGCATCCAACTACTCTGAAAACAACTTCTCAGCCTGCATAAAGGAGGCACTGAAACGGTTAAATTCTTGACCGACTTTCAGCAACATCAATGATCTTTAACGAACCTTGAGAGTATATCATCCTTCGAGAACTCTTCTATGAGTCTATCCTTCAGGTCGGGGTCTTCTCTTGGATATTGGTCCTTTATGCCGAAGACCTTGATATCTTTCTCCTCCGACACCTCTGGAAAATCCGATTTTATACCCTGTTTTATCTCATCCGACATCACGTAAACATGGTCCGCCCATTTAAGGAGTTCCTCATCCAGTTTTGTAGCTGCGTTGAGGGCAACGCCGGCTGATCTCACGTTCACCTCTTCTTTGCTTATCTTCTTCAACAGGTCTTCCGCCGTGGGGCTCCTCTGCAGATTAGCTATACACACGAAGAGTATGTTCATATCATGATATAAGAGGACGTACTTGCTTAAAGATATTACGCTAGAAGAAGTCCCGATAGACCCTCGAGGGTCGTTTCCTCTCCAGATGGATTTTTCCTCCATATCTTTGCCGTTTTTAAACCACTTCCAGTTATGACCACCGTTACCTTCGACCCCCTCTCGATCATACCCTCTTCGAGCAGTGAGTCCATTGCGGCTACCCCAACGCTAGAAGCGGGCTGGCAGTAGATGCCTTCCTTCGCTATAGCTCTTTGAGCTTTCATCATCTCTTCGTCGCTGACAGCCGTCGAGTGACCGTCTTTCTCTCTCAACAGATCAAGTACTCTGTCACCACTCGGTGGATAGGGATTGGCTATGGCCCCTGCCGTGGTGTCCGGCTCTTTCCATGGCTCTACCTCCTCTTCTCCTTCTTTGAACGCTCTCGTTATGGGACAGCATCCTTCGGCCTGTACCGCTATCGGAGTCGGAACCTCTTTTATCAGACCGCTCTTCGATAGTTCTTTGAAACCCTTCATCATCCCGCGGAACAGTCCGCCAGAACTGGTCGGGATCACCACATGATCACTTTTTATTTGAGACGCTAGCTCGAGGGCTATGCTCTTGTACCCCTCTATCCTGTATGGGTCGTCAGAATTGATGAAATAGGTATTTTCCCTTTTTCCGACCTCAAGGCTTTCGAAGTACAGTCTACCGTAGTCTCCTTGAACTTGGATGATATCTGGATCGTAAACAGAGATCTGCCTTACTTTCTTTTTTGATAGGTGGGAGGGAACTAGGACCTTCGTCGGCATGTCATAAAAAGCTCCGTATGCCGAAACGCTGGCCGCCATGTTGCCAGTGGAAACCGTACCGATACTATCGGAACCGAGTTCCAGTGCTCTCTTTATGCCCATCAGAGTGCCCCTGTCCTTGAAACTCCACGTGGGGTTCATGGTCTCGTTTTTCAGATACACCTCCAGGTCTGTATTTTCCGAGATCTTTTTTCCTTTCGTGAGCGGTGTATCTCCCTCTCCTAGGGTCTCCTCCCTTATATCATAGGGAAAAAAGTCGGAGAATTTTGACCACGTGCTTTTTCCCTCTTTCCTTTCACCGGTGAATCTCTCTAACTCTACTGCCCCTCCACAATCACATCTCTGTATCCATTCTTTTTCCGGATATTCCTTTTTACAGTCTACGCACTGAAGCATGTTTTTCCCACTATATCTATCCCTTCTTTCCCTCGAAGAATACGTTCTCCAGTAACCTCATACCGACCATGGCCACTGCGAAGATTCCTGCACCGGCTAGGACCATCATCCATGAGTTCAATCCAAGCGGTACGACTTTGAAGTAGTGGTTCAACGGTGTGTAAAGGACCGCCACGTGCATCACGAATGAAACGGCTATGGCTGAACCCAGCCATTTGTTCGAAAACATCGGTGTCCCGTATCTGGCTCGTATGGGGAACACCTCTATGAGTTCCAGAACTACGAGAGAGGTGAACGTTAACGTTCGGGCAAGTTTCACACTCTCCCCAAGGCCGTACCTGTACAGAGACAGACATATCACCGTAACCCAGATGCCTATCCATGCTATAGAGAACCCTAGAGTCTTATCTATGATGCCTTCATCTTCACCTCTAGGTTTCCTCTTCATGATCTCTTCCGAGGACGGGTCCACACCCATGGCTAAAGCGGGTAGCCCGTCAGTTAAAAGATTGATCCAGAGTAGCATCACCGCAGTTAGGGGTAGACCAAGACCGATCAGTGAAGCGATGAGTACTATCATGACCTCTCCCATGTTACCGGAAAGAAGCAGGTTGACGAACTTCCTGATGTTATCGAATATACCTCTACCCTCCTCTATCGCATCCTTGATGGTGGTAAAATTGTCATCCAAGAGGACCATGTCGGAGGCCTGTTGGGAAACGTCCGTGCCCCTCTGTCCCATGGCGGTCCCGACGTCGGACTCTTTCAAGGCTGGGGCGTCGTTGACCCCGTCGCCGGTCATGGCAACTATATGACCGTGGGACTTCAAGGCCCTCAGTATGTTGACCTTGTGCGTTGGAGAAGACCTGGCGAATATGTTGGCGGTCTTCACCTTCTCTTTCAGTTCCTCCTCGCTCATGGATTCCAACTGCTCTCCTGTTACGACCTCGCCTTTGAAGCCCAATTTTCTGCCTATGGCTTTGGCCGTTATCGCGTTGTCACCGGTTATCATCACCGTTCTGATGCCCGCATCCCTACAGGTCTCGATGGCCTCCTTGACCTCTTCACGGGGGGGATCGATCATGCCCTGTAGGCCTAAAAAGATGAGTTCCTCCTCTATATTCTCTCCTTCGATACCCTCTATCTCCTCCTTCTTTTCCCCGTCCTCCGTGCCTTTGAGTGTTATGTCCCTGTAGGCCATCGCCAGGACTCTCAAGGCGTCGTCTGCGAAACTCTCATTTCTGTCCAAAAATTCCTCCTTTTTTTCCTCGGTCAGTTCTTTTATCTCACCGTTCTCGTAGTAACTTGTACACTTTTCTAAAATGACTTCCGGTGCACCCTTCACGAATGCCTTGTCGTTGTCTCCCGGACCGTCGTGTATGGTGGTCATCATCTTCCTTTCTGAGGAAAAGGGTATCTCGTCTATCCGCCTGAACTTGCTCTCGAGTTCTTCCTTCTTGAAGCCGGCCTTCAGCGCGGACTGTATCAGAGCCGCTTCCGTCGGATCACCTATTATGTCACCGTCCGTGATCTCGGAATCGTTGCATAGGGCTCCAGCTTCCAGTATCTTCTTCAGCTCCTCGGGATCTACCTCTTCACCTTCGTGTTCGAATCCCCCTTCCTCTGAATACCCTCCAGTTACGTCTATCTCCTTTCCGTCGAAGAATATCTTTTTGACCACCATCTTGCTCTCGGTGAGGGTCCCCGTCTTGTCCGTGCAGATCACGTCCACCGAACCGAGGGACTCGATGACTGGTAGCCTCCTCACAAGGGCCTTTTTGTTCAGCATCTTTCGGGTCCCAAGCGCCAGGGTTAGCGTGACGACGGCCGGTAGGCCTTCCGGGACGGCAGCAACGGCCAATGCGATGGCTGTGATGAAGGCGTCGAGCATGCTAACCTCTCTTAAAACCAGTATGGGTACGAGGGCTATACAGATACCCAGGATCATTATGCCCAGCTTTTTGCCAAGATCGTTGACCTCTTTCTGGAATACGGTCTCCTCCTCTTCGACCTTCTGCAGTTCGGTAGCTATCTTGCCTATCTCGGTCTTCATGCCGGTACCGACTACCAAGGCTTCCCCTTTTCCCTTGACCACGTTGGTCTGTTTATAGACCATGTTCTCTCTTTCAGCCAGGTCGACCTTTCCTTCCAGTATGTGGTCTTTCTTGTTTATGGCTACACTCTCACCCGTCAGGGCTGACTCATCGACTTGAAGACTCTGCTGGTCTATCAGTCTGGCATCCGCAGGGACTGAATCTCCCTGGGTCAAAAATATGATATCGCCGGGCACTATCTTTGCCGCTTCGATCTTCTTCTTTTTACCGTCTCTTTTCACTATGGCCTCCGATGATGCCATCTCCTTCAGGGCCTGGATGGACTGTTCGGCCTTCCAGTCCTGAACGAAGCCGAAGATGCCGTTGGCGAAGACTATAGCCAGTATGAGATAAGCGTCTATGGCGTGGCCGACCACCATCGAGATGATCGCAGCAGCAATGAGGATCCAGATGAGAAAATCCTGGAACTGCTCAAGAAATATCTTCACGGGAGATATCTCCTCTTCCTCCTCTATCTCGTTCTCCCCGTACTTCTCCAGACGTTTCTGAGCCTCCTCCTCGCTGAGCCCTTCCTTGGAGGTCTTCAATCTTTTGAAGACTTCATCTACGGTCCTAGAGTACCATTTAGAACTCATCCCTTCCGGTTAAAGGCTACTGATTATTAAAAGTTAGTTTCTTCGTACCTATGGAACGATGTTATAGACATTCAAGGCATAGCCAGAGACCTCAAGAGAGGGGGCGCATAATTATACGGGCAGTGCATATATGCGAGCACCCTTTAAATAGAGAATACCCGGATTGGTATGTAAGAAAAAAGAAAGAGAATGGAGTGAAAATATATGAGAGACATGGGCGAAGTGGCTGTTAGAAAACGAAGAAGGTTGCCTACGGAAAAGGAGAGAGAGCTTGTCATGCTCCAGCGTCTCGTCCAAGCCCTGAAGAAAGCCAACCGGGAGATGTGAACTTAACTATCCATCGGTCCTCTTCACGAGACCCTCACGTATATCCAGATCTTTTATCGTAGTGTTTTCCCCGACTATGGAGTTCTTCACTACGGAGTCTTTTATAGTGCAATTTTCGAATATTATCGAGTTTTCAACTTCTGAATCGGTTATATCTGAACCTTTTAAGATAGTGACGTTTTCTCCGATCTCTGAGTTCTCCGTAGATCCTTCGAGGATGTTCTTCTCTCTGATCTCGCTCTCCGCTCTCAGGTAGCCTTGTCTCGTGCCAACGTCGGCCCATATACCCTTGAACGGGAATGCATAAGTGTCATAGTTTTTCGAAGTCCAGGAGAGGAAACGGCCCGGTTCGTCTAGATACTGTTCTTTGGGAATCTTTCCATCCCAGTATTTTACGTACTCATCGAAGACCTCCATGATATCATCTGGGAAGTAGTAGAAAGCAGTAGATGCCATCCTGGATTTAGGTTCTTCTGGCTTCTCCTGGAAGTCCTCTATCTTCTTTTTGTCGTCGAAGTCCACTATCCCGTAGTTCTTCGCCTCCTCTAAACTTTCTACCTCGTAGCAGGCGTTGGTGACCTTTCCCTCCTGCAGGGCGAAGTCCAAGAAGTCTCTGATCCTGAAAGAATAGTAGTTGTCGCCCCCTATGATCAGATAATCGTCCTTCTCCGCTTGCTCCAGGGCGTTTATTATCCCACCGATAGCTCCGAACTTCTCTCCCTCGGCGCTCTGCTCCTCTATTATGAGGTCGTACATCTCGTCGTCTTTGTCCTCGAGATATTCATCAAAGGATTCTTGGAACCTCTTGTTCGTCGTTATGTGGATCTTTTTGATCTCTTCGATGTTCTCTAGTTCATCAAGAATATAACTGAGTATAGGTTTTCCGGCCAAAGGTAAAAGGGGTTTCGCTCTTCTTTTCGTTATGGGCCACAGCCTCGTAGCGTATCCTCCCGCTAGTATTATAGCTCTCATCGTTATCGCCCGTTCATAATCTGATAATTTGTAAAATTTTCGCTGAGTAGTTCAACGTTCCTGCACGTGATAGTTGGGCGTATCTTCCGTGATCTCCACGTTGTGCGGATGGCTCTCTCTCTTTCCCCCCTCGGTTATCCTGTATATTTTAGCTTTGCGCATATCTTTTATCGTTCTAGCTCCGAGGTGACCCATGCTCGATCGGATACCGCCGGTTATCTGGTGAAGTACCTCGGATACTGTCCCTTTGTATGGAACTAGGCCTTCCACGCCTTCAGGCACGTAGTCCCCTCTCTTCTCGAAGTTCTGGTTGTACCTGTTCTTCTCCCGCTTCTCCAGGGCTGAGATGGACGCCATCCCTCGGTACTCCTTGTACTTCCTACCTCCGCGGAAGACTATCCTGCCCGGCGCCTCTTCAGTACCGGCCAGCATGTTACCTAACATTATGGCGTCAGCTCCAGTCGCGACTGCTTTCGCACCGTCGCCGCTGTATCTTATCCCTCCGTCCGCGACCACGGTCACTCCTTCATCTTTCGCCTCCTCGTAGACGTTCCGTATGGCTGTGATCTGAGGCACTCCTATGCCAGAGACTATCCTGGTCGTACATATCGAACCTGGTCCTATACCGACACGGAGTGAATCCGCTCCGGCGTCGATCAGAGACCTGGCACCTTCCTCTGTCGCTACATTACCGGACATGAGACCCACGGTGAAGGAACCGTTTATCTCTTCTGTAGCCTCTATAACGTCCTTGGAGTTGCCGTGGGCGGTGTCCACGACTATTAGGTCAACTCCGGCATCTACAAGGGCTTCGGTCCTGTCGAACTCGTCCGGGCCGACCGAGGCCCCGACCATCAGCTGACCGTTCTCGTCCATGGTGGCCTCAGGATGCTTCTTCTTCTTCTCTATATCTCGGACGGTTATCAGCCCTTTAAGCCTGTTGTCTTCATCTACGAGCGGAAGTTTCTCGATCTTGTTCTTGTTGAGTATCGATTTTGCCTCTTTTATCTCCGTTTCTGGATCAGCCGTGATAAGGTCAGAGGTCATGACCTCTTTTACTTTCTTACTCAGTTCAGTTTCAAAACGCAGGTCTCTTTTTGTAACGATACCGATCAGCTTTCCACCTTTGATCACGGGCAGACCGGATATGTTCTCCTCGTCCATGATCCTTTTAGCTTCTCTGGCATGGATCTCTGGCTTTATCGTCTCAGGGTTCCTTATTATCCAGTTCTCCGAGCGCTTCACCTTCTTTACCAACTGGACCTGCTGTTCTATCTCCATGTTCCTGTGGATTATCCCAAGGCCGCCTTCACGGGCCATGGCGATGGCCATCTCACTGCCCGTCACTCTATCCATAGGGGAACTGAGTATCGGCTTCTGCAGAACTATGTTCTCCGTAAGGTTACTGGAAGTGTCCACCTCGTCTCTCCTTACGTCCGTTTTACTGGGTACCAACAGAATATCGTCGAAGCTGAGTCCTGTCTCCATATCCATCTTATCCACGCCCATTGTTTTTACAGATAAGCCGACCTCCTACTATTTAAGACTCACCCTTCGGAAGGCGGTAAAACCCAACGGTCAGATGGTCCACTGACCTCACTTTTTCTTTTT
>CAYMXS010000056.1:3029-13761 GCA_964394465.1 uncultured Thermoplasmata archaeon | reverse complement strand
TTTTGACCTTGAAAGTCAGATTTTCATAGTCAGGAATGGTCCTGTTTTTATTATTATAATAACCAAGTTTATTTGCATCCCCCATATAATCTACCCAGTTCAATCGAACTTCAGCCCAACTATTATCTTCGCTGATAACCTTGACTTCCAGATGATCAAAAATTTCAGTACTATGTTTGGTCTCTAACACGGTTCCATTTTTATATATCAAATCCAACACAAATTCGTTAAATCTCCATGTGTTTTCTCCATACGGATTTTCAGTCTTAGCTTGGAGAGGAGTGGGTGTGACAGCAGTGATGATCAATAGGAAAATAAAAAGGGCGGAAATAGTTTTTATGCCATGATGGGGGTTTTCATCTAACATCTTTATCACTTTAAGGATGTTTTTCAATTTTTATTTTTGATATATAAAATTTGCTGGAAAATTTTCTACCTGCGAGAAACAAGATTGTAGGGACGAGGCCCCGGCAGAAAACAAATTTCCCTTTCACGTTTGTTTTCACCTCACCGGGGCCTCATTTTTCTTGGTCTTTACGTACTTTTCCTAAGCCTCTTCAGTTCTTTACCACCGTTGTTCTCTCTCCCTTTCTCGCTCATCATCTTGTGCAGGTAGGTCTCGAAGTCTCTCTGCTTGACCGATTCTAATGTAGCACCTCTCTTAATCAAACGCCTTAACCTTTCTTGATCCTCTACAGTTATCTCCTTTCCGTTCAGTTTAAGTGTGTAAGACTCGATCTCGTCCAGGCCCAGTTTGGAATAGGGCTCGGATACGGCCACCTCGCCACCGTACAACAGGGTTATGTGGTCTGCTTTGAGAGAGCTCAGAACGTGGGTTACAACCAGCAGAGAGACATTTTCCTCTCTAGCTATCTTGTTTATCAGCCTGGAGATGTGCATCCTGGATTCAAGGTCCAGGTTGGCGAACGGTTCGTCAACGATTACAAGTTCTGGATCACCGATGAACGCCTGTGCCAGGGTGACCCTGCGTTTAAAACCTCCAGACAGGTTCTTGAACTTCTTGTCTAGATATTCTTCGATCTTAAAAGTCCTGATTATATCATCATAACCATCGATCTTCCTTTCGTGAGCTATCCCCTTCAGGAAGTTCCGTACTTCCATGTGCGGAGGGACGGGATGTTTCTGAAATGCAAATGCAACCCTGTTAACTACCTGGTCATATTCTTTAAATGGATCATGGCTCAATAACCTTACATCACCTTCGGTAGGTCTCAAAAGACCGGATGCTATCCTCACCAGCGTTGTCTTCCCGCTCCCGTTCGGTCCAAGGAGTAAGGACAGACCAGGCGGTAATGAAAAGGAAACCTCGTCCAGAGCTTGAACATCTCCAAAGGACTTACTCACGCTCTCTGCGGTAAAAACGGACCGCATAGAGTACACCTCCTCCAGCAGTTATTGTCCATAACGCAATAGTGGTCGGTTTGATCGTGTGATCTACTTTCTTGAAATCAAAGATTATTTGATTTTTCTTCATATTACCAGGTTCTGTTCTAGGAACATCTTCCACTATTCCAGATAACCAAACATAATTATCGATTTTCAATTCAACAGTATAGGTCTCATTTATGTACAAAGATATGTCTGAATATTCCGATACGATCTTTATAGTGTTCCGGTTTCCAACAGGATGGATAGTGACCTTATACACCCCAGGTTCGAATCCTTTGCAGAGTTTCCGTTTGAAGTAACCTTTTTCTTCCCCGTAATAGTTCATGTATAGATCCTCGGATCTCTTTCTATGGGTATAGTTCTGGCTGTCAAAGTTGTTTTTCTCTACATCAATATAAAGGGTTGTAAAAGAGGCTATTACAACCAGGGAAACTAAGATCGCTGTATAGAAGATCTTATCGTTAATATGGATCACGCCCCTTGAATATCAAGAATGATATAAAGAACATAAGGCCCAGTAAACAGATCCCTACGGCAGGATAAAGGGCTTTTAATGGCATATTTTCGTAGTAATGCAGTATGATAGGCCGGAGTGGGAGTAGGATCAAAGCACCCTTCTCGACCAGGGGCAAAGCAAAAATCAAGGCCAATCCACTTATGATCGGAAAGGCTTTGCTCTCCAACAGTAAAGAAAAGAAGAAACCAAATATGTATCCCTGAAATAGACTGAACAGGATCATTGCAAAGCTTACAGATACCAGATAAAACATAGGACTGTATAAAAAGGGCCTTCTAGCGATAGTTATGATAGATAATACACCTAAACTGGCCATAAAAAATAGATAAGGCAGTGGATAGCTGAAAGCCTCAAAAAAGGCTTTCTCACGGGATCTTTTATTGACGATATGATAAACGATACTGCCATTCTCGATGATATTACCTACTGAAAGCGTCGCACCGACCACCCCGATCAATATGGTGATCTTACATACAGCAGATAAAGTTCCATAGAAACTGCTTAGAAACCGCGACTTTCCAGCACCTTCAAAAGTTTTTTGGATCATTCTCTCGCTTGGTCCCTTATTGTAGATCGATTCATTTCTGTGAACAGTCTTATTCAAATCTAGCTTAAAATCCCCGCTCCCTGTTGGAAGGTTTTTTTCCTGTATATATTGGTCGAACAGGTTATCCTCTGTGTGTAGGATTATGCCAAAGGACACTGAAAGGACTAGGGGTATCAGAACTAAAAATATCAAGAATTGCTTTTGAGAGGTTAAGAATCTATGATATAGGTTATTTGAAATGCATTTTAGAGCCGAGAGCACCGTGTTATCACCTCTGTTTTCTATATGCTAGATAAGCAAGTACTGCTCCCACGATCATCAAGGACGCTACTAGAGCAACCATAACCAGATTATCCTCCTGCTCAGGTTTATCTCCTATATCTATACTTCTCAAAAACTTACTTACTTCTTCTATATCATTTTGAGCAGGTAAAAAAGATACATCGACAAAATCTGCTACAGAATCCATATTTGGGAAGAATACAGAAATAGGATAGGTTACTCCACCGTGCATCGCATAATGTCCTTTACTTGACACGCTTATATGTAAATGATCTTTCAGACTGTTTCCCTTTGTCTTACTACTCTTTTTCTCTATACGTAGTGATGGGCCCAACTCGTATTGCGAGCTAGAATGATTCGTACCTGTAGGATGGTGTGCCGTACGGGAATATACTATACCATCAGAATCAATATAATTTATCTCATAATCACTATCGCCCATATTGATCACTTTCGGGTCCTTGTCTCCCAAACATTTGGTATCAGTGTAATGATAAACATAGAACGGGAAAAAGCCTAACATCAAACCGGTCCTTTCATTGTACGCAATATTACTTGACTTATTGACCTTGAACTTTGTATTAGTCCGGTTATCACTGACGTACTCCTTTGTCAACTCAGAAGTTCCTTCCAATACTATGCTAATATTCACATATGCCCAGTTTCCTGTTTCTTGGGTGATATTGATATACATCTTTCCAAATTGTAAACCTTCTTCCCCTAGATGATTCGGTGACAAATCTATTGTTTCCAATTTTGATCCGTTTTCCTTCTTAAACCTAAAACTACCCTTGAGTTGCCACCTATCTTCACCATAAGGGTTTTCGATATCTTTAGATGCAGGAACATCACTAGGAATAATAGTTAGAATAAGTAACATCAAGATAAAAAATAAAGACAAAGAAATAAGTTTTTTCTGTTGTTTTTTTTCTGGAATCATATCACCTACTCACTATTAACTTGTGGGCCGCCAGAGGGTATATCATAGGTATTAGAAAATGTCCAATATCTGTACTGTTCGTCATGATTCCAGTCGTTCCAAAACCACCATCTAGTCTTATGGTTCCAGTATATATCTCCTTTAAAAGATGCTGTAGCGTGGCCCGAACCGTATTCTATATCTGAATCACTTAAATCAGACGTACTAGTGTCATACTCATGATCCGTGCCCCAACCATAATGGTTATCCACTTCTTCTTGTGTATGCTTTCTGGATGTTATCGGATAGTCATAATGTATCCCATTATAATAGTAGTCGCTCACTTTTATCGACTGGGCTACAGCAATAACGAAACCATGGTTCCCGTTTGTATCCCACAAGTAGCCTAATTCCCATCCTTTATAGGCTCCACCGACCCAACCGTTATTATCGAAATCAGCGTTTACTGATTTTGTCTTTTTGTCTCCCTTATCCCAAGTCTTTTCTGCAGAAGCACTAGTTGGAAGCACGGACATACTAAACATGGCAATCACTGCAACTCCAAACATCACTCCATATAGCTTTCCTTTCACGTTTGTTCACCTCATTTTTTTATCCCTTTCTTTTAGGGACATCTTCTTATTTTTTTTTTTGATATTTAAGTCTTGCTGGAAAATTTTCCACCTTTACACATTTGAGTAAATATAGTAGATAGGAGTAAAATATAAATATTATTTCTATACTAGGAAAAATCACCGCTTTACAGAGAGGACGGAGCACCATGAAAAGGTTCACTGGACGGGACAAAATACTGCTTCTTTTGCCGCAAAAATATAAATATATGCAGGTGTCGGAACTGCCCTCTTTTTTGACTCAAAAAGGTATCGCAGAAAGGGTCGACTTATCGAGGAATCGGGTCTCTAAACTACTGAAAGAATTGAAAAAAGAGGGGCTCGTCAACGAGGAAAAGTCGAAGGTCGAGAACTCCGAATACAGGTGCAAGGTCTATTTTCTCACAGAGAAAGGCGCATCTAGGAGGGAAGATATAAAGGAAGAGAAGGTGAAGGTAAAGACTGAAGGGAATACCTTCGAGACGTCCTTAGATAACATAGAGGAACATGTAGGAGTAGAACAGCCGCTTATCCACGCTCTGAACAACATCGACCAGGGAACCATCGACCTGACGGATAGGACCTATGAAGATGTCTCCTTCGGCCCTGATCACACAGTTTCATTCCTCGACAGCGTTAGAGAGGAACGGAGAGTTTAATTCTTACTTTAATCTTCATACAGGTATATCCCTTTTCTCGAACAGTATGATCGCAACCAGCAGTATCAAGGCGCTCAGAACGACTAGACCTACGAAATCCCACGTTCCGAAGGAATGGTCGAACAATATCGCATTATAATCCCAGTACCCCAGTATCCCGAGATCGTTGACGTATGAGAACTTCGAAGCCATGTTCGATATTATCTGAAAGGCGTACTGGAAGAACGCGAACAGAAGAGTTGTTCCGACCGCTTGCCTAGAATCCGTGAAGTAAACGGATGTTACGATGCCAACGGCCTGCATCACTAGAAGGACGGGCCAGGAAGCCAGCAGTGCGAGCATGATATATCCTGGATAAACTGAAGAATCCAGACCTAGACTGTTTATCGAGGCGATCATTATACCTCCGGCTAGGAGTACCATCAGGAGCGTATATACGGACAGTGCGGCGAATTTCTCCAAGATATAGTTGCGTCGAGATAGAGGCGTTGAGAATATGAGGTCCATCCTCTTTTCCTCGAAATCTCTAGATATACTGGTAACGGATATGTAGCCGACGTATAATCCCGCGAGTAAAAACCACCAGCTGAAGAATTCAACCGAGATGAACCCGGTGATATCCCCCATGGATATGGACCTGTCGCCTGTAAAACTTCTGTAAAAAGAACTTTCCATCATCTCATCGAAAGGCGTGCCTCCTTCAGATGTAGTGGCCATGCCTATCAGTTTCATCTCTCCGGTCTGGTTGACGATACCGACGACAGCGAAGTACTGCGTATCATCGCCATCATATCTTACCTCGGTATAGTTCTCAGTCCCCTGATAGACCATCGAAGGCGTGACCATCATACTCTTATTGTCTTCTAAAACCCTGTACTCAGTCACGTTGGGATATGAAGTCCAAGAAAGCTCGACGGTCTCGTTCTCTATGATTATCTGGACGTTCTCCGCCCCTTCTAGATCCTCGTCCATGGACTGTTGGATCGCTGGATAGAACTGTGGGAAGCCGCCAGCCGTGAGTAGAACGATTATCAGGAAGATCGAAAGGCCTCTCCAGCTCTTCCTGAGCTCCATCAGGAAGGTCCTACCCATCATGTTCATCATCCTCCTCTTTATAATAGCTCAAGAACAGCTGTTCAAGGCTGAAGGTCTCCAGCGTCATGTTCGTTATCTTGTAGTTCGAGACCTTCTTTATCACCTGGTCCAAATTCTCCGTCACTATAAGGGATATCTTCGAATCCTCTTTCTCTACATCCGTCACACCGGCCATCTGGAAGAGTTCTACATCAACGTCCTCCATGAACTCTACCGTCAGTTTCTTACCCATCTTGCTCTGTAACGATTCGATGTCCTCCACGACCTGCAGTTCCCCTTTCCTGATGATAGCCACTCTGTCACATATCTGCTCCACCTCTGCAAGTATGTGGGACGACATGAAGATCGTTTTTCCCTCCGATTTTTCCTCCTTAAGGATGTCGTAAACCTCCTGCTGCATCAGCGGGTCTAGACCTGCCGTCGGCTCGTCTAGGATGATGAGGTCCTGGTCCGCCATCAGCGCCTGCACGAGGCCGACTTTTTGTTTGTTGCCCTTGGAGAGCTCCTTCACCTTTCTATCCAGGTCTAGATCCAACCTGTTAGACAGACTCAGCATCTTCTCCTCTGACTTGACGTCACTCAAAGAGAGAAAGTACTTCAGATTCGATTTGACCTTCAGGTCTTCGAATAATCCGAAGTCACCGGGCAGATACCCCGTTTTGTCCCTGATCTTCCGCGATCCTTCGTGGGAGTCCATGCCGAATATCTTGACAGTGCCGGAGGTTTTTTTCAGAAGGCCCAAAAAACACCGTATCGTTGTAGTTTTACCCGCTCCGTTCGGCCCTAGAAAGCCCATGATCTCCCCTTTATACACGTCCAAGTCTAGATCTGAGATCCCCAATACATCTCCATAATATTTTGTCAATCCTCTCGACTTGATCACTATCGGCTCACTCATCCCCATCACCTTCTTTTACTACATCCAACATCTCATCCACGTCTTCGAGCATATCCTCATAAAAGGAAAGGAAGAACTCGTCTTCCGTCCCCAGGAGCCTGTCCAGTATGTAGCCCTCGGACCTCACGTTCTCTATGAATCTGTTCGGATCCCATCCCTCTTCAGAGGGGGCCATGAACATCCTCCCGTGGAGCCAGAAACGAACGGTCTGTTCCGGATAGGATGTTTCAAAGCTCCCTTCCTCTACACCCTGTTCCACTATCTTCACCAAAGGCGGTGTCAGCCTGTCTATTATCTTGTCCAACAGTTTGAAATACAACGCTGGACTGCCCTTTTCGCTGTAATACTTCATCAGGTAGCCCCGCTGTTTCTTCTCGCTCAGTGAATGGAGCATGAACCGCTTCATCTTCTCTTCAGCCGAGAGTTTTTCATCATCTGTGATCTGGTCCAGCTTTTCTAAGATGTCCGCCATCATCCTCTCGACTATCTGGTCGATCATCTCTTCCTTGGAATCGAAGTAGTAGTAGAACAATCCATGGGCCACCCCTACTTTTTTGACTATATCGCTGACCGAAGTCTTCTCGTAACCCTTCTCGAGGAACAGTTCCTCCGCTGCATTCACGAATTCCTTCTTCCTTTCCTCCGGTTCCTTCACGGTTCTTTTCATTCCAACCTCTCACTGACTGATAATCAGTCAATGAGGATGAGGGTATTAAAACATTTCTATATGGCATCGTTAGACTCTCACTCTTTGTCCTTCTTCAGCTCCTTCCACGTGGATACAGCGCGATGGAACGCGGTCAGGTTACCGGCCAGTGCGAACCAAACCAAAAGTAGGTCGAAAAGAGAGAAGGTGTAGTTCTGTACTGCAAAAGTGGTCATATCAGCACTGTATAACGGAAGGTAAAGTAATGAAAAGAGTATCAAAAGGATCAAACGGTCGGCCCTGCCGGCAACGCCGCCGTAGTTCCGTGAGACTCCTACTGCGTGGGCTTGAGTGCCCATGTAGCTGGTCATCAGTACGCCTACAATACCAAAAAGACCTATCCAGAGTCTGCACAGAGGCCCCAAGATTATGCCCCCTATGATCAGGATGTCGGCGTACCTATCTAGAGTATGATCGAGAAAGTCGCCCATCTTCGAGGCCTTGCCGGTCAGTTTAGCCACTCTGCCGTCCATGGCATCGAAGAAGGAGTTCAGGACGATGAATAGTCCGCCAAGAAGTACCAGATATGGCTCGGCCAGGTAGAATGTGAGTCCAGCTAGAAAAGCAAATATCAAGGCAATCCAGGAGAGCGTATTGGGTTCTATAGACGACATCTTTTTGGCCGCGGGAAGTATGAGCTTATCGGCCTGTTCCCTGTAATCGTTCAAGACCATCGACGCACAATTACATTTTAGGTATAAAATCTATTGCATCCTAGAAAAAGAGGAACTCTCCTGTCCAGTCAACGGATCCGGGTGAATAATCCTCCGTTTTACCGTCCAGTATGTTCATGATGTCTTCCTTCACCTCTTCCGGTTCCCTGCCAGTTGTGTCGACTTCATAGACTGAATCGCACATCTCCGCAGCCTCGACGAGTATAACGTCTAATACCTCCGCTTCCAGGTTCTCCTGGACCTTGCTCTCGGACCAGTCTTTGTCTTCCATCCTTTCCTCCAGTTCTTCGGGAGAGCACCGAAGCACTATAGTGGGTGAAAGGCCCAGGTGATGCGAGAGGTGCCCTTCAACTATATCGTGCTTGGGGGCATCCTCTTCGTAGGCCTTCTTCATCTTCTCGATGGGAACGTTGAAGGAATCCATCTCCTTGTCTTTATCTTCGGTCAGACCCTTTTCCATGACGAACTCGTTCAGATCGAGGACTTCTTCTTCCAGTAGATCGGAAACGGTGGTCTTTCCCACTCCTGGCGTACCCGTGATGGCGGCTCTCATAGTTTTGGATAAAAAGGGATATATTTGTATCTTTGTTATGTATATCCACTTTCATCATACCCCCATTGGCACAGTTATAAATACGCTTAGAACAAATTAAGTTCGGGCGACGATGGATCAAAAATTTGGCGAGAAGAATATCAAGAACATCTACAGCGTCTCCGACCTGAACGTGTATGTTAGATCCATCCTCAGGAAAGACGATAAGCTGCAGAACGTATGGGTGAAGGGCGAGATATCCAACTTCAACCATTACAACGGGAGGCACATGTACTTCGTCTTGAAGGACGAAGACTCAGAGATACAATGTGCGATGTTCCGACAGTACAACAAGGGTATAGAGTTCGAGCCCGAGGAGGGCATGGAGGTTTTGTGCAGAGGAGACGTCGGTCTTTACCTTGATAGGGGCCAGTACCAGCTGGTTGTGAAGGAGATGATGCTGGGTGGGAAAGGGAAGCTGTATCTGGCCTACGAGCAGCTGAAGGAGAAACTGGCCGAGGAGGGCCTCTTCGAAGACGAACACAAGAAGGAACTGCCTTTCTTACCCAGGAAAGTCGGGGTCGTAACTTCCATAGAGGGAGCAGCCTTGAGAGACATAGTCCGGACTCTGAGAGAGCGGTTCGCCAAGATAGACATCGAGATCGCACCTACCTCTGTGCAGGGAGAAGGTTCCGAGAAGGAGATAGTGGAGGCTCTAAAACTTCTAGACGAGAGAGACGTGGACGTGATAATAATAGGCAGGGGAGGGGGCTCTATAGAGGACCTCTGGAGCTTCAACGAGGAGGTCGTCGCTAGAGCGGTTTACGATGCCGAGACGCCCATAGTTTCCGCTGTAGGACACGAAACGGACTTCCTCATATCGGATTTTGTTGCAGATGAAAGAGCTGCCACGCCCACTGCTGCGGCTGAATTGGTGGTTCCTAGAAAGACCGACCTGAAAAGGGATCTAGAAAGGAAGAAAAGAAGGGGCGATAACGCTCTGAGGAACATAATAGATTCATTCAGAGAACGGCTGGACAACGTGGTGAAGAGCCCCGTCTTCCAGAAGCCCGAGCTGCTGCTTGAGGACCGTTACCAAAGACTGGACGACCTTTCTGGAAGGCTGAGGAGAAGTGTCGTCAGGTACCTTGAAGATAAAAGGAAGAAGGTCAAGTCCCAGAGTGAGAGGTTGGAAGCATTGGGGCCTTTACAGACGCTGGGCAGAGGTTATTCCGTGGTCTTCGATCGGGAAGGCGAAGTTCTGAGCAGCGTAAAAGATGTAGATATAGGCGACATAGTCAGAGTTTCGATGAGCGACGGCGAGTTGAAGGCCGAGATAAAGGAGGTAGAATATGAACGAGACGAGTAAAGAAGAAACGGATATAGATAAGTTAGAGTTCAAAGAGGCGATGGAGCGATTGGAAAGGATAAACGACCGTCTGGAGAGGAACAAGGTCTCTCTGGAAGAGGCGATCGAGTTGTATCAGCAGGGAACGGACCTGATAGAACACTGCAGAGATAAACTGGACCAGGCCGAGGGGAAGATAAAGAAGATAACAAGCGAGGAGGAAGAGATTATCGAAGAACTGTAGAGACTTGGCTTCTCTAGTCCGAATGGAAAAAATATTATATCAAAGGTGTTCTTAAGAGCAAAACACCGCACCATGGCCGTGGTGGTGTAGCTTGGCAGCATGCGGGACTGTGGATCCCTTGGCTCGGGTTCAAATCCCGACCACGGCCCTTTTTGTTTGTATAGTGGGAGGGATTTGTCTCACGAACAAATCTACGATTTGTGAGCGTTTGGAATCTAAGATTCCTAACAGAATCCCCGACCACGGCCCTTTTTGTTTGTATAGTGGGAGGGATTTGTCTCACGAACAAA
>CAYMXS010000056.1:0-2929 GCA_964394465.1 uncultured Thermoplasmata archaeon | reverse complement strand
TCTACGATTTGTGAGCGTTTGGAATCTAAGATTCCTAACAGTAATCCCCGACCACGGCCCTTTTCTTATAAAATCAACGATCCGATAAGAAAAGTGATCGACGACGGGGTTCCCGCCGTTTGGTCTGTTTTGTAAATAACTTCTAGCCCTTGTGTTCTATGACTTCGTCTATACGGTCTAGATTTACGTGCCGTACTTTTCCCTCGTCTGGATATTTCAAGCTTACCACGCCGTTTTTGAAGTCAAATCTTCGGGTTTCCAACTCTTCAACGTCACCGTTCTTGTATACAACTTCCGTCTTAGCCATACTATCGTCCACATCATTCATAGTCTACTAAATAGTTCTTAGGGTGTCCAGAGAAAAAGTGATCTATCCCTTAGCTGTGTATCATATGAAAAAGGTATTTAAGGAGTTAAGTCATCCCATTTTAAGGAGATCTTTAACTATGAAAGAGAAAGAATGGATAGCGTGGGATGATATCGATTCAACTATACAGGAGAAGATAGACGAGCTGAGAGAGGAGGAATCTCAAATAAGTGACCCGATAACGATGTCATTCCTGCAGGTCCACGAAGAGATCCTATTAAACTTGAGGGATGATCTGGCTGAACATAAAACCTCAGAAGAAGCAGAGTGATACTTTTTAAATTGAAAGGGGGGGATCCCTCAGCTCTCGTATTGGAATTCGTAGTAACCGTGCCTGTTGAAGACCGCGGTCTTTATCTGCTCGTATGGTACTGATGTACGTCTCTGGATGGCCTGTTTATACAGCTGTAACTGCGAGGCGTGTTCCTCCGGGCGGTTGAGGTTCGGTTTATAATCTAGTATGTAGATGTCTTCGTATCTTATCTGTACCAGGTCGATGTGACCAGTTAACGGTTCATCGATGTCCAGGTTTATCTCTTTAGGATTGATGAAGACGGGCAGTTCCGTTGCCACTGTGTTGGAATCGTTGTAAAGGAAGAAATCCTCTATGATCTCGTGCGGTGAATCATCTGTGCTTTTGGGTTGTGAGTTCAAAGCTAGTTCTGCAAGTTCAGAGGCGAGGTCCTCCTTTTCCCTAACGGTTATATCGTGGTCTAAACCCATGGATGAACATCTAGGGCCAGAAAGGAACATATCTCTATCTAGAGAGCGTTCTATCCAGTTGATGTAGCGTCTTAGTTCCGGCCTCTGCTTGGAGTGTATATTGAGCTTGAGATGATGATACGTGAAGGGATACACCTGCTGATGCTGGAAGTTGTACGTCGTGGTCAGATTATCTGGATCTATATCGTATTTCTTCCTCAATTCGAGGAAAGAAAGTTTTTCCTTGTATCGGTCTATCCATGTATATATCGTTTGGACCGGGGGTGAATGATGATACTTCTTTCCCGTCTGTTTCTTTATCGTCCTGACCGGGTATCCTTTGTTGTACTGCTGTAGGGCATACAGTATGACTTTGAGTGGGTACTGAGAGTACTTCTGTTTGCTCTCGCTGAAGTGCTTGGAGCAGTTCTTGCAGTAGTATCTCTGGATCGTCCCTTTCTGAGTGTGTCTAAGGCCTGATTTTATCACTTCTTCGTCCGATTTACAATTAGGGCATCTCATGAAATGATCGAATAGATAATGATAGGTTAGATAAAATACTATCGCTTTATTTTTTGTAAAACTGCCGCGGTTCATATATGAAGGACGGCAGTTTTCGTTATCGAGGATGGCAGTTTATGAACACCGATTTTTATTGATTACAGACGAGTTCGATATTAAATCTCCAATCGACATATCTACAATTCAGGCCTTCAAACTGCAATCGATCATAAAATTAAAGAAGGGGTTTTAGGGGACTGATCATCCATATAGCTTATCCATCCAATTTCTGCTGGAATATACAGGTGTTTTCTTTTTCTATTTTGAAGGAGCCGTCTTTAGAGGCCGTCACTATAGAGGTCCAGAAAGACCGACACCAACGGCATCTATTATCGTGTCCCGAGCCCTCGATCACCAGTTTCTGAACGGGTGGGGTTTCATCTGGGTTCTCTCTCTTAAGATATACCTTTGCGGAATCTTTTAGATCGATCCTTTCGTCGACCCAGTCCTTTATTTTCCCAGGTATATCCCAATTCAAACCGTAACCCAAGACCATCTCGAACTCGCAGACTGTCTTTTTGCCCACTCTTTCCGTATCGTATTCCATCTGTAATCTTGGTTTCTCTTCCTCTTTCTCAAGGGGGTCTTTTTCTCCAATTTCCTCCTTTTCCTTTTTCTGGACCTCATCTTCCTGGTTCTCTTTTTCCTCGTCTTCTTCGGTGGGTTCAACGAGAGGATAGCTCTGAATGTCACCGGTTCTCGAGTCTTTCACATCACTGAATAATTTTTCTTTTTTTCTCTTCTTCTTTATATGCTCATCCACGTCGAAGTAGGACATATTATAGCCCCCTCTCCTTTTCTACAGTTGGTTTGTTGACTAGCTCGGCTTCTTTTCCTAGCATCCGGCTTTTTTGGTGGGGATGCATTTTGTTTTTACAAACCATACTATCGCAATAGGATAAACGCACCTGTATATATAACTCAATATTAGAGGGGGGAGTAAAAGTGAAACTAGAAAAACGATGAAATCATTTCATCTTTAGCTCAAGAGCCTTTAAAACTTAAAAACCCAGCCTTCAAAAAAGACAAGAAAACTATTAATCTGCAGTTGATAATTATCGTGGCTGAAGGGGGGGGGTTTTCTCACATATTTCCGTCTAAACTCTCTGCCATACAACAGGAATGACCTTACTATTTTTTAAATTATTCTAAGAATAGTAGGGATAAATCAAAGAGTAAGGCGAAAAAGTTACCTCTCAGACCTCATCTCTTCCAGGATCTCCTCCTTCGTTATGTTATGATTACCGAGCTTGTCGTAGATCATGTCGAAGTTCTCGAAGGCTTCCGCGGCCTTCAGCT
>CAYMXS010000055.1:0-13824 GCA_964394465.1 uncultured Thermoplasmata archaeon | reverse complement strand
ATCTATGGGCCCACGAATGCAATGAGTGGGTGCATAGATAGACTGAATCTCTGATTGAGTCAGTATCTATGGGCCCTGAACGAGCCTTACTAGACCGATTCAGATGAGAAACGAATCGCATTTAAATCTTTTGTAGGCCCTGCGGCGATAGTTATAAAGATGACCATCATAGATAAGAATGCGGAGATCATCCATGACCGAGCTAATCTATATGGACGATGTGGAGAACAACTACATCGACGAGTTCAAAGCTGAAGTTGAAAAGAGCAAGAAGGATTATGTGGTTCTAGACAGGACCGCTTTCTACCCGGAAGGTGGGGGCCAGCCTTCGGACACTGGTACGTTAAAATGGGACGGAAACTCTGTAAGAGTCAAGAAGGTCGAGAAGAAGGGCAAGACACTCCATAGGATCGATGGGGAGGGCCCAGAAGAGGGGACTGAAGTTAAAGGTATCATCGACTGGGATAAAAGGTACGCTCACATGAAGCTTCACACCGCCCAGCATCTTTTCTCAGCCGCCGTCTACGACAGCTTCGGCGGCAAAACAGTTGGAAATCAGATATACACCGATTATTCACGGGTCGATTTTCAACCGGTGAATCTCTCCCAAGAAGATGTAGAGTTTTTAGAAAATGAGCTTAACCGCTTCATCGAGGAGGGACATCCGGTCAAGATATACGAGGAGAAAAGGAAGAAGATAGAAGAGCGTATAGACGGGGAACGGGTAAATCTGGACCTGCTGCCGGATTCTATAGAAACGCTAAGAGTGGTGGATATAGATGATTACGATATCTGCCCGTGTGCCGGGACCCACGTTAGAAATACGGAGGAGATAGGCGGCATAGTCATAACGGACCTGGAGAATAAAGGCAAAGAAAGACAGCGTATATACTACGAACTGAAAGAGTAAAATTGCTAAAAACGGTTTTTAGCTCTGCAGAACTATCTCGATATTGACCTCGTCGGGGACCTGGATCCTCATCAGCTGTCTTAACGCTCTCTCGTCTGCATCTATATCTATGAGTCTCTTGTGGACCCTCATCTCCCATCGTTCCCATGTCTCGTTACCTTCTCCGTCGGGAGACTTTCTACACGGGACCACCAACTTCTTCGTCGGTAACGGTATTGGACCCTTCATCTCGACTCCGGTCCTCTCGGAGATCTTCTTGATCTGGTCGCATATCTCGTCCACGCGCTCGGGACTCGTTCCACTTAATGAAATCCTTGCTTTCTGAGCCATCAAAATGACCTCATTTATACATGGTATAAAAGGATTTTGAAAAATAAGGGGTTTTTGGAGATTTGGAGTACCTCTACATCTCCTTCTCTTCGATGTCGATTACCTGTCCGGCCGCGACGGTCTTGCCCATGTCACGTATAGCGAACCTGCCCAGTTCGGAGAAGTCCTCCACTGTCTCTATGGCCAGGTTTCTCGTGGGCTTGAACGTTGCTATTGCGGCCTCACCAGTCTTCAAGAAGTCCGGATCCTCTTCCTTGACCTCACCGGTCTTGGAATCCAGCTTCTGCTTCAGGTTCGTCAGCGTACATGCGACCTGAGAGGTGTGTGCATGGAAAACTGGGGTGTAACCTTCCGTTATAACGCTCGGATGATCCAACACGATGATCCGTGCATCGAAGGTCTCAGCAACGGTCGGCGGATCATCAGCTGGTCCGCAGACGTCACCTCTTCTGATATCGTTCTTGCCGACGCCTCTGACGTTGAAACCGACGTTGTTGCCGGGTTCAGCCTTCGGTATCTCCTCGTGGTGCTGTTCGATTGATTTGACTTCACCGGTCACGTTGGCGGGCATGAAATGGACATCGTCTCCAGGTGTCATGACGCCTGTTTCGACCCTTCCGACTGGAACGGTTCCTATACCTTTGATGGTATAGACGTCCTGGATCGGAAGCCTGAGAGGTTTGTCTATCGGTTTTTCAGGCACGTCGAGATCGTTTATGGCCTCGAGGAACGTCTTGCCGTCCCACCAGTCCATGTCATCACTGGGCTTGGTTACGTTATGACCCTTGAGGGCGCTCATCGGTAAGAGATCGTACTGTTCATCTCTATAACCAACGGAGCCCAAAAGCTGTTCAACTTCGTCTTTGACCTCGTTGAACCTCTCCTCGCTGAACGCTGGCTTCGTGTCGTCCATCTTGTTTACAGCAACTATGAGCTGGTCGACACCAAGAGTCCTAGCCAGGAAGGTGTGCTCACGGGTCTGAGCCATGACGCCTTCAGGTGCCGCGACTACTAGCACGGCGGCATCGGCTTGGCTCGTCCCGGTGATCATGTTCTTTACGAAGTCCTGATGGCCTGGTGCATCTATGATGGTGAAATAATACTTGTCAGTATCGAACCTTTTATGCATCACATCTATGGTCAGACCTCGATCTCTTTCCTCCTTCAATTTGTCCATCGCCCAGGCGAAAGCGAACGTTCCTTTACCTTTCTCCTTAGCCTTCTCCTTATACTCGCTTATCACGTGTTCCTTCAGTGCTCCTGTCTCGAATAGAGTATGGCCTACCAAAGTGGATTTACCGTGGTCCACGTGGCCTATGAACACGAGATTTAAATGGGGCTTATCTTCTGCCATACATATATACCTCCAATAATCTATGTCGTTTCACCTTATTGAGTTGGGCTATTTATAATTTTATCTTCTCTCAGGCGGTCCCTTTGGTCGTCAATGCAAGTTAAAACATATATATGCTTAGCGAGTATAAGTAAGAGATCAATGAATTCAAACCTGTTCTCCTGGATTAAAGAAGTGATCCCATGGATGTTAAGATAAGGGAAGCGAAGGATGAAGAGATAAGTCCTCTGGCGGACCTCTGGTATGATCTAGCTACCATGCACGAGGAGATCATGAAGGGCTACGAGCTCTCCGAGAACCCAAAGGAAGCCTGGAAGAGGTTCATCCGGGATAGAAGGGAGAAGGAGAACATGACCACGCTTGTAGCGGTCGATGAGGAGGAAATACTTGGCTTCGTCAACGTTGTCATAAGAAAAAGATTGGATTTCTTCAAACAGCAGCGTATCGGCATGATCTTAGACCTCTTCGTTCGTGAGGAGTTCAGGGGTCAGGGTGTGGGCTCCAAACTGGTCGAAAGATCGGAAGAATGGATAAAGGACCATGGTAGTTCCCTTGGTATTCTAACTGTTGCGCCAGAAAACGAAGACGGCGTTCAGTTCTGGGAAGACCACGGTTATGAAACATATCTGTTGAAGAAGAGAAAGGAACTCTAGGGCTACAACTGTAGATATACTAAAGAAACAAATAGGGCAAAACGATAGAAGAGACCGATAACATGCCCGAAGAGGTGCCCTTGGAGGAGTTGGCGAGTTTACCAGAATTTTACAGTCCAGTCGCATCGCCGGACGGAGACGAGATAGCTTTCTACTGGGATAAGAGCGGTAGGAACGAACTGTACGTCCTAGATAAAGAGAGTGGAGAGACCGAGCAGATAAGCGACGGAGAGGTCCCCAGAAATGCGAGATGGCCCATCATGTGGCATCCAGATGGAGATAAGATATACTATCATAAAGACGAAGCTGGCAACGAGCAGAACGATATACATCTCATGGATCTAGATGGAGAAACTGAAGCAGTAGTAGAGATGGACGGCCAGTGCATCATAGGGGACGCCAGCGACGATGGAAGATATCTGGCGTTCACGTGCGATAGAGACGAGCAGATGAATCTTTTCGTTTATGACGGCGAAAAGGACGAGGTTCAAAAACTCACGGAGTACGATAAGCCGGTCGGTTCGGTGGCGATCGACCCAGAAGCAAAGAGGATAGCATACAGCACGAACGAATCGGACGACCTGAAGAACAGGGACGCCTACCTGTGCGATATAGACGGATCGAACAAGAAAAAACTGGACGTCGGTGAAGAGGGCTATAAAACCATGCCCCACGAATGGTCTCCTAACGGGGAAGAACTGCTAGTCAGAGACAACACCACGAACATGGCTAGAGTTGGTATATACAGTATAGAGGATGAAGATGTCCGATGGCTCGGTTCGGACGACTTTGAAGAATATCCTTCTTGTTTTTCCTTAGATGGAGAAAAGGTGCTCGGTTTAAGGATCAAAGAGGCTACCTGGCGGCCAGTGATACTGCAGAGGGACGGAGAGGTCGAAGAATTAGACCTAAAAGACGGTGTGTGTACATTACCAGGCTACGGCCGAGACAGCGTTTTCACCTCTCATGAGTCGTTCATCCTGGCTTACACTACATCCGATAAGAGAAAAGAACTGCTGGAATACGATATGAGCAGTGAAGAACATGAAGTCCTATTGGAAGCGGAGTACGGCGAGATAGACCCGGATATATTCGTAGATTCTGAATATATCACCTATGGATCTGAAGACGATCTTTCCATCGGTGCCCTTCTCTACGATTCAGGAGAAAGACCCTCTCCGGCGGTCGTCATGGTCCACGGCGGTCCACACGCCCAGTCCATGAAGAGTTTCAATCTCTACGCTCAGTTTTTAGCCAACAGAGGCTATACCGTTCTACAGCCCAACTATCGAGGGTCCATCGGCAGAGGAAGGGAGTTCAAAAGGATGATACAGATGGACTGGGGAGGAAAAGAACAGGACGACGTGGCAAACGGCGCTAGATGGCTGAAGAAACAGGACTGGATAGACGAAGATCGGATAGCGGTCTTCGGCGGCTCCTATGGAGGTTATTCTGTATACATGCAGATGGTCAAGTATCCTGAGCTGTGGACGACCGGTATAGCCTGGGTCGGTATCAGTGACCTGCACAAACTTTTCGAGGGAGACATGCCCCATTTCCAGGCCATGCTGAAGGAGGAGATGGGCGATCCAGAAGAAAATCATGACCTATGGAGAGAGAGGAGTCCGGTAGAGCATGTAAAGAACATGAAAAGGCCGATACTGATGGTCCACGGAGTGAATGATCCACGGTGTCCCATAGACCAGGCGAGGATATTCAAGGAAGGCCTAGAAGATATAGGGTGGAAAGAAGGCGAGGACTTCGAGTACGAAGAACTGAGCGAAGAAGGTCACGGAAGCACGGACATCAGTCAGAAGATAAGGGCGTTCCAGATAATGGAGGATTACCTGGATAGAAGGCTTTAGGCTCACAGGTCGAAGTGGTCGTAGCCTCCCCCCAAATCCTTTTTTTCTCCGTTTTTTATAAGATATATTCCTTTCTCAGTTATCCTACCCACCTTCGTGATGGGCGTTGTTTCTAAGTCTAACAGTTTTACAACATCCTCGGGGGCGGTGAAGACCAGCTCGAAATCCTCTCCGCCGGAAAGGGCCCATCTGTAGGGATCAACATCCAACTTCGAAGCGGTATCCCTGGTTCTATCCGATATGGGTATCTTATCTTTATACACCTCAGCCCCCACACTGCTCTCTTCACAGATATGATCCACCTCGGAAGCTAGACCGTCGCTGACGTCTATCATGGCGTTGACCTTCGGCGCTAGCTTTCTCGCCTCATCCAACCTCGCCGTGGGCTGGAGGTGATAGTCCGTGTAACCGCTCTTCCCTTCTCTGAGCAGTTCAAGACCGGCCCAGCTCTTTCCCAAATCACCGGTAACGAATATAGAGTCTCCCGCTTGGGCGTCCCCTCTCAAACATAGGTTCTCAGGTTCCACGTTTCCGATGACGGCCACGTTTATGACCAGGATATCTCCGTGGGTCGTATCTCCCCCGATCAGGTTAAGGCCGTATTCCTCCGATGCGTCCGCCATGCCATCGTAGATCCCATCTATCAGTTCCACTTCGGTATCGCTCGGTATTGCAACGGAAACGAGGCCCCATTCGGGAAGGCCGCCCATGGCGGCTATATCGGATATGTTTACGACCGCGGATTTCCACCCTATCTGCCAGGGAGTATGCCAGTCCAGATTGAAATGGTCTCCTGAAACCAGCATATCAGTGGTCAGAAGCATCAGGTCTTCTTCATCTTCCACTACCGCACAGTCGTCACCTATGCCTTTGACCACCTTTTCAGAGGTGAGAGTGTCCAGTATCCTCTCCTCCATCCTGTCTATCATCTCAAGCTCTCCGATCTGTTTTATCTTCGTCATGATGATCACGTTCTAGGACTCCTTCAGATCCAACTTCGCTTTTTTGCAGGTGCTTTCAAACCTCTTTATGTTTTCTTCTAGGTTTACCTGCCTGGTCACACTGGATACAGCGCATATCATATCGAAGCCTCTGACCAGTTCCGGTATATCTTTCTCTTCTATACCGCCTATCGCAGCGGTGGGTACGTCCAGAGTCTCAGCCATGGACACGGCTCTATCCACGCCCAGGGTAGGACTCAGTTCCTTATCAGGTTTCGTATCCGTGAAACTCACAGGCCCTATACCTATGTAATCCGCTGTTTTCTTAGCCTCGGATATCTGTTCTTCGTTATGAGTTGAAACCCCGATGATGCCTTTCTTCATGAGCTCTCTAGCTTTCGAAGGAGGAAAATCATCCTGACCCAGGTGGACGCCGTCCGCATCTACCCCCAAGGCGATGTCAACCCGATCGTTTATCATCAGAAGCGCCTTCCCCTCACAGATATCCTTTATCTTCTTCGCCTCCTCGTACTTCGTTCTGTCGGACGCCCCTTTGTTTCTGTACTGCACCATCTTTATGCCCTTGTCAACGGCCAGTTCCACCTGTCTTTCAACGGGAACGTCGCTCTTTCCGTCCGTTATGAAGTAATAGTTCACTATCTTCAACAGTTCCCTCTTATCCATGTTATCGTTTATTTTTTGAGATGATTTAAAACATTCGGTGAGTAGCCTTGATCATCGATCATCCAGTTTGATCATCTGTACACAGTTATCGTCACCCTGCAGTATCGAGTTCTCATGCTCTATCTCCACATCATCTCCAACTATACGCTGCATCAAAGAAGTATGCACCCGACAGACCATCTTGCCGTACTCCTCGGAGACGTCCGAGAATATACAGTTTTTGTACTCTATGGTGTAGGCATCGCCAGAACTGGATAAGGAACAGAAGAAGCCCATCTCTTCGAAGTTCTCCACCGCGGCTTCCAGCCTTTCTTTGGGATCTTCCTCCATGATCGAGTGAACTATGTAGGGATATATGTTGTCAGCCACTTGCTCCATGAGTGAACCCACTTCCTCCTCGCCGTATTCCGAAACCAGGGCTTTGAACAGACCGTCCACGAGGAGACCCATCTGTCTCGGGAACAGTCCTCTACCCTTATCCGTTATGCTGAAGAGCTTCTTGGGACGTCCTTTAGAGACCTTCTTGAAGTGATGTTCCACAAGTCCCTTGCCTTCGAGTTTATCCATGTGTTTTCTCACGGCACTCTCGTTTATCTGGAGCCTTTCTTTTAGGTCTAGAGCGGTCAATTCATCCCCTAAAAGATACGCCAGTATCTTCGTCCGGGTGTTATCCATCGGTATCTTGATCTCCGTTCGAGGGGTCATGGTCTTGGTTAGTTATCCGTTTAATAATATTTAATATTTTACTCATCAGTCAGTGTTTATAAACCTAAATACCAAAATTATTAAATATAACGATGTTATAATCACCGTATGATGAGTATAAGTCGGATGTAAAGTATATATCGTTAGAGGTATATCATCGATAGGAGAGTGAGAAAGATGGCAAAAGAGAAAAAGGTCGACGTCATAGGAGAGACCTGCCCAGTCCCTCTGGTGGAGACCAGGAAGGCCATAAGAAAGGCTTCTCCAGGTGACGTTATAGAAGTATCTGGGGATCACCCTCAATCAAAGGACGAGATACCCATGGCCGTGGAGGAATTGGGATTGGAACTTTTAGAGGTAAAAGAAGAGGGGAAGGGCTGGAGCATCAAGATAAGGATACCGGAGGAGTAGAATATGAAGGGGGAGAAGGGTGATAAAGCGACTATAATAGTCCACAGCGGCGAGTTCGACAAGGTCTACAGCGCTTTGATAGTGGGGAACGGCGCCCTATCCATGGGGATGGACGTTTCCATGTACTTCACCTTCTGGGGTTTGGAACGGTTGAAGAAGGGAAACCTTGACAGGGGGCCACTCTCCAGGATGAACCTTTTGGGCCTGGGCAAATGGTTCATGAAGAGGAAGCTGAAGAAGTCTAATGTTAGATCGCTCGATAAGCTGTTGGAAGATTTCAACGAGCTTGGAGGAAAAGTACTGGCATGCGATATGACCATGGAAATCATGGGCATAGAAAAGGAGGAGCTGAGGGAGGAGGTCATAACGGATTACTGCGCAGTCGGGACCTACGTCAAAGAGGCGAAGGAATCCGATGTGACGCTTTTCATATGAGGTGATAAGATGGAAGAGAAGGATGAGATAATTTATCTGGACAACGCGGCGAGCACCAAGGTGGATGAGAGAGTTTTCGAGGCCATGAGACCGTACTTCTTGGAGAGATATGCCGTGGCCACTTCAGAGTTCGCCTACTCCATGGGCATAGAAGCCAAAGATGCGCTGAACGATGCAAGGGATACCATCGCCTCCGAATTAGGAGGTAAACCAGAAGAGATAATATTCACTTCTGGAGGCACTGAATCCAGCAACCTGGCCGTGAAGGGCGTGGCGGAAGCACTTCAGGAAGAAGGTAACCACATAATAGTCTCGGAGATAGAAGACTTTCCAGTCCTTAAAAGCGCTAAGAGGTTGGAGAAGAAAGGCTTCGACGTGACTTATCTAGGTGTGGATGAGAACGGCTTCGTTGATTTAGAACAGCTGGAAGAGGCCATAGGTGAAGAAACAATACTGGTCTCGGTCCAGCACGCCAACCAGGAGATAGGGACCGTACAGGAGATCGAAAGGATAGCTGAGATATGCGAACAAAAAGACATCGTGTTCCACACCGACGCGACGCATACGTTCACAAGAGTCCCCTTGGACGTAGATGAAACTCCGGTAGACCTCGTAACCGTCTCTGGACATACCATACACGGCCCAAAGGGGATAGGAGCACTGTATGTGAAAGAGGATACGCCGATAAAGAAACAGATGGACGGCGGCTTTCAGGAGAACGATTTACGGGGCGGTGTACAGAACATCCCAGGAGCGGTAGGCTTCGCCAAGGCCGTTGAGTTGGTAGACGATGAAGAGAACGAACGACTCGAAAGACTGAGAGATGAACTTATAGACGGTCTTCTTTCAGAAGTCGAGGATTCGACCCTGAACGGGCCTCGAGAGAGAAGGTTACCGCACAACGCGAACGTCACATTCCACTACGTGGAGGGGGAATCGATAACCCTACATCTGGACATGAGAGGATTTGCAGTGAGCACCGGTTCGGCCTGTTTCAGCAAGTCCCTAGAAGCGAGCCACGTCATAATGGGTATAGGGGGAGACCATGAAAGGGCCCATGGATCGGTTAGATTCACACTAGGAAGGTTCAACGATGAAGAAGATGTAGATAAGACGATAAAAGCCGTAAAAGAGATAATAGAGAAACTGAGGGAGATCAGTCCCTTGGGGAAAGAAGAAGAGTAAGAAAAAGGAGGTTTTAAGATGGAAGGATCACCGTATAGCGAGAAGGTAATAGAGTATTTTCAGAACCCCAAGAACGTGGGAGAGATGGACGACCCGGACGGTTACGCAAAGGAAGGAAGCCCGGCCTGCGGAGACATGGTCTCCTTGTTCCTGAAAGTGGATGAAGAGACGAAGAGGATAACGGACATCAAGTTCAAGTCCTACGGATGCGCTTCCAACATAGCTACCGGCTCCATAATAACGGAGATGGCCAAGGGTAAGACGATAGACGAGGCGAAAGAGATAAGCTGGCAGGACGCCGCGGACGAGTTGGGCGGTCTGCCCGACGTGAAGACGCACTGTTCCGTTTTAGCCGTGGACGCTTTGAAGGAAGCCATAAGAGATTACGAGGAGAAACACGGTCTCGTCGAGGAGAGAAGACCTACAACGGAGGAAGTGGTCAGGAAAAGACTGAGGCACGTGATGAACCCCTTGAGCGGTCTGGACGTGATAAAAACGGACCTGATAAACGATATAAAGGTGGAGGACAGAAAGATCACCGTTCATGTGGATCTGGCCGAGGACCACCAGTTCGCCAACGCAGTGAAGGAGGACATCCTAGAGAAACTGGAGCATCGATGGGATGTAGAGGAAGTGATCATCGAATTCAGTTCTTAAAATTTTGATCAGATATCATGAAGAACGGCGAACATGAACGTTACAACGACGGTCAAGAAGATGAAGAGCCACACGTCCAAGAACCAGAAGAGCCCGACGAGGGCGTATATCATGCTCCTCCGTCCCATGGTGTATTCTCTGTTGCCTATGACGAAGAGTTTCTTCAGGTAATCCTCCGGTTTTGAATCCTCCACGGCGGATAGCTTCTCCGGTGAGCTCTTCAGTAGATAGGTGAGTTGAGTGAAGTAGCGGAGCGACAGCATGAAATTCAAGATGGAGAATATCAGTGTTCCTAGTATGACCCATACCGGATAGCTGTAATCGGGTAAGACCGCGGAGGGCTCCTCTATTATGGGACCTACGTCCATGTAGCCGAGTAAGAATCCTATGAGAATAACTGAGAGTGTAGCCAAAAAAGTGATCGCCATGATGATGTTCCTTATCTGATGTACCACAAGGAGGTAGTCTTTGTCCTCTAGAGAACGAGATATCCAACTGGATACGCATTCCTGGATCCTGCCCTTCTTGGTGTTGATACCCTCTTTTTCAGTGAACCAGAAATAGATATAATGATATCCAAAAAGACTAGCAGCATAAATTATGAGTGCTATGATCACCGGTAATCTCATGGTATTCTCCTCTCGTATAGTGTATGTACTTGATACTATAAAATATATATGCCGTCTTCCCATGAAGGCACGGCTCTAATATATCGAGCCGTAAATCCTTTGCAAATATAGTACAAAAAGATTAGTAAAGGATGAATGGATTAGGATAAAATAATAAGGATAGGAGGAACCCTTTATGCAGAGTGTGGAGATCGATCAAAATAAGTGCATAGGCTGTGGTATGTGCGAATCGACATGCCCGGAGGTCTTCCGGCTTGGACAGACAGGTGAATCCACTTTGACCGAAGAATATCGAGAGGAAAAGGAGAACGTGGGAGGAGTCCCAGATAGTGTCGGTTGTGTAAGTGATGCCAAAGAGAACTGCCCGGTAGGAGCTATATCAGTTGAGTAAAAATAAGCAAGGTCTTCCAATAAAAAAAAGAAAATAGGGACTTTTTATAGGCCCAATCCCTCTCTTTTTTTATCTATATGTTCTTCTATGCCTTCGGCTATATCTTTAGGGTCGTTTCCTACGGCCAATTTACCGCCGGTTAGCTGTTCAACGTCCTGAGTCATCAGCTGAACGACGTTCTCGCTGCCGGTCACCGGGGGCGTGGGAGAAACATGGGTGTAAAGACCGTAGCCTATAGCGGCCACAGCGGCTATCGTGGCCTTCTGCTCCATGTATTCCGGTGCTGTGACGGCGACGGGCAGTTCCGTCGGATCCACACCTAAGGCATCCGCTACTGTGCTAACCAAATTCAGTAATCTGCCCGTATCTGTGCAGGTGCCGAAACTGAGGACCGGTGGAACGTTCAAGGCATCACATACCTTCGATAAACCGTCGCCGGCTTTCTCCACTGCATCCTGGCTGGTCAGACCACCGACCTGAAGGGCGGCGTTCCCACAGCCCGCACTTAGGACCAAGATGTCTCTTTTTATCAGTTCCTCAGCCACTTTGTTAGTCATCACGTCCTGGCCGCCGTTCTTCAAAGTGGTGCAGCTCACCAGGGCCACTATACCCTTTATATTGCCGTTCTTTATGTGTTCGAGCAGGGGTCCCAAAGAGCCATCTAAAGCTTTTACGACAGCCTCAGGTGAGAAACCGGTGGTTATCTCCTGTTTGTGGTCAGGCACGTTGGTTTCCTCCCCTTCTCTTTCCTCAAAATTCTCTATAGCCTTTTCTATTATCTGTAAAGCCTGCTCTTCTGCTTTCTCTGGATCGTAGTTGATATCGTGTTCGACTCCGGGTATGTTCACCAGTTTGGTCACCGGGATTATCTTCGAGTTGTACTTCTCAGCGTATTCACCTGAAGTAGGAACGGTACAGTTCATGTCCGCAACGAAGGCGTCCACTGTTCCCGTTGCTAGAACGTATTCCTCGTTTATCCAGTTGCCCGTTAGTCCCACGAAAACGTCGTCGGTCTCGAACCTCTGGAGGAGCTCCTGACCAGTCTCTATCGAACCGATTATACGGAGGCCTTTCGCCCCGGCCTCTTTGGCCTTTTCCTGCACTTCGTCTCTTCTAGCCACCTGTATCAGGGCGGCGCCCATGAATGGTTCGTGGCCATTTGGCAGTATGTTGACGTAATCGGGGTCCAATATGCCTAGATCCACCTCCGCTTCGTGAGGTTCAGCGGTACCGAAAAGGATATCCTGTGCCTCTTCGAGCAGACTCAAAGAGCCGTAAGATGTGGAAAGTCCCATCTCTAACGTTTTCAGGGCCATGCTCTGATAATCGCTGTCCACGTTGGTCATAACACTTGTCTTGACGTCCATGAGTTCATGGAGGGGGCCTCCCGGCATGATGTTGAGGTCATCCCAAGTGTTCTTTCTACTTTCAGGTGCAAAAGCCTCTAAAACCTTAGAGGTCTCTTCACTGTCTCGATTTATCTCATCCATCATGAAATCGGCCAGTTCTTTGGCCAAAGCGTTTTTATCTTTTTCCGTGTCCAATCCTAACTTCTGACCCAAATTTCTCAACTTCTCCTCGTCCTCTATCTCGAAGATCGTTTTACCCTCCGCGGTGGCTTTCAACGTTTTAGCCGTGGTTTTAGCATGGTAGGTGTAAGCGGCGGTTCCCATGGAGTTTATCCGCAGGAAGTTCCTCATCACCATCCCGTCTTTATCTATCCCACAGACCCCTCTTTCTGTAACGCCGGGTACTATACGGCAGGGGCCGTGACTGCATATATTACATCTCGTTCCTTTCTGGCAGAAGTCACACCTGACATTCTCCATGGCTTCGAAACGTTCGTGGACGTTCGTCATCCCGTCCTCGTCGACCTTCTCCTTCATCTCCTTTATCGATGCATGATAACTAGCTTCTTCCATCATATCACACTGTTTTACCATTTGTGTTAAAGGTTTAAAAATCTTTCGTAATATTACGAACGTTCGCTATAGGGCGAAATAATTAAATGGCTAAACATCGTTATACATCCAAGTGGTCAGATGGATGAAGAACAGCGAATTTTTTCAGGTGAGAAGGGCGCCGTTATGATCAAGAGTTCAACAAAGAACAGGATAATCGAACTGTTAAAAGAAGGTGGAAAGACAAGTGGTGAGATAAGAAACGAACTAGACAAAGCAAAATCGACTATCTCGGTGCACCTCTCCGACCTGAAGGACCTGGGCATAATAAAGGAAAAGAGACACCCAGAAGACGAAAGGAAGAAGATATTCTACCTGAGTTCCAAACTCCTAGGGAAGTCAGATACCCCCTTCGACGTGCACTATAGAAGCATTTTAGACAATCTAAAAGAAACAGAAGGAGACGAGTACGAGTTCCTGAAGAGCCTGTTCCATCTCATACGTTACGGCCTGATATCCTTCGGGCTGGACATACATCCGGCTTTAAAAGAGATAGGTAAAGACGCCGGTAGGAGTATAGCTGAAGACTTTTCGTCAGAGAACGAAGAGGAACTGAAGAAAGAGATCGGTGAGTTCTGGAGGAGTACGGGCCTTGGAGAGGTGGAAGCTGAAGAGGATTATTTGACAATAAAGGACTGCTTCGACTGCGGCGACATGCCCGAGGTGGGCCACACGTTATGTTCCCTGGACGAGGGGATGATCGAGGGCATATA
>CAYMXS010000054.1:12392-13963 GCA_964394465.1 uncultured Thermoplasmata archaeon | reverse complement strand
TATCAGATGGTTCAAATCAAACAAAAAGATGGTTTACGTTCAGTACAATTCCTGTAGATGATGTCAATTCACCTCCTGTATTTACAAATCCAAGTCCAACTAACCTCTCGACAGACCAACCTTTAGCTATGGACTGGTCTGTCAATATAGAGGACCCAGACGGTGACTTGCTCAACTGGTCTATCGAAGGCAGCAATGGCGCCGGTAACAGCAGTGATAATGATGTAAATGGCACGAAAACCTTAGCACTGAGTAGTCTCGAGCCAAGTACACAATACACAGTCTGGGTCAATGCAAGTGATGGAAAGAATGAAACCAGAGAATGGTTCACGTTCACGACCAAAGACGACAAAAAGCCGATAATAGCATTAGTTAACCCAAAAGAAGGAGAAAATTACACTCTTGGCGGATTGATCAACCTAACTTGGACCGCTACAGATGACTTTGAACTCCCTTCTAATTCCATCGATCTGTACGTAAGCCACGACAACGGTACATCCTGGTCGATTCTAGCCGCTGATGTAAATAACAACGGTTCTTACCAGTGGATTCCAAACAACATATCGGAGGAAGTCGTTGTAAAGATAACTTGTACCGACTCTAGAGAACAGATTACATCTAAAACCAGTGGCACATTTAGAGTCAAAAGTGCAGTACAACCCGGTATAGAATACGTGACCCCAGAGCCGAAATCTACCATCAGTTTGGACAATTCAACCATCGAGATCTGCTGCACCACACCTATAGACAACCAAACGATAGATGCTGCCCTTTACTCGGACAATGAAAAAGTTTCTATCACTATATCCAAAGAAGATAACTGCACTATTCAGATGATTCCTGAGGATAGATTGGATGCAGGCAGTAAGTACTGGGTGTTCATCGAGTTGAATGACACTTATGGTAATCAGATCTCTCATGATTGGAACTTCGAAACCAGTGGGTCTACTGCTGGTGATTCAGATGAAAAAACAACGTTGATGGACGATCTGATGAACTACTGGTGGATGATACTGCTGCTGATATGTATAATCATTGCTATTGTAATAGTGGCCACGAAGTCTAAGAAAGAGAAAGAAGTAGACACATTAAAGGGTGAAGTATTCACCGAGGAAGAGACTGAAGGGAGTGAAATAGAGGAGGAAAAAGAACTTCCTCCACCGCCAACGAGCAGGAATCGTTGTATTATCTGCATGGGCGAACTCTCAGACGAAAAATTCGTAGAGTGCAAGAGATGTGGGTATAGATATCACGAGAACTGTATCTCAATTTTGGGTGCCTGTCCCATGTGTGGTGGGGATGAGACAAAAGATATCGATATTAAAGATGATCTGTAATGAGTACTCCGCGGACCTTATCTTGAGGCACCTCAATCATTGTCCAGCTAAATCTTGTAGATATGTCTGAGTGCCCTTTTAGGAGGACATCAACTTAGTCTCCATGGTAAAATAATATTATAGTAGGGGATATCATCTAGTTCCGTGGCCTTCATATCTCTCTGAGTGAATTCTTGATTTCTTCGATTCCTTAGAGTTTTCACTCATCGTCACAAGATTGAAAATATGTTCTCT
>CAYMXS010000054.1:0-12292 GCA_964394465.1 uncultured Thermoplasmata archaeon | reverse complement strand
TCTTCGATTCCTTAGAGTTTTCACTCATCGTCACAAGATTGAAAATATGTTCTCTTTTAAATCTTAAGCTCCCTCTACATCAGGGTTGAGTGCCTTAAGAATCCAGCCAATCGTTCATTAACTCTCTATCGATCTCGTCCGTACCTTCCTGCCAGAAGGACCTGAATTTGGACGTAGTTATTCCACGGTCCTTGAACTCCTCGTAGAACTCTCTTGATCTCTGGAGGAACTTTTCTTCTTCCAGTCTCTTCCTCATCTCGTGCAGCATCAGCGCACCCTTGTAGTAGCGCACGATGTAGTTCACCTCGTCGTTGTAGGGTTCTACTTCTGATATGGATGGGGCGTCTTCCGGCAGATCTTTCACCAATTCCTCGAACCTATCTAGATAATATTCGAACTTGTCCTCTGAAACTATCTCCTCGACCGCTAAGAGCGAAAAGTATTCCGCAAACGTTTCATTTATCCAATCGCTCTTGCCGCTCCCGAAGTCGAACCAGAAATGGGCTATCTCGTGGGCGTTTCCCTTCAGAAGGGAGCGTTCCGGGTCCTCTTTCAAGGCGTCCAGAGTCATGCCCTCGGAATACACTATCATACCTCTCCTGGAGAAAGCGCCCTGACCCACCTCTTTCGGTGAATAAACGTTCTTGAAAGACCTTCCAGATAGGTGTGACTTTCCCAAGATGTCCTGGAAGAACTCTATGCACTGGCCGGCTTCCTCTACCTCCTTCGCGATCCAGTCATCCGATAGTTGGGTGTAATAAACCGAGAACTCACCGAATGAGCCCTCCACCGTTTTTCTCTTGAAATCTGGAGAGGCCACTATCACCACGTCGGTATCTTTTTCCGATGTCCAGTCCTCTATCCTTCGTCCATCGTTTTCCTTTGAAGCGATCTTATACCCTGAACATATGGTCTTGAGACGTCCTGGGATATCAAGGGTCAGGTCCAGGTCGAATTTATTACCATAGTCGAAGCCTGGGTACCAGCGCGAATAGCTGGCCAGTTCTATATGATCTGGTTCTATCCTGTCGTCCAGTCCTATCTCCTGGTCCATGTCTTTGAACTCCGGGATATCTTTCAATGAACCGTGGTAATTCACGGTTATCTCATGGACTTCGTTCTCAGATATCTTTTCTTCAAGAAGGATCACTTTTTTAGAAGCGGGGTTCACCGGAGTGGGCTCGTTACTCTCGGTCGAATATCCCGTATTTGAACCGTTCAAAGTCAGCGAGTCTATCTCGAAGGTCTCGTGGATGTCGAACTCTATCTCTTTCCCAGCGGGATGGACTTTAAAAGTGACCTGTGCCTCTAACTCTCCTTTATCTGGCTCGATCCGTAGATCTATATCGTAATACTCTGGAACGGCAGATCTTTCACCCTCTTCGGACATGAAATCCTTATGTGCTCAGTTCTATATAAACATCCTCTATGAGAAGAATAAGGATAAAACTAGCCAGGTCATATAACTTATTAACCAAAATAGTATATTATACAAAATATTATTATGTATGTATGAACATATAATAATTATTAAATACTAATAAACCGTGCCCTATAGGAATGGTGAGCACATGTTAAAAATAGATAGGTTATTGATAAGAAGAAGATTGATTGCTGGCATTATAGCGATTCTACTCATAGGTGCGGTATTCGTGCCTATGGTCAGTATAGCTAGGGATGAAGATGTAGAGGTCGAGGACGTTCAGTTACCAGGAGAAGAAGCAGTGGTAGATGAAGAACTTCTTGGTACTAGTTCAAGAGAAGACGGCAACAGTCTAAGGAGCGTTGAGATACAGCCGAATGCGACGGAGGGGAAAGACGCGTGGATCACTAATTCGAGTAACGGCGCCAATAACTACGGTGATGACCCACGGTTAATAGTTGGAAATGATGGAGATGGTTCGGGAACAGAATATCGTTCTTTGATACAGTTCGATTTAAATTCAGATATCGGGGAATTGGAATACGCCACATTAAAACTGTATTCTCAGGGTTATTATAACCGACCAAATGTAACTGTAAAAAGTTTATCAAACCATTGGGTTGAAGGTACTGGAAGCTCCACTCCAAACATGGCTGTTAATTGGACTCACAGGACGAATACTGAAGAGTGGGGGACAGATGGTGGAGATTATTACAATA
Source organism: uncultured Thermoplasmata archaeon (assembly GCA_964394465.1). Taxonomy (GTDB): domain Archaea; phylum Thermoplasmatota; class Thermoplasmata; order Halarchaeoplasmatales; family Halarchaeoplasmataceae; genus CAYMXS01. Next base: position 10,150 of record CAYMXS010000054.1, on the reverse strand, counting down.
CACCTTCATCATACCGCAGATGTGACATGACAGGGATATGGTACTCCTGGGATGTGACTGAGATAGTTGAATATTGGTTAAACGGAGCAAGAGATAACAATGGATTCATGCTTGCACCCGATCATTACGTAGATAGTTATGATTGGATTCGGTTTCACTCCAGTGATTATTCAGATCCGGAACTCCATCCAAAACTGGTCCTCTCATATGCACCTTTCCCAGATAAGGAACTAGATGTGAACGATCCTCCTCAGGTCACGGATTTGAGTGAAAAAGAATACGGACCAATGACACATCAAGCAGCCCCATGTGAAACTGGTACTGGCTACCCTTTTGGAGGGGGTGTTTATGATCAACTTCACTATCAATCAGTGTATAGACCTGAACAAGTAGGTGCCGAAGGTCGTATATCTAGACTGTCAATAAATAGGACTACATTGACTTCAGGGAACTTTTCAAATTTTAATATATCTCTAGCACATACAAACCTTGATAATCTTACTTCAACCTTTGCGGATAATTATATAGGAAATCTGATCGGAGTGTTCTCTGAGGAGAACGTAGAAATCAATTCGTCTAATGGGGATTCCTGGGTTCATTTCGATCTAGATGGTAGTTTCATCTATGATCCATCCTATAACCTGTTGGTCGATATACAGTGGCATGGCGACGGAGGTACAAGCATAAGTAGTCATGTAAAATGGGATAACGATGTTAAAAGAGTATGGTCAACTGATGGGGGAGCGACTGTTACTACAAATCCCAATCTTCCATCATACAGATTCACGACCGAAGTGTTACATAACTCAGTGGTCGATGCAGGTACTTCACGGCTTTCTCATCCCTTTTATGGATCAGCGTCAGTGGATTATTCAAAAATACAGATGCTGTACCATAGTTCCGAACTAAGCGGAAGAGAGGGATATATAGACCACTTATCTATCCACAGAGATAACATGACAACTTATGTTGCCACATATCCTAACCTTACTATCAGCCTAGCCCACACGAATTTAGACAGTTTAACTGACACTTATGAAGACAACTACCAGGGTGACTTAGTCGAAGTCTACAATGTCTCTACATTCACCTTTGAAAGTGGATATGGCTGGGTGGACATCGATATAGATAATGAATTCATATACGATGGCACTGACAATCTATTGGTAGAACTCACATGGCAAGGAGATGCAGGAGGAGATTATGTATACCTCGAATACAAGTCAGAACCAGAAGACCGTAGCCTTCGTAATTATTCTGAAAGTCCAACCGGTGATTTGTACTCGTTTAGATACAACATGCGCTTCTCTTTCGAGAACGAGTGGGAAGCCCAGAGTTTAAATCCCGAACTATTCGAAGCCGGAGTGGATGGGCAGGAACTGACAATAAGACCTCAACCCAATGAAGGGGGTATGGGAACACTTGCATTGACGATGACGAATGCATACCCGGGACCTTTGACCAGAGATATCATCGTCAATATCAGGATGAAAGATACATTCATCTGGAGTGAACCAGGACAGGAATATAATAACTATGGTGGATATTATGGGATGTACGCAGGAAAAAATAATGGGCACACACTTAGAAGTTTGCTTGAGTTCAATCTGCCTGCTGAGGAAGGTGCTCTCACCAGAGCCTCCGTTTCTATGTATTGTTTTGGTATGGATGTATCTTCTAATGTAAATGTCTCATTATCACCAATAACTAATGAGTGGCTTGAGAACGATCTTACAGAGGAAAATGGGGCTGCAAATTGGCATAATAGAACCACGGGAACCGCATGGGATACAGAAGGCGGTGATTTCGATACGTCGTATACTTCTTACCGAAATATATCCCAAACTGGAACTTGGTATGATTGGGATATAACAGAGATAGTACGTGCGTGGTACAATGGAGATATGGAGAATTATGGTTTGATGATCACTGGAAATGACTATGGTACGGATAATTATGCTGCATTTGGCACGTCTGATGTATTTGGCGGTGACGACTACTGGCCAAAAATATCGATATCCTTTGGACCCGAACATATACCACCACAGACGATGAACGAAGACGACCCGACTCGGTCACTTCCTCTAAGCACCGATTATCCAAGCATAACCCAACAATCAGGACCTTTGAATGAAACCAACTATTGGCCCTTTTATGGAAGTCGGGCTACATGCCATTACCAGACCCTTTACACACCTAATCAAGTAGGCGCAGAAGGAGATATCGAAAGCATATCGATAAAAAGAGAAAGTATGGATGTAGGACAATTCTCCGACCTAAGTATATCGATGGCGCATACTTCGGTGTCCAGTTTATCAACAACATACGCGAACAACTATGAGGGATTCTTGGTAGAAGTATATTCCGCTGCACAATATGAAGCGAACTCCTCCGATGGGGACCTCTGGCTGACATTCGATCTGAATGGTAACTTTACATATGATTCATCTCATAATCTATTATTAGATATCAAATGGAATGGATCTAGTGGTACAGTAGTCCCCACTAATGAAACCGCTGATTTCTCCGAATTTAGAAGAGTTTGGGGGGATCTTGGTAGTAGTACGGGTTTGGGTAGAGATTACGATACTCTAACGGTAAAGTTCGAAACAGAATTTACCGACAACGGAATTCTCTACTCAGGTACGAGCAGTAACTTCATGCCATTCTCTCCTGAATATGCTGAAGAGCAAAGATTGCAGATGCTCTATAAGGATGAAGATCTTAATTGTTCTGGGATGATCGATAAACTATATTTCCAAGGAATCCAAATAGGAATAGATTGGAGTGTGATGGAGAACTTCACATTAAAATTAGCACACTCGACCAATGAAACTTTGGACACATCCTTAGATCAACACAATTCTTCTCCACTCGTAGAGGTTATGAATTACAGTGTTTACAATGTAACCTCACACAGTCGAACAGATTGGATAGAACTTGACTTAGACAATTCTTTCAATTACAACGGTGTAGATAACCTATTGATAGATTTCTCCTATAAGGGTGGTTATGGGGGCGATAACGGTGTAAATTTAGCAGTAGTTAGTGGAGCTTCGTATCAATCAAGAGCATGGGAGATCCCACCAAATCCACCAGGAACAAGTGCGACCTTGTACAATATCGTAGTTGAGATGGTTGATAACCCCTATTGGGCTTCTACGAGTTCGGATCCGTCACTGTTTACTACTGGCATATCTATGGGACCAAATCTAGACATCACACCACAGCCAGACCAATTCGGCAGCGGTACCATAGATCTGAGAATGATGAACTGCAACGGCCATCTAGTGACACAGCAAAACGTACCTGTTACGATCAATCCGATGAACGACGCACCTGATGCACCAGTAGACCCATCACCAGTTTACGGAGCTACCGGCATCAGCTTATCTCCGACTTTATCGGTGAACGTTTCTGATATCGACGGGGACTCCATGGACGTCACATTCTACGATGCTTCTGACGACAGCGTTATAGACACGGATTCAGGCGTGGCGAACGGCTCGACGGCCTCGGTGACCTGGAGCGGACTATCTTACGGCCAGACCTATGATTGGTATGCCATAGCGAACGATACTCAAGTTGAGACACAATCTTCGACATGGTCGTTCACCACTCTACCGAATCCGAACGACGAGCCAGATGAACCCATAGATCCTTCGCCTGGAGATGGAGATACGGGCGTGAGCACATCTCCAACCCTGTCAGTCAACGTATCTGACCCGAACGGAGACTCCTTGACGGTTCACTTCTATGACGCTTCTGACGACTCGGAAATAGGGAACAATACAGGGGTCACCAACGGAACGACTTCTATCACCTGGAGCGGTCTAGCCACAGACACCACATACAGTTGGTACGCCGTTGCGGACGACGGGGAATTCACCAATCAATCCGCAACCTGGTCATTCACTACAATAGTCGGTAACACGGCACCCGACGCACCGACCGACCCATCACCGGGAGATGGTGCTTCGGATGTCAGCACTTCGCCTACACTTTCGGTGAACGTGTCCGATCCAGACGGAGACACCATGACGGTTATATTCTACAACGCATCGGATGATAGTGTAATAGACACGGATAACAACGTCGCTGACGGAGAAATGGCCTCTGTTACATGGTCAGGACTCGCTCAAGGAACGGTCTACAACTGGTACGCCGTTGCGAACGACAGTCAGGCGGAGACCTCTTCGTCAGAATGGTCCTTCACGACTACCAGCGCAAACTACGCGCCTGACGCACCTACGAATCCATCACCAGCTGACGGGGCTACGGATGTTAACACATCTCCAACTCTGTCTGTAGATGTGTCCGATCCAGACGGGGACAGCATGAACGTTACATTCTACGACGCTTCCGACGACAGTATAATAGGTACAGATAACAACGTCGCTGACGGTGGAACAGCCGAAGCAGATTGGACGGGCCTTTCGGAATCTACCGAATACCAATGGTACACACTCGCAGATGATGGTATGGATACTGCCCAATCACCAACATGGACTTTCACAACGGGAGCGGGAAATTCGGCACCCGACGCACCCACCAATCCGTCACCAACTGACGGAGCTACAGGTGTGAGCACGTCACCAACTTTGTCCGTAGACGTTACCGATAGTAATGGAGACTCTATGGACGTCACATTCTACGACGCTTCCGACGACAGTATAATAGGTACTGACAGCGGTGTAGCAGACGGTGGAACTGCAGAAGTCGTATGGTCCAGTCTTGATCTGGATACAGAGTACACATGGTACGCTATAGCGAACGACAGCCAGGCGGAAACAACATCTGCTCAATGGTCTTTCACCACGACTGCTGATAACCACGCGCCAGCTCAACCATCGAACCCATCACCAGAAGACGGTGCTACCAGCGTCGGTATATCGCCCACGTTAAGCGTGGACGTTTCAGACAACGACGGAGACAGCATGAACGTTACATTCTACGACGCTTCCGACGATACGGTCATAGGCACGGACGAGAACGTTGCGGATGGAAACACCGCTTCAGTTACGTGGTCCGGTCTTTCAGAGGATACTGAATACAACTGGTACGCTGTTGCCGACGACAGAAAGGAGACGAGTTCTTCCCCAATGTGGTCATTCACCACTCAGACCGGGGGAGATACGGAGCCCCCAGAGGCCGTTGCGGATGCCGACGAGACGGTGATAAGCCCCGGAGATACCGTTTCCTTCGATGGAAGTGGTTCCACGGATAACGTCGGAGTGGTCAACTACACGTGGTCCATCGGGGGTGAAACGTACACGGGAGACACTGCAGAACATACCTTCGAGGAACTGGGGAACTACACGGTCACTTTGACCGTTAAAGACACTGCAGGCAACTCTGATTCAGATACATTATACGTAAGAGCGATTATAGAAGAGGACGACTGGGACGGCGACGGCATGCCCAACGATTGGGAGGACCAGTACGATCTGGACCCATGGGACCCAAGTGACGCCGATGAAGATGAGGACGACGACGGCTACAAAAACCTGAAGGAGTACAAAGAGGAGACGGACCCCACCGATGCAGACGACCATCCAGGTGAGGAGGAAGGCCTCGGTATGCTGCTGTACCTGATACCGATAATAATCGTGATAATTGTCATAGTCGGCCTTCTGGCATGGAAGTACAGTTCCGGAGCTGAAACAAGCTCAGAAGAGACCTACGGGGAAGAGACCTACGCCGAGGAACCATCGGAAGAATACCGGGGATACGAAGAGGAAAGTGAGACAGAAGAAGAGCTGTTCGAAGACGAAGAACGGCCGGAAGAGCCCTTCGAATGATAGACTAAAAACCCCTTCTTTTTTTGTTATTTTTTGATTTTATCCACATATGGAGTTATAAGATGAGTTTTCTGGAAAGAAATATATTGGTACTGAATACATTATCTAGACATTATATTTCACAAATTGGAGTAAGCTTTAAGTAACCGGGGGACCCATAAATTCCTTGTAAGGGAGGTAGAGATGAGCACACCCTATGTCAACCGGAGAGAGGAGACTCAAAAATTGAAGGATCTCCTCGGACAGGCCAAAGATGATGGACCTGTTATCGTTTTCGTATCCGGCGAAGCGGGCATAGGGAAGACCAGGCTCATCCAAGAGTTCAAAGAATACGCAGAAAAAGAAGGGTTCCAGTTCTTGACCAGCAAATGTTATGGGGACAGAGTGGGACCCTACGTCCCTTGGAGGAACGCCTTCAACGATTATCTAAAGAGAACGGAAGAGGAACAACTTACAGTGGACAATCAGCCTCATATATGGCCGGAAGAGGAGAAGGAATCACCACACTTCTTCGACACGGAGAAGGGTGCCGTTTTTTCAGAGTCCAAGCGTTTCATAAACAAGATCGCAGAGAAAACGGCCTTCGTGGTCTTCATAGACAACATGCAGTGGTCCGATCACGCCTCCCTGGAATTTCTCCATTACCTCTCCGATACCATCTCCGAGAGTCCGATGATGTTCATAGGCGCCTTCAGGTCTGAATCCATCGATTCCTCCCACCCTGTCCAGGACTTGTTCTACTACCTTTCGAGGACGGAGAATTTCCACCACCTTGATCTGAAACCGCTGGAGAAGGAAGCAAGTTCTAAATTAGTCCAGAGCTTGACCGATAGAAACGAACTCGACCAGAACCTCTATGATTTCATCTACAACAAGAGCAAGGGGAATCCATTCTTCATCAAGGGTCTTGTAAAAAAAGTCCTAGCCTCTGGAAAACTCAACCTGGAAGGGGGAGTAGACATGGATGAACTGGAAGAACTATCCCTTCCCAGCGAGATAAGGGCACTTATCGAAGAGAAGATAAAAGACCTACCCGACGAAGTGAAATCGGTCCTCAAGATGAGCAGCGTTGTCGGGGAGGAGGTCCCGTACGATATTTTGAAAGAGATATATGAAAAGGAGGAATGGGAGTTACTAGATAATCTCGATGTCCTGATCGAGCATGAGATCCTGCAGGAAAAGGAGGGCGAAGGAGGCGAGGTCTTCATATTTTCCCACGGACTGCTGAGGGATGCGGTCTATCAATCCATGCACAAGGCTAAGAGGAAAGCTATCCATAAAAAAACGGCGAAGGTCCTAGAGCAAAAGAGCGGAGAGGAAATAAGATCACATCTCATGGAAATAGCCCACCATTATAAACTAGCCGGACTCTACTCCTTGGCCTTCGAATACCACATCCAGGCAGCTGAACAGGCTGAGAAGAAGTTCGCATTCCAGGACGCTATAAAGATATACAAGAGGTCATTGAACATACTGGAGGAACTATTAGCTACCGAAACATACAGACTCCAGATATATGAAAAACTGGGTGACCTTAACCGACGGGACGGAGATTACGAAAAAAGCAGGAAGTACTACCACAAGGCCAAGACCTATGTGACCAATGTTGACAAAGAGAAAGCATCTTTGAACTCCCAGAACTTCAACAAGGTCTCCTTCCTGAGGAGGATCCACCGAAAGATCGCCGAATCATGGAGGGATCAAGGAGAGTTGCGAAAGGGTATCCAGGAGATTAATACAGCCCTTACTTTAAAGGAGAACGGTATCCCTTCAGATAAGGACGAGTTAGCCAGGATCTATTCACTGAGCGGTTGGTTGCTGCTTGAAGCGGGAAAGTACGAGGAGGCTAGGAAATCTTTTCTAGCGGAGGAAGACCTGGCGAGAGACCTAGATAACGAGAAGGCCATAGCCGAGGCGATACACAATGAAGGGACGATAATGCTGGAGATGGGGGAAAGAGACGAAGGTATAAAACAGATCCAGGAAGCCCTCAATATGCGAGAAGATATAGATGATGAAGAGGGCCTCGCTTCCTCATACAACAACCTCGCGCTAGCTTTCTCCGATTTGGGAGAGCTGGATAAGGCACTGGAATTCCTCAACAAGAGCCTTGAGATCTACAAGGAGAGGGATTACAAACGAGAAGAGGCACTGGTCCTGACCAATAAAGGGAGCATATACCAAACCAAGGGTGATTTCGATAAAGCCCTCAACTGCTATGAACGAAGTCTAGGCATAAAGAGAGATATCGAGGACTACGAAGGGGTGATATTCAACCTCAACAATATGGGTGATGTATACAGAGAGATGGACGACCTCCAAAGGGCTTTTGACTGTCATATAGAAGGGTTGAACCTCTCAGAAAGGATCGGCAATCGGCCCGTTTCGTTCCACCTGCGGTGCAATCTTTCCCAGGACTACATGATGAGAGATGAATTAGACAAGGCGAGATTCTACGGTGAGACGGCCTTAGAGATCGCCTCTGGTTTAAAATCGGATAAGTATATATCCATGGCCAAAAGGCATCTGGGCAGGGTCCTGATAGAGGGGGGTAATCTAGAGAAGGCGAAGGAGTACCTCGTAGATGCGATAGGGCGGGCTAGAAAGATTGATGATGATAGACTTCTAGGTCGGTGTCTTTTAACCTATACTAAACTGCTGAAAAAGAAGGGTGTAGAATCATACAGAGAACCCCTAAAGGAGGCACGGGAGATATTTTCTTCCAAAGGCATGACTCCCATGACAGAGAAAGCCGATAACGTATTGAGGAAGACCGAGTAAGGTCAGTCACTGAGGGTCGTTCCAATCATCATCTGACTTGTTAGAGTTCCGAAGGGCATCTAACTCACCGAGATAGGCGCCGTTCAGCAGATAGACCCTCTCGTTCTTGATCTCCTGGTGCCTGAAGAAAGGACCTAGATAGCCCTTCTCGTTGATACTTATACCGCCAAGCAGAGCATTATAGTGGGGCATCAATACACCCTGGCCTTCTATATCCTGATATCTATATTCAAAGCGGATCCAACACTCCTTTTTTTCCTTCCTACCCATGGAGTCCGTGAGGGTGATAGTTGGATGGCCGTGGGAAGTGACTATGTTTCCAGTCTTCAAGACTTTTTCCTTCGGTCTGGCATGACCGTGGAAGAAACCGACTCCGTCCAGAACACCGCCGCTGCTATCATGTATGACCACCTCAGAGGGTATCCACTTCTCTATGCCGCCGTCGTGATTACCCGGGAAAAGATGGATGGATTCCACATGTTGCAGCCAACGGTCTATGACCTCGGGGATCTCTTCATACTCCTGCCACGTCGCCTGAGGTATATTGTGTTTCAGGTCACCGTTTATAACCAGATTGGTGAGGTTCTTGTCCCTCAGGAGCTCAACAACGGATTCAGATATCTTTGGAGTCTGAGAGGGTAGGTTCACCCCGCTCTTCTTCAGTTCACTCTCATAGCCTATGTGAAGGTCCGCAATAACCAAAGAGTTTCCAGCGATCAAAGCCCTTTGGTTCCACAGCGGCTGTACATCCTTTCCTGTATGATCTCCACTCATAGATGCGCCAGATACCTTTCTATCTCCCAGTCTGTCACCTGCTGCCTGTATTCGTTCCACTCTTCCTTCTTCTTGTGTAAGAAATGATGGAACGTGTGTTCACCTAGGATCTCCTTCATGAGATCGCTTTCTTCCATGATTGATAAAGCATGACCCATATTGGACGGGAGAGACCTTATCCCTTTCTCCCTTCTTTCCTTTTTAGACAGAGAGAAAAGGTCCTCCTCCATGGGTTCCATGGGCTCCACTCCATCCTCTATCCCCTTCAGGCCAGCGCCCAAAAGGACCGCGAATTGGAGATATGGATTGCCCGCCGGATCTGGATTCCTTATCTCTATCCTCGTTCCCTTTTCTCTTCCGGCTGGTACCCTGGCAAGAACGCTTCTGTTCAGATGGGCCCAGGACACGTAGACCGGCGCTTCATATCCCGGTACCAAACGCTTGTAGGAGTTGACCCATGAAGCCAAGACAGCGCACATCTCTTCAGCATACTTCAAAAGACCGCCCAGGTAATGTTTTGCGGTATCGCTGAGACCTTCTGGGGCATCTTCGTCGTAGAACCCGTTCTTGCCCGTTTCCTTATCTATCAAACTCTGGTGGACGTGCATACCGGTGCCGTTGACCTTCGATATTGGCTTGGGCATGAAGGTCGCATGAAGATCGTTGAGTTTCGCTACTGTCTTTATGCCATGCTTCAGCGTCATTATCTTGTCTGCTATGCTTTGGGCCTCGCCGTAACGCAGGTCTATCTCGTGCTGTCCACTCGCCACTTCATGATGGGACGCTTCTACTTC
>CAYMXS010000053.1:0-13966 GCA_964394465.1 uncultured Thermoplasmata archaeon | reverse complement strand
AGGATTATCATCATCACTACTTAAATCTTGACGAAATTTTTTGCAGACAATACAGGAGTAAAGATTGTGATGCCATCTTTTATACGATGAGTTGCCTAGATGGTGAGATGAAAATAATAAATCAGACATATTCTAGGAAAAGATTAAATCCACTTAGCTTACTTCAAAATCATATTTAGCAAGGGGTAAATAAGATGGATAAGAAGGAGATAGAGGATTTCAAAGAAGAGAGAGAACGGCTGAACGAGATAGTCATGGACCATTCCGACCTTAACATAAGACGTTTCTTCAACCTGGACAACAGTGTTTACGAGGAGGGTGAGGTCCCGGTCAAATACAAAGAGATGTTGGGTCTGGTCGCTTCAACAGTGATGAGATGTGACGACTGCATCGAGTACCACATGATACGATGTAAAGAGGAAGATGTTGAAGAAGAGGAGATCCAAGAGGTTTTAAGTATCGCTTTGATGGTGGGCGGTTCTATAACCATACCACATGTGAGAAAGGCCTTCAAGTTATGGGATGAGATGGAGGAATAAGATGAAGAAAGAACTGGATCCGGAAAGAACTCTGAAGCACGTAGGAAAGGTCATGGAGAAAGAAGGAAACAGAGAAGAAAAACTGAAGAAGATATGTGAAGTTTTGAACGAGAGCGTCGATTATTACGACTGGGTCGGTTTTTACCTCATAAAGAAGAAAAACGGTGAGTCCGAACTAGAACTAGGTTCTTTCGTCGGCGAAGACACTGAGCATACGAACATAGGTATAGGTGAGGGCATCTGCGGTCAGGCCGCCGAGAGAGAGGACACGTACGTAGCGCAAGAGGTGTCGAAAGAATCGAATTACCTGGCTTGCAGTCCCAACGTAAAATCCGAGATCGTCATACCGATAAAGAAGAACGACAAAGTGGTGGGAGAGCTGGATATAGATTCTCATATAACCGAGCCCTTCTCCCAGGAGGATAGAGATCTGCTCGAAGAGGTCTGTGAAAGGGTGGCCTCTCTTTTTGACTAGCTCTCCATCAATTCACTTATCTCGTGCACTATCCTCTTTCTAGAACCTCTATCCAGTCCGTTCGGTTCGTACTCTAGAGCTATTATCTTGTTCCAGTCGTCCTCTTCACTGTCCATGGAATAACGTAGGTAGAACTCGGTTTCCTCCATCTCGAGCGTTATACCTCTACTCTTCTGCTCGTGTGATTTAGAGATGAGTTTTGTGGCCGTGGCCGGCAGGGCGTAGAATCTATTGTATGCTTTGAACTCATCTTCCTGTGTACTCTCAATAACGTGGCCCTCTTCGTCGAATATGGCTATCTCCATCAGCTCGCTGTTCTCTTTTTTGATACGCTCGAGTTCTTGTACTAGATTGTTTGGGATCATATTCACACATTCCTTAGTCAGTCGTTAAGCCCTTACTTCTCTCATGAACATTGTTTATAAAACGTTTTTCTTTTCAGATGACTTACAAAGGTTTAATATCTACCGCTGATTTTTCAAGTATATAATGGCTGACTTCGATGAAGAGGAACTGAAAAGGACCTATGAAGAGATAAAACCCACGATAGAGTCTAGACTGAAGGAGTTCGAAGAGACCTGGAAATGCCGTGAAGAAAAAGAGATATTCAACGAGCTCACGTTCTGCCTTTTCACACCCCAATCAAAGGCTGAATACTGCTGGGAAACGGTGAAGGAACTGAGAGCTGAAAACCTTATCTCGGAGGGTGAAGAAGATGAGATCTCTGAAAGGTTGAACAGGGTGAGGTTCAAAAACAACAAAGCCGGATATCTAGTCGAAGCGAGAGAGAGATTCCTCGAATCGGATGTTTCTCTCAGAGATAAGATAAAAAATTTCTCGGACAGCAAAGAGGCTAGGGAGTGGATAGTCGATAACATCAAGGGCCTGGGTTACAAAGAGGCCAGTCACTTCTTGAGGAATATAGGTAAGGGCGACGATCTAGCCATCCTAGATAGGCACATACTGAAGAACCTGGAGAAACTGGACATTATCGAACAGAAACCCAAGACGCTGACGCCGAAAAGGTACCTGGATATAGAGAAAAAGATGAGAGATTTTGCCCAGGATATAGACATACCTCTAGGGCATCTAGACCTGGTTCTTTGGTACAGGGAGACCGGCAGGGTCTTCAAGTGATTCAGAGGTCCTTTTCCCTTACGAACTCCTCGACTCCCTTTCTATCCGGCTTGGAAGGCATCTCTTTAGGATAACCCAGCGGTGTCACAGTAGCGATATAATGTTCCCGTGGGATGTCCAACTTCTCCTTGACGTCGTCCCTGTCCATGGCGGCTATCCAGCAGGTGCCGAGTCCGTACATACGAGCTGCCAGCATCAGATGATATGCGGCTATATCTCCGTCCTGTTTCGGCCTTGAAGTTTTCTCTGGATCACAGCATACAGCCACTGCCATGGGTCCCTCCGCTATGGGTTCGCTCGGACCTCCCCTCCTTTCTGCTAGGAAGTCCAATACCTTTTCTTTTTCTATGGGCACAAAGTAGAAGCCCTGAGAGTTCATGGACGTGGGAGCGTACCTGCAGTTGTCGAATATATCATACAGTATTTCTTCCGGAACTTCCTTATCTTTGTAATCTCTCACGCTCCTCCTGCTCTTGAGAAGTTCCAAGCCATCTAGATAAGGCTCCAGCTCGTGCAGGAACGTCTGGAACTCCAGCGTCCTGCCGTCGATGTCCTCGGCAAAGAAGTTGTATATATCGTATTTCTCGTTCACCTCTGGTTCGTTCCTAGCTTCGTCCTCGAACTTCTCGTACATCCGGTCGACTTCTTCCTTCGTATCGTAGAAGAAGGTGATAACGCCCCCTTCGTTGGTTTCATCTCCCTCGCAGAAGCCCAAGAGGAGGTTGCCGTGCTTAAGGAGTACGCAGCCGCCCTGGTCCAGCCATAGGTCCATCCCTATCTCGCTCTCGTAGAATTCCCTGGTGGTATCCAGGTCCGTGCTCGTGAAGAATGTTATACCTGACATGTTTACCCATTCAAGTGGAGATTTAAGATACTTTTGCTTGGTCACGATAGGTCAGCACAACGGTATCTCCTTCCTGTAGTAAAGCGATCCATCCACATAATACAGGAGCAGAGGATGAACGTCGAGGCCGTTCTCCAAGGCTGTATCGAATGCCTCTGCAAAATCAGGATCGGTAGCCCTGTTCGGTCCAAAGCACTTCGAATCCGGCCTGAAGACCAGGACCATGAGGGCTGCATAACCTCCTTTTTCCAGTACATTATTCAACTCCTCCACGTGCCTTCTCCCTCTTTCAGTGGGCGCGTCGGGGAAAAGAGCTTTTTTGTCCTTTGTGAGAGTGCAGCCCTTGACCTCCAGCCATATCCGTTTATCAGAAGTCTCCAGCAGAAAATCTATCCTGCTATCACCCAGCATCTGTTCGGCTTTGTAGGAGATGAGATTATCTATCGGATTTACAGCATCATCTTCAAATATTTTTTCCGTGATCTTCCGATGGTATCCAGAGTTGATGAGTACCCAGTTGTCTTGAACTCTACCAGCCACGATGTCAAAATCGGTCTTCCTGCTCTCCTTCTTCACTCCCCTTAGCAGTACCTCATTGCCCCGATAGAGTATCTCTTCTAAACGTCCAGGGTCCCTGATATGGACGTTCATCTCCTCTTCAGTCCCCTCTATCCTGACCTTACCCAGAAAACGGTTCTCCCTGGAGACAAATACCCCTTTCTCATCGTAGGGGATATCCATCAGCTTCATTTTCATTTTTTATCCTTCATACCTACAGGATGTTCGTATATAACAGTAGGGCAAATAGGAGGCCCCCCATACTGGTATTGATATAAGGTAGAGTCCAGTAGGCCTTCTCCAATCCGATCTTTTGACTAAAAAGGACGAGAAGAGGCACCGCGGGATATATGAGAACTATAAAACTCAGAGGGTGAAACTCAGATAAAAATATAACTATCGACGCTAGACAGAACCAGAAAACCGTGCATAGAACCAGAGAAGCTTTCTTTCCCATGAATACGGCCGTCGTTTTTATACCAGCTTCCTTGTCATAATCGATGTCCGGGATTGCGGAAAAAACGTGCATGGCCGCTATGTGTGTGAAACCAGCGATTACGAACAGCAGGGGAGGAAGCTCGGAGGAGACCAAAACATAGCCGAATATGCCCGGCATTATGTAGAGCATGTTGGAGGAGAAATCCAGGAACGGTTTAGACTTGAATCTGAGGGGCTCTGCACTGTAGAAGTATGATAGGAGGAGGAACGTTGAGAATACAGACCGCTGGATCCAGCTTTCCTGAAAAAACAATAGAGCTGTACTGATCAAAAAGACGGATAACAGTATCTTTTTGAGGGCGCTCATCTCTTCTGTGAGCAGACGGTGTTCCTTTTCCTCTTTCTTGGGATTCTTTTTATCCGTTGAGATATCGAACAGGTCGTTCACTCCATAGATGAAAACGTTGGCTAGAAAGAAGAAGTAGAATAGATAAACGTAGTACTCAAAACTGTAGAAATCAGCTATCCTCTCAGCCCCGAGGGTATAACCGACGACGAAGGTCCCGCCTGTGTATATCCAGAAACGGAAACGTGATATATCGTAGATGTATCTCAACCTATCGAACATAGTCTCGCTCCATGATCTCAATGGGTTACTTTTTCATATCTCTTTTTAGGATAAAAGACATTGAGGAGACCGTTTTCCATTATCCTCAACTTCGAGGGCTTGAGCTTCCTCTCATACACCATGTAGGGGTCTAGACTGATCCTCTCAGCCGTCCATTTGTACATATCCGAGGCGGTCTTTATGGGTATGAGATACCTTCTAGGTATGTATCTGAAACCCTCCTCTGCCTTGAACTGCCAATCGTAATACCTGTCTATCTGCCTATCGACGAAGCCAGTAAAATCTTCCACCTTCCGGCTGGTCTCGGAGTACTCTAAGGTGTCCAGGTCGTATCTGGAAAGGTCCTCTGAAGGGAAGTACTGCCTGTTCAGTTCGATGTCCTCCTCTATATCCCTTATGAAATTGATGTACTGCATGGACCTTCCGAGGTACCTGGCTGATTCGTATGATGCCTCCGGTAAACCCATTATCTTTGCCATCATGAGACCTATGACTTCGGCGGAACCGTACAGGTATACCTTCAGTTCATCCAAGGTTTCGTATCTACTCTTTACCAGGTCCAGACCCATGGAATGTAAGAAGGCGTCCACCCACCCTGGATCGAATCCCTTCCTGTCCATCAGATCGACGAAGGAATCGATGACCTGATCGCCGGACTCCTGCCCGGCTAGAGCTTTCTTATAGCCCTCTTCGAAGGCGTAGAACTCCCCCTGTTTCTGCGGTATATGGTCCACGAAGTCATCGGCTTTACGGACGAAGCTGTACAGTATCGAGACGTCCTTCCTGACGTTTCTAGGGAAGAAAACACTGCTGTAGTAGTAGGTCTTACTCCCTCCTTTGAATATCGATCTAGCCTTATCAGTTTCCACCATCCTCACCACTTCCCCCGTATCTATTCCCCAGGCTGTCGGCGACTATCTGGGCCGATATGAGCGTCATGGGCACTCCGATGCCTGGATGCGTGTACTGACCCGTATAGTAGAGATTATCAACTTTTTTGCTGTGATGTCTGGGCCTCCATAGAGCGGTCTGCCTCAAGGTGTGGACCAGGCTTAAAGCAGTCCCCTTGTACGCGTTATAATCGTCTCTAAAATCGTTCACCGCGAAGATCCTTTTGGTCACCACGTGATCCCTTATGTTTTCGCCCACCTTCTTCTCCAGGTCGGACATTATCTTGTTGTAGAATTTTTCTCTAGCCCTTTCCGTATCATCCAGACCAGGGGCTAAGGGCACCAGTATGAACAGTGTTTCAGAACCCTCGGGTGCCAGTCCGGGATCGGTTTTAGAGGGAACGTTCACGTAGTAAGACGGGTTCTTTGGCCATCTCGGCTCGTCTGAATCGAAGATCTCGTCGAAGTTAGCTCCCCAGTCCTCGTCTAAAAACAATGTGTGGTGCAGTAAATCATCTATCTGCTTATCGATACCGACGTAAGCCACGAAGGCCGACGGTGCGAACTGCTTCTTGTCCCAGTACTTCTGGTCATAGGTCCTGTACTCTTCATCCAGCAGGTTCAGTTCGGTGTAAGGATAATCCGCGTTCACCACAACAAGGTCTGTTGTAAGATCCCCCTGGTTCGTTACCAGAGTCGTTGCCTTCCCTTCGCGTACCTCTATCCTCTCCACTTCATGATTCAGCTTTATCTCGGCTCCGTTCTCCTCTGCTATCTCCTTTATCGCGTCCGCGACCATCTTTATACCTCCGGTCGGGAACCACACGCCCTCTATGAAATCCACGTAGGACATGAGCTGATATATCGCGGGGGTTATCTTCGGTGAGCCGCCCAGGAAACCTATGGAGTACTCCAGGATCTTCCTGGCCTCGTCGCTCTCGAAGTTCTTGGTCACGACCTTATCCAGATTTCTGAAAATATCTAGTTTTGAGCCGCCCAAGAGCAATTTGACGTTGAAGAAATCGAATATAGAGTCGTAGTCCTCATAGATCAGACCTTCCATGGCTGTCTCGTACTTCTTTTGAGCCCCCTCCAGGTAGTTTTTCAACTTCTCGCCGCCGTTCTCCTCCAACCTGTCGAAGAGCTCATAGTTCTTTTCGAAGTCGGCATGGACGTCCAGGACCTCTTTATCGCTGAAGAATATCCTGTAGGACGGGTCCAACCTTTTTAATTCGTAGAAGTCCTCGGGCTTGCTGTTAAAATTATCGAAGAACTCCTCGAAAACGTCGGGCATCAGGTACCAGGAGGGCCCCATATCGAATTGGAATCCCTTGTCTTTGTGGACCCTCGCTCTGCCACCGACCTGGTCGTTCTTTTCCAGGACCGTCACGTCATGCCCCTCTTTTGCCAGCAGTGCTGCTGTAGCTAACCCTCCGAATCCGGCTCCTATTATAGTGGTTTTCATCCTCTCACCCCTCTCTACTAATATCTTTTTCCTCACTAATATACTCTACTCTCATACCTCTTCTCTAGAAGGATAGCGGGTTTGATCTCCATAACGCCATCCAGTGTTTCTATCTTCTCGTTTATTATCTCAGATAACTCTTCAGGTCCCCGGGTCCAGATCTCTGCCATTATCATGTGGTCACCGGTAGATTTAGCCGCCCATCTTACACTTTCAAGGGCTCTTATCTGGTCAACGGTCCGTAAAAGATTCTGGGCTTCGACGTCCAAACCGATTATGGTGATAGTATCATATCCGAGTTTAGAAGGGTCAACCTCTATAGTACATCTCTTTATTATACCGTCTTCCTTTAGAGATCGTATCCTCTTTCTCACGGTAGCCTCGCTCACCCCCAATTCTTTAGCGATCTCGGTGTAGGGTGTACGGGCATCCTTTTCAAGTATGTCGAGTATTTTCCTATCTTTTTCGTCAATATTTCCCATGTATTCGTACTAATATCTGTTTATCTATTTATCTTTTTTGACTAAATCGTACTAAATAGTACGAAAGATTAATATAGCCCGGACATAATGCCGTTATACCTTACGAAGATGGGTAGAATTAAAAAGATAAAAAGGAGGAAAAAAATGGATATAGATATAGGAGACGTGTCATTTAACGACCTTCTAAGGACCGCTGTAAAGTCCGAGATAGAGAGTCAGGAAGTCTACAATTACTTGGTACAGAATACTGATAACTTCGTCATAAAGAACCGCTTCAAGTTTTTAGTCAGCGAGGAAGAGAAGCACGAGGAATTCGTCAGAGACCTTTATAAGGAAAAGAATCCGAGCGAAGAATTGGAAGTGCCCGAAAAGAGCCCCGTTCCGATGCCCTTCGTGAAGTACGACGAGAACACGGATGAAACGGAGATAATAGAACAGGCGATGGAATCTGAGATGGCCTCGAGAGACTTCTATAAAAAGGTCGCAGAGAAGGCGAAGGACGTAAATTTCGAAACGAACCCGAGGAAACTTTTAAATTACTTGGCCGATATGGAGGAGAACCACTACGAGATATTGAAGGGAGAGTTAGAAAGGGCCAAGGAGTTCGAGGAGTTCGATCAATACCATCCTGCGATGCACCAGGGGCCCTAGAGGTGATATATATGGCTAGATGGAGATGCACCGTTTGCGGTTACGTTTACGACGAGGAAAAGGGTGATGAAGAGAACGGGATAGAGCCAGGAACGAAATTCGAAGAACTGCCGGACGATTGGGTGTGTCCGGTCTGTGGAGCACCGAAGGAACAGTTCGAGAAGTTAGATGACTGACTTAAAGAGGTGATGATATGGAGGGAAGCGACGTGATAGAAGAAGGAGAAGACGCGATAGATTTCACCCTTGAAGATCAGTTCGAGGATGAGTTTACACTGTCCGATTTTAAAGGGGAAAAAGTTGTGCTCTCTTTCCATCCTCTCGCGGGAACATCTATCTGTGCAAAGCAGATGCAGTCCCTAGATAGGAAGAAAATGGAGTTCGATGATTTGAACACGATAGCAGTGGGGATAAGCGTCGACGCGGTGCCGAGCAAATTACTCTGGGCGGAGGATATAGGTGTCAAGCATACCAGACTACTATCAGACTTCTGGCCTCACGGAGAGATCATAAAAAAATACGGACTCTTCCGAGAGGAGGACGGTTTCTCGGAGAGAGCTAACATAATCATAGATGAAGATCAAAAAGTCATCTTTTCCAAAGTTTATCCCATCGGGAAGATACCCGATATAGAAGAGGTCATAGACGTATTAAGATCAGCTTAAAGAATGTGAATGATGAGAGGTGGAAAAAATGTCGAAGATAGAAGATATGTATCAGAGCGAGGATTGGAAGACTGAGAAGCACGTGCCAGTGATAGACGTAATAGAGAAAGGCGAGGAGATAAGAGTCGAAGCGACCGTGGGTAAAGAGATATCACATCCCAATGAAACGAAACACCACATAAGGTGGATCGAACTGTACTTCAAGCCGGAAGGTGAGCAGTATCCCTACCAGCTGGGTAAGTACGAGTTCACTTCGCACGGTGAGTCTGCGGAGGGACCGGACACCAGCGGCGTCTATTCAGAGCCGAAGGTGATGGTTAACTTCAAGACGAAAAAACCGGGAACGATCATAGCGAACTCATACTGCAATATCCACGGTCTGTGGACAAACGAAAAAGAATTGGAGTTGTAAGAAAAAGAGGTAGATAATATGGAAGAAGATGAAGGCATGCCGCTGATAGGAGATAAGTTCCCCGAGATGACAGTCAATACGACCTACGGGGAGAAGAAACTGCCGGACGAGTTCGAGGGTAAATGGTTCATCCTGTTCTCACACCCAGGTGACTTCACACCGGTCTGTACGACGGAATTCTACGCGTTCCAGAAGAGATACGATGAGTTCAGAGAACTGAATACAGAACTCATAGGCCTGAGTATCGACCAGGTACACAGTCATCTGAAATGGGCAGAGTGGATCGAGGACGAACTGGACGAGAAGATAGAGTTCCCCATAATAGCCGATGGGCAGGGGAGAGTCGCCAACAGACTGGGACTCGTGCACCATACCGGCGGGACCGCAACGGTCAGAGCCGTTTTCATGGTGGATCCACAGTCCACGATAAGGGCCATCCTTTACTATCCCGCGGAACTCGGCAGGAACATGGACGAGTTCCTCCGGATGATAAAGGGATTCCAGAAGGCCGACGAGGAAGGTGTCGCGATCCCGGCCAACTGGCCCAACAACGAACTGATGGAGGACGACGTTATACTGCCTCCGGCGGGCGACGTAGATACGATAAAGAAGAGAAAGAAAGACGAGGAAGCCGGCGAGATCGAGTGCTACGACTGGTGGCTGTGCCACAGGAAGTCCTAAAAACCTTTCACTCAAACCTTTTCTTTTATTTAAAAAATTTAAAACGAGGTGTAGAAAAAGATGACAGAAGACGAGATGGGAGATATGACCGAGAAGTCCCTCGAAGAGGCCTTTGCGGGCGAATCCAAAGCGCACATGAAGTACCTGATATTCAGTGACGTTGCAGAGGAAGAAGGTAAGGACAACATCGCAAGGCTGTTCAGGGCCATAGCCTACGCTGAACGAGTGCACGCCGGCAATCATTTCGAGGAACTGGGCAATGTAGGAGATACGGTGGAGAATCTGCAAGCAGGCATCGACGGAGAGAATTTCGAAAACACATCGATGTATCCAGCCTACAAAGCTATAGCGGAACTGGAAGAGGAGTACGGGGCGGAAACGTCGATAAATTACGCACTAGAAGCGGAGAAGATACACGAAGGGATGTACGAGGAAGCAAAGAAAACCGCGGAGAAGGACCAAGACATGGAACTGGACGAGGTTTACATCTGCCCGAAGTGTGGGTACACTCACGAGGGAGAACCGCCCGAGAGATGTCCGGTCTGTGGACTCTCATCCGATAAGTTCAAGGAATTTTAGAGGTGAAAAAGATGATAGATGAAGAGATGGAAGAAGCGATAAACGACCAGATAAACGCAGAGCTGTATTCAGCGTACCTTTACCTGTCCATGGCGGCAGATTTTAGTGAAAAGGGATTGGACGGATTCGAAAAGTGGATGCATTCTCAAGCGATGGAAGAGGTTAACCACGGTATGAGATTGTACAACTATCTTGAAAATCGTGGAGGACGTGTGAAGCTCGAAGCCATAGAAAAGCCCCAGATAGAGTGGGGATCTCCTCAGGAGATATTCGAAGACGCATACGAACACGAGCAGTACGTGACCAGCAGGATCAACGACCTAGCAGATCTAGCTGAGGAGAAGAACGACCGAGCCACTTTACAGATGCTTCAGTGGTTCATAGACGAGCAGGTAGAGGAAGAAGAATCCGCAGAAGAGATCCTTGACAAACTCGAGATGGTCGGGGATGATGGCAGAGGACTATTGATGCTGGACAAGGAGATGGGGCAGAGACCTATGAAAAGCGTGATGCCCTCTCCAGAAGAGGAAGAAGAACAGGCGGAGTGAAGAACTAGTACCTCATGATCAAGCTCTAAAAACTCTTTTTTTCTTATATTATTATATTAAAATCTCGAAAAGGAGGTAAAAGATGAAAGATGATGTGTTCACTTACATGATAGGAGGAAGGGCTGGGCAGGGCGTGAAGAAAGCTGGAACGGCGGCTTCTAAACTCTTCACCAAGATGGGAAGACGTGTTTTTCAGATGGATGATTATCAGAGCCTCATAAGAGGTGGGCATAACTTCTCGGTAGTGAGTACTTCAAAAGAAGATATATCGAGTCATCGGATGAAGGCAGATGTGATAGTAAACCTGGATGATAGAAGTTATGAGAATCATAAAAAGGATCTGGCAGAGAACGGTGTACTGTTCTACAACTCCGATGAGATGGAGGAGGCGGAAGGCATAGGCCTGCCGATAAACCAAAAGGCAAAGGATTATTCTCGTCCAGATCTGATCAAAGGAGTAGCGGGGTTAGCGGTACTCTCTTCCGCTTTAGACGTCCCTATAGATGTTTTAAATGATGTAGTAAAAGAGGAATATGCAAAGGGTGTAGACGAAAATCTTTCCTTCGCCCAGGAGATCTATCAACAATGTGAAGAGCGTTTAGAAAAAAAATTCGAGCTGAAAGAAGGAGATGAAGAACTTCCAATGCTGAGTGGAAACGAATCTATAGCTCTGGGCGCGTCCGCCGGGGGCCTGGACATCTATATAGGATATCCCATGACCCCTGCATCGTCCATACTCCATTTCATGGCCGAACACCGGGAAGAACTTCAAGTCATGGCAGTCCACCCCGAAAGTGAGATAGGTGTCGCCAATATGGCCGTTGGGGCCACCATGCCTGGAGCTAGGACCATGGTGGGAAGCAGCGGCGGAGGTATAGCCCTGATGGAAGAAGCTTTTTCTCTAGCGGGGATGGTAGAATCCCCTCTACTTTTCGTGCTGTCTTCGAGACCTGGACCGTCCACTGGAGTCCCAACATACACGGAACAGGGTGACCTGAATTTTGCCTTGAATCAAGGACATGGGGAATTTCCAAGGGTAGTGGCATCTCCCGGCACCGTTAAAGAGGCTTTCCAGCTTACATCGGAACTGTTGAGTTTACTCTGGAGATTCCAAACCCCGGGGATACTTCTCACGGAAAAACATCTCTCTGAAAGCCGTACCAGCGTAGACCTAGATATAGAACAAGCGGAGTGGGCGGAGGGAAAAAGAGCAGAACCATCAGAAGAGAAGACCTATCGGAGATATGCTGATACCGAAGACGGTGTTTCTCCTCTCGAGTATCCACCCTCGGAAGATGTGATAAAATGGAACAGCTACGAGCACGACGAAAGCGGCATCACTACTGAAGAACCTGAGTTGGTCAAGAAGATGCACGATAAAAGGAGGAGAAAGAGGGAGTCTATAATCCGAGAACTGCAGGAAAAAAATACTGTAAATACATATGGGAGAGGTGAAAATCTCATATTTACCTACGGTTCTAGTACCATGAGCGTCCTCGAAGCGACGAAACACATAAGAGAAAAGGTCAAGATAATCCAGCCTCGATATCTCAGGCCTTTTCCCGTCTGGACCCTGGAAGAATACATGGGAAAAGAGATCATGGTCATAGAGCAGAGTTCTACGGGGCAGTTCGCTTCACTCCTGAGGGAAAAGCTCAACGTGACGTTGAAAGACGTGATCAGAAGGTACGACGGCAGGGCCTTCGAGCCGCTGAAACTGGCAGAGAAGATAGAGGAGGCGATATAGATGAGTGAAGAAAGAAAACTCTCTACGGAATCTGAGATAACTTGGTGTCCCGGGTGTGGAAACTTCGGGATATTGAATTCTGTCAAGGACGCCGTGAAGAGACTGGAAGAAGAAGGGATAAGCCGTGACGAGATAATGATATCCTCCGGGATCGGAT
This sequence comes from uncultured Thermoplasmata archaeon, assembly GCA_964394465.1. Lineage (GTDB taxonomy): Archaea > Thermoplasmatota > Thermoplasmata > Halarchaeoplasmatales > Halarchaeoplasmataceae > CAYMXS01. Next base: position 1,071 of record CAYMXS010000053.1, on the reverse strand, counting down.
GCCACGGAAAGATATTCGATTATTTGAACCTCAGCGGGCTCTACTCCATACATGGAAGAGAGAGCGCCACGGTTCAAGGGATGAAATTTGCCAATCCCAACCTTAAGGTCATCGCTTTCGGGGGAGACGGCGACGCCTACGGCGAGGGGCTTTCGCATCTAGTCTTCGCTGCAAAGAGGAACGCTGACATCACAGTCTTGGTCCACAATAACGGCGCTTATTCTTTGACCACCGGTCAGTTCTCGCCCACGAGCGAAAAAGGATTCAAAGGGCCTTCTACACCAGAGGGGAGCGTTGAAGAACCTCTAAATCCTCTTCACGTACTCTTATCGGCAAAGGCCTCCTTCGTCGGAAGAGGATACGCAGGCGAGATGGATCATCTAGCCGAATTGATAAAAAAAGCGGTCATGCATGAAGGCTTTTCTCTTGTAGATGTACTTCAGCCGAGCGTCGTCTTTCACGATGTTTACGAAAAATACAACGAACTGGTAGATATAATCGAGGAAGCCGCGGAGGACCGGTACGAGGCTATGAGACTAGCTGAAGAGGAGGAAAGACTGCCCATAGGCGTCTTCTTCAAAGAGGAAAGACCGATATATCACGAGGAACTTTCGGGCGGCCTAAACCCGGTCGAAGATCATCTAGATAAAGATGAAAAACAACGGAGAGTAAAGGATATACTCAAAAGAAAATAGGAGGATAGAGGATGGACGTAGAAAATATCCACACGGACAGGATCAAAGAATTCCTTTAGATAAAAGGAGGTAACGTAAATGAGCATATTGGAGATAAAGGACCTGAGTTTAGAGATAGATGGAAACCAGATATTGGACGACCTATCCATGGATATATGGGAAGGCTACGTTCATGCCATCGTAGGTCCAAATGGGGCCGGCAAGTCTTCCTTAGCGTCTGCGATCATGGGTCTTGAAGGCTACAGGGACGTAGAGGGAGACATACTGTTCAAGGGGGAGTCCATAGTCGACTTAGATATAGATGAGAGGAGTAAAAGAGGGATAACCATGGCCTGGCAGGAGCCCGCCAGGTTCGAAGGGGTCACGGTGAAACAGT
>CAYMXS010000052.1:0-14252 GCA_964394465.1 uncultured Thermoplasmata archaeon | reverse complement strand
ATATCGAACTATATAATCCACGCATCTCCAACTGTTTATAACTGTGTTATGTATATCATGCCTTATAAAGGTTATTCTCAGGGCCACACTCGGCCGTAAAGGGATGATTTTAATACTCGATAGCTATTATGAATGAAGGGGTAAAACCATGGATGATCATGAAGAGGAACATCTCGAAGACTGGTTGGAGGACGAGGTCCTGCCGAAGATAGAGCACATAGAAAAATATCTGGAACAGAGGTACGAAAAAGAGGAAGTTGAATTACTATTGCCAACGATCGCCCAGATGTCCATAACGCCGCAGTACTACTACGAGAAAGAGGTGGACAGGAGAAGGGACGAACTGCTTTCCAGGCTGAAGAGCAGGCTGAAGAAGGACGAGGCGAGGAAGAAGTTCACCGAGTTCATACATGATGAGGACATACCGTACAAGATGGGAGCCAAGCCCGAAGACGTCGCTTCTTCACTGAACAACGACCTGTTGAGCAGAGCACTGAAGTATCTGAAAAGAGAGGAATGACATCCTGGTCGACAAACCTAATTACTCACCGGTCGTTTTCTTATAGGATGTCTAACATGCTCCTAGACTCCGACGATTGGACCGTACAGGAGACCTTCAAGAGTAAGAAGAACAGTGTCCAGAGGATAGAGTATCGTGGAAAGGATTACGTTGTAAAGAAGTACGATCAAGAATTCATCGATGGACTCGAAAAAGAGTTGGATTTGTTGAGAAGATGCGAAGAGAAAGGGATTGCGGTACCGGAAGTTTTAGAGTCCAGTGAAGACACCCTGATTTTAGAGTATATCCCTGGAGAGAGCTGTAAAGAGCTGTACGATACCACGATAGGGGATGAAAAAAAGAAAGAGATACTCTCCGAGATCGCGGATTGGCTATCCAGGTTCCACACCAGTTTCGAGGAGAGAAGGGGGGATTCCATACTGGCTAACTTCATACTCTCAGAGGATAAAATATACGGTATAGATTTTGAGGAGGCCGAAGAGAATGATCATCTGAGAGATGTGGGTGATCTCTGCGCGTCCATACTCAGACTGAGGCCGGCCTTTACCGAAAAGAGGTTCTCCATGGTGGATCACTTCATAGAAATGTATCTTTCTTCATCCTCTAAGGATAGGACCGATCTGACAGACAAGGTGGTGGGATCGTTAGAGCACTATGCAAGGTACAGTTCAGATGGAGAACTCATGAAAAGATGGGCAGGAAGGATCCAACAAGACGGTCTAACCAACATACCTCCAGAGCGAAAAGGATGAGGGATAAAGTCAAAACGAAGTCCAAGTATGTGAACCTGACCGGGTGCAGGAACGTTTTCTCTTTATAGGCACCGAAGCCTCTTCCCTCCATGGAGGAAGCCAGAGTATTCACCCTGGACATGGCAGAGAATAGTAGTGGTAGCGTGGTGTATCTGACCGATCTGATCACCCCTTTTATACTTCTATCGACCCTGAGTCCCCTGATCTTCTGGGCCTGCTGAACGTTGGACAGTTCGAAGCGGAATATCGGGGCGAACCTCATGGCAAGTATGAGAAGAAAACTGTATCTGTAGGGAACCCCGACGTTGGCTAAACCCGAGGCTAGGTCTCTGGGCTCGGTGGTCCCGACGAAGACCCAAGACATGGTGATCAGTGAAAAGAACCTTCCAGCGATAAGGAAGCCCGTCGTTACGCTGCCCAGTGTCAGTTTTAACACCCACAGCTCAGCGATCACTTCGCCCTTTGGGACGAAGATGATCTGGGCCGCGAATATAGCAACCACCAAAGCCATCACGCTCTTGCCGAAGCGGCCCTCTATTCGATAGACCATTTTAAGAAGAACGAGGATGAGCACGAAGCAAAGGAGGAAGAAAACGGAATGTACTAAAAAGACGGCCAAGGCGCCCAGGACCAGGGCGAACAGCTTCACCACCGGGTTGATCCTATCCTTCATCCTTTAACTCCCCTTCGATACTCTTCAACCCTTCAGGCTCGCCTCGGTAAACTACGCTGCCGTCCTTCAATACCAGAGCTCGGGTGCAGAACTTCCTAGCAAAATGTAGGTCATGAGTCACTATGATGAGGGTCCTGCCCTTCTTCCATAGTCCGTCAAGTATAGAAGCCATGGCAAGGGCGTTCAAGTGGTCCTGACCAGAGAATGGCTCATCGATGATGATCAGCTCCGGACCGTGATTCGTGGAGGAGTATATGTTCAGTCTCCTCTTCTGGCCGAAGCTGAGGGTGTGCGGATGTGTCTCTGATCCGAGTCCCTCTCTATCCAGGAGTTCTTTAAGGTTCTTTTTCGCCCTTTTCTTTCCCTCTCCAAAGTTCTCGGGACCGAAGATCATCTCCGCTTTTACCGTATTCTCGAAGATCTGATGATTGGGATTCTGAAAAACGTAACCTATCTTCTTTCCGAGTCTCCAGGGCGGTATCTTTCTCTCCTTATCCATCCTGCTCCCGAATATCTCGATAGCGCCACTCTGGACGTCCACCATCCCGGCTATATGCTTAATGAGGGTGGTCTTCCCCGAGCCGTTCCGGCCCATCAAAGCGACTATCTCACCCTGCTTGATGTCGATATCTATACCATCTAGTATCTTATTCTCTTCGACCTCGTAGCTGAGACCCTTTATCTTTACCACGGAACGATTTCTTATCTTTCTTTTCCTCTCATAGTCTGGATAGGAGTAATCGACCAGGTCCTTTCTCTCCTCTTCGGGCATGTTCTGGAAGTCTTCTACGTCCCTGACCAGTCTGCCGTTTTCCAGTCTCAGTAAGCTGTCCACGTACTCAGACAGACTTTTTATGCGGTGCTCGGCTATTATTATGGTCATGCCTTCATTCTTCTTCCGTATCTCCTTCACAGCGCTCAAGACTTCCTTCATGGATATAGAGTCCAGATTGGCCGTCGGCTCGTCCAGTATAAGAACGGACGGGTTCAAAACGAGCAGGGAGGCTATCGCTATCTTCTGTTTCTCACCGCCGGACAACGTCCTTAGCTCTCTATGTCTTAGATGGCTGCAGTTGAGCTGTTCTAACGTTTCTTCAATCCTCCTGTCTATCTCTTTTCTAGGTACCTTGAAATTCTCCAGCCCGAAAGCTATCTCATCCTCTACATACTCGGTGCAGAACTGTGACTCTGGGTCCTGATGGACCATGCCCACTTTCGTACCCAGCTCTATAGCGTTGGGGTCCTTCTCCCCATCTACAACTATATTTCCGTCTAGCTCGGCCGGTATGATCTTGGGTATGAAACCACAGATGCAGTTCATCAGGGTCGATTTACCGGAGGCACTGTCACCGGAGAGCCAGACGAAATCACCTCTCTGGACCGAAAAGGATACATCCTTTATAGAAGGAATGTCCCTGCTCGGATATCTTACACTCAGGCCTTCTATCTCTATGATCGGTCCTTCACTTGATCCTGATCTCATTTACATCCTCCACCCAGTAAGCTCCGTCATAGCCAGCGGCTACGATCCTGTATTTACCCTCGTTGAAGGTGATTATCACGTCGTCGTCTTTCATTATCTTGCTCAGGTTGAACACCGCCGAGTAGCCGTCCGTACCGACCACCTCTATTTTGGTGGCTCCTTCTATAGGGTCAGAGCGATCGATCGCTATGTTGAGAGGAACACCAGTATAGTTCTTTTCGGGTACGTGAGTCACGGAACCTATCAGTTCGGCAGAGACCACCTTCTCGTGCTGCTCGTAGTCCTCGTAAACGAAGTCGTACTCGTTGTTCACTTTCCCCTCTATATGTACCTCTTCCGAACCGGGGGTGGAATAAACGTTGTTGAAGTAGTGAACGCCGCCAACGGTGAAGGCTATCAGGAAGACGACCGATACCGCGACACTCGTGTACTTTATGTACCTCGGTCTTCCTTCGGATTCGTCCTTTTCCTTCGGTTCGTGGATCAGTCCTCCGTGCTTGAGGGACTCCATCAGCTGTATAGATATATAACCGCCGAATATCATGCCGGAACCAAAGGCCAGCATCCCAAGCATCAGTATCAGGATGATCGGGACACCAGAGAAGAAGAGGACCTGAAAGACGAAGACATTGGACGCGGCTGAAGCTCCGCCCGCTATAGAGTACGGTATGAGCTCCCTGTCCTCCTTGGCCTCATCGCTGAACAGGACCAGGTCTACAATGACTCCTTGGACCAGTGAAACCACGACTATGACGACCCCGTGGGTGCCACCCATGAAGAGTTCAACAAAGCCCTTCAATAGACCCGTGGCCGTTCCTACTCCTTTCTTCCTGGTTATGCCAGCGGCTAAAACTATCCATATCACGTGCAGGCCGGCCATGAACTGGCCCGCGCCGAAGGGCACGCCGACCATCCTGTTTATCAGGTTACCTAGATAGCCGACGTAGACGGAAAGGCCGCCGCCCAGGGCCGAAAGGAGCGCTATAGTGACCAGGTCCTTCGTCGATAGAAAGTGTTCCCTATCCACCCTCTATCACCTCTAATGTTTTCACGTACTTCGCCCATCTTGCACCGGCAGACTCATAGACGTTCCAGCCCTGGTCTGGATAGGATGTATTCGCACAGTCCTGATTGCTGTAGTAGCCGTCTTCAGGCAGCATAACGGCTCTCGGGCCGTCCTCCCACTTCTCTATGGTCCCGTTGTTATACTCGAGGGCAAGTATGAACTCACCCTGGGATCTCATGTATGTTTCATTCGGATAGACGTTCAGATAGCCGTACATCTGTTCGTACCCGTCTATGGACTTCACCACCAGGGTATCGTTCTCCGACATCCCGCCCACCTCTTCCAGCAGCGTGCTCATCTTTATACCCTCGTAATAGCCCTGAGCTCTCCTGTTACCGAACTGGTTCTGGAAAGAAGAGATCCCTTCCACTTCTATCCGGTCCAAGAGGTTTTGATATGTGTAGTTCACTTCTTTATTTCCTTTCCTGACGGTTATATTGTAAACGTTCTGCTCCTCTGTTTTTATCGGAACCTTCGTGAAGTCCAAACCACTCTGAGTTGCTTCCGCGGTCATGTAATGATGCTCACCTTTTACCAGGGAGCCTCCTCCACCGCCAGTTATCAGTCTTTTGGTCCCGTTTGAAACATCCTGATAGAATGCATGGATATGTCCCGACATGTACGCTGTGATCTCGTGCTTTGCGATAAGATCGGACATCATCTCACTGGATCCCTCGTCCATGGTGTGAGACCCACTGAGGGGATCATAGTAGGGCGCATGAGTGACGATCACATCTCTTTCGTCCTTTGAAAGTTTGGACTCGATCCAGTCTATCTGGTCCTCAGAGAGGGAAAGACCGGCGGAATTTAAGAAGATAAAATTGTAATTAGAATATGAGAATGAATACTGCAACGGTGCTAACCTCTTCTTGTATCTTTCAGTACCGTTGAACCTAACGTCGTGGTTGCCGATTGTTGTGTACACAGGGAAACCAGTAGAGTCCATGACCGCTTGCACGCTGTTGTATCCTTCTTCCTTGCCAGACACCGTCAGGTCGCCAAGATGTATCAAGAAATCTATATCCTTCATCTGTTTGACGGCGTCTTTGAAGATGTGATTCATCCCCTGCGTGTCGCCTACCACGGCGAACTTGAAACCGTCTTTCTCCGGTGTCTCTATTTCTATGTCCTGTTTATCTTTGTTATCTATCTCCAAGGAGACATTCGTCGAACTCATATCGTAGGAATCCCCTATACCTTTGACTTCAGAATCATCGTTGCAGTTCCTAACCAGGATATCACCCTTGAATCCCTGGATCTCGATCTCTGTTCTAGGGGAGTATGATCTGATCACTATCTTAGAAGCGTTTTCCTCTAAGACCAGTCCTCCATCAACATCTAAAGAATACTCGCTGTTTTCTAGACACCCGGGTAGATAAAAAGAAAAAAGGATCAGGAAGATGGTTGCCAGCACTGAGACATTTCTATTCATGGTCGCTCTTTTTGGTTTACAGGCCTATCAGCTGTATCTCGACCACCATGCTGACCATCATACTGCTGGAAAGGCTTTCTCCGACGACCCTCAAAGGAGCGTCTTCATTCAGTGGTTCTCCTTCCAACAGCGAGGCCATGACGATGCTGTTGTTGTGTGCCACCTGAGATATCTCGAAGGACTGGTTGTAGCCATCTGATGCGATTACATTGACCCTGTAGCCCTGATTCACCAGGGTATCGTTCAATGTCCAGTCACCGCTCTCATCGTCGTCCACAGCAGCTACAAGGTACCATAATGGTATCCCCGTGTAGTTCAGCTCAGTCCCGTCGTCAGTGATATTTTGATATGCCTTGTGACCGTCCTCCTTAATCGAGGTGAACTCTATTGAAGTGATCTCCTTAATCGAAGTCCCGTTGAGTGTCAGGGTCCAAGATGGTTCTGGTTCCAATCCGGAAAGACTGATCTCAGCTATCTTACTCACTTTTGCCATACCAGGTAGGTTTTCTCCGACCATCTTCAGAGGTGCATCCTCTTCCGGTAATGGCTCACCGTTGAGCTCCGAAGCAACGATTATGCTGTCGTTATGAGCGACCTGTGAGATGTCGAAGGTATAACTGTATCCATCCTCTGCGATCACGGAAACGTTGTAGCCCTGATTCACCAGGGTGTCGTTCAATGTCCAGTCACCGCTTTCTTGATCATCTACAGCACCGACCAGATACCACAACGGCAATCCTTTATAGTGGTATTCGGTGCCGCTATCGGTGTAGTTGTGATAGACTGTATGTTCACCGCTGTCCACCATGCTGTTGAATCCGGAGGCATCGACATCCTCCATGACGGTTCCATTCAAGGTCAAAGACCAGGAAGGAGTCGGCCCTGGAAATACCAGTTCTATCTCAACTATCTTACTGACCATCTGTTTACCTGAGAGTCCTTCACCGACCAGTCTCAATGGAGCGTCCTCTTCTGGTAGGGGTTCACCGTTCAATCTAGAAGCCACTATCATGGAATCGTTCCGTGCGACCTCCGTGCTCTTGAAGGAGTAGTTATAACCGTCTTCCGCTATGACATTGACCCTATAGCCTTCTTCAGCAAGGGTATCGTTAAAGGTCCAGTGATCGCCACTTTCATTATCATCTACAGCACCGACCAGATTCCATAGAGCCACTCCCTTGTAGCTGTGATCAGTGCCGTCCTCTGTGTAATTGTGATAAGCAGTATGTGCATGGCAGTTCACCATAGAACTGAATGTACCGGAGCTGACTTCCATGCTTACTTTGCCGTTCAAAGAAAGGATCCAGTTAGATACCTGGGGTAGGTCTGTCAGTTTTATCTTGACTATATTCTTGACCTGCTGTTTACCGGTAAGACCTCCGCCGACCAACCGTAATGGGAAGGCATCATCTGCTAAAGGTTCACCGTTTACCCTGTTTGCAACCAGTAAGGATTTGTTTTTGGCGACCATCTGTGATGGAAGATCCACTGAATAACCATCTCCTGCTATCAAAGTGACGTTATATCCCTTCTCTGCGAGCTCTGAATTGAACATGTAGTGACCTTCTGGAGCATCTGCACCGTCCACAGCTGATACCAGAATATAGAGTGGAAGACCGGTGTAGGTATCTCCATCTTCCGTATAGGTTACATTATGATAATCACAAGTGGAAGCACTCTCGAAGGTCTGTTTGTCCATCTCCATGGTCGTTAGACCTTCCAGTTGGACCGACCAGTCCTCTTCAGCATTTTTTATCCTGAGTCTTCTGACATATTTAGACCAGAAGTGACTTTCTGTTATAGCTCCGTCCTCTGTTACCAACGCTATCCTTAAAGGACCGTCCGGAAAGTTGGTCTCTCCATCTTTCATGTATCCTAAAAGCATGGTAACGCTGCCGTTCTCTTGTTCAATATTACCCTCTTGATCGTAGGTCGTGAATTGTCCGTTCACCTGCTCATCGGAGAATGTCATGGTGTACCCATCGGAGGATACGACTTCTAGTGTGAAGTCTTCTTCCTTGTACATGTTGGAGACAAGTTTTGTGACATTGACGCCTTTGTATTCCCAAGGACCCTCTATATTACCGACTGAATTCAGGAAACTCCCAGTTCCAGTGAATGATCCCATGCTCTTTATCTCTTCCATGGTGTAATTGTGAACCGTGGAGCCCTCAAGAGTCAAAGCCGTCTCGTTCTCAGGATAAACATCCTCGTTCACTTCTATCTTCTCCACCATCTTCACCCAGAGGGAACCCGCAGAGGTCTGCGAACTGAATTCCGAAGCCAAGGACCTGGTCAGGTTCAGATCGGCGTTGCTGAACTCTACATCCTCCGGTAAAACGGCTATCCTAGGACCGTCCTCCCAGTCGGGTACTTTCTTTCCGTCCTTTTTATAGGCCAGGACGATGTCGCCCTGTATATCCTTCTTCTCACCGGTCGGGTTTATCTGCTCGTAGGAGTACTTCATGGAATATCCGTCGGAAGCTGTGACCTTCAAAACGTCGTTCTGGTCCATCTGGACCATTTCGTTTAATGGAACGCCGGTGTAGTTGCTCTCATCGTTCCAGTTCCCGAACCTGTTCTGGTACTTGGATGCGCCAGTTACAGTCTCCATCTCTTCAAGATCACTGATATTCTTCTTATCTCCTTCCACGGTCACCGTCGCTTCAGATGGATCTGTATCTCCATCTTTATCTGTCTCATCCATCGGGTTCATACTGAGATATACCAAGGGGACCGCGATCAGTAATATGACTACGATACCAACTGTCAGCATCTTCTTACTCTTATCATCTAACATGAGGAACACCTCGTTATGCTTAACGAAGCATATCCCTTATATATTTTTTATGAAACCTCTCGGAATACAGATGGAACTGAATGGATAGGAATATGAGTTGCTTAGCTCTAAGGGGTGAAAATCGTTCCTCAGTCGTATCTTTTCAGAGCACGTCTGGCAATATTCACCTTGTCCTCGGGCTCGTCTAAAATGATACCGAACGATTCCTTCTCTTCTTTTAAGCCTCTACTCACCGACCTAGCCATGAGGAAACCCATGTTGATCTCCTTGTTGCATATGACCGAAGAATAGGCCTTTGAGTCCTCTACCGCGAAGGCCCCTAGGCTCTGGTCGTGGCGTTCAAAAAAGAACCAAGGTTCCTTAACGTTGGCAGGAGGGGCGAACTGCTCATCGGTCTGGATCCTCTCGTGATCGCTGTATTTTCCAGAAGAAATAACTCTAGTATCTTCCAGTGAACCGTTCAACAAAACATCAAACATGAACTCCCCCAGCCACTCAACTTCACGATCGTCAGGGTCGATGTGCTCTACCGTTATATTGATCATTTCTGTCTCTGGAAGCGTTAGGTACTTCACCGTGAATCGCTGCCCCCGAAGTGCAGAAAGCTCTTCGATGGAGAAGTCGACCTCTACTCCTCTCCATCCGTTCTCGGTTATCTCCTTTGAAGAAACGTCTTCTATCTCATAGAAGGACATCAGGTCTTCCGGCGTTAATAACCTCGGTTCTATCCCGCCCAGATGGTTTTCGAAATAGCTCTTTGGCTCCGGCTCCGGGAAGTTGTCATCTAGATAGGTATTTCCCTTCGAATCTTTCAGACCTATCAGGTTACCTCCAAGTTCGCCTGAAACGTCGAAACTGATCTTCCCGTTATCGACGTGTAAAACCTTCTTTCCCTCTCTCTTTTCTTCCTCAACGGTGACTTCGCCGTCTCCTTTAACTATGACTGGTATCTGGAAGTCAAGTTCCATCTTCCCGCTGAGATGTAAGGTGAACTCATCTACCGAGGTTTCCATTTCTTCTGGCACATCTATAGATATATCCAATTCGAGTTTTTGATCTTCTTCATCTTCAGTTATCTTGATCCTTTTTTTGCCGTTGGAAAAGCTCCCGTCCAGCTCTCCCTCAAATCGAAGTGAGTACTCACCCGGTAGAGGATAATCCGTCACTTTATCCACGAGTATCTTCCTTTGGACTTCCCTGCCCTTTTCCAGTATGTTATGGTCCAGCTCGACCTCTATGTTCTCTCTTCTAGACTTTCCATACATGCGCTCGTTCGGTTCAATGTTTTTCTTACCCACAAGCCTGTTCCACGTGTCTCTGAAGGAATTGACGGAAGGTTTTTTGATGGCAGCCCAAACATGTGGCAATTCAAAGCTTTCCTCCGGCTCAAGTTCTTTTGTGACTGTCTTGAGATCAGTGAGCATACCGTTCCAGACCTTTATCTTCTTCAGATCTCTTTTCTCCCAGATGAGACCTGAGATGCTGCCGTCTCCAACGTCCTCATAGGCCGTCCAGGTCTCTTTCCATTCCTTCGGGTCAGTTGTTACTAACGTTCCGGATATCATATCCAATACTGGATCGCTCTCTATCAACTTATCTCCCAAAGGTGTGTATATCTTCGCCTTGGCCTGATGTGCGCTGGTGGCAAAATCCCACTTCTGAGTGTCCAACTTGGCGGCCGCATCGATTGGGTCTTTAGAAACGTTCGTCAGCTCCAACCATACCTCCATCTCCTCGGAATGTTTCTGAAGTTTTACATGTTTCTCTATCTGGATGCCTGGCTTATGTCGACTTTCTGCCCGTAAGATCAGTTGAGTTTCGCTCTCTTCCCTCTTCACTTCATGGTCGAATCTCAATGTCTTATCCTGAGATTTACCGAAGGGAGGGCCCACTTCTTCACTCAGTCCAAAGGGAAGCTCTAGACCTCTAGTCCCTTCTTCTATGACGAGGTCTCCGCCTTCTAGCTCGGCTTTTACCTTCATCTTACTGTTCAACAGATAAACCTCGTCTTCCCCCTCAGCAACTGCCAATATATCGTTATCGTCTTTGACTAAGGGATGTCTGTATTTCTCCATCTCGAAGTATCCGTCCTCTTTTTCTATGGATGGTGTGAATTCTACATACTCTACAGGATCTTGAAAGTCTATATCCACCGGTAGTTCAAATCCATCCGTTTCCTTATCTTCCAGATCGAATTCGATGGTATCTTTCTTACCACATAGATCATAATCTATTTTACCGCTCAAAACTCTTTCCGTATTGTTTTTGAGGTCGAAATACACATCCTCTTCTTTTCTGGAGAAAACCTTATCCAGATCTCTCTGGCTGTCAATCTCGACAGCCGGCTTGATCCTGCCTCCCGTAGTGAGAGTGAATCGCTTCTCACCTATCTTAACATCGGTTTTTATGGACTCGGCTATCTTATGAGCGGATTCAAAGGTCTTCGCTTCTTTATCGACCACAAACGCTCTAGATACCTTTCTTCTCTCCCCGTTTTCCACCTCTATCGAGGACGGGAATCTCTCTTTGAATCTCAGACCATCGAAGGGTTCAACGTCCAATCCGATCTCTTTATCCTCGCCCGTTTTGTTCTCCACTTCTATCGTATAACGGTTCTCGATGCCCATGAAGATATCGTGGGACTCTACTTTGGCTTTGATAGAGAGCTCGTCCGAACCCAATTTCTTCCTCACGGCGGTTATACCCCAGCCGTATCTATCTATATCGACCTCGAGAAGGTCTTCTCCTTCTTCAAATCTATATGGGAATACGTCCATATCGTCCATACTGAATTCGTCAGGCTCCTGTTCCAGTTCTCTCTCTTGAGCGGCGTACCAGTCCTCGTGTATCTCGAACCACTCCTTGGTTAAGTCGTTCTGGTGCAGAAGAGGGATATAATCCTGCATGTAAACGGTCGTATCCGGAACCCAGAACATGCCCACCTTCTTGTACAGGGGCATAGCGTTAAGGTTGCCAGACCAGGTATGAAGATCGACCCTCTTTATCCCTTCCTGGATAGCTCTCTCTATGGTCTTCAGGAGAAGTCTCTTGCCGTACCTCTTACCCTGGACTCTGGGGGTGACTCCAAGCAGATAAACGTAAGCGGCGTCATCTTCTCTCCAGTGAGGTGTTAGACCGCAGTGCCCTACAGGTATCCCGTTCTCATCCACGGCGATAAAGTCGGCTATCGATGAACTTTCGTCCATCCAATCTTTAACTCTCTCTTCATCGAATGGAACGCCTCCACCGAAGCCACCTGGCCAAAGCTCCTTGAACTTGTTGAACATCTCCGCTATCTCTTCCGCCATGGATGGTTCATATTCCACTATCTTGCCTTCGGGGTCGGTCAACATATCACCGCTTTTAGATCGATCAGAAGGGGATAGGATGGTGTTATATATTTTGCTCGCTAGGTATCCAGATCTGGCATCTCTCCTTCCTCCTCTTCCTCCTCTTCTATGGTCCTCTCCTTCCACCTGCCTGTTCGGAAGTACATGTAGGATGCGAAGGCGATTATGACATTACTCAAGGTCATACCGATCCAAACGCCCAATATACCTAGGTCTAGGCCGTAACCGGAAACCGGGAAGGCCAAGATGTAAGATAGACCGATCCTCAGGCCCATTATCCTGGTGATGGAGAACACCATGGCCGGTTTGGTATGTCCAGTCCCTCGATAGGTTGAATCGAATATACGGAAGAAGCCGAAGAAAGGTACCGAGACGATGAATATAGCGACGAATCTAGAGGACTCTTTGACGACCGCAGCGTAATTCTCCACGTTGCTCTCGGAGAGGAAGAAACTGACTAAACTGCCCCTAACCACGAATATGGATATAGTAATCAGGGTCATCAAGACACCTGAGACCATCAGAGTTCTCTTGACGATATCTTCTGCTCTCTCTTTCTGCTTAGCACCTATGTTCTGACCCACCATGGTCATCGATGCACTGGCGAATCCCCAAATGCCGAGGTTCACCATCTGGATGACCCTCCTGCCGACGCTGTAAGCCGCTAGGGGGATGCCCTGAGGGCCAGAGATCCTATTTATGATGAATATAAGACCGACGAAGCCCAAAGCGCTGCCCACCCTTGCCGCCGAGGAAGGTAACCCGATATCCAGTATCTTCTTGACCCATCTCATCCTGAGTTTCAGGTCCTTCAGGCTCAGATGGATATCTATCTTGCCTCCGAAGAGCATGTATATACCCACGGCCGAGGCAACGCCCCTCGTGGTAACGGTAGCTATGGCCGCTCCAGAGACACCCAGTTCTGGGAACGGACCTATACCCAAGATCAGCAGAGGGTCCAGGATCACATTCAGAACCACGCCTACAGCCCTCAGGTACATGGGCGTCTTCATGTCTCCGGTCCCTCTTAAGATAAATCTAAAAGAAATGAAGGAGAACATGATAGGGGCGCCCAGAAATATTATCCTTATGTAGTTCAAGGCTAGAGGATAGACCTCCGCCGGGGTGCTCATCAGATTTTTAAGGACCCAGCCCGCGGATAAGAAACCGATTATCCCACCGGCAAGACTTATGATGAACAATAGACTGAAGACCTGACCGGCCGCCTCGTTCGCCCTCTCGTCGCCTCCAGAACCGGTATGCTGGGAGACGAGAGATATACCGGCCGTTGCCAATCCCATCCCCAGAGACATCAAGACCATGACCAGTGGGAACGCGGCTGAGGGAGCGCTCAATGCCTGACTGCTCACCCTCCCCAGCCAGAACGTATCGGCTAGATTGTAAGCCGTCTGCAACATGCTGCCCACGACCACGGGCCAGGCCAGACTGAGTAAAGTGGGAACGATCTTCCCGTTGAGTATCTGGTCCCTTCTTTCCTCTACGGAGCCTCGCATACTATCATCTGATTTCTATTTCAGTAAAAGATCCTCTATAATCCAGTCCAAGGACTCTCTCAACTCTTCCGTGGCATTTCTATTTGTAGAGATCTGCCTTGCTCTTGCACCATCTATGGCTGAGAGGATTATGGTTGCTACTTCTTTGGGATCAACATCTTTGAATTTGCCTTTCTCTATACCTCCCTTTATTATTTCAGCTACAACCTTCATTATATATTCGTCGTTCTCGGTGATCTGCTCCCTGTATCTTTCGTTGTAGGGGGCCTGGGAACGTATCTCTAGAAGAGCGGTATGAAGGCCCTCCGTGGTCTCTTCCTCCCCCAAGCCGAATAGCATGTTGTCTATGAGACCGTTCAGTTTTTCTAAGGGATCATCTGTGACTGGCACCATCTTATCCTCGAAGCCTTCGAGGAGATATTCGATGAAGTGAGTCATCAGATTCTCCTTTGTCTCGTAATGGTAGTGAAAGGTGGACTTGCACTTGTCCGATTCAGCGGCTATCTTCTGCATCGTTAGGTCGGCGTACCCGTGCCTGCAGAGAGCTCTGAAGGTGGCCTTCATGGCCTTTTGTCTCACGTCCTCGGGAACGTTTGCATCATCATGCATATATTGACTGAATGGTCAGTCAAGTTTTAAATATTTTACGGTGAAAGAGCAAA
>CAYMXS010000051.1:0-14410 GCA_964394465.1 uncultured Thermoplasmata archaeon | reverse complement strand
ACATCTGGATGTAATCAGAAACATTAAAATACACCCAACGAGTAATCCGTCCCGGTGCTATAATATGCCTTTTGAACTGGAAATGTCAGAGTTAAAGTACGGGTCAGAACTTGTAAAGAGGGGTTTCGCCCAGATGCAGAAGGGCGGTGTGATCATGGACGTCACGAACAGGGAGGAAGCGGTCATAGCCGAGGAAGCCGGTGCCGTTTCAGTCATGGCCCTGGAGAGGGTCCCTGCGGACATAAGAGAGGTCGGCGGCGTGGCTAGGATGGCCGACCCCAAGAAGATCAAGGAGATCATGGAAGCCGTCGACATACCTGTCATGGCCAAGTGCAGGATAGGTCACGGCACCGAGGCTCAGGTACTGCAGTCCCTTGAGGTTGACATGATAGACGAATCCGAGGTTTTGACACCTGCGGACCCGTTCTATCACGTCGACAAGGACAGGTTCGAGGTACCATTCGTCTGCGGCTGCAGAAACCTGGGAGAAGCCCTCAGAAGGATAGAAGAAGGGGCCGCCATGATAAGGACCAAAGGGGAAGCCGGAACCGGCAATATAGTAGAAGCTGTCAGACATCAAAGGAGTGTCATGGGCGAGATTAGAGAGCTAGGCCACAAGGACAAGAACGCCCTGAAGGATATAGCAAAGGAACACGGTGTTTCCTACGAACTGGTTAAGGAAGTGGCGGAAAGGCAGAGGCTGCCGGTGGTCAATTTCGCCGCAGGAGGCATAGCCACTCCCGCTGATGCAGCGTTGATGATGCAGTTGGGTACGGACGGAGTCTTCGTGGGCAGCGGCATCTTCAAATCCGAGAACCCTGAGAGGATGGGAAGATCAGTAGTTGAAGCCGTTCACAATTATGATGATCCGGAGAAGATAGCCGAGGTCTCCGAAGGGCTGGGTAAAGCGATGCACGGCCAGGATATAGAGACCCTTGAAGAGGAAGAACGTTTGCAGGAGAGAGAGGCCGGGACCCAGAACTAAACCGTTTCTTTTTCTTTTTTTCTGTGTCCACTTTTACCATACCCTCCTTCCAGAAGATTTATCTATCAATAGCTTTTTAGTTCAGATAACAGCACTACAGATGGGATGCCATGACTTCTATAGCAGAAAAGCTAGCGGATAAACAACAGGAGATATCAGTCGGAGAGTTCTTCGAAAGGAACAAACACATCCTGGGTTTTGACTCGCTCACTAAATCTCTGGTGACGGCGGTAAAAGAAGGTGTGGATAACGCACTGGATGCCTGTGAAGAGGCCGAGATACTGCCAGACATAACCGTCGAGATAGAGGAGGTGGGGGATAGAGAGTACAAGATAGCGGTGGAGGACAACGGACCCGGTATAGTGAAAAGGAAGATCCCAGAGGTCTTCGGAAAGCTGCTCTACGGCTCCAGATTCCACGAGATCAGCCAGAGCAGGGGGCAGCAGGGTATAGGTGTTTCCGCCGTCGTCATGTACGGTCAGTTGACTACGGGAAGACCGACGACAGTAAAATCCAAGGTGGCGGAGAAGGACTACGCCCACCAGGTAGAACTCACTCTAGATACGAAGAAGAACGAGCCGGACCTGCAGGAGGAAGACGTTGTCATATGGGAGGGAAAGGATCACGGAACCCGTTTTGAAACGACCATCAAGGGCCTATTACGAAGAGGAAAACATTCCGTTTACGAGTATCTTAAGAATACGGCCATAGTGAATCCGCACGCCCGAATCAAGTTCGTCCGTGACGGCGAAACCATACTCTTTAAAAGAGCAACAGATCAGTTGCCGGACGAAACGAAGGCAGTGCAGCCTCACCTTGAGGGCATCGAACTCGGTACCTTCGCCAAGATGGCCAAGGACTCAAAGAGAAGGACACTGAAGTCCTTCCTGAAGAACGAGTTCAGCCGTATAAGCTACAGCAAGGCGGAGAAACTGTGTGAAAAAGCCGGAGTGGATGAAAAGAAGAATCCCAGTGAGTTGGAGGTCGAGGACTCCAAAGCGGTTCTGAAAGCCGCGGAGAAGGTTAACCTCATGGCTCCCAAGACAGACTGTCTTTCCCCTATAAAGAGCAGGCTCATAAAGAAAGGGCTCAAGAACGTTCTCAAGGGGGATCATCCAGAGTATTACGCGCCTCCCACAACCAGGGATCCAACGGTCTATTCGGGCACTCCTTTCCAGATAGAGGTCGGGCTCGTCTATGGAGGAGACCTGCCTAAAGATGGACCAGTAAGAGTTCTCAGGTTCGCCAATAGAGTGCCCCTGATGTACAAGAAAGGGGGCTGCGCCACAACGACCGCGATAAAGAATATAGACTGGAGGATCTACGACCTGGACCAGAAAGGTGGCAAGGGTATGCCCTCTGGTCCAGCCGTTATACTCATACATGTGGCTTCAACAAGGGTTCCGTTCACTTCCGAGGCGAAGGAGGCCATAGCCGATATACCAGAGGTCGTAGATGAGATAGAGAGGGGCCTTCGAGAATGTGCCAGGCATCTAAGGACGCATCTCAATAAAGAGAAGAAGAGGAAGAAGGTGAAGAAGAAGTTCACCGTCGTCAAGGACATCCTGCCCATGATAGCCAAGAAGTCTTCGAAGATCGTGGAGAAGCCAGAGCCAAGTTTAGACAAGTCCATGACGAAGATAATGGGCGTCCTTTATGTAGAGGAGGAGTGCAACTGGAACGACGGAAGGTGTAAGGTGAACATGGAGATAATGAACTACACCCCACAGATAAGGGACATGAGCCTCTTCTTCGAGAAGCCCTATCCAGATACTGAGGTCCTTTCGTCCAGCGTCGAGCCGGTCTACAGCGACGACCACCTGGAGTGGAAGATAGAGGAACTCGCCCCATCGAAAACGGAGAAGATAACCGTTGAGTTCGACGGGAACCTCGACAAGGAAGACCTGGACGGCACTGAGATATATATTGAAGGAGTCCCAGAGACGAAGCTGATAGGGGCCGAACCGCTTCCGGACGACTGGGAGATCGAGATGGCCGAGATAGAGAAGGAGGATAAATAGACGGTGGTAGCATGGAGGAAAGACACGAGAAGGCGTTGAAAAGACTGGAAAACATAGCGGCCCAGTTCTACGAGCAGCTGGACGAGGGAGAGATACCCAACATGGAGGTCCCGGCCAGGTCCAAGAGCAATATAGAGCTGGACAGAAGAGAGGGTGTATGGAAACTGGGCGATAACACCAGCAAACGTTCAGCCAAGAAGCTGAAGAGCGCCCGCATGTTACTAAGAACCCTTTACATGCTGGACCTCATAAAGGACATGATAGAGGAGGGTAAATCCTCGACCTTGAGAGAGATGTACTACATCTCTGAGGGATGGGACAAAGCTGAATTCAGCAAGCAGAGCCAGTCCGATAGACTGGCCGAAGACATGGAACTCGTCACTGAATGCCTTAGAGAGGACTTTAAGTTGAGACCGGAAGAGGACGGAGCCAGGCTCATCGGCGATATAACGATAGAAGAGGTCAACAGGAAAGGCGACGTCAGAAAGATCAACTGTCGTGACGATGTTGGCGATTCCGGTTACACCATACCTTACAACGTTGAAGAGGACAAGGTCAACTTCTCAGATGTAAACGTGGACTTCATGATAGCTATCGAGACGGGCGGTATGTTCGACAGGCTGGTGGAGAACGGCTTCGATGAACAGGCTAACGCTCTTTTGGTCCATCTGAAGGGACAGCCAGCCCGTTCGACCAGGCGCATGATAAAGAGACTGAGCGAAGAGGAAGACGTACCGGTCGTGGTCTTCACCGACGGCGATCCCTGGAGTTTCCGTATATTCGCTTCAGTCGCCTACGGCGCCATAAACACGGCTTATCTATCAGATTACCTGGCTACCCCCACCTCTGAGTACGTGGGTATAACCGCTTCGGACATAATGACCTATGATCTTCCAACGGATAAATTATCGAAGAACGATAGAAAAGCCTTGGAGCAGGAACTGGAGGATCCAAGGTTCGATACCGATTTCTGGAAGGAGGAGATAGAAACGATGCTGGACATAAACAAGAAGGCGGAACAGCAGGCCCTGGCTAAGTACGGCCTGGATTACGTTACAGATACCTACCTTCCAGAGAAACTCGGAGAGCTGGGCTTCATGTGAATCATATTACTATCTGATCCTTTTCGTGTAGATACGTACTATATCTTCAGCTTTGGCCTTGCCCTTTCTGAGAACTTCGTCTTCTGTCTTTATCCGGTGTATGACCGTCTCGTGTTCCCCCACCTTCAGCTGGTCGTTGACATAGAACTCCTCTTCTGGGACCACTTCGAGTATCTCAGATATGCTGTTTCTTCCCTTGTGTACAGAGACCTTAACCCTCACTTTATCGTGCTTCTTGGACCAGATGGTCTTTATGTCCTCTACCTTGGAGGACTCGACTCTCTTTCCTTCCTGCTCGATGGACGTTACCTTTACCGTTGTACCATCTAAAATCAACTTGTCTCCCTTGTGGATCCACTCGTCTGGATATAACGATATCTTCTTCCTGTCAGAGTCGTCCCTCCAGCTCACTATGATCGGTACGTCGATAGCTTTTTTCTCCCGTATCGTCTTATGCCTGGTGGTTCCACAGACCTCGCACTTCACTATACCGTCTATGGTTATCTCTTCACCCTGAGTCCCCACCTCTCCTTTCAGTATCTCGTGCATCGTTTCCTTACCGCAGGCCGGACACTGTAGATAATAAGAGTTCGGTACCTTCATGTTATCCCATATAGGTTTCCCGTTTTATGTCCCTCATTTATATAGGTTCCGGTCTAGTCCTCCCAGACATCGTATCCGCACTCACAGCCCTCTTCGTTCAGGTCTCTCCCGCACTTTGGACATCTGGCCTTCCTCAAGAGGTGCTCGGCCCAGGCCCTTCTAACGTCCTCTTCGTCCGCCTCCTCTATCTTTTTGTAGATGTCTTGTAAATCCTGCCGTTCGGCCAGAGGCTTCAAACTGCTATAGTCCCTCTTCGGGCCTTTCAATCTACCTTCGTGGACGCCCATCTTTTTGAGAAAAGCACCCAAAACTATCCCTGCGCCCAGACCCGAAAAATGGGCCGCATGGGCTATATTGGAAGATGGGTTCAAAAACGCTATGACGGTCTGCATCATGATGAAGACCGCAACGGCTAAATCTACCCTGACGTTGGGCATCAGTATCGGGCCCAACAGCATGGTGATCCTGTCCTTGGGGAACATGAATACTATGGCGCCCATGAGCCCCATTATAGCGCCGGAAGCTCCGAGATTCATTATGTTCTGACCCCAGTCTAATATGTACTGCCCCAGAGTCGCTATAACACCGGCTGGAAAATAGACGAAAGCGGTCCACTCCTTGCCTATCCTGTCCTCCAAAGCTACGCCGATGAAGAAGAGTATTATCGCATTGCCCACGATGTGCATGAAGCCAGCATGTATATACATCAAGCTCAGGAACGTGTACCCTTTAGAAAGTAGTGTGTCTAAAGACTGCAGATATATAGGGTTGCCCGCCAGGTCTGAATACACCCTTCCGATCAGGTATGGATATGCCAGGCCGGGTATGAAAACGAGCATGAAGATTAGTAAATTCTGTATGAGGAGTATCTGCGTCAGGTAAACCTCGGTGAAGTATGCAGTGATCAGACCAACGACGATGATGGCTATGACGACGTAGGAGAGCCAATACATTTTCTTTTCTAGAAGGTTAAAGCGGGACCTCTTAATTTGTTTTTGCCCTTTTCACTCAAAGCCACCATAAAAAGATGGAAAATTCTATAATGCACTTCACTATAACTACCATGGTGGATACATGTACGTGGTCATAATAGGGGGCGGCAGAGTCGGCAGGGACCTGGCTAGGTTACTCCTCCCCGAAGGACATGACGTGGTCCTGATGGAACAGGACGAGCAGCTGGCCGAGGACCTCTCCAAGGAGTTCGACGCACTCATCATAAGAGGCGACGGGACGGATCTGGAGTATCTAAAAGACGCGGGACTCAACAAGGCGGACGTTTTAGTTGCGGTGACCGGAGACGACAACGTCAACGTCATCTCTTCCCAGCTGGCCAAGAAGATATTCCAGGTTCCGACGGTGATAGCTAGGGTGAACGAACCGAAGAACGAGGGAGTCTTCACAAACCTGGGTATAGAGAACACGATCAGTACAACCAGGGCCAGCGCCATGCAGATAAAGAACTCCATAGGCGACACGAGGACTATAATGAGCCTGGGTGGAAGAGAGGCCCAGCTCATGGAACTGGAAGTGAAACAGGAGTCCAAGATAGCCCACAAGAGGTTGAAAGATGCGGGATTGCCCAAGGGAGTTATAGTCGTGGACCTCATGAGACAGGACAACTCCAAGATACCCGACGGCAACACCCAGTTCAAGCCAGGTGATATAGTCACCGTGATAGCCAGAAAGAATACGGTCAAACAGGTGAAGAAACTCTTCGAGAAGAAGAAGAAGTTCGGGATAGTTTGAACCGCTGATTAATCCTGGTATCGATCACAGCCATGATCGGTAGAGCAAACCCTTCGTCCACCGGCGGCATAAATGCTTTAAGGGCCGGTCTGATCTTCGAATCCATACAGATGATGAAAAGCATATCTACCCGTTCGTGGTGATATATCTTATAGTCTTATTCTTGAGATATCTAAGGTTCTGAAGATACTACTCTGTATAGACATGTGGCTGGGGAGGATAGAGATACTGCCTTTACTTTACTTCATAAGGTACGCCCACGGAAGGAGATAGTAGATGATATTTCATATGAATCTGTACTTCTGGTTCAGCTTGTGGAACACCGCGACCCCGGCTACGAATATCGCGAGGCCTGCTCCCGTCCAGAAGATGGGTATCTTCTTCGGCGTTCCCAGCTTCACGACCCAGAAGTCTTCACCGCCGGCCCCGAAGGAGTTCGTGTATCCAGCGACGGCGTACCTTCCTCCACTGGACATGGCTATAGAGAAGGCCTCTTCGTCCCTGTCAGAACCGAAGGTCTCCTTTGATACCGCCTCCCCTTTCTTATCGACTTCGACGACCCAGACGTCTTTTCCCCCGTGACCATAGGAGGAAGTGTATCCGGCCATCATGTAATTGCCCTTCTTATTCGTTGTGACCGAGTAGGCCACCTCGTCGTAATCACCGTCGGAAGCGTAGTGCCACTGCTCGTGACCGGTGGAGTTTGTCTTCACGAGCCAGAAAGACTCCTCTCCCGCCCCGTAGGATGTGGTGCTTCCCACGTAGGCGTAGCCGCCGTCCTCCGTCTTTGTTATGTCGTAGACGTAATCGTCGAAGGTCCCGCCGGCCGTCCGGTTCCATATGACATCTCCAGAACCGTCGATCTTGACCAGATAACCTCCCTGGCCCGGGTCCCCAAAGGAATCGGTGTAGCCCGCAAGAAGGTAGTTGCCGTCGTGGGTCTCTATAACGGACCTGCATATATCGTCCCCGTCGCCCCCGTAGGCCTTCACCCACTTTATATTGCCGTCCCCGTCTGTTTTGACAGCCCAAAAATCATTGCCCCTTGCACCGTAGGTTATGGTCGAACCGGCCATAAGGAAGCCATTATCTTCGGTCTGGATGACCGAATAACACTTTTCATTATACCTCCCGCCGAAGCCCGTATCCCACTCTTTTCTTCCCTTGGAGTCCGTTTTTATGATGTAAAAATCGTACTGGGCCTTGCCTTTGAAGGACTCGCTGGAACCCGCCACGGCGTACCCGCCATCCCCCGTCTTTATTATCTCCTCGGGCTCGTCGTCGTAGGCCCCACCATACGTCCTGCGCCACTGGACGTATCCGTTATTGTTCGCTTTTACGAGGTGAAAGTTGTTCAACTTCCCTTCCCCAAAAGAGCGCGTATGACCCGCTATGATTATCCCTCCGTTATCCGTAAATACCAAAGAGTGGGCCACGTCGTCACCGCTTCCACCATAGGTCTGGCTCCAGTCCTTAGCCAACTTCGCAGAGGATGCCTGAGGTACGCAGGACACCGAAAGTAAAGCGAACACCAAAAGTACCAACGGGACGTTCTTCACTCCTTTCTTACCCATGGTCATATATCCTCCAGATAGAAGCGGTATTCGATTCCGCTCCTGATATATATTGGTTATCCTCCCGGTATCTTTAATTATTTACCTCTTATCAGGCCCATGGAAGAAAAAAACACTTATATTTCTTAGTGATACCCTTATATATACACCTATCTGTCTGTGAACAACAAAAAGAGGTCGGATCAATTTGGTCAAGAACGTAGTCTGGATGCAGATCGAGGAGAAGACCGAGAGCATCAAGGATAAGATCCATCCATATTTCAAAGCCTACGGCCTGTTATCCACGGTCAGCTATTACTTGGGCATCCTACTGATGGTCCTTGGGCTCCTCATGCTTATACCCGCGGCCATGGCCATCTTGATGGACAACGAGATGATGCTGGCCAACTGCTTTCTCTATCCGGCCCTGTTCTCTGGTATCGCGGGATTCACCCTTTTCATTCTGTTCGAGAAGAGCGAGCTTTACCTCGGGGCGGCCATAACGCTTTCAGCTCTGGTCTGGCTGCTATTCGGTATAATAGGCGGTGTTCCCTTCTGGCTTGCCCGAAACTTCTACGGCCCGGAATGGGGTCTAACCTTCATAAACGCTGTCTTCGAGTCCATGTCAGGGTTCACCGCGACTGGTTTGACGATGTACGGCCTCAGAGTGGAAGGTCTTCCGTACTCCATACTCTTCTGGCGCTCACTCATCCAGTGGGTGGGCGGTGTAGGCGTCATAGTTTTATTCCTGAGCGTTTTGGTGGTCAGGACGGGCACTGTTGCACATAGACTTTACCTGGCCGAAGGGCGAAGCCACAGGCTGGTCCCCAGCGTCGTTAAAACAACAAGGAGGATATGGGCCATCTACGCTGGTTATACCGGTCTGTTAGCCCTTCTGCTTTTCCTGATAGGTATGCCACTGTTCGATTCCGTGAACCACTCCATGACCGCTTTAGCAACCGGCGGTTTCTCTGTGAAGAACTACAGCATAATGACCTACCGCCTCGAGATGCATTCCCACGCCTTCTTACTGGAACTAGCTATCATGCCCTTCATGGTCATAGGCGGCATCTCCTTCGCGATGCACCACCAGTTGTTCGTAGGGAATATCAGGAAGTTCTTCAAGAACATCGAGGTCAAGGCCATCTTCATAATAATAGCCATAACCACCTTCATCCTTGCCTTGAGTCTGGGCTTCACCTTCGATTCCTTCAGGTACGGCTCCTTCCAGGTTATAACCGCCCTGACCGGGACCGGGTTCAACACCGCACCTGTGGGCACTTGGACGCCCTTCCAGAAGTTCATCTTGACGATACTGATGATATTCGGGGGAGGCTACGGCTCCACAGCTTCCGCTCTGAAACTCATAAGGATCGTCATAATATTCTACGCGCTCATCTGGCTCATAAGAGATATGCTCCTACCGGAATCGGTCGTCAAGAAATTGAAGGTCGGTGACCAGTACTACCATGAAGAAGAGATCATGGACGTGGCGATATATGCGGTTCTGTACCTGGTGGTGCTGGTCGGGGGAGCCTTAGTTTTGATGGCCGGGGGCCACAGTACCGTCGATGCTCTGTTTGAAGTCGCCTCTGCAGAGGGTAACGTGGGGCTAAGCGTGGGCATCACCGGAGCGTCCATGCCGTTCCACGAGAAGATAGTGCTCATAATAGAGATGTGGGCCGGCCGTCTTGAGATCTTCCCCGTATTGGTCTTACTGACGGCTCCGTTCCATTGACCCGTAGTTTTTTCTTTTTTTATTATTTCAGAACCCGAGAAAGTGAAGCAGGTAGGAATCCAGACCTGTAAGAAATAGTATGATCGGGAATATGATACAGCCCATCATATGGACCCTTTTTATCCCATAGAGCGGCGGGATTATCCCTATAGCAGTGGCCGTCAGAGCTATGACCATACCGAGCGGGCCCGAAAAAAGGAAGATCAGGACTATCAAAAAGGAGATGATCCCCTTCGAGATCTTGTTGTACTCTATCTTCTGATGTATGGTCGAGAATTTCTTTCCTATGTAAAGGGTCAGGAGATACGCTATGGAGGAAGAAAGAACGACTGAGTAGAGCAACAGCAAAAGAAGACCGGGTATGTCCCAGGGATTGGCCCAGGCCTGTATCATGCCCTGGTTTATCTTCAGTATGGCCAGCATGGCGCCGCTCCTAGCCTTGAGTATGACGAAGAGCGCTATCAACGTGAATATGGCGCAGGACGTATCTACGGCTGAAACGGCCATGATGAACTCCCTATCCTGTACCTCCTCATCGTCTTCATCCGAGGTGAAAACTCTGGTCACGGCGGTGGCCGCAGCCGCTGTTATCCCAGGTAACCAGCCTACTAATCCTCCCGATAAACTGCCCGATATCGTACCTCTCACCTGGTGCCGCTCGTCCAATTCGACCTCTACATCTTCTGTTTCCTGTTCGGGCACATCCGGATTATCCATCAGACTGACCAGAAGGTTCGAGATCCCGAAGAGGCCGGTGAAGAGCGGGAACAGCATCAAGGAGGAGATAGAAACACCTTCCTGCCTGAGAGGGACCCAGGCTTCGTTGTAAAGAGCCGAGGGGGCTAGAACTACGAAGCCGAGCAGCCCAGCTAATAAAAATATGCCCGCGGCAACGAGTTTCGGCTTGAAATCTATAAGGCTCCTGCCCTCTTGAAAGACCAGTAAGGAAACGACCAAGAACAGAACCAGAGGGATGAAGGGAACGATATGCTCGTACAGGTTAACCGGCGAACCCATGAGTAACCGTGCGGGTAGAAGTAAAGCTAATCCAACAAAGGCGGCACCTAGACTCCCGAGGGCGCTGGTCTTTATCGCTTCATAGCCTCTACCTTCAAGGAGTAAACGATGTGCCGGTAGAACGGAAAGAGCGGTGTCCCCTTCCGGAGCGCCCAGATACGTTGTAGGTATGAAATCCAAGAAGGAATGGGTTATCAGGCAGCCCAGGACAAGCATGGAAAGCACCAAGAGCATCTCTGATAGACTAGCACCGTATGAAAGAAGAACCTCAGATGTCATGTAAACGAACATGGCCTGCGAACTGACGATGAGGAAAGATATAGTGTTAACATGGACTCCCGGGATCAAACCCGTTATGATTCCAAGGCCTATCCCTCCAAATGTGAAGAGAGTAGCGAACAGTATCAGCGATAGTGGATCCACCTAGAGGGAGAAGAAAAAAGGGTTTATAAGTTTTTCACTTTTTTATTATTAGTGAGGTAAAACTTTCCATCCTACCAGAGACATCACCTCTCATAATCTGGTTCTACCTTCCTGAGGGACTTGGTGTCCTCCACGCCTTCCATACCCCTTATCCTGTCCACTACGATATCACCCAATGCGTCTGTATCTTCGCCCTTGAGTTTGGCTATCACATCGAACTCACCGAAGAGCAGATCGACCTCTTCGACCTCCTTCATGCTCTTCAGGTTACCTCCTACTTCCTCTTCAAGGGTGGGGGCCGCTTTTATAAGCACGAACAACATGCCCACGCTTATCCACTCTCCCAGGTCTATTTTCTACGAGAACTCACTCCCACTCGATGGTGCCAGGGGGTTTATTCGTCACGTCGTAAACGACCCGGTTCACCTGGTCCTTCATCCTGTTCGTTATCTTCGTGGATATCCTTTCCAGAACTTCTCTCGGGATGTCACTGAAGTTGGCCGTCATGGCATCCAAGGATTGGACGGCTCTGATCCCTATGGTGTGGCCGTAGGCCCTCTTATCGCCCTGGACGCCCACCGTCTTTATGGGTAGTAGAACGGCGAAGTACTGCCAAGGCTTCTCCATCTCGTCGTCCTCAACGGCTTTCTCTATCTCCTCTTCCACCACGGCACAGGCCTCTCTTACTATCTCCGTTCTTTCAGGCGTGGCTTCACCCATGACCCGTATAGCTAAACCGGGGCCCGGGAATGGCTGTTTTTCTGCCGTCGGCAGTCCCAGTTCACGAGCGACCTTCCTGACCTCGTCCTTGTAGAGGTCCTGGAGCGGTTCTATAAGATCCAAACCCATCTCTTCGGGCAGACCTCCGACGTTGTGGTGCGACTTGATCGTATCCCTTTTCTCGTCGCCGCTCTCTATCCAGTCAGGAGCTATGGTACCCTGAACGAGGTAATCCGCCCCAAAGGGCTTCGCCTCCCTTTCGAAGACGTCTATGAATTTATTACCGATAATCTTCCTCTTCTCTTCTGGGTCCGTGACCCCTTCCATGGCCTCATAGAACTCTTCTCTCGCGTCCACGATCTTATGGTTTATATCCATCTCGTCCAGAAGGTCGTTCATTCCCTCGGTCTCGCCTTTTCTCATGTAGCCAGTATCAACGTATATAGCTAACAGATCGTCTCCCAAAGCTCTGCCGGCTATCACAGCTGAGACGGTACTGTCCACCCCGCCGCTGCATCCCACCACGGCTTTACCATCTACTTTACTTATCTCTTCTATCTTCTCATCGATAAAACTTTCTGCATCCAACAATTCAATCTCCTCTCGTGTCTATATCTAGTTCCTTTAAAACATCAGTCGCTTTCTCACCGACTTCTAAATCACTCTTACTGCCGAGTATTATCTTGACTCTCATAGATAGAGAAAAATAAGGTTAGAAATAGTTTTTTCGCAAATACTGGTCTAAGACTTCATTATGGCCCCTAGGAATATTCCTAGAGCTATGGCGACGCCGACGATGAAGGCGCCTACATACTTGACGCCTTCCCAGACCAGAGCTAGTAAGGCTTGATCAGCCATGTACCAGTCCTGCTTGAAAGCAATGCCTATCAACAGACCTATCACTATACCGCCCAAGAGCAGTCCTATGCCTACCTTCCTGCTCTTACCTCTGCCGAAATAGGCGGTGAATATACCGGAAACGAACAGTCCGATAGCTAGCGCCAAAAGAAGAATCGTCACGAATCCCATCAATCCTAGTTCTGCTTGCATAAATCATACCTCCTTCAGAATTCTATACCTGTAAGCGTTTTCGTATCATCCACTCCGTCTATGGATCTAATCTTGTCCACAACGAGTTGTCCCAACGAGTTGAAGTTCTCTGCCTTCAGCTTGACAATCATATCGTATTCCCCAAACAGTGAGTGTATCTCTTCCACCTCGTTGATCTCCTTGATGATGTTGTACACCTCTCGTTCAGCAGCGGGTGCTGTTTTTATGAGGACATATCCGATTGCCAAGATTACACCTTACCGCAGGTATAAGTTACAACGATATAAATATTTTGTTTTGAAGAATATGGCTCAGATGACCTTTAACTCTTTATCGGCGTCCGTCAACAGCTCGTAGCCCTGCTCGTCGTCTCTTACGACTATATCGTCCTCTATGCGCACGCCGCCGTAGCCAGAGAGGTATATACCAGGTTCCACGGTGAAAACCATGCCCGGCTTCAGTTCGACTTCTAAATTAGGTGAGAGACCGGAGCCGTCGTGGGTGGAAAGACCGACGCTGTGACCGAGACCGTGGATGAATTTGCCTTCGAACTCGGTGCTGTCTATGACGTCCTGAGCCGCCTTGTGCACGTCGGCGCCCATGACCCCCGGTTCGATCTTCTCTAGTGCAGCTTTCTGTGCCTCCTTGACCGTCTCGTATATCTTTCTCTGTTTATCCGTTGCTTCCCCGAGGATGAAGGTCCTGGTTATATCTGAACGGTATCTTTTGTAGAGTGCACCGAAATCCAGAAGTACAAAATCACCTTCTTTAAGCACTCTATCACCGCAGGTATAGTGCGGCTCGGCGGTGTTCGGACCGCTCGAGGATATGGTCTCGAAGGCCTCGCCGCTGGCGCCCTTCTTCCTCATCCTGTAGGAGAGTTCAGCAGCAACCTCGAACTCCTTCATGCCCTCCTCTATGAACTCCGGGGCTTCGTCGGCCACTCTAGACGCGATGCGACCGGCCTCGTTCAACCGTTCCAGTTCGATCTCGTCCTTTATGTTCCTGGCATCTACTACCGCGTCGGTTATATCCACTATCTCAGCATCGGTAGCTTCCTCTATCTTCATAAAGCCCTTGTAGGTCAGTTCACTGGCGTTCACACCGATCTTTTCAAGTCCACCCAATTTTTCTTCCAACCACTCCTCGCTGTCTTCTTTGCTCTCCATTATGTCCATATCCATGTCTGCCTTCCTGGCGCTCTCGGCTTCAAGCTTGGATACCAGCATCTCGGCCGAACTGTCTGGGTAAAGCACTACCGCGCACCCTTCGAACTCTCCTGCTACCAGATTGGTCGCATAGAAGAACGTCTTGTCAATATGTGGTTTAGTGGAGTTCAATATCACTACGGCATCGACTTCCTCCTCGATGCCCTCAAAGATCCTCTCTATTCTACCCTTCATGCTATCGGCAACGGATTAAAGAGGGGTCTATTTAATCTTGACTACTCT
>CAYMXS010000050.1:0-14779 GCA_964394465.1 uncultured Thermoplasmata archaeon | reverse complement strand
TATCGAGGTTTCCGAGAGACTTTTGTTGTAAAGTGCTATCTCGTCTATCTTGCCTTTGAAGTATTCTATCGAGCCGTCCCATGAAGCTCTACCTATCGTCAACTCGTCAGGACTGTCGTAGACTCCGTCACTGTAGCTCTTGTAGGAGACGTT
Organism: uncultured Thermoplasmata archaeon; assembly: GCA_964394465.1. GTDB lineage: Archaea > Thermoplasmatota > Thermoplasmata > Halarchaeoplasmatales > Halarchaeoplasmataceae > CAYMXS01. The sequence goes on along the minus strand of CAYMXS010000050.1, from coordinate 14,626 downwards.
CACACCGTCCATATAAAAGGTTATACCTGAACCAGAGTATGAAACAGCTACATGATGCCATTCTTCGTAAGGGAAAGAAACCGAGGGAGTGTAAGCCGGATTTCCACTACCGTCATCGTGATGTTGGACGGCAGATTGGATCCCATCCCCAGAGGAGTTGAAAAATACTCCATAAGACCATGTAGACTTGTCATATGCCTTCTCGATGATGCCGTCCCAATCATTACCCAATTGTTCCTCCCTATAAACCCAGAATTCAAGCGTGAAGCTCTCGTTCAACTCAGTATCTAATGTTGGATCATCCGCTATCTCGACGAAGTCTTCCTCTCCATCTAACTTAAGAGCGTTCCCCACTTTACCTTCGACCTGTTTGGGATCGCCCCACGTTCTTCCATGGTTGGCACCTATAGAATCATTTATGAATGTGCCATTGTTTTCATCCAATTTCCAATAGCTCACCATATCCATGGAGGAGGGCTCGTAAGAGGAAATACTATTCGTTTCCCCTGAGCCATCATCTGGAACCAGTACAGCGGTGAAACTTCCAAAAACAAGCAACCAAACCAAGATTACAGAAATATACCTGCGGATGTCCATACATTGGCCTCCGATTAATAGTTCAAATGTAGAACTAATTACATAACGTTTTCGATAAAATAAACTGATGGATGTGTTCGTTTACAGCCTCGTATGTTCTTACTCGTCTTCGTGTATCCTCTCATGCAGTTTCTCGGATAGTAGTGAACCGATTCCTTTTATTTCTCCTAGATCGTCTGGCTCCGCCTCTTTCAGTTCATCCAGGCTTTGGAAACCTCCTCTGTAAAGCCTTTCTGCCATTGCTGACCCGATGCCTTTGAACTGTTTGAACTCCTCCAGCACTTCTTCAGGCGGTTCTTCTTTACCCTCTTCAGAGACTTCCTCTTTTTGTTCAGTGTCTTCTTCTGATTCTTCTCCCTGGACTACCACTTCTATCTCATCCTCGGCGGACAATCCCCCTTCGTTCGTCACGATCAACCTTACTGTATGGACTCCAGGTTCTTCGAATTCGTGTTCGACAGTCTCACCGAAGGCGGTCTCCCATTCGTCGAAATACCACTCGTAACTGATTATCTCTGTTTCATCGGTTGACGACTTACCGTCGAACTCGATCATCTCTCCTTCTTGTACCGTGCGATTTCCTCCGGCATCCGCTTCGGGAGGAGTCCCTTCTGTTTCGCTTTCCTCTTCGAGTTCTTCCTCTAAGGAGATCTTATCTGACTCTGCGGCTGCCGCGGCACCTCCTTCACTAGCCTCCATCTTGTCTTCTTCAAACCCCTCTTCGACAGTTTCCTCTTCTATTTCTCCCTCACTTGGAGTCTCTTCTGTGGCTTCTTGAGTGGTTTCCTCAGATTCTTCAGGCTCGATCTCTTCTTCACTGGGTTCTTCCTCGCTAGCTTCTTCTGTGGTTTCTTCTTCAGTCTCCCCCATTTCCTCTAAACTTTCTTTTGAATCTTGGCTTTCTACAGCTTCTGAGGCAGCCGTCAATTCAAAGTCCATTTCCTCCCCAGTTTCTTCTTCCTTTTCCTGTTCTTCTTGTTTTCTCCTCCTCGTGATCAAGGCTATGGCTAACATTATACTTAGGATTATGATCAGAAGTAAAATCAACCAACAGGTACTACCAAATGGAAGCAAGCCTTCGTCCTCTTCATTATCTTTTTCTGAAGACGAGATCGTGAAGTTCTGTTCCCTGATATTCACATTGCCGGCATCGTCCGTTCCTTTTATAGATACGACATAATCTCCGTCGGAGATATTTGAGATGTTGTACATGGTGTTTGTACCGACATGGGTCCAGTCACTACCGTTAAGTTTAATCCAATAGTTCTCCACTTCGCTCTCAGAAGACCATGATATCGTTATAGATGTTTGAGAGAGATCTGCATCTTCTTGGGGTGAGATGATTGAGAAGGAAGGTGGAGTCATGTCTATCTCGAACTCGATATCAGTTTTTTTCTCGTTTCCAGCTCTATCCACCGCTTTTACCGTGACGACATGAGTTCCCTCTTCTAGGCCCTGGTAAAGATGTTGGGTAGCGGATCCCTTGTCTATCCAAGTCTCTCCGTCTTTCATTATCTCATAGCTCGAGATACCGCTTATCTCGTCCTCTCCAGTCCAAACTATTTCCAATTCACTCGTATTGAGAAGTGAATCGGAGACCGGTTCGTCTATGGTAACGGTCGGACCACTTGTATCTATCGTAACACTGGTATCTGATTCGGAGGGGACACTTTCACGATTCCCGGCGGCGTCTTCTGCGATAGTGTAGAACTCGTATATCCCTTCCCCTGGTGCCTCGAACGTGAAATCGCCGGAAGAAGATGTCCCATATATCTCTTTCTCTGCCCATAGTGTCCAGTTCTCCGCGCTGCTCTTATAATACAACAGGATATTCTGGAGAGCTGTATTGTCACTGGCTGAGAAAGAGATTTGGATCGTAGAATTCGAGCTGTATTCAGATAGGATATCCCCAGGATCCGCTTCCGAGCTCGGAGGGGACAGATCACCGCTTTTTTCGTAGGTCACGGTCATCGAATCCTCATCTTTTACAGTACTGTTCTCACTTGTGATATTCAAGGTTATCACAGCTTCGTCACCGGAGTTGACATCACTAGATATCTCTACTTCCACCTCTATAGTCGTGCCCTCTCCCCCTTCTACCTGGATCGAATCTATCGCTTCTAAAATAAAGTCAGGATTATCCGAATCTACCTCTACAGTATAACTGTCCGCCAAGCTCCCGCTATTGTTCACGGTGAAGGTGTAGACAAAGTGATCTTTCGAGTTCTCAACAGAATCTGGAGGTGCGGTAACTTCCACTCCGTAATTTTCAAATGAGAAGATCATAGAGTCCTCAGCTGTTTTCATGCTGTTTTGACTAGATGCGTTGACCTTGATCATCGCGCTTTCCCCTCCGACTGCTCCGCTACCTATCTCGATAGTGACGGTTATATCCGCCGAGCCCTGAGCCGGCACATCTACGGTAGATGGTCCCTGGACGCTAAAATCGTTGTTATCTGAGGTATAAGAAAGATCGTATGTATCCTCTATGGAGCCCGTGTTGTTTATCCAGAACGTGTGTTCGTAGGTGCCTCTAGTGGTCTCATACCCGTCCGATGGGGCGTCCACCTCCACCCCGTAAGTGATATAGGATACGGTCATGGAATCTTCAGAGGTCGAGGTACTGTTCTCGCTCGTCGCCTGTAACGTGATAGAAGCGCTATCACCAGGGTTCACAGAAGAAGATATTATCACTTCCAGTTCTATGGGCATTGAATCCCCGGCATCTATGGATACCTGTGAAGGTCCGTTGACTGCAAAGTCCGAATTGTCAGAATTCAGATCGATCGTATAGGTATCGTTCAAGGATCCAGTATTGTTGACCCAGAATGTATAGTTGTAGCTTCCAAGAGAAGTTTCATACACATTTGAGGGTGCTCCTACATCCACACTGTAATCCCCATACAGTATATTCATACTGTCCTCGTCCGATACGCTACTGTTCTGACTCTCGGCGACTAAAATTACCTGCGCTCCTTCACCGAGGGTAGCATTGTTTAGGATGGTCACTTCGATCCCGACAGTGGTGGAATCGTTGTGCCGTACAGACACCTGGGCGGGACCCATTACGGTGAAATGAGGGTTATCGCAGGAGACAGAGATATCATAGGTATCGTTCGCGTATCCCGTATTGTTGACCCAGAAGATGTAATTGTAAGAACCTGAGCTATCCTCTAATTTATCTTGAGGCGCTTCAACATCAACTTCATGGATCTCATAGGTCAGGTTCATGGATTCGTTATCACTAGTGGTACTGTTCTGGCTCTCTGCCGTCAATCCGATCTGGGCGGTAGCACCCAGATTTGCCGTATTTTCCACCGTGATCGTGACGTTGACTTCTGATGTTTCTCCATTAGGTACATGCACGATGCTCGGACCCGCCACGGAGAAGTGGGTATTGTCAATACTGTAGGACAGTTCATAGGTATCATCTAGTCCACCAGTATTCTCAACAGTAAATGTATAGTTATGATCTCCCTTGTCCTGAACGACGTCATCCGAAGGTGCTACGACGTCCACATAGTAAGGCTCGTAATAAACTGACATTACATCCATACTGTTGACCGAACTGTCGTTCTGACTGGTCGCTTCTAGAGTTATATTCGACATCTCACCGGGGGGAGTAGAACTCTTTATATGGACCTCTACGACTACTTGACTGGAACTCCCAGCCCCAAGAGTTATGTTGTTCTGGCATGAGACTTCAAAATAGCCGAACTTGCTCGAATGGGCTGTTAGCCCGTAAGTGTCTTCCACAGTTCCCGTGTTGTTTACCCAGAATGTATGATCATAGTAACCCGGAGAGTCTTGTGAAACATCAGAGGGCGCTTTGACTTCCACATCTCTACGGATCGTCGTGAAATGCCAGACTCCTGAATTCACTACTGACATCCCATCGTCCACTTCTACGTACCATCCATAGGTGGTGTTCTCGTTTAGGCCGGCCCAAGTCACGGAAACTGTCTCGTTGAGTATACCACTTTCTGAACCTATCACACTATCATCCGATGCATCGTAGAAGGTGACGTTCATGGGTTCACCCTCTGGGTTAGTCACGTCTACGGACAAGTTTGGATCTGTAGGTACGCCTACTGTCCCGTTGGGAGGCTGCGGATTGTTTATCGTTGGTTCTAATTTAGTCGTGAACTGCCATTGGGATGAGTAAGTTTGAATCAAGCTATCATTAACGGCAACGTACCAGGAATAGGTCTGTCCAGGTGAAAGCCCATTCCAGGTGATAGAAGCTGTTGTGCCGTTTGCCACACCTGTATCGGAACCTATGATAGTGTCATCTGAGCCATCATAGAAAGTGACGTCCATGCCGTCATTGTCTGGATCCGTCACCTCAACGGATAAGGTAGGGTCGGTTGAGACCCCGGTTTCTCCATCCGAGGGTGAAGGATTGGATACATCGGGATATCCGTTGGTGGTGAACTCCCAAACAGTAGATGTCATCTCTGCTGTGGAATCATTAACGGCGACGTACCAAGAGTAGGTTCGGCCCCAAGCCAGTCCGGACCATTCTGTCGATGCACTGCCGTTTGAGACCACGGTACCACTCCCTATTGTGTTCCCACTCGTAGCGTTATGGAAAGTTATATCCATCGTATCCCCATCCTCGTCTTCAACATACACGCTCAAGGTGGGATGGTTCGATAGCCCTATGGCACCGTCGGCTGGAGTCGGTTCCATAACCACCGGTAATCGATTCGTGGTGAATTGCCAGTGGCCAGAAGAAACATTGGCTTGCCCATCGTCAACGGTAACGTACCAGTGATATGTGTGACCCCAAGCTAACCCGGACCAGGTCGTCGAAGCTCTTCCATTCCCAGAGATGGTATCGGTACCTATGACCGACCCGGAAGAGGAGTTATAGAAAGTTATATCTAGGTTGTCACCGTCCACGTCTTCAACGTAAGCACTTATCGTTGGGCTGTCGTCTGTCCCATCGGCCCCATCGTTAGGTATAGGACTGCCGGCGGTAGGTGGGTCGTTCACTGCATTCACGGTTATGTTCACAGTGGTTGGATTGGACGTAGCTCCATCATCGTCCTCCACTGAGTAATTGAAAGAATCTGTTCCATGGTAATCAAGGGATGGAGTGTATTGTATATCTCCAGTCGAGGTATTTACTGATGTAGAACCATGACTTGGTCCATTAACTACGCTCACTGAAGAAGGAACTAATGAACCATCGGGGTCGTGATCGTTCGATAAAACATCGATCCAAACAGAGCTGTCTTCCTGTGTCGTTGCCGAATCATCCTGAGTTAGCGGTGGGAAATTTTGCTCGTTCCATACTACGTCGTCCACCCATCCTCTATCGAGGTTTTCACTTACATAAGTGTCTTTATCGTATTCCCACCTCAAAGTGTGGGCTCCCGAAGAAATACTGTAAGTATTTTGGCTCCATCCAGGAGTGCCTGAAATCTGATCCTGCTCTGTTCCATTGATATAGAATCTTAGGTAATCATAGCTCCCCTCAGAGGATACTTTCCACCTAAAACTCAAGGTTCCAGGCCCTGTTACGTCCGTTTCCAGCCACGTGATCTCATCGTCACCTATATCACCGCTCTCGGCTGCATCGCTGTCGTTGTCAAAGTAACTCGTTTGACCGAACCAGTTGTTGTTACCACCGGTGCTCCAAGTCAGCGCAGTATTGTCTACAGCTTCACCTAAAGTCATGGTGGTGAAAGACCAGGTGGAAGACTGTGCCGTATCTGCGCCATCATCAGCTACAGCGTACCAACTGTATGACTGCCCGGGAGATAAAACCTGCCAGGTGGTCGAGGCGAAGGAGTCGTTCGAAACACTATTATCTGTTCCGATCAGATTATCGTTTGCAGCGTTATAGAAACTGACATCACAAGAATCCCCATCGGGGTCTGTAATATGGACACTCAATTGAGCTCTAGAACTTACTCTGGTTTGTCCGTCTGAAGGATCAGGATTGTCTGGTTGATCCGGTGGATTATTTATATAGTCCTCTACAACTTCAACATCGTCGATCAGATGTCTTTCATCGTTCCCATTAACATCCATAGAAAATCTTAGTAAGAATGTATTTGCTGATGATACCTCTGAAGTGATATCATAACCATGGGTACCACTACCCGAGCCCGGATAATTGTCTATTGTATCCCAGCTACTACCCCCGTCCGTGCTTATCTTTACGGTTAGATTATCATGTGAACCGCATTGTTCCCTTTTTTCTTTAAAGTATAAATTTACTGAGTTGATATTAGCAGGGTCGCCATTTAATTCTATAGAATGAGTAAGGTGCCTAGGTGCACTGTATCCTGCCCACATTCCACCGGAATAACTACCGTTTATAGGTGTTTCGTAATAATCATCATAGATCCATTCTCCATTCGTATCCCATGCCTCCGGATAATTTGGACTTGACCAATCATCGCTCTCAAAATCATCTTTGAAGATTGTGGTGGTTACCAGGGGTTCAGCAGAACTAATCTGATCTGATTTTTCACTGGTTTCTTTTTTATCTTCATCCTCAAAACTGACCGTTTCTCCGTCTCTGGAAACAGTCGCTAAAAAGGTGCTTGAAACCAGTATCACTACTATGATAACGGTAAGTAATCTACAAGGTGTTTTCATAATAGGGCCTCGTAATTAATACCCCAAAAATTACATTTAATATTTTCCCAAGTAGGAGAAATCTAAAGAGGATCATTCATTGTTTCTATCCAATTGCTCGATTATCTGCTCGGAAAGTTTGGAACCGATGCCCTTGACCTCTTCCAACTCCTCTTTGGAAGCTTCTTCTAAATCCTCCATTGAGTGGAACCCCTCGTCGTGAAGTCTCTTCGCCATGGTGGAGCCGACGCCCTTTAGCTCAGTGAAGCTTTCGAGGGTTTCTACGGTCTCCTTAAGCTCTTTCTCTTCCTCCTCCTTTTTCCTCTCCATATCTTCCTCGTCCTTCCCTTTCTCGTCTTCCTCTTTTGTCTTGGACATGACATAGATCATATCCTCTGCGGTGAGGCCGTCTTCGTTTGTCACCACCAATTTGACCGTGTGTATCCCATCCTCCTTGAACGTGTGTTCTACTTTTTCGCCAAAGGCGGTTTTGAAATCATCGAAGTACCATTCATAGCTGACTATCCCCTCTTCATCGGAGGAACCTGAAGCGTCGAACTCAACGGCTTCGCCGGTCTCAACGTTCATATCTCTGCCGGCGTCGGCATCGGGGGGTTTACCCTCCTCCTCTTCCAATCCCTCCATTTCCTTCTCGATCTTCTCATCTTCACCACCCATCCGAGTTCCTTCTTCAGCCCCTTCAAAAGATTCTAGACCTTCTGATCTCTCATCCTCTACCGTTTTTTTCTCTTGATCTTGAACAGTACTTTCTTCCTCTACCTCCCTGACCGTCTCTAATCCTTCTCCAGATTCCATTTCCATACTTCTTTCTATCTTCTCGGGTTCTTCCTCCCGGTTCCTCCATAAAAAGGTTGAAATCAACAAAATGACTGTGATGATAACCACTAGCAGTAAGGGCGAGAGACATACACCCTTGAAGAGGCCCCCTCCTTCTTTTCCATCTTCTTCGGTACCTTTGAACAAGAAATGCCTTTCTTTGCTGACCTGGTTTCCAGCTTCGTCCATTGCCTTTATCTTTATAGAATGGTTTCCTTTAGAGAGATTTTCAATCGTGTACGTAGTTGCCTCTCCCATATCGACCCAGTTTTGGGAATCTATCTTTATGCTATACCCGCAAACACCGCTGTTTTCATCTTGACCAGACCAACGGATTTTGATGGAAGAGTTGGATATCTCATCTCCTTCGGAAGGGTATCCGATCTGTAAAGAAGGTGCCTTCGAGTCCACGACGAAACTTGACGAGACAACTTTCCAATTCCCCGCTCTATCCTGGGCTCTGATCTCGACCTCATGTTGGCCTTCCGAAAGAGCCGAGAAGGTTTGAGTGGTGTATCTCTTATTATCGATCCAGTCTTCAGAATCCTTCCTGACCTCATAATGTTTTATCTCCGATAGTGTGTCTTGGCCTTCCCAAGTCATTTGTACCTCAGTCCTATTGACCAAAGCTCCGGAAACTGGCTCTATATCATCTATCACCGGACTTGACCAATCTACAATCATATCTGGATAACTTGTGATGCTGTCGCTTTCTTCATTGTTTGAGCTGTCGACGCAGATAGTATAGAACTCATAGAGACCTTCGTTCGAGGGCTCAAACGTGAAACTACCACTGTGGTAAGAACCCCCGATAGTTTTTCTGTTCCAGATCTGCCATTGCCCCCCATCTGATTTGTAATATAGAGTAATGTTCTTGAGTCCTCCATCATCAGAGGCGTTGAATGGTATCCTAACCTTCGACTCGTTGGTATAACTCTTAGCCAGAGACAGAGTCGAGCTTGGAGCGGAACTATCTTCCACCCCCTCAAATGTGATTCTGAATGTTCTTATCTTATATTCAGAAGCGTTTTGACTCGATACGTTCAGGCTGATTTCCGTTTCCTCTCCCGTATTTGCGCTCTGAGATATATTAACCTCCAACTGTAGTATGATTGAATCCTCTGCAGATATCGAAACACATTCTATCGGGCCCACGAGAAAATCAGAGTTGGAAGAAGTTATGTTAAATTCATAGGTATCGTTCAAGGTTCCGTTGTTCATAACTGTGAAGTTATAGGTGTGCAGTTCAGTGGTATTCTCTATCTTGTCCTCAGGGGAATCTACCTCGAAAGAGTATGTTTCATACGTTAGAATAGCGACCGCTTCATCACTGGGATTCACTTCTGAGGCGTTCTGACTGCTTGCAATAACAGTGATCTCAGCACCCTCACCAGTCTTTACGTTTGAGCTCACGGAAACATCAACATCTACCCGCGTAGAGCCTCCACTAATCACACTCGCCTGATCCGGCCCATCCACCGAGAAATCACTATTGTTAGACGTTATATCTAGGTCATATGAGTCATCGAGGGAACCGGTATTGTTCAACCAAAAGCTCAACGGATGACTCCCTGTAGAGGTTACCATACTATCTGGAGGAGCTTCGAGTTCAACGTGATAATGTCCATAGGTGATGGATAGTTCATCTGAACCGAAAACGCTCCCGTTCTGGCTTTCTGCCATAAAGCTTATCGAACCGGTTTCACCCTCGGTTATAGAATCTTCGATACTGACTTCAACGTCGACCTCTTGTACGGAACCCTGGCTCACAGTGACTTCACTGGGACAGGATGCTGAGAGATCTGGGCTGCTCGAAGAAACGCTTAGATTGTACGTATCGTTCACGGTTCCTGTATTCTCTACTTGGAATTGGTACGTATATAATCCAGTAGATGTCTCGATCGTATCTGGAGGCGAATTAACCTTGACATCCCACGGTATAGTCGTGAACTCCCAAACTGTGGACTCACAGGTTCCCTTTCCATCGTCCGCCGTAACGTACCAACTGTAGGTGGTCCCGAGATCCAGGCCCGACCAATCGATGGATACTTTACCGCTGGATACGTTCATCCTCTCTCCTATAAGGGAATCATCCGAGGTCTCAAAAAATGAAACGTTCATGAGGTCGCCATCGATGTCCGTGACGTTAACGGTCAATGAAACGTTCGTTTTCACGCCGACAGCCCCATCGATGGGCCCGGGGTCTGATACAGAGGGGACTCTGTTCGTCGTGAAGTTCCAGATCTCCGAGGTCCTATTCACGACGCCGTCGTCAGCGGTTACGGACCAGCTGTACGAACTTCCTTCTGAGAGGTTTGACCAAACCGTGGAAACGGTACCGTTACCCGTGATAGAATCCGTCCCGATCATTTCTCCACTCGTCTGGTTGTAGAACGTGATGTCGATATGGTGGCCTTCTGGGTCTGTGATATTTACCTTCAAGGTGGGTGAGTATCTCACACCTACAGCCTGGTCTGCCGGTTGTGGATCGCTGATAGATGGGGGATGATCTGTGGTGAAGGACCAGATCTCAGAAGTCACATTAGCCTGGCCATCATCGACTTTTACGTACCAACTGTATGTTTCACCCAAAGATAGATTTTCCCAAGCGGCGGAGGCGGTACCGTTACCAGGAACGCTATAAGCACCGATCAAGCTGTCGTTCGATGCCTCAAAGAAACTCACGTCCATGGGATCGTCATGACGGTCTTCAACGGATACAGAAAGGGTCAGGTCTTTTCCCTCTCCTATGGAGCCATCAACTGGGCTAGGATTCGAAGCGATCGGGGCGTAATTGGTCGTGAACTGAAAATCCTCGGTAGTGCTGGTCCCCATCCCGTCGTCTATCTCTATGTACCATCGATATGTCCGGCCCCATCTCAGGTCGTTCCAGCTCACGGAAGCGGTTCCATTACCCGAGATGCTATCTGTTCCAATCGAAGACCCGCTGGAATAGTTGAAGAATGTGACGTTCATAGAATGCCCCTCCGGATCTATGCAGTCCGCAGAGAGAGTGGGGTTCTTCCCAACCTCTATCGAGCCATCACTTGGGTTAGGGTTCTCTGCAGAGGGGAGCCCGTTGGTCCTGAAATTCCAAGTCGAAGAGCTTATATTTACCTGCCCGTCGTCTACGGTCGCGTACCACCTATAGGTTTGACCCCATGCAAGACCGGGCCAAGTGACGGAAGCGGTACCGTTTCCAGACAGGTCGGTACTGTCTATAACGTTCTCATCGGAGGCGTTATAGAATGTTACCTGTAACGCATCACCGTTGGGATCACTAACATCAACACTGAGAGTCGGATCACTATCGATCCCGTTGTCTCCATGTGAAGGGTCGGGATTTTCAGGTCGGTCTGGAGGATGATTATTTGAAGTCGTCGTAAATGACCAGGTATCGGGTGAACCTTCGGTAAGGTTCTTTATTTCGTTCTGGCTTAGCTCTCTCCTGTAGACCCTAAGTTCGTCTACCGCCCCAGGGAAGTAAAATCCAGTTAGGTCACCGGGTCGACCCATACATGTATCGTAAGCCCCCGTGACCGGGTCCGTATCCCCAGTACCTCCAGACCAACTCCCGGTTACCTGATTACCGTTTACAAACATGTTCATCGAGCCTCCGTTTCCAAACGTGTAGGTCAGGGCTAGATGATGCCATGTATTCTCAGAGTAATTATTATCGGAAGTGTAGGATTGCCAATTTCCTCCTGTATCGTAGTACCAGAAAGAGAACTGAGAGTAGTCGAAACCCATCCTGTAGTTTTGGTCGCTCCCGGACCTTCTGCCGATGATGGTGGAATATTCCGGGGACGATGACCGTTTGGCCCAACATGTTATGGTTATCGGTTCTCCGGAAGGGAAACTTAGACTTCCATCATTTCCGCAGTCAACGTGATCATCGGTGCCGTCGAAGGAAAGGGCTCCATTCTCTTCTCCCGTGACCCAGGTAGGGCCACCTTGAAGGGTTCCATGATTTGAATTCTCCGACGAGTCCGTCGCGGTACTGCTTCCGGGACCGTCATCTAAACGCCAGTACGCCTCCATACCGTTAACTGGCCCCCTGGAGGTTAATGGATTTCCATCCTTATCTTCCCCTTGGATGATCTTCATGGTTATATTATGGGCGGAGAAATCGTCGTGTGACAACTTTAAAACCGTATCATTAGAGGTCCATGTTTCGCTCCAACCCCCTGGATCAGGCTCACAACGATATTCCACGCTCGACACGTTCATCGCTCTGCTGAACTCCACCGTTATGTCCTCATCTACAGGCACGCTGCTTGCACCGTCCGAGGGAGTAGTACTCACGACATAGGGATAATCCTCGGAGAAGGTAGTGAACTCCCAAGTGGGAGATTGGGTCGATCCCTCGGCGTCCTCTGCGACAGCATACCATCTATATGTAGTACCAGGGGATAAACCAGACCAAACAAGAGATGTGGTGCCGTTTGTGATCCCTGTATTGGACCCTATAGCTGAGTTATCGGATGCATCGTAGAATGTGACGTTCATCGGGTCTCCTTCGGGGTCGGAGACCTCTACAGAAAGAAGAGGATCCGTGTCCATATTCTCATCCCCATCTTCAGGGCTAGGGGAAGAGGGAATCTCGGGATAACTCTCTAGGTTCTTTGCCCCTTCTCCAGTCTTTCTCACTTCTATTGGTTTACCTAGGGCATCTTCAGAAAAAAGTAAAACTGAACTACCACTGATAAGAAAAATGGCCATAATTATTGGTTTTATTCTTATAAAACTTTCACGACAAAATCTCATTGTCTTACTATAATAGTTCGAACATAAGATATAACTTTTTTCACAGATGTGGGTATAAACATCCGGCAGAAAAAGAATTTATATTTGGTTGACCATTAATAATTGTGAGAGAAAAGATAAAGTTTGCTCTTGGGCTTTCATTACTTTCACCCTTCTTCGGTGAGATGGTGAGCGGATCAGCTCCACCCTTGGAATTCTTTAATCCACTGGGATTTTTGTTCTTATGGGGACTGTACGGCAGTGGAGTCCTCGTTGTGAGAGAGCTGTGGGTTCGATGGGGAAAAGGCTTCGAAAGACTGATGCTCCTGGGCATCTTCTACGGTATATTCGAGGAAGGCCTAGCGGTGAAGTCATTCTTCGACCCGGGATGGAAGGATCTCGATCTGTTAGGCACCTATGGCAGGATGCTCGGTACGAACTTCGTTTGGTGCGTGTGGCTCTCGATCTTTCACGCCGTGGTAAGCATAACGGTGCCGATCCTTCTCGTGCATGTAATTTTTCCAAAGTTCAGGGACAAGAGGTTTCTGGACAAGCGGCAGTTAATTTTCGTGCTTTCCATCTTCATCACCGCAGGTATACTGATCTTCCTGCTGATCACGAGTTACAGGCCGCCTGTACCGCATTATCTTATCACCATAGTGATATCCGTTTCTCTTCTATACTGGGCAAAACAGATGGACTCTCTTCCCCTACCTAAGATGAATTTTCTTGAAGATAGACCTCTCATATTCGGTATTTTATTCACATCCTCCATGTTCGTACTTTTCACCTTCACACCGAATCTCCTTTTAAATCACAACTTTACATGGCCGGTCCCGTGTATCATAGGGATCCTATTGACTATCCAGCTCTACAAGAGGCTGGGGAACTACGGAAGAAAGCAATCTTTAGCTATCATCATCGGGATACTATCCCCGTTCCTGCTCTTCTTCGACATAATCCTTGAATCCAAGGGGATGATGGGTATGTCGATAGTCGGGATCGGAACCTTTATCGTTCTGGTATCGTTATACAGGAGGATAGACGGAAAAAGAAATCATCCGAGATAGAGGATCGACGCAGATTCATCGATGATTAGCTGATCTCACTAGTATTCCAATTTTTAAAGAGATAAATTTCCTAGACCCACTCCGAACCTTTTAAATATATACAGAAGCCTTTTTAAATTTATGACCGAGAGTCACGCCGATGAATTGGACAAGGAAAAAATAATAGATATGATCGAAGAGAACAGTAAACAATAAGTTCTTTTGAAGTTAAGAAACTAACACTCTTTGGTTCCTATGCTGAGAAAAAGGAATCAGAAAAAAGTGGTCTAGATTTTATTGTAGAGTTCGAAGAGGGGAGGGGTGGTTTTAAGGATTACATACATCTCTTACAATATTCAGAAGACCTATTTGAAAGAGACATAGACTTGGTAAAGCCACACTTGATAAAAGATGAATTGAAACCTCACATCTTGGGAGGAGAAAAGGTTGAGGCGAGAGCATGAAGTAAATCTCAGGGATATCTTGAGACGTGTTGAGATTATCAAATATGAAAAGTTCAAGGACCACGAATGGGATGTCAGTGCTGTTGTTAGAAAGATGTCGGGGACGGGGTTCAAGTAAGAATATTCGCTTCGCTCATATTCTAACAGTTCGTTAAATTATAGTGGAAGACGCAACTTATTTGTAATTGCGTTGCGTCATCCACTGCTAGTCAAGAACAAAACTTTTCTTTGATTTTTTAGTGTCCTTGACTATATTCCATAATTGAACTCATGAACCTTCAGTTCAAACCCCTTACCCCTAAAAAACAAAAGAAAGAAAGAAAAGTGTCGGGGACGGGG
>CAYMXS010000049.1:0-15179 GCA_964394465.1 uncultured Thermoplasmata archaeon | reverse complement strand
GTTCCTCTACATACCTCTCTCGCTCTCGGGAGCCCTGTGTGACGGGCTCTTGAACAGGTGAAGGCCGTAGAAGCTTTCGAGAACCTCGACATGATCTACAAGCTCGGGGACCACAACATAACGAAGGAGGAGATCCTGGAAGAGATGATGTCTAGGTAGGATTTAGACCAATTTTATGACAGCTCACATGGGATTTAAGAGTAAGAGGGCAAGGAAGAATCCCAGCTAGCACCCTAAAATATACCCTCTAAGTTCCGAAACTATGCCAAACGAAGCTAAATTTTGCCCCTATTGGGTCCATGCTTTGAAATAGGCGTGGGTATTCTCTAACAATTAGGATATGTTCCCCCCCTATCTAATTGGACTTTTTATATACTAAAGATATACATTAATTATTTATATGTTCTCTCAAATATCCTAGCCGAGGAGAAAATAATGGTTAAGAAGATACCTACTATACTAGCAATAGGTTTTTTGCTCATATCTGCGACAGCCCTAACAGGGTGTACAGATACAAGTGATAATGAATCTGCTGAACCCCAGGCAAAGTTAGAAGTTCTGGGAGCTGAGGCAAAACTTTATGATACCTTTGATCTCCCACCAGACGAGGGAAATGAATATCTATGGCTTGAAGTGAAGGTAGAAAGTTTGAATGAGGAAGAGGACCTATCTTTATATACTGTGGATTTTGAGATGACTACAGTAGAGGGTAGTGTGTATACTACCCCCCAAGAAGAAGGGGCTCCAGATAAAATAACACCTGGTACTACAACAACCTTTACGCTTGTGTTTGAAATACCCCAAGATGAAACCGGTGATGAATTACGATTCGAACCAGGTTGGGCCCAAGAAGAACCATTTACGGCTGATATCCCATCTTATGAATCGACAACACCCTAAAATGGGCTAAACTATTTCTCTCACTATTTTTTATTGACTAAATCTTAACTCTTTCGATCATATACCCTAAGCACATACTATTTGCCGGGTTTTATCTATTTTATAGAGTCTTTTCCAACTGTTTTCTAGGACTTTTAAATCCCCATTATAGGTACAACGAGAGAAGAGTATGAACTCCCTATTATATCAAGGGCTATAAAAAATGACGGAGGTACAAATAGTGGGGGACAGAAGTTGAGCATTATTTAGGATGAGTAGGGCAGATGTTTTGTGTGGTTTTAGGTGTGAATTGGAGTATTATTTAAGTCTGTCTTAGAGGAAAAACTTGAAAATTTTTTAGTTTGTCCAAAGGGTGAGGATCTATCCTTCTAATATCACTTTATTTAGTTTATCTAGAATCAGATGGGCTCTTTCTTTTAAGAACCTTTCATAGTCCTCTTTGATGAAGGGGTCAAATGGTATAAGATGGGTCTCCAACCTATTTTTTAATCGTTCCTCGTCCATCTCAACAGAGTCGGTAATTTTGAGTAAATAATCTTTAGGATTAGCACCTGATATCTGAAGATTTGTCTTTGGTGTAATAAGTGCTACATTCAAAGATTTATTGATGTCGTCACTCTCATATCCTAGCTTCTTTAGGTATGCTTTTGGAAATAGGTGATGATAATGTCTTGAACCTATATTGTTACTAGTTACCTGCTCACCACTGTATATATCCAACCCTCCTTCTTTCAAGGATAAGGCCAATATAGCTCTTGCTAGTCTATCTTTATTTTTTGGCCATCCTGCATTCAACAATCTTTCTTCATCTGGCAAAACCCCTTCTCTGTAAGATATTTCGTCCAATTCAATTTTGTTATTAAGATATTTTTTAAGTTGTATGAAATCATTAGTTACTAGCGTATTTGTGCTTCCTTCAGCTAGATGGTTCGAAAAGAATGTCCGCCAAATATAATCCTTCAGTAGTTCTCTCCCTATTCCTTCTTTCTCTCCACCATGAGTTATATGTTGTCCCCAAAGAGCAAACAAAAGAGGAAGAACAGGACTACTAGGTAATCTTTTTTTATCAAATATCCCTTCTTCTCGTAGAAAAGATAAGGATTTCTCACATCCTTCAACCAATTCATCCCACTTATCAATAAAATATTTTGGATCAATACTCAATATTCTATTTTGGGTGGGTTTTCTCTCTTTCAATAAAACTGCAGCTCTTAAAATATCTAAATCATCTACGTCCATAAAATCAACAAAGGCGGGTACTTCTTCCTTGAGTTTTTCAGCTCTATTATGTAGATCCTCACCGACTTTAGCCATTTTTGCTACCATCAAATCATAAGTGCTCAATTTTGTACCTTCTTCGTTTATCCTTCTAAATGTAGTTATCACCATATCAGGGGGGGTGCTTGAATCTAATTTTATGAACGGGATTTCAAATTTTCCAATCGTATTCTGGATACTATTAATAGTTCCGTCTAACTCTTCATCCATTATCAAACGTGTTTCTTCGTCCTTATCTTCAGCTATCTTCTTAACCCATTCTTTACCTTTAAGAGGTTCACTAGGGTCGACTAAAGTGAGCGGGATTAGACCCCTTTCGTGAATATATTTTGGTTTGAATGTCCAAAGAGGATATGTCTTCCCATTCTTTGTCCATCTTCTTTTTCTAATAACTAATGGCAAGTCTTCCATGTCCGTTTTATCATCAGGTCTTATTTTTATGAAAAATACATCTCTTTCGTAATCGTCCTTGAAACTCCTCCATAATGTAGTTAGTCTTTGTTGTCCATCTAAGAGATAAGATTCTATTCTTTTTTCTTTTCCTTGGGCTCCAGTTAGTGACCTCCAGTCGAAATCCAGTTTCCCTCCTTTACCTAATAACAAGAGGGAGCCTATAGGAACCCCTTCAATTATAGATTGTAAAAGTTTTCTTTTCTCCGAAGGCCCCCAAGCTTCAAAACGTTGAAATTTAGGTAGTACAACTTTGGAATTCTTAATCTTTGTAAACCAATCAGAAATAGGTAAATGGTCTGTATTATAGGTTGTCTTTTGAGAAGATGGACCAATACTTGTTTTTTCATCATCGAGTTCCATGATTGTTAGCCCCTTTTTGGAATTTTGGAGGTTTTTTCGTTTATATATAATCTTGCTTAGTTATAGGGTCATTATTTAAATCTAAAAATAAGATTATCTCTCCTTTGGTTATATGATCGGCTAAAAGTCCATCGTGACTCCCAGCTCCGGTAACTCTATCTCCACGTCTAGATCTGACATGTACCTTTTAAAGAGCTTTGGCCTTTCGGTATGGACCGGGATCACTGTATCTGGATCTATCTTTTTGATCACGTTTTTGAGATGCTCCGGGTCTACGTGGCCGGAGGTGTGTATCTGGTACATCGGCAGACCAAAATGAGTACACCAGTTCAGGAGTTTCTCGTGCTGTATCTCGCCCTCCTCGTCGAAGGGTTCCGATTTGGAGAGTATGAATATACTGCCGGGTTCTGGTTCTATATCCAGGAACTCGTTCATATCGTAGTAGGAGGCTACCAGTACCACCTGGTACTGAGAACCGTAACAAACAGTAAGAAACCGTGTACGGTCGCTTCCGTTTTTAGCCTCTCGCCCTTGTGGGCTTATAGGCTCCTGTTGGATTCTCTTCACACCTGTTGCAGGCGGACCGTCACCAGGAATGTCGGTCTCCCTTCCAGCCGCACCATCTCCGACTGGACATGAGCACCTTTCGGCTGAACCGATTGTTCTCGTACTTTCCACCGCAGTCGTTCCAGCGGATTGGCACGAGTGCTTACGGTTCATCCCTTTACGGGAAGGTAGGTCTCTCATCAGCCTCCACAGGCTCCACGAGTGTGCCTGATGGTCGGGTACACTCTCCTTCTCCTCTTCTCCTTCCGATGGTCCGAAGAGCAAGGTCTTCAACCCACGGAGGTGTTCCGAGAAACCCTGTCCTCGACGGGCTATAACGAGAGCCGCCGATTGATGGACCGTGATATGATAATATGATGAATACTTGCGTTTGCCTATAACTGAGGTGAAGGCTGGGTTGACACCATCTACCTTCACACCTTCCTTCTCAGCCTTCCTCTTAACGGTTTCCAAGAATTTCTTGTGAGTGAATTTATGAGAGTTAGATTGACCTCGTGTCAGGTCACTGAGATTCTCTATAACGATGCCTCTGTTCCAGTATTTGGCGTAGTCAACCACTTCCTTGGCCAGGTTGCCTATCTCCCACTCACGCTTCCCCTCTCCACTGCTCGTCAAGTTGTGGCAGTCGATTGTCTTGGTATCCTTCAACTGCCCCTGGTCATTAGTGACCGCCAAATCGATTGTCGAGTGGTTGAAGTCGATACCTACAGCACCTTTCTCGTAGTCTGTAGACTCTTCATACTCTTCCTTTATGTTGACTCTAAGTTTGTATTTCCCGTCCTCTCGGATGATCCTTACGCCGTAGGGTTCCTCCCCCTCCAACAACCTTTCCTCGTACTCAGCAACGTAGGCTGACACGTATATCCACTCACGCTCGCCCACATTGATTCTGAGGTGTAATTCGTCATCCTTCTCGACAAAACGCAGGTTTAGGTTGCCACCTTTTGACTTATCGCCTCTACAGAAGACCTGCCTGTTCCTCAACCTCTTCCACTCCTCGTTAGTTATCTCACCGTTCGACCGCTTGATGAAATTCTCCCTTCCGCCGAAGATGACTTTTTCCTCGGATTCAAGTTCCCCCGACTTTACCAGTTCTTTTGCCGACTTATAGTTATCCTTCGCCCTGAAATAGCCACCCCGACGATAGCGTGAGTTGATTTCCGAGAATTTATCTTTCAGGTCTTTTTCAATCTCAGACTTCGGTTTGTCCTCGCGGATGCGGTTGTACGAGTACCTCATCGTCGATGACTGTATCCTCATCAGCCCGTCTATCTTGGTTTTTTGGTCATCATCTGGGAAGAGTTTACCCTGTATTGTTACCTGCATATTAACACTCCATCTCAACCTTAAATATGTGTTTGCATTTCACACCTCGATTTTGGTGGTCGGGACAAGTACAAGTTCTTTCATCCATATCAACTACATATTTGTCTTTGACCTTATATGTAGATTCATCTATCTTTTCTACACTCATATCCTCTTTCTCTGCTTTTTCCTTCCTTTTTGGAAAGGCTTTATCTTCGTATTCCTGAATTGTAAGAGCATCTGCATCTTCATTTTGTTCTCTAGGAATCCATTGATAGGATATATCCAATTCTTTGGCAATATCTCTTGCTTCCTTCCACAGCGGTCTAATTCTCTCACTTCTCACAGCATACCGTCCAATCATCTGACGGATCACTAATTGTGAGTCGCCATATACCTGGATTTCATTTTCACCGTAGTTATCTTTAATATACTTCACCCCTTCAATCATAGCAGTATACTCCGCTACATTGTTAGTCATATCATCTCCTTTACCAAGATAGCCACTACCTTTTTTCACAATTTCGTCACCTTCCTTCACCACGAATCCGTATGTACCGTGTCCACCTGGATTTATAGGCTCGCATGCACCATCGAAATACAATTTTATTATTCCTGACATTCTTCTATCCCTTCCTTTGTTTTTTTACGAACTTTTTTTCCTCCTCTTTTCCCATATAGACGGGCACTGAAAACTGTCACGATCTTCAGTATGTCTTCTACCAGTTCTTCCTCATCAGTCTTATCTTCTCTTTCCTGGTACTGAGAACTGTAACAAACGGTAAGAAACCGTGTACAGTCGCTTCCGTTTTTAGCTTCTCGCCCTTGTGGGCTTATAGACTCCTGTTGGATTCTCTTCACACCTGTTGCAGGCGGACCGTCACCAGGGATGTCGATCTCCCTTCCAGCCGCACCATCTCCGACTGGACATGAACACCTTTCGGCTGAACCGATCGTTCTCGTACTTTCCACCACAGTCGTTTCAGCGGATTGGCACGAGTGCTTACGGTTCATCCCTTTACGGGGAAGGTAGGTCTCTCATCAGCCTCCATAGGCTCCACGAGTGTGCCCGATGGTCGGGTACACTCTCCTTCTCCTCTTCTCCTTCCGATGGTCCGAAGAGCAAGGTCTTCAACCCACGGAGGTGTTCCGAGAAACCCTGTCCTCGACGGGCTATAACGAGAGTTTGAAAGTATTTAATAGTTGATGGGTGGGGTGAGTGAAAGTAGATATACTGGAGATGGGTCAGTCTATACCTCGGCATTCATCTCCCCCTCCCCTAAAAGAGGGAAGGCTTCTCCCTGTCTATGTCTAACCCTCCCATAGATAGCCACTCCTTCCACATTCTCAGATAGATCAAATCAAGTATAGAACGTATTTCCCTTTCACTATACCTATAGTGACCCCCTGGGGTCTGGGCTGGGTTCAACAAACCCTTTTCTTGCCACTCGTAAAGAGTCTGCCTGCGAATGTTGTATTTCTCTCTTACCTGTTTGGTGCGTAAATATTCATCACACATATTACTATTACTAACGCTTCCTTTTAGCGTTTACTGCTTGACCTCCGAGTTCAAGTATATCTCACCTGTTCTGGTCAGTTTCACCTTGACCCTGACGGTATCGGGGTCCCTATCGATGAGGTTCATCTTCTCCAGTTTCTCCATCCTGTACTGGAGGCTGGACCTCTTTATCTCCACACCCTCTTCATCTTCCAGTGCCTGTATCAGTTCTTTTATGGACTCCACACCTTCGTGCTCTTTGAGGATCTTCATTATGTTGCTATCCAAGTCATTTATCTCCTGGAGAGGGAAGACGGGGATCTCTTCATACTCCTTCACGCCCACTCCCGACCCCTTCTGAAGGAATTCCTCTCCCAGTTCTTCCATCTTCTCGATCTTGCTTTCTTTCTCTCTGGACTGGTTGAACAGACCCAGCTCGGTTATGAGCTTGGGAAAAACGTAATCTTCCGGGGCCCCGTAAAATATCCTCACGTTGCTCCTGTCCGGGACGAAATAGGCTGCGGTCATCATGGCGACAAGCGCGAGTTTGGGTGCCGAGGACACATTGAGGTAGACCAGTTTGTCCTGGGAGGTGTATTTACGGATGAGGGCAAGTGTCTTCTGGAACACCTTATCGAAATCGTAGATATCCACCTCTTCTATATCCACGGGGATCGGATTATCCATTATCTCCTCGACGAAATGCTCGGTTATCTTACTGGCCCCGGGATACTCTTCCGAGGTGTCGTCCTGTAGCAGTATCAGTTTTTCCACTGGATACTCTGTCATTATCGGTACCATTATCCTATCGTACTCGAACCCACCAGCTGCGATATGGATCCCTTTGGTAGATTTGCTCATACATTACGTAAAAGTTGGTATTGAAATAAATATTTTTCGTATGTTACGAAATCATCCGTAAAGATTAAGTAATCCTTCGCATAGTAATTAGTAACGTAACGGAAAAATTCGTAACAGAAGAGGACGGAGAAGATGGCTTACACGACCAACCACTTCCAGATCGAAAATATACCGGACACCCTCCGGGTCTTTGGAGCACACGCGCCCAAGGCTGAAAGGAAGAATCAGTCCGAGTATTTCCACTCCCGGGGGAAGAAAGCCATCACTCAAAAACTGACGCAGGAGCTCGGCAAAAATATAGCTAGAGACGTTCCGACAGCCAAATTTACCATGTTTATCTAAAATAAGGAGGATGTATAAAAATGAGATGTATAGATGAAGGGAAAGGATCACAGGCGGGACACGTAGTTTTGGAACTGGAGGTTGAAAAATATGAGTAGATTTATGCACTTCTCGGATGCCCATATAGGGCATAGGCAGTACAACGTGGAGATGAGGAGAGACGACATGTACAGGTCCTTCAGGACCACCATCAAAGAGGGGGTCGAGGAGGACATAGACTTCGCGGTCTTCAGCGGTGACCTTTTCCATCACAAAAAGGTGAACGCGAGGGCCCTGAATGACACCGAGAGGGGGCTCGAGATGTTCGATGAGAACGATATCCCCATCGTGGTCATACAGGGCAACCACGATTCAAAGCTCTACAAGGAGGACCTGACCTGGTTGGAGTACCTACACATGAAGGGTACAGTGGTACTCCTCGAGGCGGACTTCAAAGAGGAAGGGCCCCTGTTTGAAAAACATGACCCCAGCGAGCCTGGTACCAGCTCTGGCTTCATCGATATAGGGGACGTAAGGATCTTCGGTTTGCAGTACTCCGGCCAGAGGACGACTGACAGACTGAAGATGCTCCCCGACGAGATCAAAAGGGTGAACGAAGAACATGGTGAGCCGGAGTTTACTATCTTTATGGGGCACTTTGGCATCGAGGGCCACATACCCGGGATCAGCGGCGGCATATCCTACAACGACCTGGTCCCCTTGGAGGAGTTGGTGGACTACGTCGCCCTGGGCCACCTTCACAAGAATTACAGTCACGGTGACTGGATATTCAATCCCGGCTCTCTAGAAGCACACAACACCCGCGAGGCCACCTGGGACCTCGGTTACTACATAGCCGAGATCTCGGAGGGGGGCCTCGAGAACGAACACAAGCTGTCTAAGAGACGACCGTTCTACAGGATAAACTTCAACGTGAACGGTTATCAAAACAAGGAGGAACTTATGGAAGGGTTCAAAGAAAAGCTGGATGAAGAGATGGGCGGTCTGAAGGCGGTGCAGGAGCAAGCTCACCACCAAAAGAGAGGAGAGGAAAGAGATCCAGTTGTCGATCTGAGGTTGAAGGGGCTTTTACAGTTCAGCAGAGCTGCACTGAATATCGATGAACTGATGGAGATTGTAGAAGAGAGAACGGACGCCATCAAAGTACAGCCGAGTGATTCCACCGAGTCCCCAGGGACAGAAGCTGTGATCGAGGAGTTCGAAGGCGGTAGAGAAGAGATATTCGACGAGGACGGCCAGCTGAACAGAGAGAAGGTGGAGAGGGCCGTCTTCAGGATGAAGGTCGAAGAGGATGCACGTTACAAGGAGAAGAAAGAGGAGGTCTCGGATATTCTGACGTCCGTTAAGAGTGAGCTTTTGACGGGTGAATACCCGGAAGACATAGCGGAGAGCCTCAAGAAAAAACGTAGAAACCTATTCCCGTCAGGGGGTGGGGATGAATGAAGATAACCAACGTTGAGCTCTCCGATTTCAAAAGCTACAGTTCGCCCCCGACCGACATAGACCTTCAGGAAGGTGTGAACGCGATCATAGGGGAGAACGGCTCGGGAAAATCCACTGTTTGTGAGGCCGTCGGTTTTGCCCTGTTCGATTCTTACCGGACGTCGCTCTCTCAGGACGACCTGGTGCGCGAAGGAGAAAGTTCAGGCAAGGTCAGGGTGACCTTCGTTTCGGAGCTCGATGGCGAGGAGTACACCGTGGAGAGATGGGTAGGACGCTCCAAATATGAGGTCTACAAGGGCAAGAACAGCGCTAGACTGGATCTGAACAGCAAGGCCGAAGTGGTCGAATGGATAAAGGAGAACCTGGGCATACCAGAGTCCATGGACCTGAGCACGCTGTGGGAGTCCAGTGTGGGCGTTCCGCAGGGTAAATTCACCAATGATTTTGCTTTGACACCAACGCAGCGTGCCGACGTTTTCAACCCGCTCCTCGAGGTTGATGTGTATAGGGACCTCTATAAAGATATGAAACCGGTAGTGGACGAGATAGAAGATGAAAGAGACGATATCCAGGAAGAGATAACCAGGTTGGAAACGAAAACAGAGGACTTACCAGAGAAGAGAGAGGAGAGAGAGGAATTAGAAGAGGCGATAGAAGAAGCCAATAAGAAAAAGGAAGAGGCTGAAGAGAAGATAGAAGAACTGGACGAAAGGAAAGAGGAGCTAAAAGGACTGAAGGAGACCATCGAGGAAAAAGAAAAGGAGTTATCCACGGAGGAAGAACTGCTGCGCAGTAAAGAAGAGAGCCTCTCAGCGGCGGAAGAAGACCTCGAAGAGGCGATAGAGGCCAAAGAGATAGTGGAGGAGAACGAAGAAGAACACGAGGAGTACGAACGAAAGAAAGAGGAGATAGGTGATCTCAGAGAGCTGAAAGAGGAAAAAGGAGAACTAGAAGAAAAAATAGGTGATATAGAAAAAGATCTAACCGGTCTGGAGAAGGATAAAGAAACGTTTGAGGATATGGTGGAGAAGGCAGAAAAAAACAGAGACCTGATGGATGAACTGGAACCCAAAGTGAAGGAGCAGGAAGGACTCGAGGAGAGACTCGAAGTGATCGAAGACAAGGAAGGTGAGTTAGAAGATAAAGAAGACGAACTGGAGAGGGTCGAAAAGAAGATCGATAAATTAGAAGGTGAGTTAAACGAGCAGGAAGAAGAAATCCAGAAGATCGAGGAGATGAAGGACAAGGCGGATGAACTGCCTGACCTGAAAGAGGAGAAGGATGAATTAAACAGCCGGGAATCGGTCCTCCAGAACAGTATCGACGAGGAAGCGGAGGCCATCGAGAAATTAGAGACAACGGAAGAGCCTGAGTGCCCTACCTGCGATCAACAATTGAGCGAGGAAAAGAGGAATACGATAATCGAAGATAAAAGAAAGAGGATTCAGGATAAAGAGGACGAGATCGAGGAGATAGGAAGCGAACTGGAGGCACTTCAGCCCAAAATAGAGAAAGCAGAAGAAGCGAAAGGGCAGGTCCAGAGACTGGACGATCTCAAAAGTAGGCTGAAGGAGATAAAATCAGATAAGGATGAATGGGAAGAAAGGGCAGAGAGCATAGAGGAAGAGATAGAACGGTTGAAGCAGGATATCGAAGATAAAGAAGAGGTCGAGGAAAAACTTGAGGAACTGGGCGATCCACGAGATGAATATAAGGAGGCAAAAGCAAAGTATGAGGAGTATGAAGACGCAGAACAAGAGCTAGAGAGTATCAGGGAGAAGATAGAGGAAAAGGAAGAAAGGAAAGCAGAATTGGAAGAGGAAATGGACGAATACGGTGATATCAAAGACCAAATAGACGATATCGAAGAGAGACTCGAGGAGTTAGAAGAACCCCACAACCTGTACAACCAGAACAAGAAGCTCGCCGAGAAAGTCGGTGATAAAGAAGAGAAGGTGGAGGGGCTAAAAGAGGAGATCGAATGCAAGAAAGAGATGATGGATGAGATCAAAGAGGTCCTAGAAGACAAAAGAGAACGATTTGATGAAGATGAATTCGAGGAAGTGAAGGAGGAACTCAAAGAGCAACAGGAAATCAAGACAAAACAGGAGACCAAGGTAGAGGAGAAGGATGAACAGCTGGAAAAACTATCAGAGGAGATAGAAGAGCTTGAAGAGCTAAAGGAGGAACTACAGGAAAAGGTATCTGAGGAGGAAGAGTTGGAAAAGGACATCGAGTTCGCGAACTTCATCAGAGAGACCTACAAGGAGTCCAGGCCCTTGGTGACGGAGATACTGGTCGACGAGATCTCACAGCAGGCCGACAAATTATACAGGGACCTGCGGGGTAAGCCATCAGAGGAGCTCTCGTGGACCAAGGACTACGAAATAGTCATCCACGACTCCGGAGAAAAGAGGACTTTCAACAAGTTGAGCGGGGGAGAACAGATGTGTGCCGCCCTCTCCGTGAGGCTGGCGATCCTCAAGCTACTGAGCAAGATGGACGTCGTTTTCCTGGACGAGCCCACAGTCAACCTCGACGAGCACAAGAAGGACAACCTGGTGGAGCAGTTACGTGACCTGACCGGCTTCTCACAGTTGTTCGTGATCAGCCATGACGAGGTCTTCGAGAGCATGACTGAATACGTGATCAACCTGGAAAAGATAGATGGAGAATCGGTAGTGGTGAGAGAATAATGCCCCTATATCCAGAGAAGATAGCTGAAAGGTTTGAAGAGAGGAAGGACGACCTCAGGTCGGAGAGCATAGGAGATGTATCTCTGATCGAGGACTACACCCAGGTCATGAAGAACCTGGATCAGCGCTTCTCACGGACCGAATTAGAGAGCAGATTGAAGAAGCACAAATACCCGGGGGCGGTCCCGTCCCGCGAATTCGACGATCAGGAGGGCCCGGTCGTCCCGTTTGAAGAATCTTCTGAATGGGGCTCACACGAAGCCGTGAACAGGTGGGCTAAAGACATACTGAGGGGCGTGACCACTGCCGGTGTCGACGGCTCTCAGATAGGGCCCACGCCCGAGTTCAACAGACCCATCGGGATGGTACAGGCGGTCAAAATAATCAACCACCACGAAGAGGGGGGCTCCTACGATAGAGGGGTGAAGTCTGAGATCCTGACTACCGCCGACATGCTGACCGAGGAGGACGATTCCGAATTTGTAAAACTCGATGAGCAGGAAGTGCACGTGAGAAGATTTGAGGCCGAGACAGAACTGATCAGGGAAGAGATAGAGGAATACGGGGGAGCGGAAAAACCGCCCGTACTGTTCTACGACGGGAGCCTATTGATATGGTTCATAACCCACCTGGACATATCGAAAAAAGAGCGATACGGCCGTGCGATGGGAAAGCTGCTGGGTGCGAGCAAGAGATACAAAGTACCGGTCGTGGGATACGTTGGCGGGTCCAACGCTACAGAGTTGAAGAACATGATCCAGTGTCTGAACCTTATCAACCAACCGGAACAGTTCCTGATCCGGGACCACGAGTTCGTATCGCCGCTGATGGAGAACTGGGGCGATCGGACCGTGCTCTACAACAGCCTGGAAACCGAGACTTTGACCCGGTTGAAAGCAAGATACGACGGCATGGAGTACGATTTCTCCGAAGACATAATGTTCACCTACCTGAAAACAGCCGATGGGCCCCAGCTGGACAGGATAGAGATGCCGCGGTGGATATTCGAAGAAGGCATGTTGGACCACACGATGGACGTGGTCAGGGCCGAATGTGCCGTGGGAAGAGGTTTTCCCGAGGTCCTGCAGCAGGCGGATGCCGACGCCGTGATAAGTGCTGAGGACAGGAAGAGGTTTTTACGCATGTACCAGGAGTTCTCTGAAGAAAACGATATAGAGTTGAGATGGAACAACAAGTCCAGGACCAAAAAAAGGAGGAGAAGATGATGGATGGAGAAGAAAACAAGAAGATAGGAAAGATAGTAGGCTCGAATTCACATATCGATTACACCTGTGAAGTGTACAGGGAAAAGGACAGGGAAGACCCTCCAAGTCCTTCCGATTACAGGTTTGGAGAGTTCGTCTACATAGAAAAGGAGATAGACGGGCGAAATCTCGAGCTCATCGGTGTGATATACGATTCGAAGATAGTTGACCCAGACCAGGGTAGATCGGGGCCCCGACTGGCCGAACCGGAGGAACAGGAACTCTTCCACCCGTCCTACGTGGAGGAGAAGATGACTCTCACCGGGATAGCGCTGCTGGGTTACTGTGAGTTAGATGGGGGGGAATATGGTTCCATAGAGCACTGCGTACCCCCCTGGACTCTGGAGGTCGACGATATAGTCAAAAAGTTACCCGAGGAAAGCATGCTGGAGTTCCACGGGGGAGACGGGAACATCCAGCTGGGATATTACCAGAACCTGATGGGTGTGGCCGAATCCTTCGGTAGAGACCTGCTATCCAACATAATAGACCAATTGAAGGAGATGAAGCCCGAGGAGAAGAAAACGCTGGACGTGCTACAGAAAAACCTTGAGTTCAAAAAACGAGTGGAGGGGGTGTGATCCATGTCCATAGGGATCGTATCTGAACCGGGACAGAAGGCGAACGAGTTCAAATTCGTCACGCCTGATGAGGAGAAGTTGAAGACCGGAGAGTTCGTATTCTACGAGGCCGAGGTGCAGGTGGAGAACGAGGACGGAGGCCTCGGGACCGAGAGAAAAAGGATATTCGCCAGGGTCACGAACAGGGAGGAATGCAGGGGCTACCCGGATAACTTCTTGGCCGACCCCGAGGTGAACCCCAAGCAGGTGGCGAACATACTGGGGGTCGTCTCGGAGGACATGGAGCTGTACCGGATAACGGCGAAGATAATCGGTTACTACGATAAGAAGCTGAATGATTTCACCAACCCCAGGATCGTGCCACAGTCCGGGACGTCCATCGAGCTGGCGCCGGACGAGGACCTGGAGAGATTTTTGACCAATATAGGGGAAGACGTGGCTTCGGCCTTCGTCGGTGACCTGCTGCACAGAGGGCCCGGGTCCGTCAACATCGAACTGCCTGTCGATGATTTTACCGCCACCCACCTATCCATACTCGCGTCCACGGGTAGCGGGAAGTCCTACACTTGCTCGGTGATCGCCGAAGAACTGATGAAGCCGGACTCCAGGGCAGCCATGCTGATCCTCGACCCGCACGGAGAGTACCACACTTTGAAGGATATCGAGGGTATGGAGGAGTTCGAAGGGGACGACGGCTACACGCCGGAAGTGAAGATATGGAAGCCGGATGAAATCAATATGAGGATATCGGAGTTGTCCTTCTCGGACCTGTTGTCGTCCCTGGATAACCCCACGGAGGCACAGGAACCGATCCTGCGCGAGGCGTGGTCCAATCTATCGGGTGATAACTACATATCAGCCGATGACCTCATAGATGAATGTCACGAGGTGGGGGAGGAGCAAGGTAACGAAACTTCTGCACAGGCCTTGGACTGGAGGATAAACAAGGCCT
Organism: uncultured Thermoplasmata archaeon; assembly: GCA_964394465.1. Taxonomy (GTDB): domain Archaea; phylum Thermoplasmatota; class Thermoplasmata; order Halarchaeoplasmatales; family Halarchaeoplasmataceae; genus CAYMXS01. Next base: position 678 of record CAYMXS010000049.1, on the reverse strand, counting down.
TCGGCAGAGAGCTATTCCACCACAGCGAGCACCTTTCACTGGAAGAGCTTTTAAGACCTGGGCGATGCAGTGTACTACAGCTGGACACGGTGGACCTGCGGGACCAGCAGATGCTCGTAAACGTACTCTTCAGGAAGATATACAGGAAGCGCGTGGAGTACGAGAAGGAAAGAGAAGGCGTACTCGACTTCCCGGTGTTTGCGATCCTGGAAGAAGGTCACAGGTTCGCACCCGCGAGCGGTGATGCCAGGTCGTTACAGATCTTGAGGAAGATACTAAGCGAAGGTAGAAAGTTCGGGTTCGGCATAGGTGTGATAAGCCAGCGACCGAGCAAGATCGACGACGACGTGCTTTCACAGTGCAAGACGCAGGTGATAATGCAGATACAGAACCCGAACGACCAGGAGGCCATCCGTAGAGCGGTCGAGAGAGTGGGGGAAGACCTCTTGAAGGAACTGCCCGGTCTTACCCCCGGTCAGGCGATAGTATCCGGAGACAGCGTCAATACTCCCTTCCTGACAAGGATCCGGGAAAGACACACGCCACATGGTGCTGAAAGTCTGAACACCTCCAGCAGATGGAGGGAGAGCTGGGAAGAAGACCAACAGACGACCACAAAGGTGATCGATGCCAAGCAGGACGAAGGAGCCGAAAATAGAGATGAGTTTTTGTGAGGGA
>CAYMXS010000048.1:0-15373 GCA_964394465.1 uncultured Thermoplasmata archaeon | reverse complement strand
GAACCGCTTGGACGACCTCGTTTATATCTTCTTTAACGATCTGATCCTTCCCATCTTTCAAAGCTCCTATGTTCAAGACCATGTCAACCTCATCGGCGCCGTTCTCTACGACCTGTTCGGCCTCGTATGCTTTCACTTCCTTCAAAGTAGAACCGAGCGGGAAACCGATGACGACGCAGGTCTTTACGTCTGTATCTCTCAACTGTTCTGTAACAAAAGAAGCGTAGTTGGGGTTTACGCAGACCGATGCGAAGCCGTACTCTCTGGCCTCGTCGCACACCTGTTTCACCTGCTCTTCAGTTGAATCTGGGTATAGAATCGTGTGATCCAAATATTTCTCTAATTCCATCTTTATCTCTCCTTTCTTGAAGCACCGATAAACCCGCGAGATTATTATTAAATCTTTCCTTATGGTCAAGGAAGGGATTAAATATGCTGTGACAAATCAAGATCTAGAGTATCAGTGATAGCATGGCTCATGACGTGATAATTGTTGGAGCGGGTCCAGCCGGACTCTTCGCCAGTTACGAGTTGAGCGAGAAGGATAAAGATATCTTGGTGGTAGACAAGGGTAAAGATATAGATGAAAGGTGTGAAAAAGACATCATGTGCGGTATCGGTGGCGCCGGAACCTATTCCGACGGAACTGTTAATCTAAGACCGGACATCGGCGGTAATCTCAGGGAGTTCACCAGGACCAACAAGGAGGCGTGGGACCTGGTAGATTATGTAGCGGATATACTCTCGAAACACGGTATGCCAGAACCCAAGAAGGAAAATCCGGAACAGGAGGAGGAATTGAAGAGAAGAGCCGCTTCGGTCGGGGCGAAGTTCAACCCGATACTCCAGGCGCATATAGGTTCCGACAAGGCCCCAGCGGTCATCGAATCCTTCAAGGACGAGCTGGAGGATAGAGGCGTTTCTTTTAGAGTGGAAACCGAAGTGGAGGACCTCTTGATAGAATCGGGGGAATGTAAAGGAGTCTTGACCACCGAGGGGGAGGAGATCAGGAGCGATTATACGCTTCTGGCTCCGGGCCGTGTTGGCATAGACTGGGTCCAGGAGTTGACCACCGAACACATCCTAGAGTCAAACTTCGCACCGATAGATATAGGGGTCAGAGTCGAGGTCCCCAGTATCGTCATGGATCCCGTCATCGAGGTCAACAGAGACCCGAAATTTCATCTCTACACCAAGAGTTACGACGATTTCGTCAGGACGTTCTGTACGAACCATCAGGGCTTCGTTGTAAAGGAGGACTACGACGGCTTCATCGGCGTGAACGGTCACTCAAGAAAGGACCGGTCTTCTGAAAACACGAACTTCGCGTTCCTTGTCAGGACACACCTTACCGAGCCGATAGAGAACACGACCCAGTACGGGAGGGCCATCGCCCAGTTAGCCACTACGATAGGTGGCGGAAAACCCATAGTTCAGAGGATGGGGGACCTGCGAGACGGAAGAAGGTCAACGGAAAGCAGGATCGCTAGGAATCCGGTGCACCCCACTTTGAAAGACCACACGCCGGGCGATATCTCCATGGCGTTGACGGAAAGAGCGGTCATCGATATAAAAGAAGGCTTAGAGATGCTGGACAAGATAATACCCGGGGTGAATTCCAGCACCACACTGTTGTACGCGCCGGAGATCAAGTTCTACGCTAACCATCTGGATGTGGATGAGGATCTACAGACCACTGTAAAACATTTGTACGCGGCCGGAGACGGGGCCGGTTTGTCCCATGACATCGTCAATGCAGCCGCCACAGGGATCATCGCGGGAAGAGGCATAAAGGCTAGACTGTGAAATGATCCTCTGTATCCAGACATAAGAACTCAATCGGTAAAACTGTGCTCTAGGGGTGCTTCAAAGATACCCTCAGCAAAGCTCTCGAATTCAAGCTCATCTATACCTTTAGATTGTGCAGCCGGTGGATGATGTACCCTTTCCTTAAGCCTGTTTATCTCTTCATTTTCTATCAATCTTGAGTTCAGGGAAAACATGATTATGGATTCTGTATCCTTATTCTCCTTGACTATCTTATCTACGAGTTCTACCGTCTCATCGAAGCCGTTGCCCAGTATGATCTGGTCCAAACAGTCGATCATAACGATGTTGGTTTTGTTCTCCTTTATAAAATCAAGTATTGTTCTGCCCATACCCCTAGTGTCGTTGAAGAATATCCCTTCCTCCTTCCTATCATAAACGATATTCTGGATAGAACCCTTTTTCAGGCCGTATCTCTCCCGCACATTTTCTTTATCCAGTTTTGTAAATATCAGTGTATCCATACCGTTTTTCTCGGCATCCTTCACATACCCATATCCTTTATCTATGTCATCATCTTCGAACAGATAACTCTTCCCTGGGTCTAGGTCTCTAAATACCGGTGATAGCTCAGCTTCCTCCGGAAGTGAATCCAACATATCATGCTTGAAAAGATAGCCGCCGTGGTTTTTCACCATCCCTCTGAGCCACCTGTTCGCTTTATCTTCCGATTCACTGTGGAGAGCTTGATAGGTGTTTAAGAATATGTCCTCGAACCCGGCAGTTGAAGAACTGGGCCAGGGTAGTTTCTTTATTACTTTGAGTATCCTATCCGGCCCCCTTACAACATCTGATGGGTCCAACTCACCGTGCTCAAAAGTGGGTTTTTCGGTGTTCATCACGATCATGTCTTTCAGTCCCATGGCTTCGAGATAATCGTCGAATTTGAAATCGATCTCACCTAGTTCATCTCCGGGCATCTCGGCATAGAATTGATTTAGGAATCTCAGATATGCCTTGGATAGGTCAGAAGTAGACCCCTCGGCGATCTCGACCGATTTGATGGGGTTGTCCTCCTCTATAGAGACCGCATAGGATATAAGAAGGAATTCAGATATAGCTATCACACCGCCTAATGGGGGCAGCGTAGGATTTACCACCAGTAATGCATTCGTTAACATAGTACCGAAGTAATAGACACCCAAAATAGCTACCAGTATTATCTTCACCTTATATCTGTTCGTATCGGATTTTACATGTTTTAATATCCAGACCCCGATGAGTATCGCTGCTACCGTATAGATAAGTCCGTTGATGTACAAAACGGAGGTGTACCATGAGTGAAGTTCATAGCTCCAGCCATAATCTGTATCAACGATCGATAAAGGTCCTAGGAAGATTATCAAGAACGAAGAGATCATGGAGGGCGCCATTATAAGCCAGTATTCTAACCTTTCCCTGTACATGTACAAGAGCATTATCAGGACAAGGGAGCCGATGATATAGGTGAAAGAAAGTGTGCTTCTGAACGCGAGATCAGACAAGAATCTGTCCGGCGCAGAACGGTGGATAAAGCGGGTCAGATTTTGTCCCACGACGCACATCCCGAAGATGAAGAATATCTTCGTCACTTTTGAGGTCTTGCTGTTATTATAAACGTAGATCGAAAGGATCAGTGCGATGACAAAGGCTATGATATACTGATAGTTCCAGGCTATAAATCTCCATCCGTCCATATTATGCCGCCCTTAGATTTTCCACTATATCTTTTTCCTGAGGGGATATCACTCTAGGAGGCTTGTATTGACCTAAGGGTTTATCAGATGTCATCTTATCCAGCGAATATCTCTTGAAGGACCCCTTGTCTAGATACTCCACTTCGATCACATCGCTGGGTTCCACTATACCAAAATCCCTGATATAATTTTCGAAGAATTCAGTCTCTTCTTTTAGAGCAGAAAATATCTTCTTCTCCGCCTCTTTTTTATCATACTCCCAATCTTTCTCCATGATAAAGTGTAGTTTTTCGTTCTTTCCGATCTTCTTCGTTACCGCCCAATTGCCAGATCTCCTCCATCCAGCTCGTTTCAAGATCCTCATGGCGATACCCTGGTTGAGTATAAAATAATTGCTCACGCTCAGGGTGTTGACCTCTCTACTCTCGAATTCAAATATGGGCATACCGTCATCCCTAATCTCGGCCACTCTTAGGAGATCCTTCTGGTCGTATCTCACCATGGGACTGCCAAAAGGAGTACCGACTAACTTGTAAACGTTTCCCTCCTTAACCTCTTGGATGCTGTGAAGTTCATCCCCCTTATCGATGAACTCCAAATGACCGTACTGCAGGTTAGGCACAAGTTTGGAACGGTGCTCTGGAGTCCCCATCATGATGGTGCCCAATTCAGTAGAGGCGTAGATGTTCAGCGGGACCTTTCCGAACTGCTCTTTAAGGTAGTCAGAATACAGCATAGTGCTCTGACCAGCGGTCAAGAGTCCTTTGGTTTCAAGAATATCTTTCGCTGAAGAGGCCTTATTAGAACCAAGTCTCTCCTTGAGATATATTATTCCCATCGCAATCTTGTTTATACCAAAATCCATGCTTTCAAAGTAATCGTGATAGAGCTCGTCGGGCTCTGTCACGGCCTTGGCGAATATATATAGAGTTGGTGCAACCGCACCCGCTACATGGAGCTTCTGACCTCTTTGAAGTTTCTTCAAAATATAATATAACTTATCCTGCATCTTCGTCATGTCGTCGGTTACTTCAATCGGAGGGAAGAGTTTGAACTCCTTCCTACAGTACGATTGTGTGTATCCCATCATGTATGGGACAGAAACGCCCATGTTCAATATGGTATCACCTCTCTCTACGCTCGTTTGTCCCATCTCTTCAGAGGCGGACAGTATGACCGATTGTATGGTACTCTTCCCCAGGTTTTCAAAGAATCCTTTACTCTGAACCACCCATTTACTATCACCGGTTGTCCCAGTGGTCTTTATCACGCCCCCATACTCACCGGGTATCCAGTCTTCTACCATATCCTTGTGCTTCTTTTCTATCTTCTCGTAGTGATCCTTCCATAACGAGCCTTCGGGTTTTGGATGCTTTTCCAGCTCCCCCTCCAGCTTGTTGCCATACTTCCTGAATATAGGATAATCCTCGTAGGTGGTGATCGGTATGTCCTTTATCGAATCAAAACCGTCCGGACAGATGTGCTTCGCAGTTTTAGTTTTGGACCATCTTTTAAGATGTTCGTTCAACTTCTTCTTGCTTTGCTCCACCTGATCCTGGAAGTCCTTCTGGAGGAACGAACAGTGCTCTTCCCAAAGGTCTTCACTTTGACTCATAACAGTTCAATACTTATGCTTTAAACTAATTTATATCTTTGGATTAATTGTAATCGGAAGTAAGAAACCGTTCAAAGATATGAAATAGATTTAAATAGGCTCACCATGCTTTTTTAGATGTGATAAAATCAAGCTCCTTTTCGTCGACGATGAGCCGTCAAAATTGAAACAGGCGAAGATATATCTAGAAAGAGAAGACGATGGCTTAGAGGTGACTACAGCGGTGTCGGGTTCGGAGGCACTCGATTATCTAGAAAAAGAAGGGTACGATGCTATAGTCTCTGACTACAAGATGCCCAAGATGGACGGTCTCGACCTACTGGAGGAGATAAGAGATAGGGGCCTTAGAGTACCTTTCATACTCTATACTGGAAGAGGTAAAGAGGAGGTGGCCATGAAGGCCCTCAATCTCGGTGCCGATAGGTACCTACACCATAAAGGGGGTACTCCAAAGACGAGGTATAGGGTACTAGCCGAGAAGATCCGAGAGGTGATCGAGGAAAACAAGATGAGAGGTAACAGCCAGGAGAGGGAAAAATTCCTTTATTCCCTGCTCGAAGATACGGTCAGAGAGAGACTACAGAAAATAATAGACTCCTGCGAGGCGACTCAAGATTCTATATCCCACGGTGGGATCTCAAAAGAGGGGAAGGAAAAATTGAAGAAGATGGGTGAGAAAACCAGAGACCTACAGGGATTGATAGAAAAGGTCCTGAAGCTTCAAGACGTGGATGACGAGAGGAGCGAAGAAGTAAATCTCGAATCATCGATAAAGGCCGGGGTCACCGAGAAGAAGGAGAACCTGAAAGAGGAGGAGATAGAACTGAACTTCGATATAGCCGATGTGCGGGTTAAAGGTGGAGAACTCCTACAGTACGCGATATCTGAATTGATCGAAAACTCCATCGAACATTCAGGTTGCGATGAATTGAGTATATCCACAGATGAAGAAGGTGAAGATATACATCTACTGATCGAAGATGACGGAAAGGGGATATCCGATGATATCAAGGAGAATATATTCGAGAGAGGAGCGGGTGAGAAAAGTGAAGACGTGAGTTTGGGATTGTACCTGGTGAGAGAGATAGTCGAGAGTTACGGGGGAGATATCCGGGTGGGGACCTCCCAAAAGGGCGGAGCTAGGTTCGACGTTGAGTTGAAGAGGGCTTGATCTTTTGGTTTGATGGGTAAATTATATACGATATATTTGAAATTGAACATAGATGAGTTATAAGACCGTCCAAGACACGATACACGGCAGTGTAAAGTTCAGCGGTCCCTTCTTAAAGCTTCTCAACAGTCCTGAGATACAGAGACTGAGTGAAGTCAAACAGTTGGGATTGACGAAGCTGGTTTTTCCGGGTGCAAACCACACCAGGTTGGAACACTCTGTGGGTGCTTACCACGTAGCAGAGAAGATGGCCAACAGCCTTGAACTGGAGGAAGAAGAGAAAGAGCTGGTAAAGGCCGCAGCCTTTCTACATGACGTAGGGCATGCACCCTTCAGCCACACTCTAGAGTCGATAATAGCTGATAAAACAGGCATGGACCATATGGACATAACGAAGGAACTGATAAAGGGAGAAAGGGTGATCGAGGACCGGGACGTCCCCTCGATCCCGAACATACTGGAGGACTCCGGTATATCTCCAGATAAAGTGGCGGACCTGATAAAGGGAGAAGACGAAAGTGAACATGTGAGCATAACAGATTATAAAGGTAAAACCCACGACGGACAGAGGTACTTCGGAGAGGAACGGTATCTCTATCAGATGATAAACGGAGCCGTAGACGTGGACCAGCTCGATTATCTGCTCCGGGATTCACACTATACCGGTGCTGCCCATGGAATAATAGATATAGAGAGACTTTTACAGACGGCCGAGATATATAATGGGAATCTAGTGATATCCAAAGGTGGTGTTCCCGCCGTAGAGGGGATGTTGGTAGCTAGAGGGTTGATGTACTCCTCTGTTTACTTCCACAAGACCTGCAGGATAGCCGAGTTGATGCTGAGTAAAGCCGTGGAGAGCGTTGACGAAGAGATCGAATACAAGGGTAGAGAAACGCATCAGATGACGGACTGGGAGCTCCTATGTTTTCTGAAGGACTATGGAGGTTTTCCGGCTAAAATAGTGGACCGGCTGAAGTTCCGGAGACTATACAAGAAATGCTTCTCCTTAACGAAAGAGGAGTTCAAAGAAGCAGATGGCCTCTCGGACAGTTTTACTGGAAAGGTCAAGGAGATAAGAGAACTTGAAAAGGAGATCGCCCGTGAGTCCGGTCAAGATAAGAGAGAGATACTAGTGGACGTTCCCCACGAGGAATTGAAGCTCTCTGAGCCCCGCCTGAAGGAGACAGGAGTCAAGATATTAGATGAGGGGAAGCTATCGAAGCTGTACATGTACAGCCCGTTGGCTAGAGCTTTACAGAAGAGGGACACTCAGACATGGGTGATGTCAGTATCTTGTCCGCCCGAAGAGAGAGATAAGGTCGGAGGTATAGCCGAAAACGAGATAATGGGTAGATGATTCTAAATATATGTGTGATAAAAATAAACATTATATATGGTCAGCCTAATAAGGTATACAGGTGTTTTTTACATGTCGTTCAATGAATCAGGTTTCGAGGAAGAACAAGAGGATGAGTGGAACAGCGAAGATGACTGGGGAACACAGCAAACCTACGATGAGGATTTTCAGCAGACTCCGGGTGCGGAACAGGATTCTGATGGATCAAAGATGAAATTGTTCGGAGGGGTCATCCTTCTGATAGTGGGGTTCGGCGCTTCCGCCATGTCCCAGCTCCATAACATGCTCGGCTTCATAGGTAACACTGATGTTTGGGGCCCAATCGATAAATCCGTAGCCGGGATCGGAGCCGTTATAGGCATAATAGGCCTGATCGTGCTCGTCCTGGCTTTTAGGAACAAAGGAGAAGACAGCCCTGGGGCTACAGCACGTGAACCCATGGGCCAACAGGGTTACGGGGACGAAGAATTCGGTGAACCCTACAGTCCAGAGGGATCATCTAGCGAAGGAAGATTCGATAGTCAGCAGCCACCAGCTCCAGAACCACAGCAACCACCAGAGAGGCCACCAGAAAAACCTCCAGAGCCTGAAGAAGGCTTCAAGAGCCAAGAACCCGATGGACGAGTATTCGAAGAAGAGGAACCTAATGAAAACGAGTGGGTAGAAGAGGAAGCCTTCGAAGAAGAAGAGAGATACTCATAACTACAAAAACCCCTTCTTTTTATGTATATATAGATCAAATCTTTTGTACCTCATTTATAAAGCATTTTAAATTTGATACATAGGGTAAAAAATATTATATATGGTTTATCTCTTAAACTATCTTAAATAAGCTTGGTGAGTTCGATGTCATTGAACGAATCTGATTTTGAGAGTGAAGATGACTGGGATTCCGGAGGACAGCAAGGTTGGGATGAACAAGAGGAGTACGGTCAGCAGGGCCCCAATGAGTGGGAGGAACCCCAGGAAGAGGAAGGACCTTCCAAACTAAAACTATTCGGTGGGATCATACTGGTGATAATCGGTTTTGGCGCTTCCGCCATGTCACAGATCCACAATATGCTGGGTTTCATAGGTAATACTGATGTTTGGGGACCCATAGATAAAGCATTCGCCGGAGTCGGAGCCGTCATCGGTATAATCGGCATAATCGTTCTTATCTTGGCCTACCGTGAGAAGAGTTCAACGGAAGAAACTACAGAAGAGGTCGGTGCTCCCGCACAGGGCGGCTTCCAGGAAGAGAGCTATGAGGAGCCCGGCGGCTGGGAGGAACAGAGCTATGCAGAGGAACCACAAGGAGGGCAACAACCCCCACAACCTCAACAACAGCAGCCTCCACAACAGCAACCGCCTCGGCAGCCTCAACAGCAGCCACCAGAGAGTTCACAGGGGCCCCCAGCACCTGAAGCACCCCCAGAGAACCCTCAGGGCCCTCAAAAGAGAGAAGAACCTCCTGCACCAGAACCGGAGAGAGATGAAGGGTTCACCCCTGACAGTGAATTCGACCCAGACAAAGAGATGGGGCCTGGCCCCGAAGAACCAACGGAAGAGGAAACTCCACCAGCGCCTGAACCTGCAGAAGAGCAGGCACCACCGCCGCCACCGGCCGAGGAAGAGACAGAAGAGGTCCCTGAAGGTGACCATTATAGAGACTGCCCAGACTGTGGTGAGCATACACTGAAGGTCTGGGAGGACGGTTCGGCCTACTGTGAGTCATGCGGTTTCGTCTCACAGGACGTGGACGAGGACCTCTAAAACAGTTTAAACACTTACTTTCTACTTTTTTGTTTATTCTTTTTAGAGCGGTAGATTTGTTAATATGAGGGAAAGCTTTTAAAAGAAGGGGACTCTAATTACTTATGGATGGGATAAGTCTGACAGAGACCGAAGAAGAGGACGGCACTCTGACCGAGGACCCAGAATCTTACGGGAGAGTCGGAGTCACCTTTGGAGATGTAGGAACTACTTCCGTCAAGTGCAATATATCTTCACCGGTGGATAAAGGCGAATACATACAGATAGAGCATCCGACAGTGGGTTGGGTGCTCGGCCAGATAGAGAGGATAGAGAGGAAGTCCGACGTTTCGCTGGATAAAGCGGAGGACATCTCGAACGGGAAGGAAGTACCCATAGACGACAAGGTCATAGCGCACATAAATATAATCGGCTTTAGAGATGATAACGGGCTTCTGAAGATACCGGGCAGTCCCTTCCGGGCGGGGGACGGCGTTTATCTTGCGGACGAACAGCTGATAAAAGAGGTCCTGGGACTGCACGACGATAAGAAGGGTGCCTTCGTGGGGAAACTCAGAGGGCACGATATAGAGGTGAATCTTAACATCAACTCCATCGCCCAGAAACATCTCTCCGTTCTAGCGAAGACCGGCAGCGGCAAGAGCTACACCACTTCAATAATAATCGAGGAGATGATGAAGCACGACGTGACCCTGGTCGTCTTAGACCCTCACGGTGAATATTCCTCCCTGGCCAAGGCGGGCGAGGTCAAAAAGAACAACGAGTTCGGTGTGGAGCCCCACGGTTATGGAGATAAGCTCACAGAATTTTCCCCATCTCCAGAGATAAACAAGGGCGCTAGACCCCTGAGATTCACACTCAGGCAGATGGAGCCGAGGAAACTCTTGGACCTGGCTGGACTCAACAAGAGACAGACGTACATACAGTCACTGGATGGAGCTATGCAGAAACTGGCCGTCTCTAAAGGAGACTTCTCGATCCAGGACATGATCCGTGTTTTGAAAAGCAATGAGGAGGACAACTCTACATCCCTGATCAAGGGCCTAGAGAAGATAAAGAAGATGGGCATCTTCGATTCTAAAGGTACCAGGATGGACGACATAGTGAATAAAGGTAAAGCATCTATAATCAACTTGAAAGGTACCTCTCCTGACCTTACCGGCTTCGTGGTCAACAAGCTGGCCACGGCCATATTCGAGCTGAGGAAGAGGGAGAAGATACCGCCGCTTTTGATGTTCGCAGAGGAGGCCCACAACTTCTGCCCACAGAGAGGAAAGACTCAATCGTCAGACATATTCAAGACCATAGCTTCCGAAGGTAGGAAATTCGGGCTCGGCCTGGGTATAGTGACCCAGAGACCGGCCAAGGTGGACAAGAACGTGCTGAGTCAGTGCAACACCCAGGTCATACTAAAGGTGACCAATCCGAACGACCTGAAGGCCCTAGAAAGATCGGTGGAGGGCATGACCAAGGGCTTGAAGGAGGAGACCAAACGTCTTCCCGTCGGAGAGGCCATAATCTCTGGAGGAGGTCTTTCAGAGCCCCTGCTGGTTCAGGTAAGGCCGAGAGAGACGAAGGACGGAGGAGAGTCCGTCAAGGTTTTAGAGTAGTTCGTAATATTCAAACTCATGGTATCAGAAGAACGGTTGGAAAGGTATATCTCTAAGACCGAGAAAGCCTTGGACAAGATAGAGATCAAGGTTCCCGAACGGTCACACAATCATAGGATCGCAAAGGACTTCTTGGAGATGATCGAATCCTATCATTCAGACGCGTTACATTTCTATGAGAACGGCAAGTTGGACGATGCCTTCGCCTGCATAAACTATGCGCACGGCTGGATAGACGCAGGAGCCCGTTTGGGTCTGTTCGAGACCGGTGGAGACGACCAGCTCTTCACTCTAGCGGAATGAGAGATCAACCATCCAGTAATCTGGCCCCTTGGTTATCTATCCTTGTGACGTAGACCTTTTCTTGGCCCACTTCTTCCTCGAAGAGCTCCTTCAATCTTTCCGTCTCCCCTATGTAAAATAGCGTGTTGCCTATCATGGCCATGCTGCCCTTTCCATACTCGTTGGCTTTTTCTATCAAAGGTTCCATACCATCTCTCAAGAACTGGGTCTCCTTGGCGAACTTGTATGAAAGTTCTATGAAACGGTCGAAGCCGTCTTCAGGTAGAAAATCCTCCATCATATCGTCGCCTATGGCGTTTATCCAGGCCGCCATGAACGGGTCCTTCAACATGTCCGGAGTGGAGAGAGGAGAGCCCACCACGGCCAAGACCACCTCTTCATCCCTCTCCTCCTTTTTCACTTCACCGTTCGGCGGCAGACCGGGCTTCACCCTGGTCTCGAAGCCGCCGGTGTATTGGCCTACGACGTCACCCAGACCGGTCCTGCAGAACAGTTCGGACCTGTGCGCCACATGCAAAGCTTCTTTCAAGGCGTCCTCTCCCCTGCTGTCTATCTCGGATAGAACGGCGATGGCACTGGAAAGAGCACAGGCGCCGCTCATCCCGAAGCCCTGGCTGAAGGGAACGTCAGTCTCTATCTTTATAGTGCCTCCCTTGGCGAAACCGCGCACCGTTTTTTCCACCACCATGAAAGAGGTCTCTTCGCCGTTTATGGTCAGGTCCCAGCCCTGTCCACCGACTTCGGCCTCGGCGTAGGCGCCCAGTTCGACGGAAAAGCCGGCACCCCTAGAGCCCATCTTCTCATCTCTCTTTTCCCTGTCGAGGGGGACGCTGAAGAACCCCGTTATATGTGCCGGGCAGAAGGCTCTGCTGCTCATGGAGAAACACTCCTCAGCTCGTTAAGAACATGATCTGCGATCTCTCTCTTGGTGCCGTCGAACCACTTCCCTTCCCCTAAGATATAGACGCTGTTCTCGTTCTCTCTGACGTCCTGGATCGAGTTCGCTACAACCATGTCCGCTCTGTCTTCCTTCAACATCCGCTCGGCGCTCTTGACGGCTCGATCCCGTGTCTCCTCCGCCTTGTAGGCCACTAAAAAACTCACGTCTTCATTCTCTCTGACCATATCTATGAACTTCGGCATGGACTCCAACTCTAAAGTCGGCGGTTCAGACGAGGAGATCTTACCCTCCTGTTTCTCGACCTTGAAATCCGATAAAGCCGCCGGCACTATTACAGTTCCTTCTAGATCTTCGACTATGTCGAATAGGTCGTTCAACGTGTCAAAAGATCGGTTCGGTATCCATCTCGGTATATCTTCTTCAACGTTCCCGTACCAGAGTTCCACATCGGCCCCTCTCCGATAGGCCCTCTTCGCTAGCTCTATCCCGCTCTTCCCTGTCGCCCTGTTCGTGATGACCCTCATATCGTCTATGGGCTCCCTGGTCTTCCCCGTTATGACGGTGATCTTTTCTTCTTTAAGGTCGTCGTTCAGGGTCCTTATGGCCGTATCCACTATCTCATCGTTCCCAGCTACTTTGGCGGCCCCCTCTTCTATCTTTGGATCGACCACTTTGATATCCAACTCACTCTGAAGCTTCTTCAGGTTGTCCATCACAACGGGATGCTCGTACATGCTCTGGTGCATCGCCGGCACGACGACCATGGGTATATGAGAACCGACGCAGGTGGTGGCGAAGGTCGTGACCGGAGTATCGTCTATACCCTGGGCTATCTTGGAGACCGTGTTGGCGGTGGCCGGTGCGATGAGGAAAAGGTCCGCCTTGTCCGGCACCTTACCGCAGTGGCTAACGTGTTCGACTTGACCAGTCAGTTCTGTGATGACTTCGTTGCCCGAGGCGAATTCCAGTGAGTAAGGATGCACTATCTGCGTTGCCCAGTCCGACATGACGCAGTGTACCTCGGCTCCCTCCCTCACCAGTTCTCTGACCAGCTTGACACACTCCACGGCGGCGATACTTCCCGTGACGCCCAGGATGATCTTCTTGCCGTCCAGATCTTCTCCCTTACTTCCTCTCAGGTCTTCTGCAGGATGCATAGTAGCCCATAAATGTCTCTGTAGTTATTATTCTTTACCTTTGAGGTCAGAAGATTAGGTAGGAAAGAAGAACCTTTCGTCCGTCTATACCGACCGTTGTGATGTCCGACACGGTAAGGTCTGAACTCCTTTGTTCCGTCTCTGTCGAAAGAACCGTGCCCGTGCGGTTCAAACTCAAGGTTCGTTCCAAGTCCAGATATCTAACTTTGAGTGTCCAGCGGTGTCTTCCTTCCACATGGTTTTTGATCATCTCACGAATATCCGAGTCGTAGGAAAAATTCCCTAGAGGTATCCCTTCTCTCAGGAGGTATATCTGCTCTAAAAGGAGCTTTCTGACCGTGAGGTCTCTTCTGATGATCCTTTCCTGGTCGATGTATGAAGTCTCTTCTATGGTCGAGGAGAGCAGAGCCTTGAATGTACTGTTGCAGTTGTTCCTGCTCATGTAGTCCGGCTCCTCGTTCTCCATGGGGTAGTTGACGTAGAGAACAAGAACGGAAGAAGCTATAAGTAAAAAGACGAAGAAGAGCGATGCGTCGTAAAGGGTGAAGGTACCTTTTAGATCTCTCTGGAGAGTTTTCTTTCGCCCCAACATATCAGTCTCCACCCCATATGGAGACCCTCAGCTCGGCCAGATGGTTCCTGCCGTTGTATTCCTTTATTATGATCGATGTAGACTTCACATAGACGTCCCTCGAAGATGGTATCCTTTCCGTGTTTATCTCTCTGGAATAGTCCTTTTCATAACCGCTGTTGTCCTCTATCTCGAGGCTGTATCGGAACCCTAGAGTTGTCGGATGATAACTCTCGTTCAGTATCGAGCGGTTGACCCGTTCGACTCTACCGGCTATGAAGACGCCCGGTGATCCCGCCAGGTAGCGATAACCCCGGAGGTTCTCCACGAAACGGTCGAGTTCCTCTTTCAGTGCCTCTTCTTCCCTCCTCTCCAGGTATGATGTGTGTGAATGGTACAGACTGGCCGTGAATATCGATATCCCCACCAGGATCAGTAGGAGTGCCGGTATGTCCACGAAGAAGCCCGCCACTCCTCTTCTCGATCTCATGTGAGTTCTTCTGCCAATCTCCTCTTTTCCGATACTATCTATCTTCTCCTTGCGGAGGTTGAAAACTGCTCTAGGTATATATCACTTTTTATTCTTTTTTCTATTTTTAACTGTTCATGTGTTTAGCCTCAGATCAGGCCACTGCACCTTATACCCCGTGCTAATAGTTATACTACGCCACCCATGGTGGACAGGTGGAGATTATCGCGTTCTCCAGTAGCCTCCGACTCCGTACTTCAGAGGTCGCCTATATGGCCTGTTGTCGTCTTTTCATGGTCTTTTATGTATTCTATCACAGCCCTTGTTTTTCCCATCCGTCTTCGACCATAAACTAAAGAGAGTTTAGATACTCCGCTTTGATACGATCTGTTCAATCTATCGAGTTCACTCTTTCTGTTCACGAACGGGTGCATGGTCAAAAGATGTTATAGCTTCCATGAAGTCTTTTCAGTCAAGGAAGTTTAGACTAACTTAGTTTGAACTAAGACCTTAACCCTACAAGTCATCCAGAAAGGGTGGAATTACCACTCCATTTTTGGCCGCCTCAATCGAGATCCTGCCTCCAAGCCATATTATTATGTGTCAGTATAAAATTGTTTCGAAAGGAGGAAAAGGATCGTTAACTACAGCAGTTTGGATTATGAAGGATAGTTGAGGAATCCTTCCTCATGCCTTTCAAATGATGGAAAAATAATTATGAAGGACTGTAAGTATTACATACTTACGCCTTTCAAATGATAAAATATCATTATGAAAGACAGTCAGGATTAGCATCCCTATGCCTTTCAAATGATAAAATATCATTATGAAAGACAGTTGGTAACTGCCGTCTTTCATATATGAACTATAGCAGGTAACGGCCATAGTTGATATATGATTCAACTGATAGCATGTATAAGTCCGCCTCTATATGCATGTATAGAGGTAGAAAAGATGC
>CAYMXS010000047.1:3224-15754 GCA_964394465.1 uncultured Thermoplasmata archaeon | reverse complement strand
GAAGAGGTTGAACGAGTTCAAAGAGAAGACGAAACCGATGCTGGAATATCTAGAAGAAGAAGGAATACGGATAGGCGAGGTCCCCGGACATCTGGAGGAATTCACACCTGAGAACGTTAAAAGGAGCGTCATGGAAGAGCTAGAGAACATATATTCATAAGCAGGATCATTTCCTGTAGTAGCGGCCGCCCTCGATCCTTATGGTTTTACCCTCGGTGAGGGCCTGGGCCACTTTCTTTCTGGCCGCTTTTAGGTCGTTCCAGAGTGTTTTTCGAGACACCCCCATCTCGTGAGCCGCCTCTTCCTGAGTCATGTTCTTGAGGTCGACCAGTCTGAGAGTTTCTACTTAGACAATTCCTTCATCTTCTTCTAGAGGCGGCTGCTCTGAAGGCTTTTCTTCTGTCGGGTGTTCCTGTTTTATGGTGTCTTCTCTTGGTCTCGGACGATAAGTTCGGCGAAGTCGTGGCAGTCGCTGTCGTTCATATAGAAAACTGTGATTTGACAAAGCAGAGGGTAGTTGATTTTCTCTATTACGGAGGAACTTCCGGTCACGGGAAGAGGTAAAGTACAGAAATTCGATCTAGGTGATAAGTTAGAGGAGATGGTCGAAAAATGCGAGTGGGGGAAGTGACGCCTTCAGCTCTGAAATAGGTCTCTAACTTCCTTTTGATCTTTTTTTATTTTTGGGTTTAATTTACTTGAGACCTCGGTATTAGATGAAATCTAATCCCTCTTCCTCCAAAAGTATACAGCCCCTCCTATACTCACAAAAACAGCTATACCGGCGATTCCCAACAAGTATGGAGGAGAATCCTCATGCTGTATACCGGGATAATCCTCCTTCGGTTCTAGGTCTTGATAGTTGAATCGCCAAACGGCATTAGGTGAAGATCTCTGGCTCAATTTGTATCTCTTCGCACCAAATATATATATGTATTTCCCGTCACAAACAAGATTACAACCATGTAATTTTTCTGGGAGGGTTATATCTAACCTTTCAGCCTTACCATTATCTGGGTCGTATCTAATAATCTCGTCGGTTATGTTTTTAGAATAACCTCCACCACCTATGATGTAAATCTCTTCACCTGTGTAGACAGCCGATCTTCGCCAGGCCTCAGGATGTTCTGTAGGCAATTTAGTATCCATCTTTTTCAGATTATATTTTTCAGGATCAAAACGATATATATCATCGTAAACGAAAAAATAGATATAATCTTCAGCATATACTGCATCTCTCTCCGAACTATACCAGAATGAACTCTCGGAACTTACGGTTACGGTTTTTTGCTTTTTTATTGAATGATCCTTAGGATCAAACGTGTAAAGGGTAAGATGCTCATCTTCTAAATTTTCATCTAGGAATAACAAAGCTTTTCCATCCGCTAAAATTGTGATTAAATCGAAATGAAAATGATCTACATCTTTATCTACCGGTAATTCCGTATCAAGTTCTGTAAGCTCATTACTCTCCATATCAAACTTAAATATCTTATCGGTGAAATGGCAGTCTCCGTTCTCTTCAAATATCTGCTCCCCAAAGGTAAATATTTCATTCCCAACTTGAACGGACGATAAAGGATCACCCATTGGCAATCCATGGTCTTTTTTAATCAGGACCTTAGAATCGTATGAGGAAAGGTTATATTCCATATAAAGGTCTTTTTTTCCACCTACAGAATCTACACCCAAAAGATATACTTCGTCTCCTCCAGAATGTACGGCTTTACTGACTCCAAATGGGCCTAAACCATTTTCTGGGTCAAATTCGGCTTCACTTACTATCTCGCTCACAACCTTGATCTTTAAATTTTCCTTTGGTTCGCCTTTCGTCATCGGGATCATCAAAGAGAATACCAGTAACAATAATACGATAAATGAAGTAGTCCTAAGGATATTTTTTCCTCTCATCTTTTCCCATATTATATTTTACCATCCTTATATCTTCTGATCAAGAGAGCAATCCAACATCGGAGCATAATTCGTGCTTTCCCCTGTATTTCTTTTAGCCACTCCATCGATCGAGTGATCGGTGGGGATGTATTTTGTATATAAACCATCTACGACCAGCATCAGGTCTCTCTCCGGTAGGTTTTACCCGGAATTTGGTATTTCAATTTGACGTTACCCCGGGCTTTAGTTAAGTATAGATTTCCAATCTAATCACCATCACTCCCTTTTTCTCTCTTGAAATAATATACTGCTCCAACTACGCCTATCCCTCCAACTGTGCCACCTATTATCACGGTAGACCACGAAAATTCATCATGATCCGGACCAGGATAGTCATTTGGAGCGTCTTTTCCATGATAATTGTACCTATAAATCTCGTTTGTATTTTGAAGATGTTTACTATTTGGATCGAACTCTACGGTATGTCCCATTATGTAGATGAAACTTTCGTGATGGATCAGATCGCATCCATGCATAGGTAGAGGGAGTTTCGTATCCAATAGTTCTGACTCTTCACTTTTAGGATCAAATCGGATGATCTCATCCGTTATCTTTGGATCTTTTCCCAGTTCCCCTGCCCCCATTATGTAGATTTCATCGCCGGTATACACGGCCGCTCTTCTTATGAGATCAGGATGTTTCGTCGGTAAATCAGTCAATTTTTCCAACTTGTGCTTATCAGTGTGGTAACGGTATATTTTATCATAAGATATCATATAGATATCACCGTCTACATACACTGTACTCCTGTCAGAGGAACCGATGAAAAAATTCTCAGGATATTCGACTTCGTGTTTCTCGAAAGAATTTTCAGAAGGATCAAAGGTATAAACTCCGCTTTCCAGGAATAGATACGCTTCATCCTCAGCCCACACGGCATTTAAATGATAGAAAAGTTCATTGTAAGATACATCTACTGGTATGGTAACATTTAGCTCAATCAATTCATTATTTTCAAGCTCAACCCTGTATATTTTATCAGAGTCTTTAGATTGTTCAAGCAACTGTCCTCCAAATATCAAAATATATTCACCAGTATATACTGCAGACAGAGGATCACCAAATGGTATCCCTTCTTTTTTTTCAAGGATTTTTTCTGATTCATATGTGGAAAGATCGTATTTCATATATCGGTATCCCTCATGTAATATATCAACCACCAAGAAAACGGTACCTTCTTCAGTATAAACTGCTGTGCTAACACCCATATTCCCTATCCTTTCGCCATCCACTATGTTATCTATCGCTACTATCTCAGAATTCCCTTCATCTAAAGAAGTACCCATGCCTATCGAGCTTAATATTAGAAGGATCAATATAAGAAAGGTAAGAGTTTTTGATTTGTTTTTCCATCTCATATTTTACTCCTCACTCGATATCAAAAGTCTTTGTTCCCCCGTCATCATATATAACTGTTAGCGTTCCTTTATAATAACTTCCCTTATTCGCCTCGCGATGGGGGCGGAACTTTGTAGAAGTCGTCCCATCGTTAAATCTCCATAGGAACTGTTCAGCATCCTCGTAAGACTCCAGAATCGGGGTGTAAACGATTCCATCGGGTCTTGATTTTACTTGAACACCTTAGGCAAAGCTTTCCTTGGGGACGTGTCTATTGTAAAATCCTTCGGCAACAAACATCAGTTCTCTCTCCATGCCCTTTCACTTCTCTGGGATTTCATAATTTAGTGTGATACCTTTATCTTCTGGAGTTAGTTTTGTATATGTATCTTTCCTCTTGAGTTGACTCGCCTCGGTACTCTCCAAACTAACTTGATTAAGTTCCTGTATCTTATAGTTTCTATCGGTTATATCGGCGAGTCCTAAAGAGTCGATCTCATGTTGGCCATTGAATCTTAGTTTCACCTTCTGTATCTGGTTGGTCTCTCGTTCTCCTGTCAAATCGATGGCTTGAATTCCCCCATTTGATCGGGGTAAAAATGAATCCACTTCATTCCACGTGCTACCAGAATTCACACTTATATCTGGGACAGAACATTTACTGTTTATATCAATTAGCAATACTTGGTCTTCATCCTTTCTTTCTGATATCTCTAGAGTATTGGAATAATCTAACATGATCTCGTCTCCTGACTGGACCTCGATTGATCTCTCGTTTTCAGATGATAATAGATCTTTTTCTCTTGTCTCAACATCTGTCTGAATTTCGTTGGGGGTCAAGAAGCCATCATACGTGATCACTTCACCATTTTGGCTCACAGCAACATCTGTATCTTTAGGCCTATCAATAGCCATCATTTTAGTATCCTTGATGTGAGATATATCGTTTCCTAAAACTTTTAATAACGATCATTTCCTGTAGTAGCGGCCGCCCTCGATCCTTATGGTTTTTCCCTCGGTGAGGGCCTGAGCCACTTTCTTTCTAGCCGACTTCAGATCGTTCCAGAGTGTTTTTCGAGACACCCCCATCTCGTGAGCCGCTTCTTCCTGAGTCATGTTCTTGAGGTCGACCAGTCTGAGAGTTTCTACTTCTTCCACGCGTAAGATCATCTCCGCTTCCTCTTCGTCGTCCTCAGGGCTGAAACGGGTCTTCTCCGGTATCCAACCCACTCTTCTTTTGCCCCGCTTGCGGCCTCTTCTATGTCTAGGCATCTCGTGTATAATATCCGGGGGATGTATTAATAAACTTTCACCAGAAGAAAGGTTTATAAGTCGTTTTCAGCTAATCACGGACATGACTCACAGATATCGTTCTCTCATAGAATGGAGTGAAGAAGAAGGAGAACATGGAACGTTAGACATGGACTGCGGTTTCTCCTGTTCCTTCGATAAACCGATCGAGTTCGGAGGCTCGGAAGACGTGCTGAACCCGGAGGACGCCTTCGTCGGTTCTCTTGCGATGTGTTTCTCCATAACCTTCCAGGAGATGGCCGAGAAGATGAGGCTCGATATAGATGGATTCACCCTGGAAACGGAAGGGATCCTGGAGGACGTTGACGACGGAACGATGTTCACGAAGATCTACCTCAGGCCTGAGATCGTTTCATCAGAGAACGAGGACAGGATAAAGAGAGCCTTGGATCTTGCAGAGGACAATTGTCTTATATCCAAGAGCATGAAGTCCGAATTGATAATCGAGCCGACTTTCAAGGATTGAACAGACGGTCAGCCGAATATGTCTTCCGCTTTGTTCAGGTGGACGTCAAGATCCCCCTGGGAGTAAAGCACCATCCTAACTAAATTAGGACGCTCTTTATCCTTTAGGAAATCCTTTATCTCGTCCAGAGCTATTTCAGAAGCTTCCTCCACTGGATAACCGAAGGCCCCGGTGCTCAAGGCCGGAAAGGAAATCGAGTCTATATCGTTTTCGACCGCGACCTCTAGACTCCGTCGATAACTGCTTCTCAGATCCTGCTCGTCTTTCTCTGAGTTCGAATATATCGGACCGACGGTATGGATCACGTGATCGGCTTTCAGCTCGTGCCCGGATGTTATCTTCGCATCCCCGGTCTCGCAGCCGTTCAGTTCCTTGCACTCTTTCCACAGACCAGAGCCAGCGACTCTATGGATCGCCCCGGCGATTCCACCGCCCGGAGCCAGTCTTTTGTTCGCTGCATTCACTATCGCATCGGTCTCCTGCTGGGTTATGTCCCCTCTCGTTATCTCTAGCGTTGTTTCTCCGACCTTATAACTAGCTTTCTCTTCTGACGACATGATCGATCCTCCTTTTTCTATCCTTTTTTAACGGGTCTACCTCTCTTGATGACCTCTTTAGAGTCCAATACTTCAGTACCTTTTCTCTTCTCTCGATAGACCATCCTCACATCCGCTTTTAGGCCTTTAAAATCTTTCTCTATCTTCTTCATCATGGTCTCTTCGTCCAAAGAGGACTCCATCGAGGATCTCAAGGGGGTGTTCAACTGTATCTCATCCACCCCTAAATCATCGGCTATACCCGCCATCTCTTTACCTAGATCTTTGTTCCTCTCGGTGAACATCATCTCTAGAGCGAATCTCCCTCCATATTCCTCTCTAAATTTTTCATAGCCTTCCAGTAAATCCTGAAATCTTATACCGTCAACGGGACGGTTTATCTCTCTGAACAACTTCTCGTTCGGTGCATCCAGTTGTGCTATGACGTAATCGATCCCCTGCAGTGCGTCTCTCACTTCTTTCAGACTGAAAAGGCTGCCGTTCGTGAGTATGGCCTTCGGTTTTTCGCTCACTTCGTTCAGCATGTTCACGCCTTCATCGAGATTGCTGGTAAGCGTTGGTTCTCCGACCCCGGAAAGCGTGATGTAGTCCGTGTGGTCACCGACCTTTTCTAACGCCTCGACCAGTTCTTCTCTAACCTCGGTGATCTCGACGAATTTTCTTCTCTCAACCGTTAGTTCCAATAGGTCCTCTATCTGGCAGTAGTTACAATCGAAGGAACAGGTCCTCCCCTCCGTGCTTATCAGGTCAACACCGAGAGAGGCGCCCAGGCGCCAGGAATCTATGGGTCCGTAGACTCTCTTCATCGGGAAGATAAAAAGGAACTGTGATACTTTAAACTTTGGAAGATAGAAATAAGAAATCAAAAAGAAAAGGTTTTTAGGATATCTGGGGCGCCTTGTCCTCTGTCTTGCCGTCGAACTCGAGTTCTATCTCCAGCTCTTTGTCTCCGTATCCCTCGAACTCGATCTCCAGTTCTATGGGCTCCCTGAATGAGAAAGGTAGTTCCCATTCGTCAGTGCTTATCGTTATCTTATCCCCTTTTCTCATCTGTTCTGCCAGATCACTGAGGATATCGGCTACCTGTTCCCTGTTGAGGTACACTTCGTGTTCTTTGGAACCGTCTGTTATCACTCTTTTTTCCTTCTCCGATGACTCGGAAGGTATCTCAGCCATGTTAACACCGAAACGTACTAATACCTTTATACATATAAATTTTCTTAGGAACTTTATACGTGATAAGATGGACGCGTTGGATATATTGGGTTCGAAGGCCAGGCTGGAGATACTGCACCAGCTTTCGAAAAAAGATATGTACGTCTCTGAAATCATGGACCAGGTGGGTATGGACGGGAAAACCGCCAAGCACCACCTTTCAAAGCTTGAAGAGGCAGACATAATTGAATCTAGGGAAGAGGGCAGAAGGAAGTATTACTCCCTGAAAAAAGAGATACTCTTGAGGATAGCTCCATCGCCGGGCAGAAGGTACGAGGTTCAGTTCTTGGAACCTTGATCGGTATCGGAGTCCTGCTCTACTTCTTTATTCTCCTCGTTTTCTTCCTCCTCGTTGAGTTTCCATTCCTTAATATGGGATACCGGCCCTCGAGGGTTCTTCCATTTCATCCATAGAGCGATAGCGAAGCCGACAGAGCCCACACAGATCAACCCCACCAGGAACAGCAGCGGGATATCAAATGAGCCAGTCGATGTTTCCCTTTCTTGGATAGTTGGAGAACCGTATGATACTTCAGAGAAATGCCCCAGATAATTTTTTGTCGATACCGCTCTTATCTTGTAGAAATATACACCATCTTCCTCTACATCTACATCCCTAAAGACCATTTCGTGGGTCGAGGCCTGGCTCATCAGTGTAAAATTTTCACCGTCCGTGCTTCTATATATGTTATAGTTGATCACTTTTAGACTGGATGAGTTGGGCTCGTCCCATCTTAACGTTCTCTTTTTGTCGTCCGGAGAAGCCTTGACCTTGAGGTTGTTGGGGCTCGCTGGCACCGTCATATCATCACTCAGGACGCCGATAGTCCTTGGAGTAGAGTGGTTGCTTTCACCCACTATATTGACCGCTGAGACGCTGTATTTATACTCCTCTTCCCTTTCTACATCTTCATCCCTGTAAAATCTCAGTGGGGCGTTTAAGACTCCTATTATCTCGCCGTTTCTATATACTCGGTATTCGAAAACCTGGGTGCCTCCATCACTGGCGGGAGGATACCAGGTTAGTTCAACATGATCGAGACCTGGATATACAATCAATTCCTCAGGTGAACCCGGTTTGTTGACCGAGGAAGAAGGTATCGCACTCTCATCTTCTGATGGCAAGCTCTCACCGGTCGGGTTCTTTGCAGTAACATTATAAGTGTACTCACTGCCGTCCATAACCCCGTTATCGACATAATGATTAACTAGGCCGATCTTGAAGGTCTCCACCTTTCCTGTAGAGTTCTTCCTATGGATGATATAATTAGAGATCTGGTTGTTCCCTTCGTCTGAGGGAGCCTTCCACTCCAGCCTGACTTTTGAATCGCCCGGGAACACCTCCAGTTCAGAGGGCCGGGTGGGAATATTATATCCCTCAAGCTGGACACTGACTTCTCTAGAGAAACTAGATTCCGTTGAATCCTTGAATACCGCTGTTACCCAATAGTGATATCTTCTGCCCTTCTCCACCTTTTCATCTATGAATGTGTCTTTTTTCGTAGTGGTGAGCAGCGACCTATGAGTTTGGTCTAGACTTCTATATATCCTGTATTTGACCGTACTATCCTCCTTTCCCTCGGGAGGGTGCCAATTCAATTCAACGGTACCGTTTTTCTCCCCTATACCCACATCTTTTGGGTCGTTGGAATCAGCGCCGACTCGTTCCTGGAGAGCCCAACCTTCGGCCCTGCTGGATGTAGATACAACTGATATGAGACCGGTAGACACCGGTAGGATCAGGAAGCCGACGACCAAAACTACTGAGGCACACTCTAGTCTGCTGCTCATAAATACTCCGTTTTCTATATAAGCCGAACCCCGATTATTTAATACTTTTTTCCATATCGAGACCTGATTTGAGATCTTCAATGAACCTATGGTCAGCCCAGGGGTCTGAACTTGGCCTTGAAGTGGCCCAACAGTTCGGGGGCATAGGTCCTTTCCAAACCCTTTATCTTATCCCTCTCTTCATAGAGTTCTATTATGGATTCTGCAACGTATTCCAGTTGGTTGAATGTGTAAACTCGCCTAGGTATAGCCAGTCTCATGTTCTCCACGTCTGCTGGTATTACATTTCCTTCTTCATCCGTTTCACCAAAGGCGCTGGTTCCCAGTTCTACCGCTCTCACCCCCGATTCGATGTAAAGCTGAGTAGTTAGTGCCTGTGCAGGGAAGTTCTTAGATGGGATATCGGGTAGAAATCTTTTCGCGTCAACGAAGATAGCGTGGCCGCCTACGGGTTCGATTATCGGAACTCCGGCATCTATCAGCTTTTCTGCTAGGAAATTCAGCTGATCGTGTCTATACTCCTGGTATCCTTCCTCGCTCGATTCGTACAGACCTTGAGCCATGGCGGATAGTTCTCGGCATGCAAGACCGCCATAGGTGGGGAAACCCTCTATCACGATGCCCAGGTTTTCACATCTTCTGTGGATATCTTCATCGTTCACCCCTATGAGCCCGCCGATGTTGGTTAGACCTTCCTTCTTAGCGCTGAAGGTGAAGCCGTCGGCGTGTCCGAACATCTCTTTAGCTATTTCCCGGATACTTTTGTCTTCGTATCCATCTTCTCTCCTTTTGATGAAGTAAGCATTCTCCGCAAATCTACACGCATCCAGGAAGAACGGGATGTCGTGCTCAGAGGCGATCCTGGAGACCTCTTTTATGTTCTCCATCGATACTGGTTGAGCCCCTCCGGTATTGTTGGTCACGGTCATCATTATGAGAGGGACTTTATCCAGGGGATTTTTGTCCAAGAAATCTTCTAGCTTCGAGATGTCCATGTTGCCCTTGAACGGTGATCTATCCTCTGGATCATAGGCCCTGTCTACAACCAGGTCCACTGGTTTTCCCCCCTTGTGCTTCACGTTAGCTTGAGTGGTGTCGAAGTGCATGTTGTTCGGTACGAGATCACCCTCTTCGACCATGACCGAAAAAAGGATGTTCTCCGCAGCCCTTCCCTGGTGAACAACGACAAAATTTTCGAACCCGAATATCTCTTCTACGGCTTCTTTCAATGAGTAATAAGAATCACTGCCGGCGTAGGCCTGTTCAGTGGTTATCATGTCGGCCCATTGTTTGTCGCTCATCGCGGTAGTCCCGGAATCCGTCAAAAGGTCTATAAAAACATCCTTCGCTTTCAGGTTGAATACGTTATAATCGGCCTCTGCCATCTTTTTCTTCCTTTCTTCTCTGCTCAACCTGTTTAGGGACTCCACCATCTTGATCTTGAAGGGCTCGGGATCGCTCATCATCTCACAAGGGTCAGTAGAATGGACTCTCATAAAAACTTTATCGACTCAAAGACCGTTTATGGAGAACGTCAGCACAAAAACTTATAATGCTCCCTTTTTATATGATAAAGAGAACAATATGGGGGTTGCTCGACTGTAATGGAAGAGATGACCAAGATAGAGAGGATCAGAGAGGTCGTCCGTGTCCTCTTAGACCACGGATTGGTCGACTTCGTCAGAGAACTAGGTCTGGGCAGTTTCATCTCTAAAGAGGCGATGGAATCACAGTTAGAGAAGAGGATGGAGGAGTTGGACGAAGAAGAACTCCGCCTTCTGCTGGAGGACCTGGGACCTACGTACATCAAGCTGGGCCAGTTTCTGGGCATGAGGCCAGATCTTATACCTCCAGAGTTAGCAAATGAACTGCAGAAGCTTTACGATGAAGCACCTCCTTTTCCAGCGGAGGATTCACAGAGAATAATCGAGGAAGAACTCGGTCAGGATATAGACGATATCTTCGCGGAGTTCTACAACAAGCCCATCGCCGCGGGTTCCATCGGTCAGGTCCACGAAGCCACCTTGAAAACTGGAGAGGAGGTCGTCGTCAAGGTACAGAGACCGAATATAAGGAAGAAAGTCAGGGCGGATATGGAGATCATAGACCGAATAGCCAAGATGATAGAGGATATATATCCAGAGAGCGAGATGTATCATCCCCAGGAGACCATGCAGGAATTCAACAAGATGCTGAAACGAGAGATGGATTATACCATAGAAGGAAGGAACATCCAGAGGTTCTACATGGCCTTCAAAGACGAAGAGACCACGATCGTCCCAAAGGTTCACTGGGAGTACCTGACCAAAAGAGTGTTGGTGATGGAGAATATACAGGGTAAGAGCATCAGACTGGCCATGGACAGGGATTATCCCCAGGAATTGAAGGAGAGGATGGCCAAGAAATTCGCTCGTAGCATGCTGAAACAGTTCTTCATCCACGGTATATTTCATGCAGATCCCTCTCCTGGGAATATCCACTTCAAGGAAGACGGCAGTATTATCCTGCTGGACTTTGGCGCTATAGGGAGATTATCCGATGAGATGAGAGAGAAACTCATCGAGATGTTCGTCGCCATGTTCAAGGAGGATACCGAAGAAGTCATGGAACTCCTGATAGATATAGGGGATATACACGGAGAGTTCGATCGGCAGGAACTTTTGTGGGATATAGAGAACGTCCTGATGCTTTACAAGCAGAAGCCCGATCTGATGATCAAAGAGGGATTGAACAACGAGATAATGGACATAGCTAGGAATCATCATATCACACTGCCAGTGGATTTTCTTTTGATGGAGAGGGCACTGTTGGAGACCGAAGGGATATGTAAGACTCTAGATCCTGATTTCGACTTCTTCTCAGCGGCTAAACCCGTTATAGAACAGATATTCATGGAGAAGTACAGTCCTCAGGCCCAGATAAAGGAAATCATTTCCTCCGTAGGGAACTACAAAGACTTTATAGTGAACCTTCCAGAGAGAGCGGATAACGTCATGGAGAACATAGAAAACGGAGACTTCTCGGTCACTATAGAACATAAGGGACTTAGAGAGATGGAGCATCAGTTGGAGGTCGTCTCCAACCGTCTCAGCTTTACCATAATAGCGGCGGCACTGATAATCGGGTCCGCTCTAGTGGTTCTATCCTCAGGTCAATCTTTGTTTGGACCGTATATCTTTTTGGTTGCTGTATTGATCGGCATCTGGCTCCTGATGATAATAGTGATAAGAGGTAATTACTGATCTTTGAGTTCTAGTCTTTGGACGAGCTTATCTAGAGTTGGTAAGAAATCATCAGGCAAACCTCTTTTAGACATCAGGTAGTCTAAGATTTCTTTTTTCTTCATCTTGTAAGTGGTTTTCAGGCCCTTTATTATATGGTGAAGGTAGGCCTCACTCGGTTCCTTCGCTTTTTCTCTGAGATCAACTGGGCTGGTAACTGTATAGATGGGTTTATCTTCCCTAAGACCCAAAAAAACGATCTTTCCGTACCAGCTTCTATCGTTGAAGACATAGTCCCCTCTTTTTAAAGTTATTTTTTCTTCCAAGCCCCTTCCTACTTCCATTCCACATTCCTGAAGAGCGACATCTTTGAACTGATCTTTTCCCAGTAGGTACAGTCTGTAGAGAGTCTGAGAATCATCCTCTTGGATAAAGGCCACGCCCCCGCCCCATCTTTTGGAGTATCTTGCGAAGTAGAGCTCATGTGTCGATTTGAGGGGTTTAATTTCATCGTTCTGGGGCCTACTATCGTCCCTTGCCCCCACCATCTTTTTTGTAGAGCCTCTCGGTCTTCCGCCGTCAAGATAGTGTAGGAATCGTTCCTCGTTCATATTGGAGCCATAAACTTATCCGCATCTTTCTTACTCATATTCCTCTATGATCTCGTCTATCTCGTCC
>CAYMXS010000047.1:0-3124 GCA_964394465.1 uncultured Thermoplasmata archaeon | reverse complement strand
AACTTATCCGCATCTTTCTTACTCATATTCCTCTATGATCTCGTCTATCTCGTCCTCCAATCTTTCCATCTCTTCGTCGTCGAACTCCGCAGGATTTACTGTAACAAGCATTATACACGAACTGTCTTCTAGGGCCTCTTTCAAGTTCTGGATGACCTCTAAGATGGAGTCGAAATCGTTGTTCTCCACCAGGTACTCGAATCCATGGAATAGAACAGTGCCTTCTTCTTCCTCCATGAAATCCTCTATCTCCTCCGTAATCTTGTCTAATTCACGCGGATTATAACTATCCTTGCTGTTAACACCAGATAACCATATTATCGAACTCTCTTCGATATCGTATTTCTTCTGTATCTTAATCGGATACTGCCGTGTCACTGTCAGACCCTTTTTTTCCTCTCCCTCCGTGGAGTTCTTGAAGATCTCATACCCTTTATCAGGAGAATCCTCCTTGATCAGATAAACACGGCCAGGGGGATACGGTACCTCTTCTACTTCCTCTTCTGGGGAAGGCGCCTCTTCTACTTCCTGTGGAGTTTCTAGTCCCTCTTCAGTGGCTCCTGGGGGCGGTATCTCTTCTTCTTCAGGAGGCGGCGGGGGTGTTTCTTCTTGAGGTTTCTCTTCGCTGGGTGTAGGAGGTTCTTCCACCACTGTAGAGGGCTCCCTTTCCTCTTCTTCGCTGGGCGGGGGTGGAGGGATATCGGTCTCTAGTTCCTCCTTTTCCGTTTTTTCGGTCTCTATGGGTTCGCCTTTCGGTCCTGGTGACGGTTCTTCCCTTCCTGGTGGTGGAGGAGGTTGTTCGGCCGTGGTCTCCTCCATCACCTCTTCTCCGATCTCCTTTGCCTCGGCGGGCTCTTCCTGTTCTGGTCTTTCCTCGAATTCAGGAGGCGGTGGCGGTGGTTCCTCCATCGGTTTTTTTTCTTCTTCGCCGGGTGGAGGAGGCTCTTCCACTGCTTTAGAGGGCTCTTTTTCCTTCTCTTCGCTGGGTGGAGGAGGGGGTATTTCCTTTTCTACCGCTTCCACGGTGCTTTCTTTTTCCTCCATCTCCTCTTCGAGATCCGGTGGAGGAGGCGGAATTTCCGGTTCTTCTCCGCCTTCTATCGACTCCGTCTCTTTCTCCACTTCCTCTGGTGGGGGCGGTGGTATCTCCGGTTCGACTTCCTCCTCTTCTTCCTCGATCTCTTCCTCTATAAAATCACGTAACTTCTTAAGATGCTCTAAAGCCAGTAAATACTTATTGTTCTTACTGAGAAAACTTGCTCTTTTGAGATGAGTGAGCGGCCGAGAGACATCGACACCTTTTTTCTTTGCTTCCTTCAAAGTATCCATGTCCTCGTTCATTATGGTGTCCATCTTTGAAGGGACTTTGGAGAAAAGGTTGTCCTTCGCACGCTTGAGATATCTCTTGCCGTTTCTTACATAGCCTCTGTTGTAGGCATCGTCCGCCTTGATGATATAGTCGACCTCTTTACTGCAGTCTATCCCTATCGACTCGGAGAGATCGACCATCCGCTTCAGGCGGTTGAAGTCCATGCCCTCTACCGAACGCTTTAGCTTCTCTGAGATGTCTTCCGCCTTCTTGAGCATCTGTGTGGCTTCTACATATTGGTCGTTCTCCATGGCCTCACGACTCTTCTGGATATACTTGCCCAAATTCTCCCGTCTTTCCTCGTCCTGGACGCTGCTCTGCTGCTCCTCCAACTGTACCAGCACCCTTGATATCCTCTGGGTGAGCACTTCGGAGGCCTCTTTTTGAGCTTTTTCCAAGTTCTGTAAGGCCTCTTCAACATTGCCCTGTTTAGACTTCCAAAGCGCCTCTGAGATCATATCTCTCGTTTCATCCAACGGTATCTCCAATTCGCTGGATGCGCTCAGAAGTTGGTTGAGTTTCTCCTTTAGCTGGTTGATTTTCCTGGTTATCTCCTTCTTTCTTTTTTGGCTTTCAAATCTCTTTTCGAGTTCCTGATTTAGATCCTCTATCCTCGATATACCTTCCAGGACTTTGCCCTCTTGGACATAGCCCTCGGCCTCGTCCAGTTTTCGATTGAATTTATTAACATCTCCACCTTCTCGCTTCAGATCCCTGATCGTTGACTCGGCTTCTTTATATTTATCGACAAATATTTTCAACTGATCAGTCGCGCTTATGGCCTTTGTGGCTAATTCTATACCGCTCTCGAAGTCCCCCATCTCTGCGGCCTTTTCAGCATCCTCCAAATATTTTTCTAGACCCTCCTTGGTGACAGGCCCAGAATTGAATGCTTTCACCTCTATCTGTGCCTTTTCAAAGGTCTCGTCGAACTCCTGTTTCTTCTCCTCCTTACCTTCGATCTCCTCTTCTTCGAAAACTGCTCCACAGTATGGACACTTCGATGCACTCTCTGGGACATCTTCTCCACAGTTCCCACACTCGAAGACCACTTGCTCTTCCCCTGCTTTTGTCTCTTCCTCCACCTCGGGCTCTTCGATCTCCAGTCTATCCTTGGTGTCGAACACGTTGTCATAGATATCTTCTTCGAGTTCCTCTTTTTCCTCCTCTTCCAGTCTCTCACCGATCTCTTCATCCAATTCGGTCAGAAGAGCGTCTAAGTCGTCCTCCTGTATCTCTACATCTGGCTCTGTATCCGCTATATCTATGATGCTTCTGTCGAGACCACATTCTGGACATTTATCTGCATCTTTTGGTATATCAGTTCCACAAACTGGACAAGATACCTTTTCTGACAGGGAGAGCACCTCGTGGTCTGCATTCCTTAAACTTTAGATTCAATATATATGTTTTCATCTTACCATTAAATACCTTTCGAACTTCTATCATCTTTTTTGGTGATCTCGAAGGTGATGGTATATGTGATAGATGGATAGAAACGATGCAAACGAAGTGTTTTTAGCTAAGCCCTTTAACATAAAAATCTATGCTTAGAAATTATTATATACTATGCCGTAATGGTGGGGTGATTGTCCCATGTGTGGTGCAGATGAGACGAAAGAGCTCGATTCTGATGATATAGAAATTAAGGATGAAAAACAGGACATATAAAAATCATGAGTGGTGTGATGATAAACCGTTTGTGTTATCTGCGAATTATTTCGTTTCATATTTTATCACCTTTTTCGGTCATCT
>CAYMXS010000046.1:0-16388 GCA_964394465.1 uncultured Thermoplasmata archaeon | reverse complement strand
TCACCCACGAGTTCGACACGACTCTCTGGACCGCCGGAAAGGGAAGCGTCGAGCTTAACCTGAGCGCTACCGATACCGTAGGCAACGTGATCTATGCGGAGGAAGAGGTCAAGGGAGCTATCGGTAAAGCGTTGGAAGCGTTAGGCGAGATCTGGAGCGCTATAGCGGGAGTACTGAGCGGTGTAGCGGAAGCTGTAGCCGAGACTGTGAGTGCTTTTGTTGATCGGGTCGAGATGCTGATCGAGGACAGGATAATGCATTTGTTCCATACAATTTTGAGTGCGATCGGTAACTATGTTAATTGCAGGATTTATCTCAAAACGTCTTAGAGAGGGACAACGAAGAGCTAAACGATCTATCTTTCCAAACTAGATTACCGGATTATGGGTAATTATAACTAATAAATAAGCCGAAAAAACTATATTTAATTACCAAGTTATTGGTAATACAATATGTACGCTCACTTCGATGAGGTTATGGTTAAACTCGTTCTGGGAGCTGAATCCGGTGATTCTATCCGGCGGATAGCCCAGAAGACAGACGAGCCCTACGAGACGGTACGGCAGAAGGTCAAGGATCTTGAAGAGAAGGATATACTCAAGATAGAAAACGGGGTCCATGTTATAGCTCCAAAGATAGTTAAATCCATCTATCAGATGGTCACTGCCGGATCAAAATATTTTTCAATCTCTATCGAAGATGCTTACGTACTCCCACACTTCGCTGACCATCCCTTTGCCTTCACCCGTATAGATGCCGCCTATATCTGGACCCGTGGTGGCTATCAGGTCGCACGTTCACCCGATGATTATGCCATCTTCATACGCGTGGATAGCTGTATCGAATACTGGATAAACTTCTTTGCGGATTTCGGTATTCCAGCGTTTGAAAAGCGCCGTCCCGTAGATGATATCGAGGGAGATATCCAGATAGTGGTAGAGAAGGGAGATTTCTCAGATTTAGAATGGATCGAAGGAAAACCTGTCATACCACTGGAGGAAACGGTAGAATATATGGAGGAAAACCACGTGCATTTTCGACCGGCTCTAGACATGATCGAGGAGATGTATGGAGGGGGAGAGAAAATGAGTCATATCTCTGGGGGTACTTGAGCATGGCTTTTACCGAAAGGGGTGATGCGCTTATCGAGCTTCTAGAGAAGTTGGAGGAAAGCGATATACCGTACGTGCTTATCGGTGGATACGCAACGTCCGCATTCAATCCCCGTTTTTCAACCGATCTGGATATAGTTATTAGCTCAGACGAAATTGAGAGGATCAGTAGGTTCCTGAAACGAGCAGGTTTTGAACTTACCGAACGTCACCAAAAAGATTGGTTCTACGATCGTGAGGTGGAAGAATACAAAAAATCTATCCGGACAGACCTTCCGATTGGATTCGATCTTTTGGTTAACGGCTTGGGTTGTAGACAGACCGATGCAGAGTGGTCTTTTCAGCACCTTTACGAGCACAGTTCGAAGAGGGAAGTCAAGGCCGGTACTAGAAAAACCCTAGCTAGGGTAGCCGACCCGGAGGTCTTGATGGCTACAAAACTACACAGTGGAAGAGAAACTGATCTGAGGGACGTCACAGCCCTCGTCAGATATGTCGATCTTGAAGATGTGAAGGAGCATCTTCATCGAGGAAACGAAGATGCACTTCAAAGGCAACTTGAGAAAGGACTAGAAATACTGGCTAGAGAGGATCTAAAACATGGTTACAAAAGCGATTTCGGTGAATCATCGGTGCCTGAGGAGTCTATCCAAAAACTTAAGGATTTTCTATCGGAACAGATAAAAGAATGAAGTCAAAATAGAACCTTAGACTTATCTTATTTTTGGATCTTTATGAACTGTTGGAACTGATCGATGAGCTTGAAGACGGCTGTGGAGGGGGCGCCGAGAAGGTCAAGAGGAGAGCGCAGGAAGCCCTCGATATCTCGGAGAACGAGTTCGAGGACATATTCAGGGAGCTGCGTGAGCAGAGGCGTGTGTACGAGCCGGTGCTGGGGAAGATCGGGACCACTGGTGTGGAGTGAGTCCTAAAACTCTTTTCTTTTTTATTCCAAAAAGATTTTATCTTCTTTAGTCTATTATCCTTGGAAAGCAGGAGGAAGCGGATTGACTGTAGCTGA
The DNA here is from genome assembly GCA_964394465.1 of uncultured Thermoplasmata archaeon. Taxonomy (GTDB): domain Archaea; phylum Thermoplasmatota; class Thermoplasmata; order Halarchaeoplasmatales; family Halarchaeoplasmataceae; genus CAYMXS01. The sequence goes on along the minus strand of CAYMXS010000046.1, from coordinate 14,255 downwards.
AGTCAAGAGAAGATCTGATGAACTAGATATTACCGACACGGATGAATTCATCCAGTCCCACTTAAACTCCTACCCCCATAGTTCATAATTATCAACTACAGCAGTTCCTCCTCCATCTAGAGATCCATTTCAGCAAATCTGTCAACTATCCTAGATATGTTTCAGAATTACATTCTGTAAATCGATGGAATTATACGGTAATTCCAGTAGATTTCGAAGAAATTCTAAATAGTGAGAATTTTCATTCCCACGCTTCATGGAATCTGATTCCATGTAAAGCGCAGCTTTTGAGGACATTACAGGATTTACATCCTTCCGTTCCCCGTGTCGGCAGCCCAAAAGCGACTTTATCACCCGGCTAAAAAAGTCAAGCATCCAAAATAGACCCCCCAAGATAAATTCGGATCCATACAGAAAAATCAATGAGAGTTAAATAGACGTTCTCATATTTTATATCATGGACCTTCCGCTTAGATGGATGATCATTTTGACCGTATCCCTCGTACCTCCGATAGCATACTCCATATACATAAGAAATATAGAGGAGTATAAAAGAGAACCATGGAGGTACGTGGCTCTGGCCTATCTCTGGGGTGGCGTCGCAGCGGGTATATTTGTACTGATCTCCTCTCTCATGTACGGTCAGATAGAAAGGGAGCACGAGTACTTCCAGTTCTTCCGTTCGATATCCAATGTTTTCATCATCGTCATACTGTTCCCCCTGGTCGGTGAAGGTATCAAGGCCGTCGGTCTGCTCTTTGTGAAAAAGGAACTGGACGAGGTGGAGGACGGCCTGATCCACGGTGCGATCCTGGGCCTGGGATTCGGTGGATTCGCCAATATAGCATATCTTTATACGGCCTTCACGTGGCAGACGGAGATGATCGGAGGGTATGAGGTACCGACACTGCTGTTCCTGATCATGGCCAGCGTGTCAACCATCCTGCTTCACGGCAGTTCCACGGCGGCCACGGGCTACGGTATATCAAGTGCTCTGGTCGAATACGATCACGGACATCTTGTTCTGTACTTCTTAGCCGGTGTGTCCATCCACCTACTGTTCAACCTTCTCAACATCGTCACCATATACCTGGAGGTGCAGTCCGGCCTTTACTATCTCATCGGGCTGGCCGGCGTACTCCTCATATCGAACCTAGTTTTCAGGACCATAAGAGCCAGGCTCCTCAAACTCATAGAGATACTGGACTTAGAAACGCATAAAGAACGAACTGGATGAATAGGCGATGAACCACACACACCTGAAAACAGGATGATAACGCAGCAGAGACTTTCCTTCTATGTTCCATGAGATGAAAACCACATGACATTGATCTCTAACCATCGTTCAAGTTTAACCCCCATCTCACTCGGTCATGAGTATCATGTACAAGTTTGATCATCTAACAGGTCATGAGAAGGCCGTAGGATCAGTAAATAGAAGGGACGGTACAACGAAGATCGGGACTTTCAACATCTGTAATTCCAACCGGGGGCATGCCACGAAGATTACAGCAGATAATCGACGAGATCAAGGCGGTGGACGCTGATATATTTTGTTTACGGGAGGGAAGAAAAGAGGTCTTTGAAAAGATAAAAGGTGAAATCAGCGAGTACAGGTACGGCCATCACCACACCTTCGATAACGGATATCAAGGCCTAGCGGTATTAAGCAGGTCTCCATCATCGAAGAAGAGCCATACGAGAAGTGCAGTTCTGACCACCTGTGAATATGAAACATACCTCGTGGTCAACGTACATCTACCATCGGATAACATCACCCGGGAGGAGTTAGATATCGTCAATATGATGGAAGAGATCGATGATACAGAGTCTGACTATTCCATCCTAACGGGTGACTTCAACTGCTCGGACAGCTCGAGTGTCCATCCCCACTTGACCGGCCAAAGAACGCCATTGGATTCAGAAGCGGACCCTCGTTGGTACGACTTAGCGGAAGTCCATGCGGATATAACCGATTCGAGACTAAAGGACACTTTGGACCTGAGAAATAATCCTAGATGGGAGGGTGAAGATGTTGCATACACAAGCTCGAGAGTTGACCGTATCTACATAAGAGATACTTACCCAAGGTCTCCAAAGCTTCTCACTTTTCGGGAAGGATATAGACGGGCAGTCTGGATCCTGTGCCAGTGATCATTATGGGGTGGCTGCAGAGATCGTGATTTGATCGAGAAAGGGGAGTGTACACCTGGATTCAGTAAACTTTTAGTAAAGCAACACAATAAACATCCAACCATGAAGAAGATTCTGACGGTATGTTTTGCTTTTATGTTGATACTGGGTATATTGACCGCTTTCAATGTGAGCGCAGCTGAGAATTCACCACCAGACGAGCCAACCCATCCCACCCCCACAGACAGAGCCACGGGTGTAAGTACCGATCCGACCCTGTCCGTCAAGGTCTCCGACCACAACGGGGACAGTATGGACGTGACTTTCTACGATGCCTCGAACGATGAACAGATAGGAAAGAGCAGTGGCGTAGCCAGCGGTAGCACGGCCTCGACTACCTGGTCCGGACTATCCGAGAGTACTACCTACGAGTGGTATGCAGTGGCCGACGACGGAGAAGCGACCACCGATTCGGACACCTGGTCGTTCACGACGACATCGACCGGCGAGGACAGCACAGCCCCCAGCGTTCTATCGGTGAAACCGTCCAAAGATTCTGTAGGCTGCAACCTGACTCAGGAAGTGATCGTGGTCTTCAACGAGAGCATGAACGAACGTGAGGAGCCAAAACTGGAACAGATAGACAGTTCGGACCCCGGAGGATGGACCTTCGAGGGATGGTCGGACACGAGGGTCGGGTCCGATACGGCCTCGTGGAGCCATAACAGATGGGATAGAGGTGAAAAAGTGAACCTCGTTGTATCTGAATATCAGGATAAGGCGGAAAATACAGGCGACTCCTACGGCTGGTCTTTCACTACAGTCGATCTTCCCAAGCCTCCTGAAGATGTAAATGTGGCCAAAGAAGACGGTGAACTGGTCCTGTCATGGTCGTCCCCCTCGGACACCGGAGGGTCGTATGTGACGGAGTACAAGATCTACAGGGGAACATCATCCGAAGGAAAAACCCTTCTAGACACAGTCGAATCCACCAACTATACGGATCCCTCGATAGATAAGGACGAGACCTATTACTACGAGGTCAGCACAGTGAACAAGCTGGGGGAAGGGGACAGATCAGAAGAAGTAAAGGGTTCGCTAAAGGAGGGGAGCAGCGGTGTTCCCATGATATCCATCGTTCCGGTTATCACGACCGTGGTCTGCCTAGCCTATATCTATAGGAGGAAATAGTAAAGTCAAGATCGGTCAGATACAACTCATACATCACCAGAGTCAAGGAGGTCTAAGCGTGGACGATATAGAAGGATCTCATAAAACCAACACGATCGATGTTGAACAAAACGATATATTCGTCGGGAGGAGTGAAGAGCTGAAAAAACTGAAAAGTTTGGCAGAAGAGGTCAAAAAGGGCAACTGCCGCACGGTCTTCATAGCCGGGGAGGCCGGGATAGGCAAAACGACCCTCGTGAACGAGTTCAAGCACTTCGCCGTGAACAACGGTTTCTCTTTCTTGGTCGGCACATGTCATGGAGAGACCGCCGATCCTTATCTACCATTCAAGGAGGCGTTCAACAGGTACCTAGAGGAGGAGGACTACTCGGATGGTTCCTTCGCCATGATGCCCGTGGAACGCTCGATGGATATAGAGGACAAGAAGATGTTCGACGCCGAGAGGGAAGCCACGTTCTACGAGACGACCGAGAACGTGAAGGATATAGCCCGGGAGACTCCTCTCGCGGTCTTCATCGACGATATACAGTGGGCGGATCAGGCCAGTTTAGATATCCTGGGTTACATGGCAGAGAGCATAGAGGAAGAGCCCGTTCTCTTCATAGCTTCCTATCGACCCGAAGAAGTGAAGAAAAACAGTCCACTCAGCGAGATGATACACAGGATGGTCAGGAAGAAGAACGAGGAGAGCATAGAGTTAGACCCTCTAGATACGGATGACACCGCTGAGCTCGTGGGGTCCGTTCTGGGCGATAGAGTCGTGCCACAGGATTACATCCAGCTCGTGCATGAAAAGACCGACGGTAATCCCTTCTTCGTTAAGGAGTCCGTTCGGCAGATGTTGGAAGACGGGAAAATCAAGCCTGAAAGGAAGGAATATCCTACCGATCCAAAAGACGTGTCCGTACCGAAGGTGGTCCAAGAGGTGATCGAAAGAAGGACAAACAATCTCGAAAAAGCGTCAAAAAAGGTGCTGGAGATGGGCAGCATAATAGGGGAAAAGGTCCCCTTCGTTCTCTTGAACGAATTGACTGAAGCGGACGAGATATCCCTTCTGGACCAAGTAGATACCCTGATAGAGAACGATCTCTGGAAGGAGACGCCGAGCGGAGACTCCTTCAAGTTCCATCACCAGATAATACGTGATACTGTCTACGAGGGTTTGAAGGATGTGAAGAAAAGACTGATGCACAGTAAAGTGGGCGAGACCATCGAGGATGTCTACTCTGATGAACCAGAGCAGAGGTACACGGAACTAGCACACCATTTCCACAGAGCCCAAGAGCATACGAAGGCGATAAGATACTACAGTAAAGCCGGAGAGAAAGCGGAGAACATGTTCGCCCAGGAAGACGCTATAGAGATGTATGGAAAGGCAGTGGAGATAGCGGATAAAGCTTCTATGGAGGATATAGAGACTGATACGGTCGAACTCCTCGAAAAAAGAGCGGACGCGTCCAAGATAATAGGAGAATACGGGGAAGCCCTGAGCCACTACAGGAAAGCTGTAGATAACGAGGGAGAGCCGAGCAAAAAGGCCGACATCCACAGGAAGATAGCGGAGGTGTATAAAAAAGAGGGAGAATTTGAGAAGGCTCTGGAGGAGTGTGAAATCGGTCTGAAAAAGGTAAGGGATCAGAATACCGAAGAGAAGGCACACCTTTTGGGGGCGAAGGGCACCCTCCATACAGCCCTGGGGAACTATGAAGAGGCGATGGATATATTGGAGAAAAGGATGAGCGTCTCAGAGGAACTAGATGGGAAAGAAGAGATCGCCCAGGCACACCATGATATGGGCTCTGTTTTCATCCGGAAGAGCGATTATGAATCAGCTTTAGACCATCTGAAGGAGGCCTTGGACCTATGGGACAAGATAGATGATGAAACGGGCTACGGGGCGTCACTGCATAATGTGGCCGTGGTTCATTACTACATGGGGGACCTGGATAAAGCTCTAGAGAACTACAAGGAAAGCATGAAGATAGACAGGAAGATGGGCAAGAAGCGCGGTATAGCGATAGGATACCAGAACATGGCCATGATCTATGAGGACCGGGGAGAGTACGACGAGGCTCTGAGATACAACAAGGAGAGCCTAGATATATTCAGAAGGGTCGGCGATAAAGACGGCCTAGCTAGAGTCCTAGGTGGTATAGGTTCACTGCACTCCAGTAAGGGTGAATTAGAGGAGGCTTTCGAAAATTTTGAAGAAGCGTTGGAGGTCTGCAGAGAGATCGGGGATAGGAACGAGCTGGCGATCAAGCTAGAAAATATAGGGGAGATATACAGGATGTGGGGGGAACTGGACGAGGCACTTGAGTATCTTCGAAAGAGCCTGAAGATCAGGCAGGAGATAGGCAATGGGTACGGCATAGGCCGGGCAGTGAACCAGATCGGAGTGATATACAGGGCAAAAAGAGAGTTAGAAAAAGCCGTAGACCATCATCTGAACGGGCTGGAAAAGGTTAGAGAGACCCAGAATAGAAAAGGCATCGCGACACTTTTGATCGACCTGGCGGAGACCTATCTGAAAAAGGATAACGTAGATAAAGCTGAAGAGACCGTAGAGGAAGCATTAAAGATATCCAAAGATATCGAAGCGAAGGCCTTGATCGGTGAGTGTAAAAAGATAATGGGTACTGTTCATAGAAAAGGAGAAGAACTTGATGAAGCGGAAAAAGAATTACAAAGATCCAGGGATATACTCGCGGATATCGACAAGATCAGTTACTCTAAATCACTGTACGAGCATGGACTCCTCATGAAAGAGAAAGGCTCCAGGTCCAAAGCTCTAGAATATCTCCGAGAGGCTCACCAATCATTCCATGATATGGGCATGGATATATGGGAGGAAAGGGTGAAAGATCGAATAGAGGAACTAGAAGTCGGTGAGTGACAGATCATTATATAATTTCCTGCATCAACTTTAATATCTACTTTTTCTCTATCGATAATATATGTTCAAGAACAAAGATAAGATAATAGAGAAAGTCGAGGGTCTTCCAAAGGGTGAAATATCGGAATCCGGCCGCTACTGGTGTGTGACGTGCAAGAAGCTCTTCGAACTGGATGAACCGGTGTGTCCCTACATGCCAAAAGTATGTCTAAATTCCCCGATAGCGGTGGAGGAGGTTCCACCTGAATCAACCGTTGGACTTGAAAAGTTCGGCCTGTTCTATCCGAAGATCCCGCAGAAACTCTTGGCTGAATACGTGGATGAAGACGATGCTGAGAAGCTGGTGGATATCTACTTCGATTTCATCCAAGACTGGAATATACAGTACGAAGAACAGCCACTCCAGACCATCAAGAGCTTCGTCATAACCGTCAGCGGCTGCGAGACAGCTCAAAGGGTAGAGGAAGATAAAATTACCTTCGTAGTGACGGACATAGACAAGGTCTGGGAGAAAAAGAGACTGTTCGTAGTACTTAGAAAAACATTGAAAGTGATGAAGGACCGGCTCGGATTCGAGAAGGAGATAGAGCTGGATGACACGAGCATACTTGGAGGTATGGACATGGGCAAGTACTATTGTCCTATGTGTCATAAGTTCTTCGAGTTCTCCATCCAGAGGGATACCATCACGTGTCCACTCATGGCACAGAAGTGCATGGCCACTCCTACCAACATAGAGAAGATGAATTACAGGTTGGAGGACCTGATCCACGTTTACGAAGTCACGCCCAGCATATACCAAAAGATGATAGGGGAGTTCTACGACGGTGGTGATGGCCTCGATCTTCTGGAAAACATACTGGAGGATGAATGGGATTTCGAAGTTAAAAGGGAAGACCTAGAACGAGTCGGCGAGCTTCTGGGTCTAGAATAGTTCTCCTCTCTCATCTTCAACGGCATCGTGCTGCGAGAGAGGATGATCACTGCAAAGAAACCGAGCCTACACTTTATTCAGAATTATATCGAATCTGGCTCCGCCGAGTTCCGAATCCTTGAACTTCACTTCTCCTCCGTAGCTCTCGGCGATCTCTTTTACTAGATACAGCCCCAGTCCTGAGCCCGTGGATCGTCCACCTTTGAAGCCCTTGTCGAAAAGTTCGTCAATCATGTCCTCGGAGATGCCCCTTCCGTCGTCCTCCACCTTCACCCTGATCTCGTCTTCTAGCTCTTCACAGGTTATCCTTATGCGGTCACTATCGGCATGGTTTAGGGTGTTCTCCAGCAGATTTGAAAAGAGCTCATCCATGAGGGGGCCTCCATACACCAATACATCTTCGTTCTGTATGTCCAGTTCCATTTCCGATCCTTCAAAATCGTCATTGTATCGATCGACTATATCCCTCAAAACGGGACATAACTCTATCTCTTGGATATTTTCCTCATCGGTCAGTTCCTTGAGAGTCCTCACCTTCTCTATGATCCCCTCCGCCTTTATGGTCTCTTCTCTAGCTTTTGAAACCAGGCCCTCAACTTTATCCGGTAGGTCCCTCTCTTCGACCAGCTGCAGATATCCATCTATAAGTTGAGCTTTATTTCCAACATCATGTCTGAGCAACGAGTGAAGGAACTCCTTGCGCTCCTTCATCTCTACTCGTTCAGTTATATCTCTGTCCACTCCGCGGTAACCGACGAGTTCGTCGTTTTCATCGTATATGGGGACGGCCGTAGATTGTAGATATCTTAAAGAACCGTCCTTGTGGCTGAATCTGCCAGTGAAGTTCTCCCATCCCTCCCCTTTTTCCAGAGTCTCTACGAACTTTTCCTTATCGGTCTTCTCTCTATCTTCCTGGGGCCAGAACTCCCAGGCGGAGGACCCGACTATCTCTTCAACATCGTAACCAAGGAGATCCTTAACCGCTGAATTAGAATAGGTGTGTACTCCCTTCATATCCATCTCCCAGACCCAATCTGGGATGGATTCGAAGAACTGTCTACAGTCCTGGACCTCCGAAGTAAGCGGGTCATCGGCCAGAGCTTCCGAGATTATCTTTGAGAGTTGGTCGTATGCCCTCTTATGATCCTCATCGCTCCGGAACAAACTCGGCTTTATTCGGTAAAGCTCCAGAGAACCATCCTGCTCCGGTCCAGCGGAGAAGATCATGAAGGGGATATCTTTCTCCTCCGGTATCTCTCTCAGGAATTCAAAACTGTCCATGTCAGGGATCTGGCCCTGTGAGATCACTGCATCGATCTTCCTTTGCCTCAAAATATCTATGGCCTCTTCTCCCGAGGAAACGGGAACGACCTCGAATGATCCCTCACTATCTTCTATGGACGCGCTAACACGATTCAGCCGTGATCTATCATCATCGATAAAAAGGACTTGGATATCTGAACTCATACAAGACATCTTACTGTTGTATGTACGAGTAATTAAAGTTTTCGTGTCATTTTGAAAAAGCAGGTTAAGATACTAGTTCTCTTCCTCCAGCCAGACCGTTCTCTGTGGGAAAGGTATGGTTATCTCCGCGTCTTTGAACCGGTCGTCGATCCTCTTCCTGATGTCGCTGGCTACCTCCCACTGTTTCATATAGTGGTCTATCCAGAATCTAACGGAAAAGTTCAAGCTCGAATCAGCGAATTCCTTGAACCTGACCGTAGGTGCATGATTACCCTTTGTCATTATATCGGGATGGTCGTCGATCACGTCTCTGAGTATCTTCTTCACCTGATCCACGTCAGAGCCGTAGGCGACTCCCACTTCCACCTTCACCTTCATCTTCGTATCCGGCTCGCTCAAGTTTATTATCTTCTGGTTCGCGACGGAGTTGTTCGGAAGTACTATGGATTCGTGTTCAAATATATCGTACATCTTGGTGCTCCTCATCCCCACGTCTCTGATCCTGCAGTACTCTCCGCTCTCCAATAGGATCACGTCACCTATCTTGAACGGCCTGTCCAGTAGAAGGTGCATTCCACTGAAGAAATTGGAAAGGGTGTCCTGCGCCGCGAATGCTATAACCAGACCAGCGACACCGGCTCCTGCGAGAAGACCGGTTATCTGTATACCCAGGACTTTGAGGATCAAGAGGGAGCCTCCTATCACTATTATTATGGCGCCTATCTTATCTAGAACGGGCTGAAGTACGTTCTCATAGGTCTCCAACCCAGCGGCCTTTTCGGCACCGTACTCCATCACGATACCATCGAATATCCTGTAGGTCACGAGCATACCGATGGCTATGGTAGCCACTAGATAGACCTGGTATATCGTTGCCTGTATTTTGATACTCAGACCCAGTTTGAATATAGAGTTGATAAAGCCATAGATGAATATGAGTATCAACACAGGTCTCCGGGTGAACTTGAGGAGAACATCGTCCAGTTCCGTCTCGGTCTTCCGGGTTAGCCTTTCAACTACCGGGGTGATCATCAAGAAGAAGACAAAACCGATGCCGAACCAGATAGCCAGGTTCAAAATAAATGCTCCATAACGGTTATCGAGAGGTTTCGGTAGAGGATTTTCCATATCTCCTATGATCGTATTATGCTTCTGCTTGATAGACTTGAGAGTAAAGGTTATATCCTTCTCTATCTCAGTGGTCTCGGTCCCGTTCAACTCTCTGATTTGAAAGTGTACCGTTGCCTCTCTGACCTCTTTCTCTGGGTAAATAGGTACGTGATATCTCAGAGAGATTATCCTATAAGGGTTCTCATCGTCTAGGACGAAGTATGAAGGCTGAATATTGGTCTTCCAACCGTTCAAGCCGGTGACGTCGACCTTGACCACATAGTCCTTAGAAGAGTTCCGAGAGAGCGTCCAGTTCATCATACCTGTGGAATCTCTTTTTACCATCCTAGTATAATCATCATCTTCTCCCAACATGGGCTGTTGAGCCGCTGTGGGGGTACTCAGCAATGGGGCTAAAACTGTAAAGGACAAGAGAAGTACAATGAATATACCAGGGAGAGACTCTCGGCTGATCATCTAAAGCAGGATTTGCAAAGAATTACATAAACTTAACCATTCATTCCTAGATTGTATATAATATATCAAGAATGTTTTTTGTAGAGATACCCTAAAAGGTGCACTAGCAGAGCGGTCACCGCCCAGTAAAGGATCAAGATCAGTATCATCTCCCAGAAATCTCTGCCTCCTAGACCAGGGATGAACTTGTTGCCCTCGAGTATCAGTACCAAGGCTAAAGCCCCGTAGGTCCTGGCACCGAAGAGAGGAAATAGCTGTTTAACGTGGAGTCTCATCACTATCATGCCCAGAAGAAGGTAAACGAGGAGGAGGATGAACAACAGCCAAGGGATATCTATGGAAGCCAAAAGTAAAAGGAAAGAGAGGATGTTGTAGAACACCGTCGCTCTACTGACATAATGCTTCTCCACCACTATCCCGTAGATGAGGATGACAAGAACGCCGCCAAGGGCGGCCTGGAATGAGTTCAGCAGGGGCATGACTTGATTGTCCAATAGATAGGTCGTATTTTAAACTCCTGAACCTGCCTGGGAACTCGATCGGACGAAAAGGACAACTTATTTATAATTGTAAACTTTTGTGTAGTAATAGGTGAGAAATATATGGCAGGAAGAGGTCAAAAAGGCCAAGGTGGCCAAGGCGGCGGCCGCGGCAGACAACCTGGCGGCCAGGGTTTAGGCCCCGGCGGGAAATGTGTCTGTCCAAGCTGCGGTCATGAAGAAGAACATCAGAGAGGCCAGCCGTGCTACGAGATGAAGTGCCCGGAATGTGGCGCGAAGATGACCAGAAAGTAAAAATCCTTCACTCTTTTAATTTCTTTATCTTGTAATTAATTTCTTCATCTTGTAAGGTCTCAAAAAAACGAAAAAAAGATAAGGGTTTTTAATCGGATAACTCGTCTATCCTTCTCTCGACTTCGTCGAGTTCTCTTTTCAGGTCCTCGGCATAGGCCTTGAGGTCTTCTATCTCGTTTTCTCTACTATAGTCTCCGCTGTAGCTTCTACTCTGGGTGCGCGGTGCCCTAGATGGTTCCTGATACACCGGAACTCTTCGTGGATAATCAACCGGGACTCTCTCGACCGGAGGGGCAAATCTTCTCGGGGGATTAGCTGCTCTACCTCTTCCACCCCTGAAACCCCGGCCTAGACCTCTACCCAGACCGCGTCCTCTGCCTCTAGCCAGTCCACGGCCCACTCCCTTTGTAAATCCAGGTGTAGAGTAACCTGCACAATAACCTAGACCTCTTCCCGTCATGGGGCCTCTACCTTCAGGACCTGTTCCGTCGCCTCTTGGCATCTTTATCACCTTTATACCATTATGAGAACAAATATTTATAGTTTGTGCACATATGAGTATTATATCAGGTTGTAAGCTGGCAAAATTACTTATATTCATGCACATGTGAGTAGAAAAAGCGGTGTGTTTACACCCCTTGTATGAAGTGGAGATGTCAAACAAGAATTCAAAAAGGTGAGGATAGATGAAGGTTGCTGTATCGTCAAGCGGTGAAGGTAAGGAAGCGGAGATCGACGACAGGTTCGGGAGATGCTCCTATTTTGTGATCGTGGACACGGAAAAGATGGAATACGAATCCATGGAGAATCCCCACACGGATAAGGCCCATGGAGTCGGTCCTCAGGTCGTTCAGACCCTTTCAGAGATGGAGATAGACGCGGTCATCACGGGAAACGTGGGACCCAACGCCTTCCGGACTCTGAACTCAGCCGGTATCGAGGTCTACAGCGCAAAGGGTAAAGTATCGGAAGCCGTGGAGAAGTTGAAAGAAGGAGAACTCGACCAGATGGAGGAGAAGAGCGTCGGAGGCCACTTCGGTAAGGGAGGGAGAAGATGAGAGTAGCATTACCCACTGACGGCGAAGGCGGGAAAGACGCCACTTTAGGCGCCCACTTCGGTAGGGTGCCGACGTTCACTATATACGATACGGAAACGGAGGAGATAGACGCGATACAGAACAACAGCAAGCACAGAGGCGGTAGGGGCAACCCACCAGAACTTTTGGATGAACAGGACATCGACGTTTTGGTCTGCTCGAACCTGGGTAGGAAAGCGGTGAGCCTCTTCGAAGACATGGGCATAGACGTGTACAGCGGAGCTAGAGGCACTGTCGAAGAAGCCATCCAGGCCTGGAAAGACGGAAAACTGGAGGAGACTTCAGTGTCCGATGCCTGCGACGAGGGGAACCACTATCCGTGAGTGGTTTTAGAGATCTATTTCAAGATTATATCTCCCACGTCCACGCCTAGATCGTCCGCTATCACGGGACACTTTGCTTTGAGTAAAAAGAATATGTTAGCTTCGGCTTCGCTCAACGCTTCATAATTTCCTTGTCCCTTGCTTATCACCATGTCCGCTTCATCTCTCATCCTCTGGATGAACTCCGGTGAATCTCTCTCTGGGCCCGTTCCCTCTTTCTTGTTTCCGACCACGTCGACCTTCGCATACTCGTCTATACCGGCTTTCTTCGCATCTATCGCCATGGCATCGTTTATCTTCGGGGCGCCTTTCACGAAGTAAAATATCTCTTTGTCCTTCATCTCCCTTAGAAGCAGTTTATCGAAGACGATCTCTCCTGCGTTGTCTCCCAGGTAGAATATGGTCTCCGCTTGCTCTAGATCTTTCTTGAACTCCTCGTAGTGGTCTATGGCTAGATCCTGAGCCAGTATCTTCTCCGTTTCATCCTCTATATCTATATCGTGTCCCGGGCCCAGGTCTATCACGTTGCCGGCTATCGCCACTTTAACAGCGGTCAGCAGTCTATCTTCGGCTTTTTTTATCCTCTCTTCGACCTTTGGATATACCTCGAGAGCGTCCCTGTTCTGCTCCTCCTTTATCTTCTTGTACGGGTCGGAGGTGTCCGTTACATCCTTCACTATCTGATGCACGTACTCTCCGATCTCCGGCGGTTTTTTACCTTCCAGTTCAGTATTTCTCAGTACATCCATGACCTTGTTCAGGACCTCTCTCTGTATCTCCTCGTTTTTAGACGCCATCCTGCTCGCTTCTAGAGCCTGTCTCAGGAAACACGGGATACAATCTAGATTGGACTTCATCTTTAGCAGCACCTAAAAATTGCATAGGGGGTGTATCTTTTAGTTTTTTCGTTCCATCACTAGTTGCAGCACCCTATAGACGTGTTATATCTTCGAAGATCACTGTTTGCTTTTTTATCGCATTATTAAGGGTCTCAAGACAAGTTCTTATTCTTCCAAGGCATCATCTGTGGCTTCCTTCACCATCTCGTCCCAGTCCTCGAAATCGGTCTTCTCTCTAACGTACTGGTCGAGTTCCTCGTCAGGTATCGACTCCAACCTCTCTTCGGTCAAAGGGCCTTTTCTGCTCAAAGAATCGAAATCTCCGGAAGCCAGGAAGGTTTCAAGGTCATCATATGAGGTGTGTTCCTTCATGAATTCTGGATTCAATATATCTTCCAATAGAGCCATCTCCTGAGTGTCGGTCAGGTTCTCTATCTCTTCTTCGAGCTCCTCCAACTCCTTCAGCTCTTCCGAGCCTTCGAGATCTTCGTCCGACATATTTTGCCTCTATTAGACCTTAATAAATTAATATTATTTAAAATTATAGGTAAATATAATATATGGGCCTGCCTCCGAGGAGCGAAGTTGAAAACCATGGACCGAGATATCGTCTTTATCCTTCCGTAAAAGGCCGGTTCACAGGCTATCCGCTGCTATATCTGCCAATCTTCTCCTGTATCTGTCTCCCTTCACCCCACCTCTGCTAGAAAATTTTTCCACTATGTAGATCAAAGCTCTCTTGCAGTCCCTTTCCTCAAGCTCATGGATAGCCTCTAGAGACCTTTCCATCCTCTCCTCTTCGTTTCCTTCTCCGAGACATTCACCGTTGTTGAGCACCGTCTCAAGAAGAGCCGCGTCTTTCTTATCCAAGGTCATCTCTTCGAACCGTCTTTTCTCTTCTTCCAATATATCATCGACCCCTTTTAACGAGTAGGATATATATCGAACTATATAATCCACGCATCTCCAACTGTTTATAACTGTGTTATGTATA